>JAWKWX010000011.1:0-88494 GCA_041397305.1 Paracoccaceae bacterium | reverse complement strand
GCATGACCAAAGTGACCGTCGCCGCCACCCAGTTCGCCTGTTCCTGGAACCTGCCGTCCAATCTCGACCGCGCCGAAGGTCTTGTCCGTCGGGCCGCCGCCGAAGGCGCCAATGTCGTGCTCCTCCAGGAACTGTTCGCCACACCCTATTTCTGCATCACCGAGGACCCGGCCCATTTCAGCCATGCGCTTGCCTACGAGGATAATCCGATCATCGCCCGCTTCGCCGGTCTCGCGCGCGAACTGGGCATCGTCCTGCCGGTCAGCTTCTTCGAACGCGCGGGCCAGGCGCATTTCAATTCCGTCGCCATGATCGATGCCGACGGGCGCACGCTCGGCCTGTACCGCAAGAGCCACATCCCGCAGGGGCCGGGCTATGAGGAGAAATTCTACTTCTCGCCGGGCGATACCGGCTTTCGTGTCTGGGACACGGCCTTCGGGCGGATCGGCCTTGGCATCTGCTGGGACCAGTGGTTTCCCGAAGCCGCCCGCGCGATGGCGCTGAAGGGGGCGGAGATGCTCCTCTACCCGACCGCCATCGGGTCGGAGCCGCCCGCACCCGGATATGACAGCCAGCCGCATTGGGAGACGGTCATGCGTGGCCATGCGGCCGCCAATATCCTGCCGGTCGTCGCGTCCAACCGGATCGGGCGCGAAGAGCAGGGCGACCGGTTCGTGACCTTCTACGGCTCTTCCTTCATCGCCGACCCGTGCGGGCAACTGGTCGCGAAGGCGGCGCGCACGGAAGAGGCCATCCTGACGGCCACGTTCGACCTCGAAGCGATCCGCGATCTTCGCCGCGGCTGGGGCCTCTTCCGCGACCGGCGGCCAGAGCTTTACCGCCCGCTCATGAGCCTTGACGGGCAGGGCTGACCGCTCTGCCGGACGATCCGGTCCGCAGGACCGGACCGGTCTAAAGAGGCGCCGTCGCGCTTTCAAGCCAGCGCCGTGCCCCGTCCGACAAGCGCGGTCCGATCTTCGCGGCCACCTCGGCATGATAGTCGTTCAGCCAGTCGACCTCCGCGCGGGTCAGAAGGCCCCCGGCGATCAGCCGCCGGTCGATCGGCACGAAGGTCAGCGTCCGCATGCACAGCATCTCGCGTTCGCCATCGCCGCCCTCCGGCACTTCCGCCGCCTCGACGAGAACCAGATTCTCGATCCTTATGCCGAAGGCGCCCTCGCGGTAATAGCCCGGCTCGTTCGACAGGATCATCCCCGCCTCAAGCGCCACATCATAGCGCCGCGACAGGCCCATCGGTCCCTCATGCACCGACAGATAGGCGCCCACGCCATGGCCGGTGCCATGGTTGTAATCCTGATGCGCAAGCCACAGGGGATAGCGCGCGATCGCATCGAGATGGCTGCCTGCAAGACCCTTCGGCCAGCGCAGGCGAGAGATGGCGATCATGCCTTGCAGCACACGGGTGAAACAGTCCTTCTCTTCCCGTCCCGGTTCGCCGATGGCCACCGTTCGGGTGATGTCGGTCGTGCCGTCCAGATATTGCCCGCCCGAGTCGATCACCACGATCTCGCCCGCTGCGAACGGCCGGTCGCTGTCCTCGCTCACCCGGTAATGCATGATCGCGCCATTGGGGCCCGATCCGCAGATCGTCTCGAAACTGATGTCCTGAAGCGCGTTCGAGGCCCGCCTGAACCCTTCGAGCGCGGTTACCGCGCGGATCTCGGTCATGCCGCCCTTGGGCGCTTCCGCGTCGAGCCAGGCGAGGAACTCGACCATCGCCGCCCCGTCGCGCAGATGCGCCTCGACCATGCCCGCGATCTCGGCCGCATTCTTGCGCGCCTTGGGCAAGAGGCAGGGATCCTGCCCCCAGACCACCTCGGCGCCCGCCTCGGCGAGGATGCGGGACACCGCCACCGGCGCCGTCGCCCGGTCGACCCTGATCCTGCCGCGAAGGTTCCTCAGCGCCGCCTCGAACGCCTCGGGCGCAGCGATCCGCACCTCGGAACCGAGATGCGCCAGAACGTCGGGGCCAAGCTTCGCCCGATCAATGAAGAGATCGACGCTGCCATCGGCCAGAAGAAGGCCGAGGCACTGCACCACCGGATTGCGGGGAATGTCCGCGCCACGGATGTTCAGGAGCCAGGAGAGCGAATCCGGCAAGGTCAGCACCGCCGCCGCCAGGCCCTCACGCGCCAGGCCCTCGCCCAGGCGACGTCTCTTGTCGGCGGAACTTTCCCCCGCAAATTCAATCGGATGGACCGCGACCTTTCCGCAGGGCGGTGCAGGGCGATCGGTCCAGACCGCATCAACCGCATTGGCCGCGGCGACAAGCACGATCCCCGTTCCGGCCAGTCGCGCCTCGATCTCCTCGATCTCGCGCGCGGTGTGAAGCCAGGGGTCATAGCCGATCCGCGCATCGGCCGGGGCCTTTTCGGCGATCCAGTCGCCCGCCTTCACCTCGGGCCAGTCGACAGGCGTATAGACCGACAGATCCACCTGCCCCTTCACCTGGGTCCGGTAGCGGCCATCGACGAACACGCCGGCTACCTCCGGCAGCACGATGCAAAACCCTGCCGAGCCGGTGAATCCAGTCAGCCATCGCAGCCGGGCATCGCAGTCGGCGACATATTCGCCCTGATGGACATCGGCGCGCGGCACGATGAAGCCTTGCAGACCCTTCGCCGCCAGGTCCGCCCTGAGCGCCGCTGCCCGCGCCGCCCCATGCCGGGGGTCTGCCGTCACCTCGAAAGTCTGGAACATCCCGCCCTCATCTTCCGTTCTCAAATATCCTGCGGCGGAGCGCGAGGGGGCGCGAGGCCCCCTCGAACAGGTCGGCCGGGCGGAGCCCGGACGACATCATGCCACCTTCCGCATCCCCAGAACCCGCGCCCGCATGCGCGGGTCGGCGTCGAAGAGGCTTGCGAGCTGCTCGGTCATCGCGCCCGCCAATTGCTCGACATCGGTGATCGTCACGGCGCGTTCGTAATAGCGGGTCACGTCATGGCCGATGCCGATGGCGATCAGTTCCACCGCCTTGCGCTTCTCGACCATGGCGATCACGTCGCGCAGGTGCTTTTCCAGATAGTTCGCAGGATTGACCGACAGGGTGGAATCGTCGACCGGCGCGCCGTCGGAAATCACCATCAGGATCTTGCGCTGCTCGGGCCGGTGCACCATCCGCCGGTGCGCCCATTCCAGCGCCTCGCCGTCGATGTTTTCCTTCAAGAGCCCTTCCTTCATCATCAGCCCGAGGTTCGAGCGGACCCGCCGCCAGGGCGCGTCGGCGGATTTGTAGATGATATGGCGCAGGTCGTTCAGCCGCCCCGGATGGGCCGCCCGGCCCGCGGCCAGCCATTTCTCACGCGCCTGCCCGCCCTTCCAGGCGCGGGTGGTGAAGCCGAGGATCTCGACCTTCACCTGGCAGCGTTCCAGAGTGCGGGCCAGCACGTCCGCGCAGATCGCCGCGATCGAGATCGGGCGGCCGCGCATCGAGCCGGAATTGTCCAGAAGCAGCGTCACGCATGTATCGCGGAACTCGGTATCCTTCTCGACCTTGAAGGACAGGGGCGTCGTCGGGTTCGCCACCACGCGGGCCAGGCGCCCGGCATCGAGGATGCCTTCCTCGAGGTCAAATTCCCAGGACCGGTTCTGCTGGGCCTGCAGCCGCCTTTGCAGCTTGTTCGCCAGACGTGACACCGCGCCCTTCAGGGGTTCCAGCTGCTGGTCGAGATAGGCGCGCAGCCGTTCCAGTTCCGTCGGTTCCGCCAGATCCTCGGCCTTGATCTCCTCGTCGTATTCGGTCGAGTAGACCGCATAATTGGGATCGGCGTCGGAATGGGGCGGGGGCGGGGGCGGCTCCAGCGGCGCGTCGCTTTCCGGCAGCTCCGCTTCCTCGCCCTGCTCCATGTCGGCCATGTCATCCATGGAGACCTTCGATTCAGCCGCGTCCTGCTGATCCTCCTGGGACTGTTCGGGCGAGGCATCCTCTTCCTCGCTCTCGCTTTCCTCCTGGCCTTCGGAGTCCGGCTGATCCTCGGGCTCGGCCTCGTCGCCCTGATCCTCCTCGCCCTCGTCGGGGTCATCGCCCAGCTGGTCGCCATAGCCCAGATCCTTGATGATCTGGCGGGCGAGGCGGGCGAAGGCCGCCTGATCGGCGAGCGCCTCGTCCAGCGTTTCCAGCGCGCCGCCGGCCTGGCCCTCGATGAAGGGCCGCCAGAGGTCCATCACATGGCCCGCGCCGCCGGGCATGGGTCGGCCGGTCGCCAGATGGCGGACGAGATAACCGGCCGCCTGCGCGAGCGGCGCTTCCTGAGCCGTCCTGATCTGGGCGTAACCGCGCCGTTCGGCCTCGTTGGCGATCTTGGCGTCGATATTGCCGAGCGTGCCGGGCATGTCGCGCGCGCCCACCGCCTCGCAGCGCGCGGTTTCCATCGCGTCGTAAAGATCGCGCGCCATCTGGCCCTGCGGCATGTATTTCGCCGCGACCTTCGCATCGTGATGACGATGGCGCAGCGCGAAGGCGTCCGCCGTGCCGCGCGCGATCAGAACCTCGTCCCGCGTCAGCCGCCGCGACACCTGCGGCAGCCGCATCGTGTCGCCGGTCATGCCGGGGGGATCGACCGAATAGGTGACGGTCAGCTCGGGCTCGTCGGCCAGCGTCTTCGTCGCCTCGGCGAGGGCCTTCTTGAACGGATCGGCGGGGTTGTCGGAGCGTTGGGTCATGCTCTCTGAGCTTTCGGTAGCGCAACGTTTTCTCTGACGTGTGGAAATTCAGCTTCGATACTAAGCATTTGCAAGGCGATCATGAATCGCTTTTGGTGTAGGGCCAGTTTGCGGACTGGAACGGCGCATGTTGCGGGCAAAAGGGCTGCCCAAACACTATCGAATGCCAAGAACACAAGTAACCCGGCTATGAGCGAAAAGCCGATCGTAGCGGCGTCAAGTACTCGTTTTTCCTTTTGTCTGGCCATTTCATCTACGAGGAACTGATAGCGAGCCACCAGACCCTCTACGTACCAATCAGGATGTCCACTATTTGAGTGGATAACCATCACCGGATGCTCTGGCTCGCAGCACTTTCCGGCAGTTCCTCGTCGAAGCAGCGCTGGTAGAATTCGGCCACCGTCTGCCGCTCCAGCTCGTCGCACTTGTTGAGGAAGGTCAGCCGGAAGGCGTAACCCAGATTGCGGAAGATCTCGGCGTTCTGGGCCCAGTTGATCACCGTCCTTGGGCTCATCACGGTGGACAGGTCGCCATTCATGAAGGCAGTGCGGGTGAGGTCGGCGACCGTGACCATCTGGCTGATCTGCTTGCGGCCCTTTTCGGTATTGTAGTGCGGCGACTTGGCCAGCACGATCGCCGCCTCGGCATCGTGGCTGAGGTAGTTGAGCGTCGACACCAGGCTCCAGCGGTCCATCTGCGCCTGGTTGATCTGCTGGACACCGTGGTACAGGCCCGTCGTGTCGCCAAGGCCCACGGTGTTCGAAGTCGCGAACAGGCGGAAGGACGGATGGGGGGTGATGATCTCGTTCTGATCGAGAAGCGTCAGCTTGCCGTCATGTTCCAGAACGCGCTGGATCACGAACATCACGTCGGCCCGGCCCGCGTCATATTCGTCAAAGACGATGGCGACGGGGTTCCTGAGCGCCCAGGGCAGGATGCCTTCGTGGAACTCCGTCACCTGCTTGCCGTCCCTGAGCTTGATCGCATCCTTGCCGATGAGGTCGATCCGGCTGATGTGGCTGTCGAGGTTCACCCGCACGCAGGGCCAGTTCAGCCGCGCCGCGACCTGTTCGATATGGGTTGACTTGCCGGTGCCGTGATAGCCCTGGATCATGACGCGGCGGTTGTAGGCGAAGCCCGCAAGGATGGCCAAGGTCGTGTCGGGGTCGAACTTGTAGGTCGGGTCGACCTCGGGCACGCGGTCGGTGCGGTCGGCAAAGCCCTTGACCTTCATTTCGGTGTCGATGCCGAAGACATCGTGAACCGAGATTTCTTCCGTGGGTTTTGCCTGATGATCCAACATACCGTCCGCCGTTCTGAAAGGCCGGCAGGGCCGGCCGGAGCCTGACGATTGATGGACGATATTCGGGGGGGGTGCAAGGTCGGGGGGCGGCATTTGGCGGGCAAAACCGCCCCCGGGGCGCGTCAGAATTGTATCCCTGACAAATCGGCGACCGCCGGCCGCCGCGACCCACGCAACTTTTACCGCCCGTGATCCGTAACTCTGGCATTACTGGAACGATGCAGCGAAAGGAGACTGCGATGATGACCCGCCGAACCCTCCTCAGCCTGGGAAGCGCACTTGCGGCCCTTGGCGCCGCGCGGCCCGGCCTGGCCGAAGAGACCTTCGAGGTGACGAAGACCGAGGCCGAATGGCGGGCGATCCTGACGCCCGCGCAATATGCCGTCCTGCGCGAGGAAGATACCGAGCGGGCCGGATCGAGCCCGCTGAACAACGAGCATCGCAAGGGCACATTCTTCTGCGCGGGCTGCGATCTGCCGCTTTATTCGTCGGACGCGAAATACGACAGCGGCACCGGCTGGCCCTCGTTCTATGAACCCTTGCCGAACGCGGTCGCGACCAAGGCCGACTGGGGCCTGCTCGGCAGAAGGACCGAGGTCCATTGCCGCCGCTGCGGCGGACATCTGGGCCATGTCTTCGATGACGGGCCCGAACCGACGGGCAAGCGCTATTGCATGAACGGTCTGGCGCTGGTGTTCCGCCCGGCGTGAGACGGGCAAGGCCCACTAGTTCCATTCGTGCCACGGTAAGGGTCGTTTTCGCACCATTGATGCGCGAACGGCGGTCAAGACGTGCGAGTTCCGGACGAAGTGTTTGCGTATATCCAGAGTTATATGGTCCTGCTCACGTAGGAAAGCGGTCGCATCGCCTTTGGCGGGCAGCTACGAAGGGGCTCTGGATTGAAACGCATGATGTCGGTGGCGCTGTTGTTCGGCGCCGTTCCATGGGTGGCGCAGGCCGCCGATCTGTCGCCGATCGAACAGCTGGGGAAAGCGGTATTCTTCGATACCGACCTGTCGGTGAACGGCAATCAGGCCTGTGCCTCCTGCCATGATCCCGCGGCCGGGTTCACAAGCCCGCTTGCCGAATTCAACAGCGCCGGGGCGGTGGTGGAAGGGTCTGTCCCCGGTCGGTTCGGCAATCGCAAGCCGCCGTCGATGGCCTATGCGACCTTCTCGCCCGTGCTTCACCATATCGACGACGACGGCGACACGACGATCGTCGGCGGCGCTTTCCTGGACGGGCGCGCGACGGGCAAGAAGCTGGGCACGCCCACGGCCGATCAGGCGCAGGGGCCGTTCCTGAACCCGGCGGAAATGGCGCTGCCGCACGCGGCCTGCGTCGTGGCGCGGGTATTGCACCCCGGAAATCCGGAACAGTTCCCCGTGAGCTATGGCGACGTCTGGGGCAGTGACAGCATGTTCGAGATCCCCGCCGATATCGTCAGCCAGTGCGGCAATCCCGACGCCAAAATCGAGATTTCGGATGAGGCGCTCGCCGCACGGATCGACGAAGCCTTTGACCGGATTGCGATCTCCATAGCCCGGTTCGAGGCTTCGAGCGAGGTGAACCCCTTCTCGTCGCGCTTCGATGCCTGGGTCGGCGGAACTGGCGAACTGAGCGACCAGGAACTGCGTGGCTTCGATATCTTCACGGCGGAAGACAAGGGAAATTGCGCGGCTTGCCATGTGCTTGCCGCGACCGGGCGTGAACAGCGCGCGATCTTCACCGACTGGACCTTCGACAATATCGGTGTGCCGCGCAACCGCGACAATCCGCAGGGTCCGGACCATGTAGATCCCGGTCTCGGGGCATTTCTGGCCACCGATCCGGTCTATGCCTCTCTCTCCGAAGGGACGACGGGCGCCCAGCAGGTGCCGACGCTGAGGAACCTGAACAAGCGCATCTCGCCGGACGCGCCCAAGGCCTATATGCACAACGGCTATTTCAAGACCATCGAAGGGGTCGTCCACTTCTACAACACCCGCGACACGCTTCCGCGCTGCGCCGATTCCCTGGCATCCGAGGCAGAGGCCCTGGCCCAGAACTGCTGGCCCACGCCGGAGATCGAGGCCACGATGAACAAGGACGAGCTGGGCGACCTGAAACTGACGCCGACAGAAGAGGCCGACCTGGTCGCCTTCCTCAAGACGCTCGACGATCGGTGAGAAGAGCGGGGCGGCGGAGCGGTCCGTCGCCCGTCAGTCCTTGAAATTCCGGCTGTCCTTCAGCTGGTCCCAGGCCCAGACCACCTCTTGCAGACGCTCCTCGTCCGAGCGGTCGCCGCCGTTCATGTCGGGGTGAAGATCCTTAACCAGGCTCTTGTATTGCTTGCGGATTTCCGTCTTGGTCCAGCTGTCCTTCGCCTCGAGGATGTCGAGCGCGCGGCGTTCGGTCGGCGGCAGCTTGCGGCCTGCGACGCGGCCGGGGTTCAGCGTGGCATTGGCCCCCAGAAGCTCCATCGGGTCGTCGATGCCGAGCCGCTGCCAGGCGCGATCCTCGTCGCCGCGCTTGCCGAAGGGCTTGGTTTCGCGGCCCCAGACCCGGTCCTTGTCGATGAACTTCTCGAACTCCTCCTCGGTCGTGCCCTGGAAGAAGTTCCACTTGAGGTTATATTCGCGCACATGGTCGCGGCAGAACCAGAAATAATCGTCGAGCGTGTCGGGCGATTTGGGCGCACGATACTGGCCCGCCTGCGCGCAACCCTTGTGGTCGCAGGCGCGGCTCGAGGTCTCGAACGCCCCGGACATGCCGCGTTTGCCCTTGGTGCGGCGCTTCTTGTCGGAGGCGGCCGAAATGTCGAAACCGAAAGGGTCGTTTCTGGTCATTGAAATCCTCGGGCACCTTTCCGACTCGGGCGCACGAGTTTAGGGCTTTTGGCGGGGCTTTGAAGAGGGCTGAGGTGAAAAAGTTGGGACTTGCGGCAGAAATGGAAGAAAAGCTGCGCGCCGCCTTCGCGCCGGAGCGACTGGAAATCGAGGATGAGAGCGAGCGGCACCGGGGCCATGCGGGTTATCGCGAGGGCGGCGAAAGCCATTTCCGCGTGCGGATGCGGGCGCGGGCGATGGCGGGTCTCGGGCGGCTGGAACGGCATCGCGCGATCCACCGGGCGCTCGGCCCGGCGATCCTCGGGCGCCTGCATGCGCTGGCGCTTGATGTCGAGGGCCCGTCAGCGGGCTGAGGGCGGTTCCGCGCTGCGGATGAAGGGCGCGACATTGGCCGGAAGGGCAGCCGCGCGGCCAACGCGACGAGGCCGCACTTTCGGCTGCGCGGTCGGTCGCGCCTCGGGTCCGGTCACCGGGCGGCGGAAAACCAGAAAATCCTCTTCCGCAGTCCGGCGCAGGACGAACCAGGCCCGCTTTTCGACCGGCATCGCTTCGCGCCCGACGAATTCCCATCCGGCGGACGTGACGAGATTGATCTGTCGTTGCACCGTGGGTGCGAAAGAGGCGCCGTCGTCGGCGAGAAGACCCTGACCGGCCCGCTGCCGGGGCGCGAGAATCAGCTTGTATTCGAATGTGGTCATGTGACGTCCCCAAACCCTGCTAACAGGGTGCGGAGAGAGGCGGTGCCCGGCAAGGGAATTGCGGCTCAATTGCGGCAGTTTCGCGGGTTTTTTGTGTCTGTCGGCTGTGATGGCCTGCCATGTTACTGATATATAACAATAACAATCGTGAATTGAGCCAATGCGCGTCTTGGCGGCATTCGAGGCGGAATTCTCTTCAATTCGTGATGGCCGACCCGATTGGCGCCATTCGCGAACCGATAGCGTCTAGGACGGGCTTTCACCGACCTTGTCCGCAGAAGCCCGCTCGGCGGGCGGTTCGGCCGGCGGTCCGGCCGGGCCGAGCTTCGGGGCCACGCCTTCGGTCGGCAGCAGGAGCTTCGGAGTGGCGGGGGCCGGGTCGGCATCGGCGCGGCCGGTCAGGCGCCCCAGGCGAAAGAAGGATTTCGGAGCAGCCTCGGCCATCGATGCAGCCGTCACGGCACCCTCATGCGGGCGGCGGAAGACCAGGAGGGTCACATAGACCTGTCGGCGCTTCGAAAGACCGCTGCGCTCGGTCGTCTGCAGCATGTCGGTGCGGACATATTCCCATCCCTCGCGGGCCTCGGCATTGATCGCGCTTGCTAGGGCCAGCGCCATCCGGGCCTCGGTCGTCCTGGCGCCGCGCGCCTTTTCGCCATCGCCGGGGGCGGGAATAACCTTGTACTCGTAATGCTGCATGATGGCCTTTGCCCTCGTCTGCCCAGATTCGCGCACATTAGCCGAACGCACGCCACCTCTCCACCTATGCCCGAGCGCGGCGCGTTTGCCGAGGTCGATTTTCCGCCGATAGGCCGCTGACGCCACGGCAATTCGGCCCCGATGCCACAGAATCGCCAAAGAAGGATGGTCTATCTGCGGCTGAGAAGCCGATCCGGATGTCCGGCAGCGGCGTTCGGGGTGTGTGACGGATGGGATTTCGCGGGGCGTTGCAAACGATGCTGCTGGCCGGACTGGCCGGTTTCGGCCTGCCCGCGGCCGGCGCAACGATTCCGATCGCGAACTTCAGTTTCGAGACCGGGCCGAACGGCAACCAGCCGGGCCGGACGAACGGCATCCGCTTCAACAATCTCGGCAGCACGGCGCCGGGCTGGGATACCTATTCCACGCTCTCGGGCTGGTCGATGGGTGGCGGTGGCGGCCGGGTCGAGGTGCAAAACAACCTCAGTACGGCGCTGAATGCACATGACGGATCGAACTTCATCTCGCTTGATGGCGGGCCGGGGCGCAATGCGTCGATCAGCCAGACGCTGACGCTCGCGGCGGGGGTCTATGCGCTGTCGCTCTGGTACAGTCCCGAAAACTGGAATGCCGCGACCAATACGATCAGCTACAACCTTGGCAATGTGGTGAACGGCCGGGTCACGGTGGGCACGAACGGCGCAGCCGTCGGGGTCTGGACGCAAATCTATACCCGCTTTTCGATCGTCACGCCCGGGAGCTATACCCTGTCCTTCGCGGCCCTCGGGGCCGCGGACGGTATCGGCGGCTTCATCGACGATGTGACGCTTGTCACCACGGTTCCGGCACCCGCAGCAGGCCTCGCCGGATTGACCGGCCTCCTGGCGCTCTGGGGCGTCAAGCGGCGCAGGCGCCGCGCCGCCTGAGGCACGATCCGGCGCCCTGACGCTCAGCCGAGCCCGAGTTTCTTCGCCACCATCTGGTTAACGACCGCCGGATTGGCCTTGCCGCCTGTGGCTTTCAGCACCTGGCCGGTGAACCAGCCCGCAAGCTTGGCGTTGACCTTGGCCTTTTCCACCTGTTCGGGGTTCGCCGCGATCAGATCGTCCAGCGCCTGTTCGATGGCGCCGGCGTCGGTCACCTGCTTCATCCCGTGCTTTTGCGCCACCTCGGCGGGGTTTCCGCCCGTCTCGGTCGTCCAGAGAAGTTCGAACAGGTCCTTGGCCATCTTCGTGGTGATCTCGCCAGAGGCGATGAGGTCGAGCATGCCACCAAGCTGCGCGGCCGAGACGGGCGTGGTTTGGACCGTCAGACCCTCCTTGTTGAGCCGCCCGAACAGTTCGTTGATGACCCAGTTCGCCGCCTGCTTGCCGTCGCGGCCTTTGGCCACATCCTCGAAGAAGGCGGCATTCTCCGCCTCGGCGGTCAGCACGTCGGCGTCATATTCGGTCACGCCATAGCCCGCGACGAAGCGCGCCTTCTTCTCGTCGGGCAGTTCGGGCATGGTCGCGGCGATGTCATCGACCCAGGCCTGTTCGATCTCCAGCGGCAGCAGGTCGGGGCAGGGGAAGTAGCGGTAATCATGCGCCTCTTCCTTCGAGCGCATCGACCGCGTCTCGCCCTTGTCGGGGTCGTAGAGCCGGGTTTCCTGAACGATCTTGCCGCCGTCTTCCACGATGGCGATCTGGCGGCGGGCCTCATAGTCGATGGCCGCCTGGATGAAGCGCAGCGAGTTCATGTTCTTGATCTCGCAGCGCGTGCCCAGAACCGAATGGTCTCCCGTTGCCTGGTAGCGTTCGTAATCCCCCGGCCGGCAGACCGAGACATTGACGTCGGCGCGCAGGTTGCCGTTCTGCATGTTGCCGTCGCAGGTGCCGAGGTAGCGCATGATCTGGCGCAGTTTCGCGACATAGGCCGCCGCCTCCTCGGGGCCCCGAATATCGGGGCGCGAGACGATTTCCATCAGCGCCACGCCGGTGCGGTTCAGGTCGACGAAGGACATGGCGGGATCAAGGTCGTGGATCGACTTGCCCGCGTCCTGTTCCAGATGGATACGCTCGATCCGCACGCGACGTGCGACGCCCGGCCCCATGTCGACGATCACCTCGCCTTCGCCCACGATCGGGTGGTAGAGCTGGCTGATCTGATAGCCCTGCGGCAGGTCGGGGTAGAAATAGTTCTTGCGGTCGAAGGCGGACCGCAGATTGATCGCGGCCTTCAGCCCCAGTCCCGTCCGCACCGCTTGCGCCACGCAATATTCGTTGATCACCGGCAGCATGCCCGGCATCGCCGCATCGACGAAGGCGACGTTGGAATTGGGCTCTGACCCGAACTCGGTCGAGGCGCCGGAGAACAGCTTGGCCCTGGATGCGACCTGCGCATGGACCTCCAGCCCGATCACAAGCTCCCAATCCTCCTTGGCGCCATGGATGACCTTGGGCGTCGGGGTCTTGTAGGCAAGATGGTCTAGCATGGGTCCGGTCCTTGATCTTCACCGGGCTTTCTAGGCGAGAGCGCGGCGCGGGGCAAGGTTGCGGCGGCGAAAGGCTCTGCCGGTCAGGCGAGCTTGAAGATCCGCGCGATTTCGTCCAGCGCTTCTTTCTGGCGTGTCGACAGGTCGCCGCCACCGGCCGCGCCGATATCCTTCAGGATCGCCATCAGAGGCATCAGCGCGGGCGGCCCGGACAGCCGGTAAAGCCGTTTGGCGAGGCGCGGGATCGACTGGGTGGGGCCGTTCGATTCGTTCATCAGCCAGCGGCCGAGGATCGCCAGCTCGCTCGCGCTGTCGAGATCGCAGTTCAGATGCCGCCCGAGCGCCGCCACGGCGGCATTCTGCGTCTCGACCGAGGGCAGGCCGCCGAGTTCGAGGAAGGCGATGGCGAGCGCGCCGTCGAGGATGCGCGGGTCTTCGGTACTGTCGACCGGATGGACATCGGCACGGCGGCGGAAGCCGAAGCGGCGGGCGGCGCCCATCACGTCGCTTGCCATGTCGGCAAGCTCATGGGCCATGTTGCCGGCGGCGCGCGCACGCTGCGCCCAGAAGTAAGCGGCGAAAATGATCCCGATCAGGCCGACGATAATGGGCATACAGCAATCCTCGCGCACGTTTGTGGCGAGCGCTACGCTGGCTTTTCGACCATTTTATGTCAACCGCAGGCGAGCGCACCATCCATGTGATGGTCGCGCCAGACCGGGATGGCGCGCAACCTGAACTCTTCGGCCAGCCGGTCGGGCGGGAAAAGCGATGTCGCGGGCAGTTCGACAGCGCGGCCGCTGCGCAGGTTCAGATGGCAGACGGTCCCGGAGGCGGGCGTGTGGCCAATGGTCACCGCAGTGACCTCGCGCAACGCATAGCGGCTTGCGGTTTCGTCGCGGAACAGGCTGATCGCGTCCGGCTCGATCCGGAAGCCTTCCGCCTTGTTCTCGATGATCCGTGCCAGCGTGTAGCCGAGCGCCGGTCCCGAGAAGAGCGCGGCGATCAGGCCTATCCCCTGCGACCAGCCTGCGTACAGAACCGCGGTCCAGACCGCGAGCGACAGGTAGGACCAGGGCCCGCGCGCCTGGCGCCGATACTCGAAAATCTCCGCAACCATGTCAAAACATCCAACAGTTCCCCACCGCGACTATCGCCGCGGCCTGTCGAAACCGTTAGCGCCGCGTTGGTTGCGGCCGATTTTCCGCATGCGTGGGAAACATTCGGACGCGGTTCCGGGAATTGTCGGCTGCTCCGATCTGCGCCTTAAGATTGCCCCGCTGACAGCATCCGCGCGAGCATCTCGGTCGAATCGCGGCTGAGGCCCGAAGTGGCGAGAATTCGTTCCATCGCCGCCTTGGCCTTCGCCCGGCGTCCGGCGTCATAGCGGGCCCAGGTCTCGAAGGCCGTGGACATGCGCGCCGTGGTCTGGGGATTCAGCGCATCAAGCCGGATGAGCCAGTCCGCGTAGAAGTCGTAAGCCGCACCCGATGCCTGGTGGAACCCGGCGTGATTGCCCGAAAGCCCGCCCAGAAGCGCGCGGAAGCGGTTGGGGTTCTTCCAGTCGAAATCGGGGTCGGCGGCAAGGCGTGCCGCAACGCCGGGTGCGTCGGCGGGCGGGGCATGCAGGACCTGCGTGGCAAACCATTTGTCCATCGCCAGACGGTTCGATCCGAACTTCGCGCGGAAATCGGCAAGCGCCACCGCTGCCTCACCGCGCTCGATCAGACAGATCATCGCGCCCTGCCGTTCCGTCATGTTGGTCGCGCCTGCGTAGAGCGCTTGCGCCCTCGCGCCGCCGTCGATCCGGTTGAGGTAGGACAGTGCCGCAAGCCGCAGGGCGCGCGCGCCCGACTGCGCGGCATCGGGCCTATAGGCGCCGCGCACTTCCATGCTGGTGAAAAGCCGGTTGAGCGTGGGCTCCAGCCGCGCCGCGATCGCCTCGGCCAGCCGTTTCTGTTCGGCGTGGATACGGTCGGGGTCCGGCACATGACCCGCATCGGCAAGGCTTTGCGCCAGATCGTCGGCCGACGGCAGGTGAAGGCAAAGGGCCCGGAAGGCCGGGTCGAGGCTTTCGTCGCTGGCCATCGCCTCCAGCGCCGAAATCAGCTGGCCCGAGGGGGCGTCACCGTCAAGAATCATCCGGACCAGCGCATCGCGCGCAAGCGAACGCCCGGCTTCCCATTTGTTGAACGGGTCGGTGTCATGGGCGAGAAGAAAGGCGCGTTCGGCCGGGGCAGCCTTGCGGTCAAGGACGACGGGGGCAGAGAAGCCGCGCAGGATCGAGGGGATCGGGCGCGTCGCCAGCCCTTCGAAGCGGAAGCTTTGCGTGGCTTCGGTCATTTCAAGGACCGTGGTGGGCAGGATCTCGTCGCCGTTGGGGTTCAGGAGCCCGACCGCGATCGGGATCACGCGCGGCGGTTTCTCCGTCTGGCCCGGGGTGGGGGCCGTGTGCTGGGCGAAGGTCAGCGTGTAGGTGCCGTCGTTCCAGGCCTCGCTGACCGACAGGCGCGGCGTGCCCGCGTCTGTGTACCAACGCTTGAACTGGGTCAGGTCGCGCCCCGTCGCATCCTCGAAGACCTTCAGCCAATCCTCGATGGTGGCCGCCTCGCCGTCGTGGCGGTCGAAATAAAGGTCGAGCGCCTTGCGATAGCCGTCATCGCCCACAAGGCGCTTCAGCATGCCGATCACTTCGGCGCCCTTTTCATAGACGGTCGCGGTGTAGAAATTGTTGATCTCGACGAAATGGTCGGGCCGCGGCGGATGGGCCAGCGGCCCCATATCCTCGCGGAACTGGCGGGCGCGCAAGGTCAGCACATCCGCGATCCGCTTCACCGGGGCAGAGCGCATGTCCGAGGTGAATGCCTGGTCGCGGAAGACCGTCAGCCCCTCTTTCAGGCAGAGCTGGAACCAGTCGCGGCAGGTGATGCGGTTACCGGTCCAGTTGTGGAAATATTCATGCGCGATCACGCCCTCGATCCGTTCGAAATCCAGGTCGGTCGCCGTCTCGGGAGAGGCGAGAACGAGCTTGGAGTTGAAAATGTTCAACCCCTTGTTCTCCATCGCGCCCATATTGAAGTCATCGACGGCAACAATGTTGAAAATGTCCAAGTCGTATTCGCGGCCGTAAACGTCCTCATCCCATTTCATCGACCGTTTCAGACTGTCCATCGCATAGTCGCAGCGGTCCAGATCGCCCTTCCGGACCCAGATGTTCAGCTCGACCTCGCGGCCCGAGCGGGTAGTAAAACGGTCGGGCAGGTTTACGAGGTCGCCCGCGACCAGCGCGAAGAGATAGGCGGGCTTCGGCCAGGGATCGTCCCACTCGGCGAAGCCGTCGCCTGCGCCTTTCGGATTGCCATTTGACAGAAGCACCGGCATGTCGCTTTCGATCCGCACCCTGAAAGGTGCCATCACATCCGGCCTGTCGGGGTAATAGGTGATCTTGCGGAAGCCTTCGGCCTCGCACTGGGTGCAATAGATGCCGCCGGACATGTAAAGCCCTTCAAGCGCGGTGTTGCCTTCGGGGTCGATCTCGACCTCTGCTTCCCACAGGAACGGGCCGTCGGGCAGATCGGCGGCGGCGATGGTCAGGCCTTCGGCGGTCAGCGTCAGCGCGGCCTCGGGCAGGGGGCTGCCGTCGATGGCGGCTGAGATCAGCTTCAGCTTCTCGCCATAGAGGAACAGGTCGTGCCGCCCCGGCCGCGCCGGGTTGGGCGTGAAGCCGATGCGCGACAGGACGCGGGTCGCGCGCGGCCTGAGCCGGAAGGTCAGCTCGACCTGACCGATCTGGAAGGGAAAGGGTTGATAATCCTTGAGATAGATCGTCTCGGCTGCGGCGTCGTTCATCTGGGCCCTCCCGGTCATCCGGGCCGGACGTTAGGCCGTCCGCCCCGGCGCCGCAATCGGGTCCGCCCAATCTGCCGACCGGATCGGTCAGTCTGCGCCGATGAACCGCGCGAGCTTGCCCAGCGTCTGAAGCCCGAGCTCGACCGCGCCGAAGCCCTTGGCATTTTCACATTCCTCCACGGTGACGAAGGTCATGGACAGCGTGATCTTCGTCCGCCCGCCCCGTTCCTCGAACCGCGCGGTGGCATCGGCATGCTTCGGCCCGTTCTCGCCCCACAGAAGCGTATAGTCGATGCCGCCCGCCGGATCGAACCGGTGATAGAGGTGGTGGTTCGGGAAGATAGTCCCGTCCGGCCCGATCATGTCGAACACCCATTCCCCGCCCGCGCGCAGGTCGATGCGCCGGGTCCGGCAGGAATACCCGTCCGGTCCCCACCATTGCGGCAGCGCCCCGGGGTCGGACCAGGCGGCCCAGACGGCCGAGGCCGGTGCTGCGATCTCGCGTTCGATAGTCATGGTGCGGTCTTCGGTAGTCATGGTGCGGTCTTCGGTCATAGTGTACCTGCCAGTTCGTCCAGTTGATTTGCAGTCATGGCCCAGCCCTCTTCGAAGCCGCCCTCCCGGTTGGCCACGGCATCCTGGGCGCAGCGGTGCCGTGCCACCGCCCGGTGCCGGGTGCCGACACCTTCGGGCTCGAAGGACAGGACGGCGGTGAAATTCGGGCCGAAGCTGGTATCGGGCGTCTCGAACGGCGCGAAATCCGCGCCGAAGAGGTCGGTGAAGACGAGCATCCTTTCGGGGATCACGTGAAGAAACGATCCCTCGCCGGTCACGCCCTGTCCGTCGGGGCCGCGCGTCACCATCGAAAACCGCCCGCCCGGACGCAGGTCCAATACCGCCTCGACGACACGCCAGGGCTTCGGCAGATACCATTGGCAGAACAGCTCCGGCTCGCTCCAGCAGCGCCAGACGATATGTGGCGGCGCGTTCAGATATCGCTCAAGCACGATGTCACGTTCGGGATCGATCTTCATGGCCTGTCCTTTCACTTTCGGCGGCGCGGGCGCCCGCTCATTTTATCAGCCCGCGCGCATATTCCTCAAGTTGCGTGACGACCGTGCCCCAGCCATCGTAGAATCCCATGTTTTCATGGATCTGCCGCGTCTCCGGTGTCCGGTGGCGGGCGATGGCCGTATATGTCGTGCCGCCGCCTTCCGCATCGCCCAGAATCAGGATTGCCGTCATGAACGGATCGGGCGCGGGCTTCCAGCCTTCGGCGTAGCTGTCGGTAAAGACGAGCTTTTCGTTCTCGATCAGCTCCAGCCAGACGCCGTGGTTCTCCATCGGCTTGCCCTCGACCTCGAAGGTGGTGTTGAAGCGGCCACCGACGCGCAGATCGATGTCGCAGGCCGTCACCTTGTGGGGGCGGGGCACGAAGAAATGCGGGATGTGCTTGGGCTGGGTCCAGCATTCCCAGATCAGCTTGCGGGGGACGGCGAGCGTCCGGGTGAAACTCAGGTCAGTCTTGGGATCCAGATCCATCGGTGCGTTCCTTCATCAAGCGGGTTACGTAATCGTCCAGCCGGTCCAGACGGCCCTCCCAGATCGCCCGCTGCTCGTCGAGCCAGCTTCTGACCGGCTTAAAGGCGCCGGGCACCAGCCTCACGGTGCGCACCCGGCCGACCTTGTCGCTGGCAACAAGGCCCGCATCCTCCAGCCGGCGCACGTGGCCCATGAAAGAGGGCAGCGCCATGTCGAAAGGGTGGGCCATCTCGGTCACCGTCGCGGGGCCGCGCGCCAGCCGTTCAAGGATCGCGCGGCGGGTGGGATCGCCGAGCGCCTGGAACAGATGGTCGAGCTGGCCGGGGGAAAGGTTCATCGGTCCGTCAATGGTTATGCTGTTGCCTAACTATTCCCGTTGCCCGAGTCGTGCAAGCAAAAAGTTAGGTAGTTGACTTACTATTATTCACGAAAGGTGATTTCGGCTTTTCCGGCAAACGGAGCGGATGGGGACGTTGCCGGACCGGGCGGCATCCGGTAGGTCTTTCACTGACGGCATACTTTCGTATGCGGGAACGGAGGCGAACCATGCGGGTCGAACGGAGCGGGCTTTCGGTGGCGGCGGAACTGGCCGCCTTTCTGGAAGAGCGGGCTCTGCCGGGCACGGACGTTGCCCCCTCCCGATTCTGGGACGGGTTCGCAGCGCTTCTGCGCGATCTTGTCCCGGCGAACCGCGCCCTGCTTGCCAAGCGCGAGGCGATCCAGTCGCAAATTGATGCCTGGCATGTCGCGCGCCGGGACCAACCGCATGACCACGAGGCCTACAAGGCCTATCTCGCCGAGATCGGTTATCTCTTGCCCGAGGGTGAACCCTTCCAGATCGACACGGCGAATGTCGACCCGGAGATCGCGACTGTCCCCGGCCCGCAGCTTGTCGTGCCCGTGACGAACGCCCGCTATGCGCTGAACGCCGCGAACGCCCGCTGGGGTTCGCTCTACGATTGCCTTTACGGGACAGATGCGATGGGCTCGCCCCCGCCGCCCGGCGGCTATGAACGGGGCAGGGGCGCGCGGGTCGTGACGCGGGTCAGGGTGTTTCTGGACGAGGCCTTTCCGATCCAGGGCGCAAGCCACGGCGATGTCCGGCGCTATCACGTGAAAGACGGCCAGCTTCTGGTCGACGACCTGCCGCTGGTGAGCCCCGAGAAGTTCGTGGGTTACCGCGGCAACCCGCGCGCGCCGGATGCGGTGCTTCTGCGAAACAATGGCCTCCATGTCGAACTGATCTTCGACCGCGCCCATTTCATCGGCGCGCGCGATCAGGCCTGCCTTGCGGACGTGGTGATCGAAAGCGCGATGTCGGCGATCATGGATTGCGAGGATTCCGTCGCCTGCGTCGATGCCGAGGACAAGGTGCAGGCCTATCGGAACTGGCTCGGCCTGATGAAGGGCGACCTGGCCGAGACGTTCGAGAAGGGCGGCCGCACCATCACCCGCAGCCTCAATCCCGACCGGACCTATACCGCGCCCGACGGTTCGGACCTGACGGTCAAGGGCCGCGCGCTGCTTTGGGTCCGCAACGTCGGGCATCTGATGACCAACCCGGCGATCCTGCTGGCCGACGGATCGGAAGTGCCCGAAGGGCTGATGGATGCGATGATCACCGTCACCATCGCGCTTCACGATCTGAAAAAGACTGACGGCGCGCGCAATTCGCTGCGCGGCTCGGTCTATGTGGTCAAACCCAAGATGCACGGGCCCGAGGAAGTGGCCTTCGCCGACGAGATATTCACCCGCGTCGAAGAGATCCTCGGCCTGCCCCTTCACACGGTCAAGCTCGGCGTGATGGACGAGGAGCGGCGCACGTCGGTCAATCTCAAGGAATGTATCCGCGCGGCCCGTCATCGCATCGCCTTCATCAACACCGGTTTCCTCGATCGCACGGGCGACGAGATCCACACGTCGATGGAGGCCGGCCCCTTCAGCCGCAAGGATTTCATCAAGCGCAAGGGCTGGATCGGGGCCTACGAGAACCAGAATGTCGATATCGGCCTGGAATGCGGCTTCTCCGGCCGGGCGCAGATCGGCAAGGGCATGTGGGCCATGCCGGACCTGATGGCGGCGATGCTGGAACAGAAGATCGAGCATCCGAAAGCGGGCGCCAATTGCGCCTGGGTTCCCAGCCCGACGGCGGCGACGCTGCATGCGCTGCATTATCACAAGGTCGATGTGATGGCGGTTCAGGCGCGGCTGAAGACGGGCGGGCGGCGCGCCTATGTCGATGCGCTCCTGGACATTCCGCTGGCCACCTACCGCAAATGGACGCCCGCGCAGGTCGCGCGCGAGGTCGAGAACAATGTCCAGGGCATCCTCGGCTATGTCGTGCGCTGGGTCGATCAGGGGGTGGGCTGTTCCAAGGTGCCCGACATCAACGACGTGGGCCTGATGGAGGACCGCGCCACCTGCCGCATCTCGGCTCAGCATGTGGCCAACTGGCTACACCACGGGGTGGTCGACGGTCAGACGGTGATGGCCGCCCTGCGCAAGATGGCGGATGTGGTGGACCGGCAGAACGCAGGCGATCCCGCCTACCGGCCGATGGCGCCGGGCTATGACGGCATCGCCTTCCAGGCGGCCTGCGATCTGGTTTTCAAGGGCCGCGCCCAGCCTGCGGGATATACCGAGCCGATCCTGCATGCGCGACGGCTGGAGGCAAAGGCGGCGGCGCGCACCGCCTAGGCCGGCACCAATCCATCGCACGGCATGCAACCGAGGCGGGGGCAACCAGCCTCGTCGCGCATCGCTGCAAAGAATGAATTCGTGACAGAAAATTAGGATTGTAATCGTTTAAGTTTGCGTTACGCTCCCGTTCGCTACTCACGGCCGGGTGACCCGGCGAAGCCCATGGGGGGAGACATGATGAAACTGAAACTGGCGGCGGCCCTTCTCGCGCTCGGCACCGGCGGGGCGCTCGCCGCCGATCTCGGCGGTGCGGCGCTCAAGGTCGGCTCGGACACGACCTCGCCGCCGATGGAATATGTCGATGAGGCGACCGGTCAGATCGTCGGATTCGATGTCGATGTGGTCAATGCGATCTGTGCCAAGATCAACTGCACGGCCGAATTCGTCACAACCGGCTGGGACGGGATCTTCGCCGCGCTTGATCAGGGCCAGTTCGATCTGGTCGCGTCCGGCGTGTCGATCACCGACGAACGCAAGCAGGCGATGGATTTTTCCGAACCCTATATCATCAACAGCCAGGCGATCCTGATCCGGGTCGAGGATGAGGGGCTGACGGTCGGCGATTTCGAAGGCGGCGCAAAGAAGCTCGCGGCGCAGGCCAACACCACGGATGCGGCGCTTGCCGAAACCATCGTCGGCAAGGAAAATGTCCAGGCCTACGATACCTTCAATGCCGCGATCCTCGCGTTGCAGAACAAGGATGTGGACGGGGTCGTGATCAATGGCGCGAACGCGGGCGCCTACGAGCAGGAATTCGCGGGCTCGCTGATCGCGGGCATCAAGGACCTGCAGGCCGATCCCCTGGGCCTGGTCTTCCGCAAGGGCGACGGCAATGTCGCGGCCTTCAACGAAGGGCTCGCCGCGATCAAGGCCGACGGGACGCTCGACCAGCTGATCCAGAAATACTGGACCGCAAACTGAGCACATTCGCTTTGGCTTGGGCCCGGCCGGGGCTAGTCTCCGGCCGGGTCTGGCTTGTCCGGCCTGTCTGCACCCGAGGTTTCCATGCGCATCCTCTCCCGGCTCCGGCCGTCCAGCCTCATCATACTCGCCGCACTTCCCTTCATCGTCTGGCTCTTCGCGACCTCGCCCAATTACGGCCGGTCGCTGACCGCGATCCTCGGGGTGGAGCGCGGGTCGGGGGCCTTCGTGCCCGGCTTTCTCCTGTCGCTCGCCGCGAGCCTCGGCATGGTCGGCGCGGCGCTCTGGCGGGGGCGTCGGGGGCAGGGGGCGGCCGCGATCAGCCTCGCGTCCTGGGCATGGCTGACCTTCACGGGGCAGGCGCTGCCTTTCGTCGCCTCGGTCGTGGCCAATGCCGTCGATCCGTTTACCTCGGACCTCGTGGTCCGGGGCGAGACGCCGCGCAGGCTGACGGCGGCGGCAGCCGAGATGGTGGGACGGGTTGCCGGGCAGTGTGCGGTGGCGGGTCTTGTGCTGACAGCCGCACTCGTCGCGCTGATCTTCCTGACGCGCGGGCGGGTGCAAAGCTGGTCGCGGCGGCTGCTGGCGGCCGTTGGCGGCCTGATCGCGGCCTATCTGCTGCTTGTCGCCTATATCGGGTTCGCAGCGGGCGTCGCGACTTCGATCCGGGCGGCGATCCTCGCCTATCTCCTGGCGATCCTCCTCGGGCTCAGCTGGGTGGGGCTGATGCAGCTCCGGGCGCACCGGCGTACGCCCTATCTCTTCGCCGCGCTGACGCTCGCCTTCGTGGCTGCCGCTGGCTGGCAGTTTTCGCAGCCGAAGATCGGCTATGTGCTGGTGGGCAGTTTCGAGGGCAAGGCGGGCGTCATCAAGGGCACGCCCGACAGCCTCATTGCGGCCCTTCAGCTGGGCGCTTTTCCCGGCGCGCCGGAGGGCGGGTTGCAGCTGCGCAGCTATGCGAGCGCCGAAGCCGCGCTTGCGGCCCTGCCGAAGGGCGAGGGGACGAGCGCGGTCCTTGCGCCTGAGGGGGCTGTCATGCCCGATGGCCAGCCGGTGCTCTGGCAGGTTGCAGGCCTGCCCGACGGCAACCGGGCGGCGGGCGCGGGCTTCTCGGTCACGGCTGTCCTTCTTTTCCTACTCACCTTCGCGGGCGTGATGCACCGCCGTCACCCCTTGTCCGTCGCGGCGGAGTTCATCATCGACACGATCCGCGGCATTCCGATGCTGGTGATCGTGCTCTATATCGGCCTGCCGCTTGCGGGGGCGGTGAAGGAGGCATCGGGCGGCTTCATCGACCCGCCGAACCTCATGCGCGGCATCCTTGCCATGGCGCTCGCCTATTCCGCCTATCTGGCCGAGATCTTCCGCTCGGGCATCAACGCCGTGCCCACGGGCCAGATCGAGGCCGCGCGCTCGCTCGGCCTCTCGCGGTGGATGACGGCGCGCCATGTGATCCTGCCGCAGGCCTTCCGCATCATCATCCCGCCGCTCGGCAACGAATTCATCGCTATCCTCAAGGACACGTCGCTTCTGTCGATCCTCTCGATCCGCGACATCACGCAGAGGATGCGGGAGTTCCAGTCCGCCTCCTTCCTGCCCTTCGCACCCTACAATTCGGCGGCGATCTTCTATGTGCTCCTGACGCTGGTCGCGGCGAGCCTCGTGGCCTCGGTCGAACGGAAATATCATGTTGCCCGCCGGTAGCAGCGCGGTCGTTACCGGTGCCGGGCGCGGCCTCGGCCGGGCGCTGACCGAGGGCCTTCTTGCCCGTGGCTGGCACGTGACCGGAGGTGTCCGCGATCCGGACCGGACCAGCCTCGCGCCGCATCCGCGGCTGCGGCTTTTGCCGCTCGACCAGGGGAGGGGGCTTTCGGTGCGCGCTTTCGCGCGCCGCTGCGCGGGGCAGGGGATCGATCTGCTTCTGCTCAATGCCGCCATTCGGGGCGACACGGGCGGGCTCGCGACATTTTCGGCAAGGGGACTTGCGCAGGTGATGGCGGTGAATGTCGCGGGGCCAATGCTTCTGGTGCGCGAACTGGCGGGGCGGATGCCCGCGACAGGCAAGATCGCCTTCATCTCAAGCCGCGCGGGGTCGATGGCCGAAGGGCACGATCCGGACGGCGATTATGCCTACGTCGCCTCGAAGGCCGCGCTGAACCGGCTGGCGGTGAAACTGGCCGACGACCTGCCGCAGACGGTGCTTGCCCTTCATCCCGGCTGGGTCAGGACCGACATGGGCGGGGCGGAGGCGGATATCGCCGCGGAGGTCAGTGCCTGCAAGCTTCTCGATCTGATCGAAGCGGCAGGCAGCAGGGACAGCGGGCGGTTTCTGAACTACGACGGAACGGGAATCGCCTGGTAGGGTTTAGGCTGACGCTAACGAAAGCTTGGAAAAAGCTTAGTTTACTTGCACGATCGCAGTCGCCTCTCTGGGGGTCCGCAAGCGGCGGGTGCCGCGTTACCGAGGTGCAGCATGGCACGCGATCCCCGCTACGACATTCTTTTCGAGCCGCAGAGGATCGGCCCGAAGACCGCGCCCAACCGTTTCTACCAGGTGCCGCATTGCAATGGCGGCGGCTATCGCGACCCCTCCGCCGTGGCCGCGATGCGCGGCGTGAAGGCCGAGGGTGGCTGGGGCGTGATCTTCACCGAACAGACCGAGATGCATCCGACCTCGGAAATCACGCCCTTCATCGAGCTGAGATTGTGGGAGGATCAGGATATTCCGATGATCGCCCGCATGGCAGAAAAGATGAAGGCGCATGGGGCGCTGGCCGGTATCCAGCTGGCCTATTCAGGCATCAACGGGCCGAACTTCTACACCAAGGAAGTACCGCTTGCGCCCACGGCCCTGCCGATCCGGACCTTCACCAACGATCCGGTGCAGGCGCGCGCGATGGACAAGGCCGATATCCGCAACCTGCGCCGCTGGTTCGTGACCGCCGCCAGGCGTTGCGAACAGGCGGGCTTCGATCTCATCTGCCTTTACGGTGCCCATGGGTTCGGCATCTTCCAGCATTTCCTCAGCCGCGCCACCAACCAGCGCAGCGACGAATATGGCGGGAGCCTCGAAAACCGCTCGCGGTTCGTGCGCGAGGTGATCGCCGACATGCGCGAGGCGGTGGGCGACCGGATGGCGCTGACCTTGCGGGTGTCGCTGGATGAAGCCATCGGCGATCTTGGCTTCTCGAACGCCGAGGTCCGCGATTTCATCGCCCTGAACGGCGATCTGCCGGACCTCTGGGATCTGGCCCATGGCACGTGGGAGGATTGTTCCGGCCCCTCGCGTTTCAAGGAAGAGGCGGCACAGGAGGCTTTGGTGAAGGGCATCCGCGATCTCTCGGCGCGGCCCGTCGTCGGGGTCGGCCGCTTCACCTCGCCCGATGTGATGGTGCGGATGGTACGGCAGGGCGTGCTGGATTTCATCGGCTGCGCACGACCCTCGATCGCCGATCCGTTCCTGCCGCTGAAGGTGGCGGAAGGGCGGATCGAGGATATCCGCGAATGTATCGGCTGCAACATGTGCATCACCGGCGACATGACCGGCGGCATGGGGCGCTGTACCCAGAACCCGACCTGGATGGAGGAATGGCGGCGCGGCTGGCACCCCGAAAGGGTCGACGCGAAGGGCGAGAGCCGGTCGGTCCTGGTCATCGGCTCCGGTCCCGCGGGGCTTGAGGCGGCACGTGCCGCGGCACTTCGTGGCTATGAGGTGGCGGTGGCCGAGGCGCGGGAGGAGCTTGGCGGCCGGGTGGCACGAGAGCGGCTTCTGCCGGGGCTCAGCGCCTGGGGCCGGGTGGTCGATTACCGGCTTTACCAGTTGCGCCAGCGCGGCAATGTCTCGCTCTATCCCGGTTCGGCGCTGACGGCCGACGACGTCATGGCCTTCGGCTTTGAACATATCTGCGTTGCGACCGGCAGCCACTGGCGGGCGGACGGCGTGGCGCGCCAGCATGTGGTGCCGATCCCGCGCACCGGGGAACTGCCGATCTTCACGCCCGATGATCTGATGGAGGGCCGACTGCCCAAGGGACGGGTCGTCCTCTTCGACGACGATCATTTCTACATGGGCGGGGTACTGGCCGAGCTTCTGGTAGCCACAGGTTGCGAGGTGACGCTGGTCACGCCCGCCGCCTTCGTCTCGGACTGGACGCGCAATACGCTGGAACAGGGCACGATCCACCGGCGGCTCGTCGGCAAGGGCGTAGTAATCCGGCTGAACACCGGCCTTGCGGCGATCACTGGCGGCGGGGTGGAAACGGCCTGCAGCTACACCGACCGGCGGGACCAAATCGGATGCGATGCGCTGGTGATGGTGGCCTCCCGCCAGTCGGAGGACGGGCTTTACCGCGACCTGCTGTCCCGCCGGTCGGACTGGCAGGAGTTCGGCATCCGCTCTGTCCGCCTGATCGGCGACGCCGCGGCACCCGGGCCGATCGCCTGGGCGACCTTCGCGGGGCATCGCTACGGGCGCGAACTGGATGCCGGGCTCTGGGGCGAGGACTGGGGCGACACGCCATCCTTCCGCCGCGAGGTGGCGACCCTGTCACGAGATAGCTGACGGGCGCCCGGCCGGATTTCTTCAAGAGATCCGGTCCGACATCCTTTCAAGACATCGGCTCTATCTGATCGAAAGGTCGGAAACCCGCTCTCAGCCGCCCCAGGTGCGGACCGGGCCGCAATCCATGTGAACGAAATTGGACCGGGAATATTTGCCGACGCCGCCCGCATCGCAGGCGGTCGCGGCGCGGTAAATCTGCGCGACGGAGCGCGAGCGCAGGCGCAGGTCGGCGGCCTTGGCCTGGATATGCAGCGAATTCTTCGCCACCCCGCGCGAGCCTTCGCGCAGCATGGCATTGGTCTTCTTGGTACGGTAGCCCGAGAGCAGCATATAGGGCTCGTCCACCTCGAGCAGACGGTGGGAGGCAGCGGCGATGTCGATGGTGCGCGGATCAACGGCCTTGACCTCGTCCGAGCGCCAGTCGCGCATGAAATAGCTGATCTCGTTCAGGGCTTCGGGGATATACTCGCCCTCGATCCAGTAGATCGTGTCCAGACTTTCGCCGGTCCGGCCGGAATACATGCGGATGCGGCGCACATCGCCCGCACCGCGCAGGAAGCTGAAGGCATTGGAGCAGGTCGGAGCAGCTGTGATCAAAGTGGCCGCGAAAGCACCTAACAGCCCGCGACGGCTGACCCCGTTCTTGCCTGACATATCTATCCGTCCTGTCCCGTTCCGCTTAAGTGGCGGATTTTGGTGCAACTTATCCCCAAGCGCGCGCTTTTTATGCCACGGGAAGATTCGCCTGCCAACCACGGAATTGTCCACGTAGAGGAAAATAAGGACTTTCGGCAGAATCCCGCTCAGATCACGGTCGCGTGAACGGATCGCCGGATTAGTGGCCCAAAATCCGCAATCCGCGAGATTTTGTGGGCTGCGTGCCGAATCGCCCTTGGAGAGCTTTGCCAAACGTTTCAAGCCTGTATTCTGGAGACGCATAGTTATTGAGGTTTCGATGACCCCCGCGGGAGCCATTTCCCATGTCTGTCGCCGCCTGTCCTGCGGCACTTCCGTCGTTCTGGCCCTGCCGCTCGCGGCGTTTCTGTCCCTGGGTATTCCGGACGCCGCCGACGCGCAGACCACGACCTTCCAGACGGTCCTGACCGAGGCGGCGACCGATGATGCGGCGATCTCCGGTTTCTACCGCGACCACGGCTTTGCGACCCTCTGGACCGGACCGGGGGATGCACGGCGGCGCGAAGCCCTGTTCCTTGCGCTGGCCGAGGCGGGCGATCATGGGCTGCCTGCCGCGAAATACGGGGCCGAGGCGTTGATGCAGCGCTTCTTCGCAGTCCAGTCCGAGGCGCAGCGCGCACGTCTCGAGGTTGATGTGACCCGCGCCTTTCTGGCCTATGCGCGCGATGTGCAGACCGGCTTTCTGACCCCCGCCGCCATCGACCCGACGATCGTCCGCGAGGTGCCGCGCAAGGATGCGCGCGCCCAGCTCGACGGATTCGCCGCCGCCGATCCGGTGGCCTTCATTTCCTCGCTTCCGCCCGCGGCGCCGGAATATTCCGCGCTGCAGAAAGCGCGCCTCAGTCTGGTTGCCGCCATCAATGCCGGCGGCTGGGGGCCGAAGGTCCCGGCGGGCAAGCTGACGCCGGGTGACGAGGGCGCCGGTGTGATCGCGCTCCGCGACCGGCTGATCGCGCTCGGCTACCTCGCGCCGAATTCGAACGCCACTTTCGATGGCGAGCTTAGCCGGGCCCTGCAACGTTTCCAGATCGACAACGGACTGACGCCCGACGGGGTCGCGGGCGACGGTACGATCGCCGAAGTCAACCGCAGCCCTGAAGAGCGGCTGGAATCGGTTCTCGTCGCCATGGAACGTTTGCGCTGGATGAACGGCCTGCCGCTCGGTTCGCGTCACATCTGGGTCAACCTGCCCGATTTCACCGCCAAGGTCGTGGACGACGGGCGCGTGACGTTCGAAACCGTCACTGTCGTCGGTCAGAACCGCAAAGATACCCGCAGCCCGGAATTTTCCGACCAGATGGAGTTCATGGTCATCAATCCGACCTGGAACGTGCCGCGCTCGATCACGGTCAAGGAATATCTGCCAATGCTGCAGAAGAACCCCAATGCGGCGGGCCATCTGAGGATCGTCGACCGCTCCGGCCGGCAGGTGGACCGCGCCGCGGTCGATTTCACCCAGTTCACCGAGCGGAACTTCCCCTTCTCGATGAGCCAGGCGCCGTCCGATGGCAATGCGCTTGGCCTTGTCAAGTTCATGTTCCCCAACCAGTGGAACATCTATCTGCATGACACGCCGCAAAAGCCGCTTTTCCAGAAAGAGGTCCGCGCCTTCAGCCATGGCTGCATCCGCCTCGGACGGCCGTTCGATCTGGCCTATGTGCTGCTTGCGCGCCAGACAGACGATCCCCAGGGCCTCTTTGAGAGCTATCTCAGGACCCGCAAGGAAAGCGTCGTGACGCTGGATCAGCCGGTGCCGGTGCATCTGGTCTATTTCACCGCCTGGCCGAATGCCGAGGGCCATATCGAATATCGCCGGGACGTCTACGGGCGCGATGCGGCGATCTTCGAGGCGATGCGCGCGGCCGGGGTGGCCTTGCCGGCGGTTCAGGGGTAAATCTCGGCGCTGAGACCGCGCGGGAGTGCCCATGCCCAAGACCATGACCGGCCACAGCCTGGACGAGATCGCCCGTGCCATCGGCGGTAGGGCCGTGGGCGACACTCACCTGCGGGTGACCGGCGCTGCCGAACCGGCCGGGGCCGGGCCGGATCAGCTGGCGCTGGCCATGGACCCCAAATATGCGCCCGGCCTTGCGCAGGGACTGGCGCGCGCGGCGGTCCTCTGGGCCGACGCCGACTGGCAGGCGTTGGGCCTGAGGGCCGCGATCCTGATCGGGCGGCCGCGGCTGGCGATGTCGGGTCTCACGCGGCTTTTCGATCCGGGGCCCGCGATCGCGCCGGGCATCCATCCAAGCGCCGTGATCGACCCCAGCGCCAGCATCGCCCCCGGCGCGGCCATAGGTGCCTTCGTGACCATCGGCCGCGAGGTCCGGATCGGGGCGAATGCCCGGATCGCCAGTCATGTGACCATCGCCGAAGGCGCCGAGATCGGCACCGACGCCCTGATCCTGACCGGTGCCCGCATCGGGGCGCGGGTCCGGATCGGCGATCGTTTCATCTGCCAGCCCGGCGCGGTGATCGGATCGGACGGTTTTTCCTTCGTGACCGAGAAGAAATCCGGCGTCGAGGAGATCCGCGAGACGCTCGGTGAACGCGGAGGCGTGACGGAACAGAACTGGCTCCGCATCCATTCTCTTGGCACGGTCGAGATCGGCGACGATGTGGAACTGGGCGCCAACAGCACCATCGACCGGGGCACGATCCGCGCCACCCGGATCGGGTCTGGCACCAAGCTCGACAACCTTGTCCATGTCGCCCACAACGTGACGGTCGGGCGCGACTGCCTGCTTTGCGGTCAGGTCGGCATCGCCGGATCGACGCGGGTCGGGGACCGGGTGGTACTGGGTGGCCAGTGCGGCGTGGGCGACAATCTTTTCGTGGGGGACGATGTGATCGCGGGTGGCGCGACCAAGATCCTGTCGAACGCGCCTGCGGGCCGGGTGCTGCTTGGCTATCCGGCGATCAGGATGGAAAGCCATATCGACGCCTGGAAGAACATCCGCCGCCTGCCGCGTCTCTTCGCGCAGGTGGCCGACCTCAGGGCGCGCTTCGACACGAGGGACGATGGCAGTGAGGGCTGATGTCGCCGCGGAAGTGACCGCGATCCTCGCACGCGAGGCGTTGCTCGATCCCGCTCAGGTGCGTGGCGACCTGCCTGCGAGCGACCTCGGTCTCGACAGTCTCGGGCTTGTCGAGGCGATCTTCGCCATCGAGGAGCGCTTCGGGATCACCGTTCCCTTCAACGCCAACAGGCCAGAGGCAAGCGCCTTCGGCACGGCAACGGTGGGTGAGATCATCGCCGAGGTCGAGGCGCTTGTCCGCGCGCGGGGCTGAGGCCCGATGCGGCGCGTGGTCATTACCGGCGCGGGAACGGTCAATCCGCTGGGTCATTCGGCAAGCGAGACCGTCGCCGGTCTGCTCTCCGGACGCGCGGCCATCGGCAAGCTTGATATTCCGGGCGCCGAACGGCTGGCGGTCCGGATCGGCGCCCCCGTCACCGGCTTCGATGCGGCCGCGCATTTCGACCGGCGCGATCTGGCGCTTCTCGACCGGGCGACACAGTTCGCGCTGGTATCCGCCCGACAGGCGGTCGCGGTCTCGGGGCTTGTGGCGCTGCCAAGCGGAACCGGCGTGATCATCGGCACGGCGGGCGGCGGGCACGAGACTGCAGAGGCGGCCTATCGCGCCGTCTATGCCGAAGGGCGAGAGCGCGTGCATCCCTTTACCGTGCCGCGCCTGATGATGAATGCGCCCGCCAGCCGCATCGGTATCGCGTTCGGCTGCCACGGTCCGACCTTTGCCGTCTCGTCCGCCTGTGCGTCGGCGAACCATGCGATCGGCCTGGCCTTCCAGATGATCCGCGCGGGCGTGGCACCCGCGATGCTGGCGGGGGGAACGGATGCGATGCTGACCTTCGGCGGGCTGAAGGCCTGGGAGGGGCTGCGCGTCCTGTCGCCCGAGGGCTGCCGCCCCTTCGACCGGGCGAGGAGCGGGCTGGTGATGGGCGAGGGGGCGGCGGTCTACTTGCTGGAGGAGCGGGAGGCGGCACTGGCGCGCGGCGCGCGTGTCCTTGCCGAGATTGCGGGCTTTTTCATGAACGCGGATGCGTCCGACATGGTCCTGCCCTCGGCTGCGGGCGCGGCGGCGGCAATGCGCGGCGCACTCGATGACGCGGGGCTGAGGGCCGGGGACGTCGGTTATGTGAAGGCCCACGGCACCGGCACCCGCGCCAACGACCGGACGGAGGCCGAGGCGATCCGCGCGGTCTTGCCGCACGGCGTGCCCGTCTCCTCGACCAAGGGCGCGCACGGCCATCTGATGGGTGCGGCGGGGGCGGTGGAACTGCTCGCTTGCCTCGCCGCGCTTCGGGGCGAGGGGATCGCGCCGACCGTCGGGTGCGATGATCCAGATCCGGACTGCGGCCTTGATCTGGTTCGCGGCGCCGCGCGGGCGGCCAAGGTTTCTGCCTGCCTCGCGAATGCCTTCGCCTTCGGCGGGCTCAATGCGGTCCTGGCGCTGCGCCGGGCGTGAAACGAAAACGCCGCCCCGAGGGGCGGCGCCATTCAGGGTCGAATACCTGAGGCTCAGGGCTTCGGCATCTCGGCCTTCACGGCGGTGAGCGCGTCGGTGAAGCCCTTGAGCGAGATGTCGACCGAAACGATCTTGTCGGGCGCGGCGATCGGCACGACCGAGATCGTGGCCTTGTTGCCCTTCTTCATCTTCTCGATCTCTTCGCCGGTGAAGCCGATCCGCGAGAAACAGCCGACCGTCGCGCAGAAGCTGTAGGGATAGCTCTTCGGGGTGCCGCCGTCGATCGCGAGGCGCAGTTCCTGCGGCAGGAGCGTCTCGAGCGGCACGATGACCGTGGCCCCGGCAACGGCCTGGCCGCCGTCCGGCAGCGCGACCATGGTGATCTCGGCCACCGAATTGCCCTTGGCATCCTTCAGGAGCTGATAGATCTCGCAAGGGTCCGACCCGTCCTGGGTGCGGATGCAGCGCAGCTGCCAGTCGCCGTGGGTCGACTTGACATAGGGTTCGGCGACATTGGCCACGTCCTGGCCCATGTTCAGTTCCGTCCCGGTAACCGGCTGGTCGGCGGCCGGTGCCGCGGTGACGTTGGGATTCTCGGTCGTGGTGTCCTGCGCGAGGGCCATCTGGCCGAGCGAGAGGCTCAGCACGAGCGGCAGGAGGAGCGAGCGGGCGGCAACGGTCATGGGTGAGGTCCGTCGAAGGTTTCTGTTGGCCCCGTGCCTTATCATGGGGTTCCGCGACTGTCAGGGGCAAAAGCGGCGGACGAGACAATTCGGGCAGCGGAAAACCGCCAAGGCCGATGCGGGTCCACCCAAAGCAGAACGGGACCCGATGAAGGGTCCCGGTCCATTTCTCGCTCCCTGTCGGACGGGCCGACTATCTCATTGGTCGTGACGCTAGAAGGCTTTCCCTTGTTCGTCAACATGAAAAATGGACGCATCGGTAAACCGATAGTTGACGGAAAAGTCACGAAAAAAGCCGCGCCGAATGTGGCGCGGCCAGTCTGACAGGGAGGAAGTCATATCCTTTCCGCGCAAGGGCGCGTCCGGGATGAAGGCCACTATGGCAATGCAAGGTTAAGAATGTATTCTGATGCCGTATCGCGGCGGACGGGCCTCATGCCGACCGCCGTCAATCGTGATCTTGGAGGATGTGCGCGTGCCGACCGAACTGACCGAAAACGGCCTTTTTGCCGGGGGAGGAGGAGAGGCTTATGCCGTCCCGCAGGAGCTCTTGCTGAAGTATGGCAACCGTCACGGGCTGATCGCCGGGGCGACCGGCACCGGCAAGACGGTGACCTTGCAGATCCTCGCCGAAGGGTTCTCGACTGCGGGCGTTCCGGTCTTCATGGCAGATGTGAAGGGCGATCTTGCCGGGCTCGCGCGGGCAGGCTCTGAAAGTCACAAGCTGCACGATGCCTTCCTCAAGCGCGCCGCGACCATCGGGTTCGAGCTGTCCTACCGCGCCTTCCCGACCGTCTTCTGGGATATTTTCGGCGAACAGGGCCACCCGGTCCGCACCACCATCTCCGAGATGGGTCCGCTGCTGCTGTCTCGCCTCATGGATCTGAGCGATGCGCAGGAAGGGGTTCTGAACATCGCCTTCCGCATCGCCGATGAGGAAGGGCTGGCGCTGCTCGACCTGAAGGACCTGCAGGCGATGCTCGTGTGGATCGGCCAGAACGCCGCCGAGATCGGACTGCGCTACGGCAATGTCGCGCCCGCCACCATCGGCGCGATCCAGCGCCAGCTGCTGGTTCTGGAAAATCAGGGGGGGTTGAAGCTTTTCGGGGAACCGGCGCTCGATCTTTTCGACATGATGCGCGTTGGTCCCGACGGGCGCGGCCAGATCAACATCCTTGCCGCGGACAAGCTGATGGGCTCGCCCCGGCTCTATGCGACCTTCCTTCTGTGGCTCCTGTCGGAACTCTTCGAGACGCTGCCCGAGGTCGGCGATCCGGAGCGGCCGAAGTTTGTCTTCTTCTTCGACGAGGCGCACCTGCTGTTCGACGATGCGCCGAAGGCCTTGGTGGACAAGGTCGAGCAAGTGGCGCGGCTGATCCGGTCTAAGGGCGTGGGGGTCTATTTCGTCACCCAGAATCCGGCCGACATTCCCGACGACGTGCTCGGCCAGCTTGGCAACCGCGTGCAGCATGGGCTGCGCGCCTTCACCGCGAAGGATCAGCAGGACCTGCGCCGCGCGGCCGAAAACTACCGCCCGAATCCGCGTTTCGACACGGAAACCGCGATCAAGGAAGTGGGCACGGGCGAGGCCGTGACCTCCTTCCTCGAAGCCAAGGGCGCGCCGGGGATGGTCGAACGCACGCTGATCCGGCCGCCGGAAAGCCGTCTTGGCGTGATCAGCCCGGAGGAGCGGGCGCAAGTGATGGCCGAGGGCGGGCTTGCGGGCAAGTACGAACGCGAGATCGACCGGGAATCGGCCTTCGAGCTACTCAAGGCGCGGGCCGACGCGGCGGCGAAAGAAGCCGCCGAGGCCGAGGAAAAGGTCGCGCGCGAGAAGGAAGCGGCGCGCGAATACAAGCAGGGCCGCCGGTATGACGATGCAAGTCCCTGGGGCCGGGCGGAGACGCCGCGCCGGACCTCTTCCTCTTCCCGCTCCGACAGCATCGCGGCCACCTTCGGCAAAAGCCTCGCCCGCCAGATCGGCTCCAGCGCCGGGCGGGCGCTGATCCGGGGCGTGCTGGGCGGCCTGTTCAAGTCGCGCTGAGCCGGATCGGCGGCGGCGGAGGGTCAGGCGACCGCCGCCGCGCTGTGTGGCTTTATTTGATCAAAAAATCCGGTTGCCTTCGGAATGATTTTGACTATGCTGTCAAAATCATTCTGACTGGAGATTCAAAATGACTCACGCCGTGCACTCGAGATCGAACGAGGCGCTGTGGGAGACGGATCGCGCCCACGCCCTGCACCCCTGGACCAACTTCGGCCCCTTCGAGGAGAAGGGCGCCCTGGTCATCAGCCGGGGCGAGGGCTGTTACCTCTGGGACGCCGAGGGGCGGAAATATTTCGACGCGGTGGGCGGGCTCTGGTGCACCAATATCGGGCTGGGGCGGCGCGAGATGGCGGATGCGATTGCCGATCAGGCGATGAAGCTCGGCTTTTCCAACACGTTCGTGGACATGACGAACGACCCTTCCGCGCGGCTCGCGGGCAAGATCGCCGAGATCGCGCCGGGCGATCTGAACCGGGTGATGTTCACCACCGGCGGCTCGACCGCCGTCGATACCGCGGTGCGGATGGTCGCCTATTACCAGCATGCGCGCGGCTATCCGGCGAAGACCGATGTGGTGGCGCGCGACTACAGCTATCACGGCTCGACCTACCTCGCGCAGTCGGTGGGCAAGCGCCCCGGCGACCGGGTCGAGGAATTCCGCTACAAGACCGAGGGCATCCATCATCTGTCCTGTCCCAATCCCTACCGCAGGCCCTCGCATCTGAGCGAGGCGCAATTCTGCGACGATCTGATCGCCGAGTTCGAGGCGCTGATCGCCCGTGTCGGTGCGGACCGGATCGGCGGCTTCATCGCCGAACCGGTCCAGGCCTCCGGCGGGATCATCATACCGCCCGAAGGTTACCTGAAACGGATGTGGGAGATCTGCCAGCGTCACGAGATCCTCTTCATTGCCGATGAGGTGGTGACGGGCTTTGGCCGCCTCGGCCACTGGTTCGCTTCACTCGACGCATTCGGCGTGCAGCCCGACGTGATCTGTTCGGCCAAGGGCCTGACCTCGGGCTATCAGCCCCTGGGCGCGATGATCCTGTCGGACCGGGTCTGGAATGTGATGGCCGAGGGCGGCCAGCGCTGGTTCACTGCCGGTTTCACCTATTCCGGCCATCCGGTCGCCTGCGCGGCGGCACTCAAGAACATCGAGATCATGGAGCGGGAGGATATTCTGGCCCATGTCCGCGAGATCGGCCCCTATTTCCAGCGCCGCCTGGGCGAGCTGGAGGCCTTGCCGCTCGTCGGCAATGTCCGGGGACGGGGCCTGATGCTTTGCGTCGAGAATGTCGCCGACAAGGCCACGAAGGCGGTGCTGCCGGACGCGGCGAACGAATCCAAGCGCATCTCGGACGTGGCGGAGGAGATGGGGCTGATGGTCCGGCCGATGGGCCATCTGAACGTGATGTCGCCGCCCCTGATCGTCACGAGGGACGAGATCGATTTCGTCGCCGAGACGCTGGAAAAGGCGATCCGGAAGGTGACGGACGACCTGGTGCGAGAAGGCTACCGGATCGGCTGACAAGTCCTTGCGAACGCTGGGTTAATTTTTTCCGACTGCGGCGTTTCCAACGTATGCCTGAACGTATGCCTGGACGTATGGTAGGACGTGGGCCTGCCATTGCGTCGGGCGGGGCGTTAACCATTATCCGGGAGGGGTCCAGCGCCCTCAGGGGCAGGGCTGCTGCGCGGCAATGAGCAGCGCACTGCGGGCGCGCGGACGACGTTGGATTCGGGAAAAGATGGTGCGCCCGAAGGGAAAAGGATTGAACTCCCAGTTCAATTCCCTTTCGGACGAAGAGCTCAGCGTTTTGTTCGAAACGCTTGAGGAGTGGGAATACCATCTCGCACGGATAGACTCAAATAGTCTGAGGTGCGACGATGAGCACTTTAGACCATAATTTCAATGAAATAGCCTCAAGGAAGGCGAGAACAAAGGCCGAAAAGGCCAGCTACCCGCCGCCATTTTCCATCCGCCTTACCTTCGAAGAGCGGGCGCGGCTAGATGCCGAACGCGGGCGTCAGTCACTGGCCGCGCATATCCGAACGCGACTGTTCGGAGAGGAAGTCGCCGTGCGCAAAAAGCCAGGCAATTCGACGATTCAGGATGCTGAAGCTTTGGGGCGCGTCTTGGGCGCTTTAGGCGGGTCGCGCCTGTCTTCGAACTTGAACCAACTTGCCAAGGCCGTGAATACAGGCTCGTTGCCTGTCACACCTGAAACAGAGGCTGATCTCGCCGCCGCTTGCGAAGAAGTCAGGGCGCTGCGCAACGATCTGCTGCGCGCTCTCGGAAAATCTCCAGGAGCTGCGCCATGATCTTGAAAGCCAAAGAACGGGGCGATGGTGGACAGCTGGCGCGCTATCTTTTGGCCACACGAGACAATGATCATGTCGAACTGCATGAAGTATCAGGTTTCGTGAGTGATGATCTGATCGATGCCCTGCATGAAGCCGATGCCATCGCCAGAGGCACGCGGTGCAAGAACTATCTGTTTTCGATGAGCCTGAACCCCCCAATTAGTGCGCGCGTCAGCACCCAGGTATTTGAACAGGCTGCGGATCAGATCGAACAGAAGCTGGGTCTCGAAAACCAGCCGCGTGCCATTGTCTTCCATGAAAAAGACGGCAGACGCCATGCCCATGTCGTCTGGTTGCGGATCGATGCGCAGCGGATGCGCGCGATCAACTTGCCGCACTTCAAGTCCAAACTGCGCGATGTGTCACGTGAGCTCTTTCTTGAACACGAGTGGGACATGCCGCGCGGCCTGCAAGACCGAAATCTGCGTGATCCCCTCACCTTCACCCGAGAAGAATGGCAACAGGCGCAGAGGGTCGGCATCGATCCCCGTGAGATCAAGACAGTGTTTCAGCAATGTTGGGCTGCTTCGGACAACCGCGCCTCGCTGGAACAGGCTTTAAAGGAAAGAGGTTTCTGGCTGGCGCGCGGGGATCGGCGCGGCTTCGTTGCCATCGATTATCGCGGCGAAGTCTATTCCTTGTCCCGATACGCGTCGGTGAAGACCAAGGAGCTCGAAGCGCGGCTTGGCGATCCAAAGCGATTGCCTTCGATTGAAGAAGCTAAGGCACGGATCTCCGAACATCTTTCCCGAAAACTCGAAGGGTTCATCAAGGAAACCGAACGAAGCACAAAACAGCGTCTGGCCATGCTCAATTTTCGCAAGGCCGAAATGGTAGGGCGTCATGGCGATGATCGGATTCGACTGTCGGAAATGCACGAAAGACGTTGGTTGGCAGAAACCAAGGAAAGAGCAAAGCGACTGCCTCGCGGTTTCTCGGGCATTTGGCATCGGCTGACAGGTCAATACGCCAAGATCAAAGCGCAAAACGAGCAAGAGACGCTGAAGGCGTGGCATCGTGATCGTGCTGAAAAGGACGTGTTGATCTTCAGACAAATCGAAGAGCGCGAAGCCTTGCAGCGCGACATCAAACGTCAACGAACGCTTGCCAGCCAGGAACTGATGCAGCTGCGGAAAGATGTGGCGGGCTTTCGCGAAATGGATCGCCCCGATCTTGAGCGCGAACGCGAACGCGTAGAAATCATGCGTCGTTCACGTCGACGAACGCGCGGCTTTGAACCCTAGCAGGAACGGAGAAAGGGCGCGCGGAACTACGGAGTTATTCGGGTTATTGGACCTTTTCCAAAACCCAATCAGTGAGTCCCGTCTTTACCGCCATTTCTGCTACTTTTGGTCCAGTCCACACAAAAACATCTGGGCTGTCGGTACCCAATTTTCCCTTGGCAGTATGGCAAACGAAGAACATCTGCTTGTAGCCGACATCGCGACTAAAGCGCTCGACGTATTCATCAAGGGTTTTTTGATCTGTCTGTGCCTTGACCTGCGCGAACGACCTCTCACCCGTTACTGGGTTTTCCAACTCGAACTCGACCAACTTTTGACTTCCGCCAACGCGGGACACCCGCGGCCAACCAGACCGTTGGAAAATGAGATCGATCAGGGTTTCGAAATCCTTCCAGTAGAGGCGATCAATTACGTTCTCCAGAGAAGAAATAAGTGACTCACGTGCTTCCGCCGCTTCTTTCACGCGTGGGTCTACCTCTCCGTTGATGACACGGATGACTGCGTCGGAGTGTTCGATTTGGCAGATCGTTCCACGAAAGCCAGACACAACCTTGGTGACGTAGCCAGGGAGCTTTCGCATAACCAAAGGTTCGCCATTGACACTGGTATTGTGCCACTGGTCCAAACAGCTTCGGAAGCGCGATGGGCTGCGCGCTTCGCTAGGAAGATCGCGCCAGTTGTCCTCGATACACATGCTCACCTCGGGATGAGCGAACGTCCACCAAAGAGAACCGTCAATAAAGGAAATCCATAGACAAGTGTCTGGTTCTTCATAGAATTCTTTGACCTGGCGGGTGTGATTGCTCGCGACGAAAGCCTTATGACCTTCGTTCCGATACAGGCGAGATATCGATTCCCAATCGCGGGCGATACAGTCTTCGTGAGGAACTTCATGATAGCCGAGGTACAATCGCCCGTCGCTCAGCGCTGCTTGCTCGAATTTGCCGCCCGCACCGAGTTTGATATACCTAACTGAAGTCGCAGAAATTCTCGTTTTGCTCATTATCCTTCGAAAGAGACTGGAGTCCACTTTCTAGTCTCACCTTCCCACCGAGAGCCTAGCAATAATATGAGCGAATTTAAACACTTAACTAACTGCTAAGGCGCAACAAGGGTTCGAATATCTAATCCGCGCCAGGACTAGATTTTTAGGGGCGCTTAGGCGCGCCCCTCGGTCTCGGAGTGAGGCTCATCTTCAAGAGGAAGCCGCAGGACGATCCGCCCATTGATCGGACAAGTCTCAAGCTGGAGCGTGTAGCCTTTTCCATCTTTGTGCGGCCAGGCTGCGCCGACTTTGGTCCAGAAGGACTTGTCGCCCTTCTCGGTGACGTGCCATGCCAGATATTCAGGGGCGTTCTGGGCTTGGGTGTTGGTGTTTTCTTCGCGTGCCATAATGTTATCTCCTTGGTTTGGGTTGGCTTGTTAACGCCCTCCCGAAGGGCCGAAGGCATAGGCTCGCAGGTCATGGTCAACACGGCTGTCGAAGACAGGTGGTGCGGGCAGGCCATTGAAAGGCGATGCCGCATTCGGCCAGGGATTTATGGGTGTCTTCTTACATGCCGACCGAAGCCAAAGGGATGACTGGCACGGGGCCGATAGCACACGACACGCCCGAGCTCAGCGTACCCAGTGCCGTTGGTCGCGCCTGCCGACGCTTGCGATAGTGTGCAACATGCAAAGTCGCCTGCCGCCTGCTCAGAGACGGCGAAGCAGCGCAAACTGATTTCGGCTTTCTGTCCGATCAATCAAATGTCCCATAGCGGTTCACCCGTGATGCAGCGTCAACTCATCGAAGCGTTCCACGCGTATCCCCAGCCCGTTGTCCGCAGAGACCCGAACCATCAGTGCCTTTGTGGGCGGATGATGGTGTGCGGGGCCGAAAGGCCCTGAGCGGTTCGGGGCCTCCTTGAACAAAAGGAGGATACGATGAAACTCGTCTCACGATTTGAAGCGGCAACACTTGGCACCGCAGAACTATTTGGATTGCGCAAAGAAGCGTTCATTGCGTTTTCTGCTGCTGCTCGCGGCTCTCAGGAGCAGCGCGATGCACTTGCGACAATGCGCACAATCGAGCGCGAACTCGCGAAGCGGCAGTTCACGCCCTAACTCAGGCGCGGCGGCCATCAGGCCGCCGTGTTTCTCTCTATGTTAGGCGACGCGTGCGGCGGGCTTGCGGAAGTCAGGAACGTGATCTGTGGCCAGATGCTCCATCTTCATTTTTTCGCGGTAGAAGCGCGTCAGCGTCGGCGCATGAGTTTCATGTTGCGACCAATAAAGAATATCGTTCTCAGCGAAATGCTCTGCAAAGATCATTTCAAAGAACGCCTTCCCGCGTCCACCACCTTCGTTACCAGGAAATAGTCCAAGATTGTCTATCTCCAAGATGTTCAGGTCATTGGCGGCCGACCAAAAACGATCTTTGAGCGGTTGCTGTACGACTGACACCAAGGCATAGCCCATGACGGGCTCGACTTCGCGTGCGTCGCGAAGGTGGTAAAGATTTGTGCCTGCTTGAGCGAGCTTCTCACGAAGAGCCGTCTCGTTGTATCGAGACTGATCTTTCCAGCCCCACATTTCGCTCATTCGACTCATGAGTGGATCGAGATTCTCGAAAATTGGATCGACGGTTTCGATAGACAACGCCTCGTGCCAAGAGCGATTGTAGATTCCCGTTAATACGCCATGCTCGTAGCGCGTCTTTGGTAATTGCCAATGATTCTTAAGCACCAATGACATGCGCTTTGTCCCATGAGTTAAACATCAGCTGACTGATTGAAGAGGCAACCCCTTGCTGTTCAATTGCTGTGACTGTTAGTTCGTTGGAGAAATCAACGATGGCAAGAACGCCGCAAAAGACAAAAATTGTCTTGTCGTTGAATTGGTCGCTAGGAATTGTGCGATACTCTGCGTAGGCCGACCCAAATGCGGTTTCATCGCCCTCCTCAACAATAACGCGGTAAGTAAATTTGTTCTTGATCTTCTCCATGCGTTGCTTGTGGATCGTCAAAAAATCCGCTCCCAAAGCCTCAATGAAATTTTGAGAGACGCCATTGTATAACCAAATATCGCCCCCGAATTTTCTCAGTTTCTCGTATTGATAGTCGTAGAAGTCGCGAAACCCCTTTCTGCCTTTGAAGGTGAGAATACCCGATGGAGCCTGACGCACGCCGTCATAATCCAGAAACTCAATGCCCCTTGAACTGTAGAAGAGTTCCAGGTTGTGAAGATTTTCCGCAGACAAGCTGCTCTTTTCGCTTTCCGCCGCAGATAGCGTGTTTGTAGACACGCCAATCGCTTCTGCAACCTCACCTTGGCTGAGGTTTAATTTGGCTCTAGCCATTCTCATTTGTGCTGAATTCATTAATTTTTCCAAGTATTCTTTAAATAATTACAATTCATTAACCAATTCTTTACCATTTGTCTATAAAAACATTCACTATATTGAATATGTAAATTAATAACAGGGGAAAACATATGATTAGATTCAAGAATATTGGGGGTAAGGCCTGGAAGGTACTTCATCCCAAGAACGACAACAAAGTCGAAATATCGCTCTTCGATGTCAAAGAGCTTTACGATCTGGCCTATGCAGAAAGGGCAAAGGCGCGTGTCGGTCTGAAGCGCTTTCGTACGCTTTTGGCGAAGGCTCAGGAGCTTGATGCCGCCTACCGCACGCAGCTCCTTGTTGCGGGTGAGGCCCGCTTCGGGAGGGTCGCGCTATGACAACGATATACCAAAGCCCGTCGCGGCTAGAATACGACCTGCGCTTTCAAAACTTTCTGAACAAGCTGGTCAGCGCGTCGAACCTGCACCCACGAGAACTCTACCTGTATCCGCTGATGGACAAGGTGGTCTTCAAGGACTTTGAGACAGCGATTGGTGGGACAATCGCGGACTTTGCGAGGGCGTCCAACGACAACGATCCGTCGTTGGACTAGACCGATCTTCTCTCCTATCAAGTCTCGGCTGGCCTAGAGGCCAGCCGAATTTTTTTCGCTGCTAGAAGAAGGAAAGCTGGTCATTGCTCCAGCCCGTCCGCGCCGCTTCGTGATCAAGCCAAGCGGTCACGAAGGCGACCGCGCCGCCGAGTGCGACGACTGTTCCCTTGTTCACGAAATGCGAGCGATAGCCTGTCTCGGTGACGGGCAATAGCGCCTTGTTCTCAGTGCGCAGTTCGATGTGATCGACCATGCCGAATGTGTCGGGCGTGAAGGTGATTTCGATCTGAACATTGCGCCATATGATGATGTGCTTTTCCATGTGCTTTCCCTCCCTTTGGGGAAGCCGCCGCTTACGCGGCGACTCCTTTCTCGGTTTCGGAAAGCTGGAAGGCGTGAAGGAAGTCCGCTGCCTTTTGCGCATGCGCTGCGGCGGAAAAGATCGCACGCTTGTCGTTCTTCAAGACCTTCAGCCAGCTTTGGATATAGGCCGCATGATCGTTGCCTGCCTCGGGGGTCAGCCCCAGATCGGCGCAGAGAAACGCCGCGCCCAGTTCGGCGACAAGCTCTTCTTTTGCGTAGCCTTCATCGCCCCACTTCTTGCGCCCGAATTCACGGTCAACGCGCTTGGGGTGTTTGGTCCAGTGCGTCAGCTCGTGCGCGAGGGTCGCATAGTAGCTTTCAGGACTGCGGAAGCTTTCAAAGTAAGGCATCTGCACATGATCGCTGCCGCCGCTGTAGTGCGCCGAGTTGCCGCCATAACGAATGTCTGCGCCCGTCGCGCTGAAGAACGCGTCTGCATGTTCGATCCGCTCGGCGGCTTCAAGGATCGGTTCGGGTTTCGCGTAGTAGTGCTCGGGTAGCCCCTCGATCTGTTCGACGTTGAAAACCGTGTAAGCTTTCATGAACGGAATGGTGCGTTCTTCCTCACTGCCGTCTTCGTGTTCCTCGGTCTTGGTGATTTTGTTGGCATAGACCACCTGATTGCCGCGTTCGCCCTTCTTCACATTCGCGCCAAGTTCTTTGGCCTGTTTGAAGGTCATCCAGTAAGGCGACAGATAGCCCGCTTCCATCGCCGCGCCCCAAAGCATCAGGATGTTGATGCCGCTATAGGCCATTCCGTTGTGACGGAGAGGTTTTACAATCCGCCCGTCCATGTTTCCCGCTGACCACGGCTTCAGCCAAGTCAGTTCACCTTGTTCCAGATCGGCAATGATCTTGTCGGTCACTTTCTGATAAATATCTTGTTTCATTTGATTTTCCCTTCATTGGTTAGTCAGTTGCGCATGCAACTGGACTAGGCCCACGCCAATGAGTGGGGGGAGACCGTCACAGACCGCAGACAGCGGTGGGGGATCACCCGTCCTGCACAAATCGAAGATGCGGAAGGACGGGGAGACCGCTGGCTGCGCCCGAAGATCAAACGAAGGGCTTGGTCTTGACGGAAGACGGGGTCGCAGACCCCAAGCAAAAAGGAACGACGCTCAGCCCGCCAGGGCTGACTTCAGTTCACGCGCAAGGGATGGAAGCCGCAGGGCCGAGACGACTGACTCGGTTCACGACAGCCCGACCCGCAAGGGGTGCGCCCAAAGCGGTATGAGTGATGACAGAATCCTGATCTAATGGATGTGAATTGTAGAGGCGGTCACGGAGAAGCGAATGACAGAAGAAGCACCGAACAAACCAACGGTCGGAATACTTGCCTATGGCTCTCTGATCTCCGACCCGAAAGGCGAGCTAGAAAAGGCCCGCACGAAGATTATCCAGAACGTCATGACGCCTTTTCACGTCGAGTTTGCGCGCAGCAGCAACGGTCGTGGCGGTGCGCCAACCCTGGTGCCCATCACTGGCGGCGGCGCACATGTCAAAGGCCAGATTTTCGTGATGAGCGTATCTGAACTGGAAGCTGCCGACATTCTCTATCGCCGTGAAATCGGCAAGGTTGGCGACATGAAGCGACGGTACAAGCGACCCGATCCCGTGGCGGACAATTCTGTGCTGGTCGAGCGCCTGACCAACTTCGCAGGCTTGGATGTCGTGCTCTACACCCAGATCGCCGCGACCATCACACCGTTGAATGCAACGCACCTAGCCGAACTTGCTATTCGAAGCGTCACAGGTGCCGAGCGAGGACGCGACGGTATCAGCTATCTGATCGCTGCAAAGGAGAATGGCATTGAAACGGCCCTGTCGCCAGACTACGAAGCCGAAATCCTCAAGAAAACCAAATGCGCGAGCTTGGAAGAAGCGCTGGAAAATCTTCTAGCCGAGAATCTCAAATAACACATTGTAAATATTGTAAAATTATTCATCCCTTGTATCATCGGGGGAGAGATGAGGCCCAATCCGATGAGCAGATACCAGAAATGGTCAGACAATTTTCCGTTTGATGCGCGAGCTTCACGCCGCCGCGCTGAAGCGCAGACGTCAGACCAGACGGTCTACTACTGATCGATGGGTGCGGCAAAGGCAGCGCAGCTGAAACGTAGCCAACTCGCGGGCATATTCTTGCGTCCGCTTGGGCATGCCTATTGGGGCATCGAGCAAACGGAAGGCGGCTACAACTTTCTTGGCAAGGGTGACAAACGTGTGAACTACTCCGAGCTCGCGGGATCGCCGACGCGAACAAAAGCACTTGGCTTCCAAGCGGCGACTTTTCATCTTAAGGACGGCACCGACATCAAGATCGTCGGGCTTAGGAGCAATGTCGTCGCGCAATTGGTCTCCTCTGCTCAAGAGGCACTTCGCCAATACTACGAGGCGATCATCGATCAATCAGATGATGAACTCCTTTCGTTGGCCAAAGCCGTTGCACGTTTGGAAAGCCCGAGGCGCTATCCGTCAGCCTGTCTGCTTGGTCCGTTTGTGACGCGCGCGGCAGCACTTTCGGAGATGCTGCCTGTTGGGATTCCCGATGGCGCACTGGCCGAAGACAAAAAGAAGCGCATCAATGAGATCAGAGCGTTTGCGAGCGCACCGCATGACGCACGAGATGAGGCAATTCAACGATTCATCGATGCTGAGCTCAACGAGATGAAAGACTTTTTCGATACCATCGAGTCGAACCCACTTACGCCTGAACAACGTCTCGCAGTCGTGACAGACGAGGACGCGTCACTTGTCCTCGCTGGAGCAGGATCAGGAAAGACGAGTGTTATCGTCGCGAAGGCTGCGTACCTGATCGAACGCGGCATTAGGGAACCGAATGAAATACTGCTCATGGCCTTTGGCAAAGACGCTGCCGCGGAGATGGCAGCACGCATTGAAGAACGCGCTGGTGCGAGCGTCGACGCCCTGACCTTCCATGCGCTCGGATATGAGATCATCGGTCAAGTCGAAGGCGGCGCACCCGCGCTTGCCGCACACGCCAGTGACGACACTCAATTCCGCGCCTTGCTTCGCGAAATTCTGATCAATGATGTCGGGCGGCTCGATGGCCTGAAATCGCTGCTGGTAAAGTGGTTCTCCGAGTTCTACCAGCCGTTCAAGAGCGAGTGGGACTTCAAGACCAAGAGCGAATATTATCAGTATGTGGAGTCCCATGACCTTCGCACGCTCGGTGGCGAACGTGTGAAGAGCTTTGAAGAGTTGCAGATTGCCAACTGGCTCTACCTCAATGGCGTTGCCTATGAGTATGAGCCTAACTACGAACACAAACTGCCCGAGAATGATCGACGGGCCTATACGCCAGATTTTCGCCTCAGCGAAAGCGTCGTCTACATCGAACATTTTGGAGTGCGAAAAGCCAAGGGTTCTGAAGATGACGCGTACCTCGTCACGGCACCACATGTTGACCGTGATCAATATCTCGAAGGGATGGCGTGGAAGCGAAATATTCATCGGGAGCATGGGACGGTCCTTATCGAAACTTTCAGCTATGAACAGGTCGAAGGCAGATTGACCGAAGCGCTTGCCGAAAAGATTTCACCTTACGTCACTCTCAAACCAGTTTCACAAGACCAAGTATTTGACACATTGACCGAGCTCGGACAGGTCGATGCGTTCACCCAGACGCTCGCCACCTTTCTGCGCCACTTCAAAAGTTCTGGCACCACGATCAAACAATGCCAGGATCGAAGTGATACATCTTCAGATGGTGCGCGCAGCAAAGCCTTCCTTCAATTATTCGAGCCTTTGATCAACGCCTACGAAAAGCGACTTGAAGAACGTATCGATTTTGAAGACATGATCATACGCGCAGCTGAGCACGTGGAGGCTGGGCGCTATCAAAGTCTCTATCGCCACCTTCTCGTGGATGAATTCCAGGACATCTCCGAGGGCCGCGCGCGCCTTTTGAAAGCGCTCAAGGGTCAACATGATGATGCCCGCCTCTTCGCTGTCGGCGACGACTGGCAATCGATCTATCGGTTCACAGGCTCTGACATCCACCTTATGCGTGACTTCGGCCAGGAGTTTGGCGGCAAGTTTGCAGACAAGACAGACGCGCATCGAACGGTCGATCTGGGACGTACTTTTCGTAGTGTCGACAAGATCGCCTTGCCCGCACGCCGCTTCGTCCTTCAAAATCCTGCGCAAATCGAGAAGAAGGTCATCACGGCATCAAAGGCGAATGAGCCTGCGATCAAGGTCAGGCACTATGAGCGCTTTCAACACGATGCGGCGCTCAAAGAAACGCTCGACGAACTGGCACAAGCGAAGACGGAACAAATCAGCGTCTTGTTGTTAGGGCGCTATCATTTCTTGAAGCCAAAAAATCTTGCCGCGCTGACCAAGAACTATCCAAGTTTTTCGATCCGCTTTATGACGGTCCATGCTTCCAAAGGACTTGAGGCCGATCACGTCATTATACTGCGGGCTGAATCCGATACCATGGGGTTCCCGTCCGAGATCGTCGATGATCCACTTCTGGACCTTGTCCTACCCCAGCCCGAGAAATTCGAGCACGCCGAAGAGCGCAGGCTTTTTTACGTTGCGCTGACCCGCGCACGTCACAGTGTTACAATTCTTGCTGATCGGGCTAAGCCATCGGTATTCGTGCGCGAATTGCTTGAAGACGCAGCGTACGACGTCTCCCAGCTTGGCACCTCAGGCGTCGCTGAACATCGCTGCGGTCAATGCGGCGGTAGAATGTTGGCACAAGCCACCAAAAAGGGACGCGGATACTATTCATGCGAGCATGGGCGACTTTGCCGCGAAAAGCTGAACCCATGCGACGTGTGTGGTCACGATCTGCCAAGGAACGATCCTACAAACCCCGCGCAGCTGGTTTGCAGCTGCGGCGCGACGTTCCCCGTCTGCCCAGAATGCGGTGATGGATGGCTCGTCGAACGCCGAGGCAGGTATGGAAAGTTCCTCAGCTGTGTGCGTTTTCCAGCATGCACGGGAAAGGGCAAATCTACTTGATCTGATACTTTAATCGTCGCTGCACAAATGCGGGCTTCGAACCTTCCAAAATTTTGACAATTACGTCGTTGATCCTCGGATTCTCGATTGAGCCTGACTCGTACGAGAACTTGTAATTGGCCGCTTTATCCAACGACACATACAAGATTTGTTCCGCATCCGCACCAACGGCAAGGTTGGGATTGTGGGTTACAAGGATAACTTGTCGGTTCTTCTTGGCCTGCCTGATACATGTCGCGAGAACGCTGAAAATACTATCATTGTCGAGGTTGTCCTCGGGTTGGTCGATGATCAGCGGCGTCTTCTCCTTGTCCAAGTGCAGATAGAAGACAAGAAGCAGCAGACCCTTCTCGCCTGGCGAAAGTTGATTAAGGTTCTTGCCACCCAACCGAAGCTCGTACCGCGCATCAAAATATTCGAATGAAAACAGCAGATCATATAGGCGCTTAACGTCTTTGACCTGCTTGCTCACATCCCCCGTTCGAATGGAGGCGATGATGCCTTTGACGAACGCAAGAACGCTTTCGACATCGTTCCAATCCGTATCCGTGATGCGCGCTTCAAGCTCCAAGGCACCCTGTGCAGCTCCGCGAAACGGGCCAATCGAAACTTGATTCACGAGTTCGAAGAATTGCTCGGGAAATTCATGCGACGGAACAAACGAAGCATCAATCGTCACTTCGAATTCGTCTGACCGTACCGTTGCCAGTCGCTCTTCCACGCTCGATTTCAGGGCCTCGTAGAACTCACGCACCTTCTTTTTTGCTTCGAAAATTGAACGGGAAATCTGATCTCGGGCGGAATTTTTTATCTCAAGTTTCGCGGCTAGGTCGTTCTCAATGTAGCTGATGCGCTTCTCGATATCCTTGATCGTTCCTGGCTTAGGGTTCTCGTCCTCGCCCATTACGCCTATCATCTTCGCAGTCAGATCGGACATTGCCTGAACGTAACGCTGGTAGCGGCGTTGCGGCGCGGAGAGCGTTTCCTGCAAAGCTTTCAATTTTTCCGAAAGGAATTGGCGTGCACGACGCAAATCGGGAACGCTGACGAGAGATGAAAGCTTTGTCGCGTCTGTGACGGCCACTTCATTGTCAGCTTCGAGCGCTTTGATCGTCGCGGATATCTCCGTAATTCTGGCGTCAATCGTCGTCGTATCGATATGATGCTTGATGATCACGTCGATATCCAAACCGAAGCGCGTGCAACCCGCCCGCAGTTCCTCTTTGGCGCCTTTGACTTGCGAATCAAGCCCCGTGACCGCTTCTCTTATGTCACCTAGGCCGACAAGATCGCTCTTGAGTGATGACAGTTTTTCGACGGCATCCTTCTCGCGACTCTCCAGATCGGATAGACCCTGCCTGACCTTGCCGATCTCATCAGCTATCGCCTTCTGTTGTTCGGTTTCGCCCTCTGGCTTTGAAACTTCAGGAGGCTTCGACGTCTCCAGAACGCGATGCTCTTCCTGTTTTTGCTTGAGCTGCTCGACGAGCGCGGCCTTTGTTGCAGGGTCTGCCTGCTCTTCAAGCTCCAGAATTTCCCTGTTCAGATCGCGCAGCCGTACTTTCAACGCGCTGATATCGCTCTTGCTCTGTCCCGTCTTCAGCTCTTCGAGTTCGGAGAATGTCGATTTTCCCATGCGGTCGGACTCTTCGACATGCGAGAAAACGACCTCTTCGATTTTTTCCCTGAAAGCCTTGACCTCTATCTCGTTCGTCAGGCTCTCGAAGTAGTTCTGGGGCAGATACTTCACAACTTCGGGTCTTCGCAGATCAACGTCCTGATCAAGCCGTTTCTCGGGCTTCGCGCCACTTGCCCAGGTCAGCGTTCCGACAAAGTTTTCAGCATAACCTTTTTGGCGAAATTTGCGGTTTTGTGCCCTGTCAGTGAGAAAGGAGAAATGTTCGGACTGACGCGACTCGCCGAGAAGGCCGAGAATGTCAGCGACGGCACTTTTCCCGCTGCCCTTGTTGCCGATGATCGCCGTTAATTCTGGATTGAAAGGTATGACAACGTTCTTGAACCATGACCCGTTGCCTCCTGCGTATCCTTTGACCTGATCGATCCGAAGCTCTGCGATGAAACGTGTTGCGTCCTGATCTTGTCGTTGCAACACTGTCGGCTGCTCGCCGACATGAACACGGCCCTTCGGCTCGAAGAGCGTTTGCCTCAGTCCGCGAAATGTCAGGTCGGCCTTGATCCACGTTGCTTCGTAGCCTGCCTCGTCGCCTGACAACCGCGCAAGGTCGTCCAAAGAATGGGCGTCCGACCCAGAAAAGACAGGCTTCTTTTCCGACGGCGAGCTGTCCTCGTAGCGATCTGTCCTTAGGAAGTATTCCGTGTTCTTCGATGACCCGAAGAAGGCATCACTCGCCTTATCAAGCTCGTCCGAGATCGAAATGCTTCTCGGGGACTTCATATCGACGCCCTTGAGGCCGTCATTGTTGGCGGCGGTCACAATCATATAGGCGGTGCTCTCGGGAAATACGCCTTTGAGCGCCTTACGCAACTCGGTGACGCTGACGGTAGCTTGCTCGAAATCCGACTTCGACGACAGCTCACCGCACCGAACCTGCCCTCCGTTTCGCGTGATGTGTGTCAGGAGATCGCTCAACAGGGTCTTGAGCTTCGCTTCTGTTGCAAGGGTCGGATCGATCAGCACGTGGGTATGAACGTGACGAGCATCTTTGCTGATCGTTTCGGTCAGCCGAAACTCGATATTCGGGATGAAAAGCTTTTTGCCATCTGGGTATGCCGCTGCATAGGCCTTCTTCACGGCAAAATAGCTGTCGAAGGAAAAGTAGTCGGTGATCCCGAAGACCTGAACGTCGGATGCCTCTAGCTGCTTGACATACGCCTTCAGAGTCGGCTCGTCGGCGTCGCCGAAACCGTTGGACAGTTTTGTGCCTGGCGCATGCAGGTGGAGATCCCATCGACGCCAAACGGAACCAACTTGAGCGGCCATTGTGCTCATTGCGCTTTGCCCTTTTGTGTTCTGAGTTTCAGCGAGGCCGATTTGGGGTCGTATGAATAGTCCTTTATTGTCGCATCCTTAATTCTACCTACTGCTTCATCTACGACCGACAGCGGCACAAGAAACCATTCGCGGGGAACAACAGGGTTGCCGAAACGGTCTTTGATTTCGATATCCAGTCGTGCAGCATCGAAGATGCGATGAATAAGATTTTCGAGTTTTGTGCGATTGATATTGAAGAGTTCGTAGGTCGCGACAACTTCCACGTCCGCGAGGAGAAATGTCGCGTCAATCTTAGCATTGGCAATGCGACGTTCAACCTTCCCACTTGTGACCCCAATCTTGTGCAACACCTTTCGGTTTTCTTTCACTATTGCTAGGTCTGACTTGCTTCGAAGTACGTAAATCGTGCCGCTTGCTTCGTCACCGTCTGCGGTATGATCGGCAAACAATGGACCAGCTGAAGGATCAGTGATCCGACGCCCTGCATCATCCTTATGCAATGCTCGCTGAAGGGAGCGCATTAGCATGTTGCTCTCCGTTCCATTGTCGAAGATGACACGAAGACGCGCATCGGTCATGCCTTGGGCCGTCAAGAAGGCCTCATCCATCGCGGCTACGTAGGCTTTTTGCCCTCCCACAATGAAAAAGCGGCCTGGAGCAATCTCGGCTTTCTTCTCAAACGGGCGCGTTGTCCTCAGCCCAGTGTCGAGTTCGTTCTGTACTTGCTGGAACAGTGGTTTGAAGCGCTCGAAGTCTTCGCACCTTTCGCGATTGGCGATTTCTTCAGCGGCTCTCTTCTCTGCGCTGGAACGAACATGGCGCAGCTCAGTTATTTCAGCGGTTTCGGCTTCGACGCCAAGCTCCGCCAGCAACGCATCGTCATCCAGGTCGTCTGTGACCTCGGAATTGGAGACGGGTTCGCCAGCGAGAAGCCCTTGATGATCAAACGGTTCCAAAAGCTTGCGACAATCGTTGAGTTGGCGAACGCGATCAAGTCTAACAGCATAGATGCGTTCGAAGATGTCACGCTCTTCGCCATGTTGGGGAGCGCGTCGGTGCTCCTCGGTGAATCGTTGTATTTCTTCGAACCCTGCAATGATGCGCTCTTCCTGGGGCGTTCTTGCCGCAATCTTCTTCGTCTCGACCTCGATACCAAGTTCGGCAAGAAGCGCATCGTCTTCGTCAGTGAAGTGCTTAGCCATTCGCGGCCTCCGCCTTCATTCTCGCAAGATAGGCAACGCCTTCTGCCATGCGCTTCTCCCAAGCATCGGGGGACGTGATAGACGGCAGCCTGCCACGTTCCTGCTTGAACTTGAGCGCCCGCTTGGCGAGGTCGCGCGCTTCCTCGGGCGTTAGCTGAACTTTCTTGGCCGAGATGATCGCCGCAACCTGTTTGAGGCTTGCTTCGCTCATCGTCTTGGCAAGAATCGCATAGGCTTCGCTGAAGGGATTGATCCGATCGATCAGGTCGATGTCTAGTTCACGCACGTCCATCGCAAATTTCCGCACGCCATCAATCAAAGCAGTGTTGGCACTTTTTGCGTCTTCCTGATTTCCAAGAGCCGCTTCCTTGGCCTTTTGAGTTAGGTTAAGTGCCGCGATGGCATGCTGACGGATTGCTTCCTGATCTTCATCGTCGAGTTCGGGATATTTGTCTTTGATGATCTTGCCCATCCGCACCTGTGTGAGCTCTTCGGGTACAAGCTCTTCGTCGAACATGCCGCGTTCGACGGTCGGTTTGTCTTGCACAAATGCAGCGATGACCTCGTTGAGGTCTTCCTGACAGATGCGTTCAGCCTCCTTGCTTTTAGGCTCGACCAGGCCTTTGATCTCGATCTGGAATTGACCGCTGTCTTCATTGAAACCGACGTTGCACTGATTGGGATCGTATCCTCCCTCACCATAGTCGAAGCCTTCAACTGGTTCGCTGTCGGGCCTCTTTGGTATGAAGTTGAAACGCGGTGCGAGTACCTGTTCCATGAGCAGACTAGCAGCGATGGCCTTCAGCGTGTCGTTCACAGCCTCAGTGACTGCTTCCTCCGAGGCGTCAGGCTCTGCAATTAGATTTGTGAACCGTGCGCGGTTTTTTCCTGGGGCATCGCGAGTGGCGCGACCGATGATCTGCACGATCTCGGTGAGACTGGCACGATACCCGACCGTAAGCGCATGCTCGCACCACACCCAATCGAACCCTTCCTTGGCCATCCCAAGCGCGATGATGATATCGACGTGATCGCGGTTGTTCTTTTGGGTAGGGTCCTTCAGTGCAGAAGAAACTCGATCCCGCTTTGAAGGTTCATCATCGACAAGATCGGCAATCCTGAGAACACGGCCTTCAGCCGTCTTCACCAGTTGAAAGCCCGTTGCTGGATCAGTGCCTTGCCAGTCGCCGAGCTCATCAATGATGTGTTCGACTTCTCGGTGCTTGTCTTTGGTACTTTCGCGCGAATTCACGCTCGGGATATGGATTATTGTCTTCTCGTTCGGATCAAGCACTTCGAGAATGTCATCGGCGTATGCGCCCGAATAGAAAAAGTATCCGATGTCGAGCTGTTTCAGATATTTGTAGCCATTCAACTGCTCGTAGTAGGTGTAGGTCACTGTGTCGAACCGCGCCTCATCATGTGGCATCAGTACGGGTTCAGCATCGCCCCTAAAATATGAGCCCGTCATCGCAACAACGTGGACCTTGTCGCGCGCAATCAACTCTGCGAGTTGAGCGCCGAGTTTGTTGTCAGGGTTGGCCGAGACGTGGTGGAACTCGTCCACGGCAATCAGGCAATCATCAAAGACTTCGATCCCAAACTTGTCCACGGCAAAGCGGAATGTGGCATGGGTTGTGACAAGCACCTGGTCGTCACTGTCAAGGAACGTTCTGACCGCGCCAACTTTTCCTTCATCGCCGCCAGGCGCATTGCAGAGATTCCATTTCGGCTCGACGTGCCAATCCGTCCAGAAGCCAAACTTCGAAAGAGGTTCATCCGCAAAGCTGGAGCCGATAGATTTCTCGGGCACCGTGATGATCGCTTTCCGCAGGCCTTGGTTGTGAAGTTTGTCGAGCGCGACAAACATCAGTGCACGACTCTTGCCTGATGCGGGCGGTGACTTGATAAGGAGATACTGTTCGCCCCGTTTCTCGTAAGCGCGCTCTTGCATGGCGCGCATGCCCAGCTCGTTCGATTTGGTCGAATTGCCATTCTGTGAATAGGTAACGGATACGGAGGGAACATTTTTCATCATAACTAAATCCTATAATTTTCTAAGAAATTGATTGCCCAAGCAGGAGGTGTTGGCCAGCTCCGAAAGCCGTGTTCGTGCCATGTAACACTTTCGTCACCGATGAGGCCGTTGGCTTCCAGGTGTGCCACAAGCTTGTCGTGCTCATACAGATACGCGCCATCGCCGTGGATGAACGCGATGTGGATATCCTTGCCTTGATACTTTCGGTCGATGACCAGACGCCCTTTAAGTTGCACCTTCAGAAACGTTTCGCCGTCGATGTGGCAGGCAATGAAATCTGCGCCCTGCCAGTCATCCGTCAGCCGCAGGCAGTTGAAGCCAAAGTTGGCTAGACGCGCGGCGATCTTGTGGAAGTTATAGTTTTCCTTCTGGCGCGAATTGAGATCGGCATAAGGGATCGGCTCAAACTGACTCATGCCGCCCCCTTCTTGGTCATCTTCGTGTATAGTTCGAAGAGCTTTTCGAGGCGTTCGGTATCGTTGCGGAAGCGGCGACCAATGTAGATTCGCTCCAGAACCTCGTCGTTGCGATCATGCGCAGCGCGCAGATCAGCGGGCATTTTGCTATCACCGCCTTTAACCTCATAAAGGTCGGCAATGGTTGCGGGAAAATGCGCTTCGCGAGCCAGCAGGATGTCTTGAGCGCAACGAGTAAGGTCTTCAATGTTCTTTTCTGTCAACTTGGGAACGGGAAAAGTATTCCACCCCAGCGTGTTTGAATAGCTAAAGTCGGATCGCATTCGAACGCAAACCGTCCCAATCCAGACCCAATGAAGTCTGGATGCAATCAAAGACAAATTCCAAATTGGGGCATCGTATAAGGCGAATAACTTGTTCGACGCGATGGCGGTTTCGTCACGATAGTCACACGGCAAGTATTCCCTATTTTCAGAGCTAACCCCTGGCACGAGGATTTGTGTTCGTCGTGCCACGCCAGCAATCTGCACAAATCGATAAGGCTTTGTGGCATAATCCCGGGTCGAAGATGCCTGAGATTTCAACCTGTTCTCTGTTACCTTTTTGAGACGCTCCGCAATAAATGGGTGCTTGGAAGCAACGCGGGCTTCTTCCTCCGTAATCCAAAGACAGTAACGCAACTTTCCATTAATAAGCTCTTCAGACCCCAAGAAACGCCGAACCATGTGTCCGACTTTTGGGTCATTGCTTAGGTTCTCCGCCTCATTGGAATCCAAGAACAAATTCCCGCCATCCCTTGGCATATTCCCAAACAGCATAGGTGATTTCTGGCCAATCGGAGCGTTTGATTTTGTTACTACTTCAGAGCGATTAGGCACTAGGTAGGGGCCGATAACCGAGCAGCTCTGCACGACATCGCCGTCAAACAGTCTTTTGGTTGAGTTCGATTTCTCAGCGAGGCCGACGATGATAACCGTTACACCTGCATTATGACTCGCCAAGTTACTCCACTTGAATGGTACATGTGCGAAAAGAATTTCCACGTTATTTCTGAAGACATGCGGCCAAATATCTGACGCCTGTTGACCTTGGCAGATACTATTCGTTGTCACAAAAGCAGCGACTGCATTGGGAACGATTTTTGCGTAGTCTAGGTAGCGGGCTATCCATCCGCTTACAAAATCTGTGGTTTTGGCAAGACTTGGTTTTGCGCTCCATGCACTTGCCATATCGGACTTCTGTTCGAGTGTTTGCCATTTGCTTCCTTTGTATGGCGGGTTCCCACAGATGAAGGTCTCCCCGCCCTCATTCTCGAAGTCGATTTCTGCCTGATCAAGCGGCATACTGAAGAGATCATCCCCATGCATCTTCACGCCCGTTCCTGTCGGCGGACAGACACTAAGCCAGTCAATCCGTAATGCATTGCCGCAAGTGATCCAGTTCATGGCATCAAGCGGTAGAAAGTCACGCAAGGCCTCGCGCTGCCCACGGTAGAGCACGTCGCATTGATACTCGGCGATGATCAGCGCCAAGCGTGCGATCTCGGCAGGAAAGTCGCGAAGCTCGATTCCGCGAAAGTTCGTCAGCGGAATTTCGGTGCGGTGGTCGGCCTCGCCGCGCCGCTTGTTGATCTCGGCCTCAATGGCGCGCATTTCCTTATAGGCTATGACGAGGAAATTGCCCGAACCGCAAGCGGGATCGAAGACCCTAATCCGCGCCATGCGGTTGCGCAGATTGAGGAGCTTGCGCGGATTGTCGTCCGCCTCCTCAAGCTTTTCGCGCAGATCATCGAGGAAGAGCGGATTGAGCACCTTTAGGATGTTCGGGACGCTGGTGTAGTGCATCCCGAGTGCGCCACGTTCCTCGTCATCGGCGACGGCCTGGATCATCGAGCCGAAGATGTCTGGGTTGATCCTTTTCCAGTCGAGGCTGCCAATGTGCAAAAGGTAGGATCGTGCGATCTTGCTGAAGCGCGGAACCTCGACACTCTCCGAGAACAGCCCGCCGTTCACGTAGGGAAAATTGTTTGCCCAGCGAGCAATCCCAGCCGCCGCGCGGTCTTCCCTCTTGGTATTCATTGCGCGGAACAACTCACTGATTATCTCGTGCGTGTTGGAGCTATCCTTCTCGCTCATCCGTTCGACGGTCGAAGTGAACTGGTCTGTGTCGACAAAGATGTCGGTGTCTTCGGCAAAGAAGCAGAAGATCAGCCGCGCCATGAAGTGGTTCATGTCGTGACGGCGTTCCGAAGTCCCCCAGTCAGGGTTGTCCTTCAGGAGCTCGATATAGAGGCGGTTCAGGCGTCCCGTCGCCTTTATGTCGAATGCACTTTCGCGGATTTGTTTGACGGTGCTGATCCCCGCCAAGGGCAGGAAGAAGCCAAAATGGTCGGGAAAATCGGCGTACTCGCAGATCACGTGAGCCGCGTCGGAGACTAGGTCTTCAGCGTGAAAGTCCTTACCGTCTGTCGCGAGGATGAACTTGGCTTTACCCTTGCTCGTTGCTGGGCTTGCCTTGAGGGCGCGGATCGTCGGCCCGACTTCTCCTTCCGCACAAACCTTGATGTGGATGTTGTTTCGTTGAAGCACGCCTCCGAGGTCGGACTTGTTCGACGCATTGGTGCGAAGTCGCTTGATCTCCGTTTGCTTGCGTCCGAACGCTTGGAGGAAGGCGTAGGGAAACTCTTCGGGGTCAAACGGCTCCCCGACCAATGCAGAAATGGCTTCTTCAATCTCAACGGCGTTCAACTGCTCGTTCTCCCAAGCTTTTCGAACATCCTAGCAACTTGGGTAGCGGCGTGCACCCTGAGAAACACAAGATGTGGAATTATCCACATGGGTCAGCGATGGTGCTCCCGCCACGATGGGTTGGCGTGACTACAGGCAAAGCCAGGCCATGCAATGGGACAGAAACACTCCCCTGATCGGGGGGGCAATCGCGTGGTCGATTGCGCATGGTTCGGTGTCGGTGGAGAGGCAGTTCTCCAAGTCCGACGAGCTGGGTTCAGGGGCGGCGATAGGCTCCTGGGAGTGGTCCATCTTCGGCAAGATGGCGGCATCCAATCCGCGCAGGGTTGGTCAGGGTTCCAAGGGGCTCGAAGGCTCTTTGGTCGATGGGATGGTTCCAAGGAAGGGCAGCGCGAATGCTCCCTTCCCTGGTCTCGATGAAGTCGTCTCCATGAATGGTCTGGGGTCTTGGGGGCAGGAACGCCCGCCAAGTCGATGGATGCAGGGAGAGCGAAGTCTCCCGCGAGTGATTGATCGGCGATACGATCTGCTGGCTCTGAACGGGTTCAATGCCCTGAAAGAGCCACGGCCTGGGGGATGCAACGGGGGCGCGCAGTGGCCCCCTTGCCAAGATGGTTTTGTACTACAAAACACATCTTGCGAGTGTGGATGAACGGGAAATGGTGTCTCTCTGGGTGTTCGTACGAGTCATGTGCGGGGGCGTTGAACTGGATTTCAAGCGAGTATCACGATGGGCTGGTTCTAGATACGTCTCGCCGTTCCAGTACGACTATCGCACAGGCTTGGGGCCACTAGGAGATAAAGGACCATCTCTGCGGCCAGCTCTATCAACTCGTTCCGCAAGTTCATAGTGGTGGGCACTCATGGCCAGTTGCCATGCATATCGTGGCGGTTCCGAAGTCCGAATGGAAAAATCCAAGCCACCGTGCCTGTCATTAAAGTCAAGCAGTTCGCTCACGACACGCTCATCTCCGTTCAAGCAAGCAATGTGCAGACAGGTAAAGCCGCGTTGTGGTTCGACTGTGTTTATGTCCGCGCCTTGGTCTAGCAGTTCCCGAACCAGTGACGCATTGCCGTCCATTGCCGCTTGAATGATATCGCCTATGAGGTCTCCTATCCTGCCTCGCGTGGAGGGCTTTTTCTTAGCAGCTCTCATGGTAAAAAATTCCAGATCGTCTTGTCGAGTTGCGCTGACAGCTTATCCACATCAAAGTAGGTTAAGTGACGATTTGCGTCCGTTATCTTCTCCCAGATTTCGAATTTCTTTTCGTGGACAAACGCCTCATAAACCTTTGCAAATGGCTGTCGCGTAACCTTCCAAAGGCAATCTCCTTCATTTATGCAGTGACCGTACGGTCGGACGAGCTCATTGGGCGAGTAGGCAAAATAGGATCGATCACTAGAAGGGCCCGATTCAGTCAAGAGTGCGTGAAGCGTTCCATTTTTCATTGGGAACGCGTAACCAGTCGAGAGCCGACGTGGCCGAGGAATGTCCTCATCATCCAATTTAACTTCAAACGACTGCATCACCATAAAGCTACGTCCTTTGACCCTATTCAGGCGAATAAATCGAGCGCTGGATGAGTGGTCGATTTGATAAGAAGGCGTTTCCCGAGTATCTATGAAAGCCTTGGTTTCAAAGTCAAAGTGACTCGGGTCAATCTGAATGACATTGCGATCAACACCGCGCTTTCTTACTTCGGCTATGAGCTTTTCGACAATATCCTTTTTTTCTTCCTCATACGGGTCACTATGATCCTGGTTGCTGAGCTCCTTGACGTCGTACAGTCCACAAAAACTTGATTGAATCTGATCAATATCTTCGTTGATCTGTTCAATTTTCGATGCACCGTAGAAAAAGTTTGAAAGAGCAATTCCAGATTGGTGCTTTTGAATGGTTTCTGCGGTGTCCTGCAAAACCTCTCGAATCTCCGTCACCGAAAGGTATTCGTTTTCAAGTCTTCGAAGGCTGCGCAAATTCTTATTTTGATCCTTTGGCCAGAGTTCTCCCTGGCCGTCTCTGCTCCATCTTCTAAGTGCGCTTTTTGTTCTATCTACTTCACGCTCCTGTTTTTCAGACTGAGCAAAGCTATCAGCGATGATAGTCGCTACTTTGCCTTCGCCGAGGTTCTGGCGTCTGAGATAGTGCTTGAACAATTGTCGGAGGAATTCTCGACCCTCCTTGCTCTTGTAAAAGCCAAAGGCGCTTTCGCCATGAACTGTCTCGTAGGTGAGAAACATGGCTTGCAGCATTCTTTCTCGGTCGGATTCCGTCCCCACAGTTTTTGCTCCAGTTCCACCGTCCTGCGATCCTGTTCGTGAGGACCGCAACACTCACTCAAGCAGATTGCTCAAGCAAGATCGAGAGAGTTCGTCCTCGTAGAACAGCAAGGAAAACTAACGATGGAAACGACCCCTACAAATCCAGTGCGCCCCGACAAGGAGCGCGAACCCTATATCACGCTTTTCATGAAGCTGATCCCCCTTCTTGAAATCGTACTAGCGGGCTTTGGTCTTTGTTTCATAGGATTTGCCGAAGGCGGCTTGATGGGATGGGCCAAGTTGCTCGCGTTGTTGGTTGCCGCCTATGCAGTCGCCTATGCGATTTTGCGCATGGGCATTGAACGCGGCGTGCCGCTTGTCGCAACAAAATCCAGCTTGGCTGGCCCGTTGAGTGGCCTATCCATCGCGTTTGTGGGCCTGTGCTTTTTCCTCGTCACCGCACCTGGACTGACCATCTTTCAGGTCGAAGAGTCTCGGCTCACCACCCATCTCGAACAGGTCGGCAACTACGTCGATGGGCGAGTCAGTGTTGCGGATCAGGCGGTCGAACTGGTGCCCATCATGCAGTCCTTGACGCAAGATTTGTTCGCCCGTCAGGAACAAGAAGGTGCGACGGGGTATGGTCCAATTACCGAAGCGTGGGAATCGCTGCACGGGCGAGCCAATGGCCTCACGACACAGATCACGGCAAGCCTTGGCGTGCGCGACGATCTCTTGAACCAAATACAAACTCAACGCGTGGCGATGGAAACTACGCTTGCCGATGAAAGTACCAGTATCTGGGATCGCCGCGCGGCCCTGCGCACGCAGCAGGCACGACTGATGAGCACGCTATCTGCGCTCGATCAGGCCGTGCCAGTCTCCGTCGTACGTTCTTATGCCAGTGAACTTGAAGGTGGGGTCTTGGTGCCCAACCGCGAGGATGCTAGTGCCAAGATCAACCGCACACTAGCTGGCTATGCGGTCACGCTGATGACGGCTCTGGCGGAACAACGCGGCCTGTCAGTCACTCCACCCACCTTCCCCAGCCGCACGGGCGCGCTCGATACCTTCGCCTTTGCAGGCAAGTTCGCGCCTGTCTTTTTGTTCGCCTTCCTCGTGGACCTGGTTTTCCCGCTGGCGCTGTGGGCTTACGTGCTCATGACCATGATCGCGCATTCGCCGCAGGTTTGGACCAAGCCACGCACACCCACTGATCTCGACCGTCTCACAGGAATGCGCCCTATGAGCGCGCGTCAGATGCGTGAGCTGACCGACGACGATGATGACGATCTCTCTGGGCCACATCCCGTCCGCGAAGCGGGTCCATCGCGTGCACCTATGCGGCCCAATGGCAAAGCACGGAACTGAGGGAATGTTGCCATGTCGATTGATCTCTCCTCTGCACCATTCAACCCATTCCTGATCGTCGTCGCCGTTGGCTATGCCGTGATCTCTTCGGAAGTCAGTGGCCCCGAAATGGTCAGGCGAGAAAATGAAAACGCAGGCTGGCACGATACGTGCCAGCTCCAACTCTCCGCTAATCTTCAAGCCTTACGTCGCCGCGAGACGGTTATCCCGCAAGTGCCTGACTTCGGCGGTATATTGTGCAGCGTTTATCCCGAATTGGGAGAGCTGTGTCAGCTGATCCCTGACCCGACTGCCGCTGCCCGCGCGGCTCAAAAGCAGGCTCGAGACTTTGAAGATGCTCGACTTGCCCGCGCGGCGACAGGATTTGAGGGTGCATGCTCATGTGCTGAACAAATCTTCACTCGGCAGCAGCGTTGGGCGGTCGCCTTGTACGCTTCAAGCGGGCGGCTCCTAAATCCGCCAGTTTTGGCCAATCGGGAAGCAGGCCTGTCCCAAGCACTGCGCTCACCCCTGTGCACAGTGGAGGGGGCGTCATGATCTTTGGCAAGCTCATCATCAAGGATGCCGTGCTGCACACACATCGCGACAGCTTCATTCTCGAAGGCATCAAGAAGGTCTCGATTCACAGACCCTTTCTTTCAACGGGCGTCATGGTTGCGAGCTTGACGGGACTCTTTGTCGTTGGCTTCGCGGACATCCTCTATCCAGGTGAATTGCTGTTGCTTGGCTCGGTCGCGAGCTTATCGATGGTCCTCGGTCTGAGCCTCGCCCAGCTTCGGCTGATCAGCCGTGACTTGGGTATGAACGAGGCCTCAGACGCGCTCTATGGCACCTATGCGCACCTCAACCGTGAACGCCTGAAAATTTCGGCGGCGGTAGATCAGGTGAAGTCTGGGGGCGCATCATGAGCCCGAACACAACGCCCATCGGCGCGATCCTCAAGGTCAACGGACATCTGCTGCAAGCCTTCCTGTTCGGCGCGGCAGCGTGGCTCATTTGGCCGACAAACCCAAAATGGTGGGGTTTCGGCTTGCTGAGCATGTTCCTAGGAGTTGCTGCACTGGCCAGCGTGATCGCAGCCCTTCGCGCGATGACCAAACTCTACATCCGCGAACGCGAACTCGCTCGGTTTGCGGCAATCGCCCGCGTACCTGCACCATCCGAGTTGGCTGATGATGGCGCACTCAAAGATGCGGGGATGTTCCATGACTAAGCCTGTCAAACGATTGCTCGGGATGACTGCGGACGGCAAGGCGCTCTATGCGCCCAAACATTCTCACAGTCTGCTACTCTCGGCAGCGGGCGGGGGAAAAACCAGTTGCGGGGCCGTCCCGTGGCTCCTGTCATTGTTGCCCGATACCAACCGCGCCATCGTGGTCAATGATTGCAAGGACGGCGAGATGGCAGGCCAGCTTGCAATGACTTGCCATCGCTATGGCCGAAAGGTCGCGATCATCGATGACTTTGGTGTTCTAGGAGCGGACAACCCTTTTAGAATACCGCTCTCGCCGTTCGGAAGTCTGCGTGCGGCGCATGAAACGAAGAACGGTGAGTTGGTATTTGCCATCGAAAACGCAAATCACGCGCTCATTCCCGACCCGCCAAATGATGGCAAGAACCAATATTTTCGTGATGAGCCTCGGACTTTCGAAGAATTCTGTCAGCTCAAACTGCTAAACGCTGATCCACGCCTCGCCGTTCCAGGGGGCGTTTGGTCGATGCTGGCTGATCAAGACGTGCTGTTGAGCGCGGCGCGCATCGCCGTCGAAGAAGGTGATGATGTCCTAAAGGCCCTTGGCGCGCACATCCTTGATATGGAAGCAAACAATAAGGAGCATTGGGGTCAGCACCGCGCAGCGGCGCTGAAATCCCTTCGCATCTATAGTGCGGGAAGCCCACTGCACAGCGCTGGGCGCGATGCAAAACTGACCCATGAAGACCTGCTCAAACAACGCTACGTAATCTTCATCGTCGGGCCGCAGCGGCACATGGCGCGCCTTGGTGCTCATTATGCTCTGCACCTGCAATCTTTCATCGATGTCGTGCTGTCAGGCCAGCATATTCCCGTGGACTTCATTTTGGATGAATCAACGAACGCGCCACTGAAGGCGCTCATCTCGGCGATGATGGTCGTGCGCGGATACGGGGCCAATCTGCATTTCATCGCGCAATCGCGCTCGGAAATTCAGCGGGCCTACTCCGAGAAGGAAACCGCCACGATAGAAGAGAACGCGCTTGTGAAGCAATATTTTGGCTTCAGTTCCTTCGAGGAATGCGAGCGTATTTCCCGTGCCATCGGCGAGACGCTTGTACAGCAGCACAGCATGGGGCTGAACAGCGCAGGGCTCGACTACTCCTCCAACATCGGCACGGGCAAAGATCGCCTGATCTCGGCTGAACGTCTGATGCGTATGAAGCCTTATGAGCAACTGATCCACGTGAAGAACGTCGGGTGGATCCTCTGCCACAAAGTTGGCCAGCACCAAGTTGCTCCGTTCTGTTTCGGCGAACTCGCGGACAACCCGCTCGAAGGCCCACAACTGCCTGCCGATCCAAGAGTCACCATCGACATCAGGAAGAGGACGCAATCATGAACTGGTTGGTTCCGTGGCGTGCCCAAAGGCCGCGCTTCATCAAGCTCAGCTATTTCGCATGGCTGATTGTCCCACTGGGGCTGTGGCTCACCTATAATGCCCTTGGCCTTCCGCATGGCATCTGGTCCTACTCGTGGCTTGACCAAGGCCAGGGCATGGACCCGTTTGCCGAGCGCCACTATACGCGCTGCACTTACGTCGGGCCGTATGGACCGTTCACGGGTGCGGCTGAGAATGGCCGTTGTCCCTGGGTGAAGTTCTTCAAGGCGGGGGCAGAGTGATGTCCCGTTCGAAGTATCACCTAGTGCATGGTGCGCATTGGCACGTCACAGCGCCATTTGAGCTTCAGGATGGATGCCAATTCAATGCGTGCGAGGTTCTTCAGCACGATCAGGACGGTCTCTTCATCCACGCCGTTTTCAATGTCGGCATCGCATTTCTCGCGCGGGATCAGGATCAGGCAGAAGCCTTTGATCTCTTGCCAGAAGGTCTCGTAATCCATCGGCTCCAGATAATCTTCAATGTCGTCTATATGTCGGAATTCAATCATGGATTCAGCATAACAAAGCGGATTCATCTCACGCAAATTTTGCGACTTATCTCCCCAAGATCAATGGAACTAGGCCATGTCTGAGCTGTCAGATCAGGTGCGCGCGCATTTCAAACCGCGCGGCGATCTCTACGAGCTGCGCCACAAGCTAGCGCGCGTCATGAACGAGACGGAATGGCAAAAATTCCGCAAACTTACCGAAGAATTTGGCGGGAAGCGCACCTTCACCAAGCGGGCTTTTGAGCTGAGTTACAATCAGCGCTTTGACGAAGCCCGTCAGCGGCTGATCGATGAGGCAGGATCGATTAAGCGGCGCTTCGTCCCCAAATTCATGGGCTTGGACAATTTCGACAAGACCGAGATCAATCGGCGGGCCGACAAACAGGTCCGCGATGCCCATGACAAGGACTTGGCGCGCATCGATGTCGCAGAAACAGGTGTCCTTAGGGACATGCTGGAGAACTGCGAGAAACGCGTGATGCAAAGAGAAAAGCCTCTCCGCGACTTCCAAAAGTCCGTAGATCGCCGCTCTGGTCCCGACCGACGCGTGCGCTCTTGGAGCCGATAACCTCAAACTCAAACATAGGAGAAGACCATGACAGAGAAGTTCGAGCCGCGCATAACCGCCCAAAAGCAGGCTGTGCTGAAGAGCTTTCAAGGCCAGACTTTGACCGATGCGCAAACTGATATCGCGATGAATCTGGCCAGCATCATCAATCGGCACATCCACAAGACAGGCTCGTTTCGCGAGCCTTTGACCGATTACGCCCATGCGTTTGCGCGCTCGGAGAAGTTCGATGCTATGAAGGGCGAGACGATCATCCGCGATGTCTTCGCTGCCCAATTTGGCCGCACGATGAATGCCACGCGCGAAGCGCTGATGGTGCGAGAACAGAACCTGCCCGAAAGTACGCCCGAATTGGCACTGCAATCGGCCCGTAAGACCCTGGAGGCGATCTCTACGGGTGAGACTGAAGCTTTTTACAAGGCTTATGACCGCGAGGGCGCAGCGCTCGCCCGTTCCTTGTCCATCACGGAGAATGCCGCCAAGGTACTCATGAGCGTGAACTATCATGCTGTGGAAGGACGAGAGCTCTACGCCACGGGCAAGGAGCTCGAAGAGAAGTACCACCGTCCGCGCATGGACGAGCTGCGTAAGTCGCGTAAGTCCACGCATTCAAGGTCGGTTGTGAGAGCCTAAAATCGGCACTTTTCAAGCACAGGAAAATACCAAATCCCCTCTGTAACCCGCAGAAATTAGGCGTTTTTCACGGTTTGTGGTACAATAAAAGGAGGTGGAAACACCTCGCTCCGAAAGGAGGAGCGCATGGATGACGGTTTGAACATTTCGGCAGGTCAAGAAGACCTGAAAAGCACGTTCGAAGCATCCGCCAAACGTCTCGTTCGGGTGGATGTCGAGCGTTACCAAGCGTACCTCGATGGAACGAACATGACCGAAGCGCAGAAGGAGGAGTTTCTTCAGGCACTATGGATGGTGATCATCAGTTTTGTCGAGTTGGGCTTCGACGTGCATCCGCTTCAAGAAGTCTGTGGAAAACCCCGCGAATTGGCCACGCTGAACGGTACTCATGCGCCTGATGCGGTATGCTCAGGCAAGCCCGACACCGATGAAGATGCCCATGGGGGTAGTCTGGAGATAGAATGAAAGACGACTACGATAAGAGTACGAAGGTTTCACACGCACTGATCTATTGCCGCGTTTCATCTACGAAGCAACGCATTGAAGGCAGCGGCCTCGAAAGCCAGGAACAACGCTGCCGTGCCTATGCCGATGAAAAGGGATACGAGGTTGAAGCCGTATTCCCCGACGATGTCAGCGGCGGCGGCGACTTCATGCGCCGCCCTGGGATGGTCGCGCTTCTCAGTTATCTCGACGCGCAAAAGGGCAAGCCGTATGTCGTGATTTTTGACGATCTCAAGCGCTTTGCCCGCGACACAGAGTTTCACCTCAAACTTCGGCGTGAATTTCTAAAGCGAGGTGCGAACATCGAATGTCTCAACTTCCGATTTGAAGATACGCCAGAAGGCAAATTCATTGAGACCGTGATCGCCGCTCAAGGCGAATTGGAGCGTGAACAAAACCGCCGTCAGGTTGTTCAAAAAATGAAAGCGCGCGTTGAAAACGGGTTTTGGGTCTTCCGCGCGCCTGTCGGCTATCGCTATGCGAATTCGCCATCGGGTGGCGGCAAAGTGCTCATCCCCGATGAAGTGCTTGCGGGCGTTGTGCGTGAAGCGCTCGAAGGGTTTGCGCTTGGGCATCTGGCATCGCAAGCAGAAGTGCAGCGCTTTTTGGAGCGCAGCCCTCACTTTCCCAAAGATCGCAGCGACGGGTCGCTGCGCCCCATGACAGTGAGCCGCCTGCTCCGCAAAGTTGTCTATGCAGGTTACGTCGAAGCTCCCAAATGGGGTGTTGGCCTGACAAAAGGCAAGCACGAGGGCCTGATCAGTTTCGAGACTTTCCAGCGTATTCAAGACAATCTCGAAGGACGCGCGCGCGGCCCTGCGGCGCGCAAGGACTTCAATACCGATTTTCCGCTGAGAGGGTTTGTCGTCTGCGACTGCTGTGGAAACGCCATGACCGCTGCGTGGTCAAAAGGTTGCCGCCGCCACTACGCATACTATCGCTGCGAGACACGCGGCTGCGAAGCCAAGAGCAAGTCGGTCCCTCGGGCAAAGATGGAAGAGGGCTTCGCCGAGATACTGCGAGGCATGCAACCTGCCAAAGGTCTATTCGAGCTCGCAAAGGCCATGATCCAAGATGCCTGGAACATGCGCCTGTCGGTGGCACAGTCTGAGAAAGAAGCGCTCAAAAAGGAACGTAACCGTCCGGTCTGACCGCCCTGCCGCAGGGTGAGAGTGCCGGGTAGTGTCCACCATCGATAGTGGACACTCTGGTGATGACTTGGCGCGTCGGACGAAGCGGCTCTGGACGGATGAGGAGAAGCGGTCGATCTGTTTTCAGACGGCTGCGCCGGGTGTTTCGGTGGCGCAGGTGGCACGGCGCTACGCGGTCAATGCCAATCTGATCTTCAAGTGGTTGCGCGATCCCTGTTTTGCGCCCGACCCGGCTTTGGTTCCGGCCCCGTCGGAGGAAGCGCGCTTTCTTCCTTGTGGAGATTGTCGCGGAGGCGAAGGCGGCGCCGATGACGGTGCCCGCCGCCGACAACCACATCGAGATCGAACTGGCAGGCGGTCACCGGATGCGGATCAGCGGCAGTTACGATCCTGGTGCGCCGGCGCGGCTGATCCGGGGCTGACGGTGTGATCCCGGTTCCGGCCAATACGCGGGTCTGGCTGGCGGCCGGGGTGACGGACATGCGCAAGGGCTTTGCAGCCTTGGCGGCGCAGGCCGAGGCGGTGCTGAAGCAGGACCTGTTTGCCGGGCATCTCTTCGTCTTCCGCGGCCGTCGTGGCGATCTGGTCAAGGTCATCTGGTGGGACGGTCAGGGCGCCTGCATGTTCATGAAGCGGCTGGAGCGGGGACGGTTTGTCTGGCCCTCGGCGAAGGAGGGGAAGATCGCGCTGACGCCCGCCCAGTTGTCGATGCTGCTGGAGGGCATCGACTGGCGGGCACCGGAAAGGATATGGCGGCCTTCGGCCGGGGATAATCTGACCGCCGTGCAATCGCAGGATTCCCACAAGGAATCCCGTGGGATAGACTTCTCCCATGCTCGATCAGACCCTGACCTTGCCGGACGACCCCGAGGAGCTGCGCAGCTTCACCCGCGCGGCTGCTGGCCGAGGTGAAGGCCCAGGCAATCCTGATCGAGAAGCTGCGCCATCAGCTTGCCGGGCACCGCGCGCACCGGTTCGGGGCATCCTCCGGAGACGGCCGAGCAGTTACAGCTGGCGCTTGAGACCAGCGAGATCGCGGCGGCGGCGATGACGGCGCGGATGAAGCTGCCGGACATCGAGGAGAAGGACAAGCCGAAGCGCCGTCCGATCCCCGATCACATCCCGCGGATGGAGATCGAACTGACCCCCGAGGCAGATGCCTGCGCCGATTGCGGCGGGCGCCTGCGCCGGATCGGGGAGGATGTCACCGAAGAGCTGGAGTATGTGCCGGGACGCTTCATCGTGAATCGGATCGTGCGGCCGAGGCTGACCTGCGCCTGCTGGGTGAACGGTTCGTGCAAGCCCCGCTGCCCTCCCGCCCTATTGAACGCGGCCGCCCCGGGCCGGGCCTCTTGGCCCATGTGCTGGTCAGCAAGTATGCCGACCATTTGCCGCTTTATCGCCAGAGCCAGATCTTCGACCGCGAAGGGCTCGACCTAGACCGCTCAACCCTGGCGGACTGGGTCGGCAAGACCACCGCCCTGTTGGAACCGTTGGCCGATGCCATCGGCCGCCATGTCCCATCTGCCGAGGCGATCTTCTCCGATGATACGCCCATCAGCATGCTCGCGCCCGGCACCGGCAAAACGCAGACGGCACGGCTCTGGACCTATGCCCGCGACGAACGCCCGTGGGGCGGGCAGGCTCCTCCCGCAGCCTGGTATCGCTTCTCCGGCGACAGGAAAAGGCCAGCACCCGAAGGATCATCTCGCCCGGTTCCGCGCTGGATGCATGCCGACGGCTATGCCGGGTTCGAGGATTTGTATCGAACCGGGCGATCCGCGAAGTCGCCTGCATGGCCCACGTCAGGCGCAAGTTCGTCGACATCCACCGGTCGCAGGGTTCGCCCATCGCCGAAGAGGCCATCTGCCGGATCGCGCAACTCTATGCTGTCGAGAAGGAGGCCAGAGGGTCGCCACCTGACCGTCGCGCCGACCTGCGACGCGCCCATGCCGCCCCCGGTCTTCGACGACATCGAGGCCTGGCTGGCCATGCAACTCACCACGATCTCGGGCAAGTCCCCGCTCGCAAGCGCCATCCGCTACGCGCTGACCCGCATGGACCGCCTGCGCCCCTACCTCGACCACGGCATCCTGGAACTGGACAACAACGCCGCCGAACGCGGCATGCGCGCCATCGCCCTCGGACGGAAGAACTATCTCTTTGTCGGCTCAGAGGCAGGCGGCAAGGCCGCCGCCATCGCCTACACCCTGATTGAGACCGCCAAGCTCAACAGCGTCGATCCCCACGCCTGGCTCGCCGACACCCTCGCCCGCATCCCCGACTACAAGATCACCAAAGTCGACGATCTGCTTCCCTGGCGATGGAACGGGTAGCGGTCAGACCGGACGGTTACAAAGGAACTCAAGGAAAACACACAGCAAATCGAAAGCCTGCTTGATCGGATCGTCGAAGCGACAAGTGCGTCAGTCGTAAGTGCCTATGAAGCGCGGATCGAAAAGCTGGAACGCAACAGGCTCGTTCTTCAGGAACGCCTCGACAGATCGGTGCCACCAAAGGGACGGCTGGAGGATTGTATTGAACTCGCCTTGCGATTCCTTTCAAGTCCTTGGAATATATACAAGAATGGCGACTTCGCTATTCGTCAAACAGTCCTCAGATTGGCCTTTGCCGAGCCGCTCAGATATAGCCAGAATGGGGTGTATGGAACTCCCGAATTCTCGTTCCCTTTCAGGTACTTAGTGGGAATTTCGGGATCAAAAAGCGAGATGGTGCTGCAAGAGAGGATTGAACTCTCGACCTCTCCCTTACCAAGGGAGTGCTCTACCACTGAGCTACTGCAGCGCCGTTTCGTGGGGCGCGGTTTAGTGGCAAACTTCCCCCCGTGCAAGGGCAATCTGGACCCTTTTTCCGATCCGCTGTAGGAAGGCGGGCATGGATGAAAAACCGGGAAAGGCCGAACGCGAACCGACGCGGGAGGAGCGGCGGAAGGCCGCTCTCCGGGCGAACCTGCAGCGCCGCAAGGCGCAGGCGCGGGCACGCAGCGACGGGCAGGCGGACGGGGCCGGGACCGAGAAAAAAGAAAGCTGAGGCGGGCAGATGGATTCGATACTTGTGAAGGGCAATGGAGCCCTTCGGGGCAGCATAGCGATCGCGGGGGCGAAGAACGCCTGCCTGACGCTCATGCCTGCGACGCTTCTTTCGGACGAGCCGCTGACGCTGACCAATGCCCCGCGGCTTTCGGATATCAAGACGATGACGCAGCTTCTGCAATCGCTGGGCGCCGAAGTGACCTCGATGCAGGGCGGGCAGGTGCTGGCGCTGTCGTCGCATGACCTCACGAACCTGACGGCGGACTATGACATCGTGCGCAAGATGCGCGCCTCGAACCTCGTCCTTGGCCCGCTTCTGGCGCGGGCGGGGCAGGCGGTCGTCTCGCTTCCCGGCGGCTGCGCGATCGGCGCCCGGCCGATGGACCTTCATATCGCGGGGCTTGAGGCGCTGGGCGCCGAGATCGAGCTGAAGGAAGGCTATCTTCATGCGGCCGCGCCGAAGGGGCTGAAGGGCGCGGTGATCGAACAGCGCTTCGCGAGCGTGGGGGCGACCGAGAATATCGTGATGGCGGCGACGCTGGCCAGAGGCACCACCGTCCTAAAGAATGCCGCGCGCGAACCCGAGATCGTCGATCTGGTGGCCTGCCTGCGCGCGATGGGCGCCCAGATCGAGGGCGAGGGGACGGCGACGATCACCATCGAGGGTGTCGACCGGCTGCATGGCGCGACGCACCGGATCGTGTCGGACCGGATCGAGCTGGGCACCTACATGATTGCGCCTGCGATCGCCGGGGGCGAGATCGAGCTTTTGGGCGGGCGGCGCGCGCTTCTGGGGTCTTTCTGCGACAAGCTGGAAGAGGCGGGCGTTCATATCGAGGAGACCAAGGCCGGGCTGAAGGTCGCCCATGCCACCGGCCGGGTGAAGGCTGTGGATGTGAAGACCGAGGTCTTCCCCGGCTTCCCGACCGATCTGCAGGCACAGATGATGGCGCTTCTGTGCACGGGCCATGGCACGTCGGTGCTGGAAGAGACGATCTTCGAGAACCGTTTCATGCATGCGCCGGAACTGATGCGGATGGGGGCGGAGATCGACGTTCACGGCGGCCATGCGACGGTGACGGGGGTCGAGAAGCTGAAAGGGGCGCCGGTGATGGCGACCGACCTGCGCGCCTCGGTCTCGCTGATCCTCGCGGGGCTGGCTGCCGAGGGCGAGACGCTGGTGCGCCGGGTCTATCACCTCGACCGCGGGTACGAGCGGCTGGAGGAAAAGCTTGCGGGCGTCGGTGCGCTTGTCGAGCGGATCAAGGGGGAGTGATGGCCGACGCGCGGTTCGAAGACGGCAAGGAGGCGGCGCTGAGCCTCAAGGCGGAGACGCCGGAGGATCTGCAGGTCATATCGGCGCTTGTCCAGGATGCGGTGCTGGCGGCGACCGACATGGCCTGGGACCGGCGCGGGCGGACTTTCTCGCTGTTCCTCAACCGGTTTCGCTGGGAGGATCGTGCCCAGGCCGAACGCGAGGGGCGCCCGTTCGAGCGCGCGCGCGCGCTTCTGGTGATCGGCGGGGTGCTGAAACTGTCGAGCCAGGGCTTTGACCGGAAGGACGGCGATGTGATCCTGTCGGTCCTGTCGCTTGGCTGGGAGCCGTCGGTGGATGGTGCGGGGCGGCTGATCCTGACGCTTGCGGGGGACGGGGCGATCGCGGCGGAGGTCGAATGCCTCGACCTGACCCTGCGCGACGTGACCCGGCCCTATGCGGCGCCTTCGGGGCATGCGCCGACGCATCCGGAGTGATGTCGAGTGCTGTGCGCCGGAGGTGCATGTAGCCGTTTCCGACGGTGAAGCGCGTGGCGGGAGGATCGAATGCAGGTGCGCCGTCTTGGTTCCGGCGATGCGGCGCTCTGGCGCGATATCCGGCTTGAGGCGCTGGAGCGCGCGCCCGAGCAGTTCTCCTCGTCCTTCGCGGATTGGGTCGGAAGACCCCTGGCGGATTTCGCCGCGCGGCTGGAGAGCGCCGCGGTCTGGGCCGTGGTCGAGGCGGACCGGGCCGTGGCGGTCGCGGCGCTGACGCCCGATGACGCGGGCCGGGCGCTGGGTTGGGTCGAATCCGTCTATGTGCGGCCGGAGGTGCGGGGCAGGGGGCTTGCACAGGCGGTTCTGGCCGAGGTCGAGCAGGCCGCGCGAGCGCGCGGGCTTGCCGAATTGCGGCTAGAGGTGCGGGCGGCGAACCCGGCGGCGCGCGGACTTTACGAGCGGATGGGGTTTCGTGAAGTCCCCGGGGCGGGCACCAGCTGCGGGGGCAAGTGCGAGATCGCCATGGTCAAGGGGCTCTGACCGGGGCTTGAGCCTTGGTTTTCCCTTCCGTAAAGGGAGCGGGAAGGAGAAAGCCCATGCCGCAGTTCCTGAATTCCGCCGATCCCGGCTTTGACGCGGCCTTTGCCGCCTTCCTGACCACCAAGCGCGAGGATGCGCCGGATGTGGATCAGGCGGTCGCCGCGATCATCGAGGATGTGCGGGCGCGCGGCGATCAGGCGCTGATCGATCTGACGGCGCGGTTCGACCGGCTGGAGCTGACGCCCGGGACGATGGCCTTTTCGGACAGCGAGATTGAAGCGGAATGCGCGAAGGTCGCGCCGGAGGACCGGGCGGCGCTGGAACTCGCGGCCGAGCGGATCCGCGCCTATCACGTGCGGCAGATGCCGCAGGATCAGAGTTGGACCGACCCCGAGGGGGCGGAGCTTGGCTGGCGCTGGGGGCCGGTCACGGCGGCGGGGCTCTATGTGCCGGGGGGGCTGGCGTCCTATCCGTCGTCGGTCCTGATGAATGCCATTCCGGCGAAGGTGGCGGGCGTGGGGCGGTTGGTGGTGGCCTGTCCGACACCAGGGGGCGTGGTCAATCCGCTGGTCCTGATGGCGGCGCGGCTGGCGGGTGTGGACAGGGTCTATCGGATCGGTGGTGCGCAGGCGATTGCGGCGCTCGCTTACGGGACCGCGACCATCGCGCCGGTCGACAAGATCACCGGGCCGGGCAATGCCTATGTGGCGGCGGCCAAGCGCCGGGTCTTCGGGCGGGTGGGGATCGACATGATCGCCGGGCCGTCGGAGATTTTGGTCATCGCCGACCGGGACAATGACCCGGACTGGCTGGCGCTCGATCTGCTGTCGCAGGCCGAACATGATGAAAGCGCGCAGGCGATCCTCGTGACCGACGATGCGGTTTTCGGCCGGGCGGTCGCAGCGGCGGTCGAAAAGCGACTTGAAACCCTGCCGCGCCGCGAGATCGCCGGGGCCTCCTGGCGCGATTATGGCGCGGTGATCACCGTGCGCGATCTGGCAGAGGCGGCGGGCCTGTCGAACCTGGTCGCGCCCGAACATCTGGAACTGTGCGTGGCCGACTCCGAGGCGTTGGCAGGGCAGATCACCCATGCGGGCGCGATCTTCCTTGGCGCCTGGACGCCCGAGGCGATCGGCGATTATGTCGGCGGGCCGAACCATGTGCTGCCCACGGCCCGTTCGGCGCGCTTTTCCTCGGGCCTCTCCGTGATGGACTTCCTCAAGCGCACCACCATTGCCCGGATGTCGCCCGAGGCCCTGCGCGCCGTAGGCCCGGCCGCGGTGCGGCTTGCCGCGTCAGAGAGCCTTTCGGCGCACGGCCTGTCGGTTCAGGCCCGTCTTGACCGTCTGAACGCTTGACGGGGGCGACATTCCCGGTTTTGAAGGGCCAAGCGCTATGTCCCGGGTCCCTGCCGGCCGGGAAGATGAGAGGCTGGCCATGACCCGCATCTGCCATATCGAGATCGATGACCGCGGCCTCGCGCCGCCCACGCCCGAGATCGAGCAGGAACGCAAGGTCGCGATCTTCGACCTTCTCGAGGAGAATTCCTTCGCGCTTCCGGCGAAGAACGGCAAGGAAATCCCCGGCCCCTTCCGGCTGGACCTTGCCATCCGCGAGGGACGGCTGGTCTTCGACCTGGCCTCCGAGGCGGACGAGAGGGTCGCGGAATTCCACTTGTCCCTCGGCCCCTTCCGGCAGGTGGTGAAGGATTACTTCCAGATCTGCGCTTCCTATTTCGATGCGGTCAAACGCCTGCCGCCCGCCCAGATCGAGGCGATCGACATGGCGCGGCGCGGCATCCACAACGAAGGGGCGCGCACCCTGCAGGAGCGGCTGGAGGGCAAGGCCGACCTCGACATCGACACGGCGCGGCGGCTTTTCACGCTGATCTGCGTCCTGCATTTCGGGGGATGAGGTGACGGGGAAGTTCCCGAGTTCGGTGCTCTTCTGCTGTGACCATAATGCCGTCCGCTCGCCCATGGCCGAGGGGATGATGAAAAGGTTCTATGGCCACGCCGCCTATGTCCAGTCGGCGGGCGTCCACAATGACATGGAGATCGACGGCTTCTCCGTCGCTGTCTGCCAGGAGATGGGCATCGAACTGTCGCGCCACAGGTCGCGGTCGTTCGAGGAGATGCGCGACTGGGGCGACGATCTTTCCGGGTTCGACCTCGTGGTCGCGCTGTCGCCCGCGAGCCAGAGGCAGGCGCTGGAATTCACCCGCTTTTTCCATCTCGATGTGGAATATTGGCCGATCCTCGATCCGACCGGCATCGGCGAGACACGCGAGGCCAAGCTCGCCGCCTACCGGCAGGCGCGCGACCAGATCAAGGCGCGGATGCTGGAGCGTTTCGGTCCGCCGACCGAAGCCTGACGGATTGCACGATTGTTTCTGCGCGCGTGACGCTTACTTGGCCGCTGCGCGCGCGCATGCTAGCCTGCCGCCCGGGTAGCTGTATCAGTGGGGCTTCAGATGCGATTCAATCCCGGACTTTTCATCCTGATTTCCGTGGCCATTGGGCCGGCGGCGCTTGCGAATGGCCAGACGCCGACCGAAGTGGCGCTTTGCGATCCGTTCCTGGCGCCGGGCGACAATAATGACGATAGCGGCAATGAAGAGGATCAGAATACCGAGCGCCGTGCGCGCTACGATCTGGAGACGAGCGAGCCCCTGACCAGCGAGGAAGCGGTCATGGACGCGATCTACGAGGAAAAATGGGACCTGACCTCGCTTGCCACGGTCGCGCGCCCGGCCATTTGCGTGGGTCAGGACAGTTATGTCGTGAACTGGGCCGAGGTGATGGGCAAGGACGACCGGGGCGAGGCTGCGGTGATCGCGCGCGGCTTCTTCCGGATCGCGAAGGACGGAACCTTCCAGTTCGACTATGCCAAGCGGCCCTATACCGGCACCTGGCAGTTCAAGGACGGCCAGATGGTTCTGGACGCGGGCTGGCTGAACCAGGGCGAGCCGCTGGCTGCGACGGTCGAGAAGGTGCAGACCCCGATCGAACTTGTCGGCTCGGATGGCGCGACGGACAGCTATCTGGAGGAAATCTACCGGATCGGGCCGTTCCGCCTGTTGCCGATCGACACGACGGCGCGCGGCATGGTGCAGGACTGCGCCTGCCCGGCGAACTGACCGGGCGATTTGGCCGGACGTCCGGCCGAGCCCCGGCCCGGCCGACTGTCGCAAATCTCCGGCAAGGGGTCTTGCCCGGTCTTGCCGGGGCCGGGATGGCCGCGCTAGGCATGGCGGACGCCAAGGCGCAATCGCGCCTGGGCATAGGCATGCCGGGGAGGGCCCATGAGCCAGACGACGATCGCGCGCTATTATGAGGCGTTCAACCGGGGCGACATCGAGGGCATGCTCGCCACGCTGCACGAGGAATTCACCCATCACGTGAATGAGGGAGCGGCACGGATGGGCAAGGCGGCCTTCGCCAATTTCTGCCGTCACATGAGCGAGACCTACCGGGAAGTGCTGACCGACATGGTGATCTTCGCAAGCGAGGACGGCACGCGCGGCGCGGCGGAATTCACGGTGAACGGCACCTACCTTAAGACCGATCCGGGTCTCCCCGAGGCGCGCGGCCAGAGCTATGTGCTGCCAGCGGGCGGGTTCTTCACGCTGAAGGACGGGCTGATCACCCGGGTGACGACCTATTACAACCTGGCCGACTGGATCCGGCAGGTGTCATGAGCGTCGAGGTCCATGTCCTGACGAAAGAGGCTTTTGCCGCCGCGCTTGACGATGTGGCGCGGCTGCGGATCACGGTCTTCCGCGACTGGCCCTATCTGTATGACGGCGATCTTGAGTACGAACGCAAATATCTTGCCGCCTATCTGCAGAGCCGCGACAGCCTGGTCGTTGGCGCTTTCGACGGCACGCGGCTGGTGGGCGTGTCGACGGCCGCACCGATGGAGGATCACGCCGAGGAACTGGGCGCGCCGCTTCTGGCGCTCGGCTACCGGCTGGAGGAGGTCTATTACTGCGCGGAATCCGTGCTGCTGCCGGACTATCGCGGCCGGGGGATCGGGCATGCCTTCTTCGATGCGCGCGAGGCGAAGGCCCGTGCCCTGGGGCGAAAATACATGGCCTTCTGTTCGGTGACGCGCCCCGACGACCATCCCATGCGTCCTGCCACATTCCGCACCAACGATGCCTTCTGGCAGGGGAGGGGCTACGCGCCCCTGCCGGGTGTCTTCGCCGAATATGCCTGGCGGGATATCGGCGCGGGCGAGGAGACGCGGAAAGAGCTGCAGGTCTGGTTCCGGGCCTTGTGAGGTGAGGGTGCGAGGGGGCTGTCTGCCCCCTCGCGCTCCCCCGAGGATATTTTTCAACGAAAGAGGGCAAGGGGCATGAAGATCGCGGCGGCCGCCTATCCATTGTCATGGTTCGACCGGTTTTCGGACTATGAAGCGAAGCTTTCGGCCTGGGTCGCGGAGGCGGCGGGCGCGGGGGCGGAGTTGCTGGTCTTTCCCGAATATGGCGCGATGGAGCTGGCCTCGCTCGGCGGGGCGGCGGTGGCGGGGGATCAGGAGGGGGCGCTGCATGAAGTCTCGCGCCACCGGGCGGCGGCGGACGCGGTCCATTGCCGGCTGGCGGCAACGCATGGGGTCCATATTCTGGGGGCATCAGGTCCGGTCTTCGATCCGGCCATTCCGTCCGGTCGCCCGGTGAATCGCGCGACCTTCTACGGGCCCGAAGGCATCCTTGGCCATCAGGACAAGGTGATGATGACACGTTGGGAACGTGATCCCTGGCGGATGGTGGCGGGGCAGGCGCAGAGGCTTTTCGAGACGCCAATAGGGAGGATCGGGATTTCGATCTGCTATGACAGCGAATTTCCCCTGCCGGCGCGCGCGCTGGCCGAGGCTGGCTGCGAGATTCTCCTCGTGCCCTCGGCGACCGAGACGCTGGCGGGCTTCACCCGGGTCAGGGTGGGCGCGATGGCGCGGGCGCTGGAAGGGCAGATGATCTGCGTTCACGCGCCTGTTGTCGGGCAGGCCGACTGGTGCGCGGGAATGGAGGAAAATACCGGGCGGGCCTCGGTCTACGGGCCGCCGGATCGCGGTTTTCCGGCCGAGGGCATCCTGGCACAGGGCGGGCTTGGCGCGGCCGGTTGGGTCTATGCCGATATCTCGCTGGAGGCCGTCGCCTCCGTGCGCGCCGATGGCGGTGTTCTGAACCTGTCGCACTGGCCAGAACAGCTTGCGCCTGCGAAAAATCTCGAAATCCTGACCCACGGGCCGAAACGCGCTTGAAAAAACGGGGGAAGGGGCGCATTTAGGGCGCGCCCGCGGAGACTGCCGCGGGTAATTTATTACGGAGTGACCATGGCCAAGGATGACGAGCTCGAATTCCCCGGTGTCGTGCGTGAACTCCTGCCCAACGCGACATTCAAGGTCGAGCTTGAGAACGGCCATGAGATCATCGCCACGATGGCAGGAAAGATGCGCAAGAACCGGATCCGCGTGCTGGCGGGCGACAAGGTTCAGGTGACGATGACGCCCTACGACCTGACGAAGGGGCGGATCAACTATCGCTTCAAGTAAGATGGTCCGGCTCATCCTCGGCTCGGCCAGTCCGCGCCGGAGAGAGCTTCTGGCGCAGCTTGGGCTGACGCCCGACGCGGTGCGCGCGCCCGATATTGACGAAACACCCCGGAAGGGCGAATTGCCCCGCGCCTATGTGGCGCGGATGGCGCGGGAGAAGGCCGTCGCGCTGGAGTCCGCGCCCGACGAGGTCGTGCTCAGTGCCGATACGACCGTGGCGGTCGGCCGCCGTATCCTCGGCAAGCCCGCGACGGCGGGCGAGGCGGCGGAATTCCTCTGGGCGCTGTCCGGGCGGCGGCATCATGTGCTGACCGCCGTTGCCGTGCGCCGGGGCGATCGGATCTGGGAGCGGCTGGTGGACACCGAAGTGAAGGTCAAGGCATTGTCGGACGCCGAGGTGAATGCCTATCTCGCGTCGGGGGAGTGGCAGGGCAAGGCGGGCGCCTATGCGATCCAGGGGCGGTTCGGGGCGATGATCCCCTGGCTCAAGGGGTCGTTCACCGGGGTCGTGGGACTGCCGGTCGCGGAGACCGCGCATCTTCTCATGGCCGCAGGCGTCGATCTGCACCGGGAGTGGCAGGCATGAAGGGCCGGGTGGTGGTGCTGGGCGACTGGCGCGGCCGCGAGGCGGCGGCGCTGATGGTCGACGGGCGGCTGGAGGATCTGCTGATCGCGCCTGCGGGTGACCTGTTCGCCCCGGGCGCCATCCTGCGTGGGCAGGTGGACCGGCAGATGAAGGGGCAGGGCGGTGTCTTCGTGCGCCTGCCCGACGGGCAGAAGGGGTTCCTGCGCGAAACCGGCGGTCTTGCGCCGGGCCAGACGGTGCTGGTGCAGGTCACGGGCCGGGCGGAGGCTGGCAAGGCCCTGCCGGTCACCACGCGGATCCTCTTCAAGTCGCGCCATGTCATCGTCACGCCCATGGCGCCCGGCCTGAACATCTCGCGCCGGGTGAAGGACGAGGAGGAGCGCGCCCGGCTGGCCGGGGTTGCGGCCGCGGGGATGGAGGGCTGCGGCTTCGGGCTGATCCTGCGGTCGGCCGCCGAGGCCGCCGATGACGATGAGATCGCCGAGGATCTGGGTGCGGTGCGGGCGCTTGCCGAGGCGGTGATGGCAGACGGCAGCGGCGCGCCCGACCTGCTGGTCGATGCGCCGGGACCGCATGAGGAGGCCTGGCGCGACTGGGCCGATCCCGCGCCCGACGAGGTGGCGGACGGGCCGGGGGCATTCGCCGCACATGGGATCGAGGAGGCGATCGACGCGCTTCTGACGCCGACCGTCGCGCTGCCGGGTGGCGCGCATATGATGATCGAGCCGACCCGCGCCCTTGTGGCGGTTGACGTGAACACCGGCCCTGACACGACCCCCGCCGCGGCGCTCAAGGCCAATATCGCGGCGGCGCGCGACCTGCCGCGCCAGTTGCGCCTGCGCGGGCTGGGCGGCCAGGTGGTCGTCGATTTCGCGCCCCTGCCGAAGAAGGACCGCGCGACGCTGGACCAGCAGCTCAGGACCGCCTTTCGCGGCGAGGCGGCGGAAACGGTTCTGGCGGGCTGGACGCCCTTGGGCAATTACGAGATCCAGCGCAAGCGCGACCGGATCGCGCTGGCCGAACTGGCACGGGGGCAGGCATGAGCTGCCCGGTCTGCCAGAAGGACAGCGACGCCCGTTACCGGCCCTTCTGTTCCAAGCGCTGTGCCGATATCGACCTCGGCCGCTGGCTGAGCGGCTCCTATGTCATTCCCGGCGAAGCGGTCGAGGATGAGGCGCTGCCCCCCGACACCGACCCGGCCCCGCCGAAGCACTGAAATTTTCGCCAAACCCTCTGGACAGCCCCCGCCCGCCCGGCTAAGACCGCGCCACCCCGGACGGCAATGCCCGGACCCGGTGCCCAGATAGCTCAGTTGGTAGAGCAGCGGATTGAAAATCCGCGTGTCGCTGGTTCGATTCCGGCTCTGGGCACCACTTAAATCCCTGATATGTCACGATGCATCCTCGAGAACCCAGCGTCAATTTCCTGCGATCTGTCGGCCGGGCGGCATCCGGCTTGCTGGCCGTGAGCCTCGGCGCCCGAATCCCAGGACGCGCGCCCGGTGACGGCATGCCTTGAATTGCCTGTGTCCGGGATCGGCGCCGTGGGCCGACCGGGGGGCGGTCACATCATCAGAGCCGATCTCAACGAAAGCATGCGCGTAGCTACTTCCGATCGCGTTGACACCGATAGTCAGGTTGCCCAAGAAATCCCCTTCTCACTACGGCAAATCAAATTGACAGTATTTAGCGTCTGCATATATCTCCTTTATGAGACCACATTCATCTGCACTCCAACCGACTGAATAGACAGCGCGCCCACATAAAGTTGAAATGGATCTAATTGACAAATTTACAAGCTCTCCTGATTTCAACCTTGCACGAAAGCGGGCAATTTCATCAGGTTCATCGGCAAAGGCCGAATCCAACTGACTTCGCTCGTTAAAAGTGAAATTCTGATTTCTCAGCCAATTTTTCAGTATTGTTTCGCTTGAGCCTGCTGGAAAGGCTGCCGGTATTTTGTGCTCAAAACCAAATAGGAATGCCATGCGACCAATTGGGTGTGCTGGCAAGGAATTCCTGGCTTTATTCTCACTACAATTCTCCGGGGCCGCTTCGGCACGAGCCATGGCGCCTAGTTCTGGAGGCGAATTAAGGAAGAAGAGCGGCACGGCAGCTACGGCGATCTTTCGACCAAAGTAGTGTTTATGCTGCCGGAAGCGGGCGACGAACGACGCGCAGACTGGCAAGGCGCAAATCCACCGCGCCTCCTGCTTAACTGACATCCCATTCCTCCCATCCTTGCTTGCGCTTCAATCGGACCGCGCCGAAGCCCTGTAGCGGAGTCCCCCTTTAGCGCCCGCTGCCTGATGGTGGGCGCGGACCACGGTGCCGTCGACCATCTGAAGGGCGTCCGGGACCAGCCCGCTCTCGTTCAGGGCCTCCATGATATCCTCCCAGAGCCCCGCCAGGGTCCAGCGCCGGAACTGACGATAGACGCTGGACCATTTGCCGAACTCTTCCGGCAGGTCACGCCACGGCGATCCGGTGCGCGCGATCCAGAAAATCCCATCCAGAAGAACGCGATGGTTCAGGGGCTTGCGCCCTTTTGGGGCGCGGACCGCCAAGATGAAGCGCACGTGAAACACCCATTCCTCGTCCGACATCAAGTCTCGTGCCAAGCTGGTCTCCATGGCAGATGCCAGCTTGAATCATGTTCAGCGCGCCTTGTGAATCCCTTTTGTCAACACGACCTAATAGAAACCCCACCAATTTCGCCGATCACACGAGTCGCACTGAGTCGATCTTCCACCAAGCTCATGATTATTCCTCTAAGTTAACTTCGCCAAAGAAGTATTTCCCGCCAACAATGTCCAGTGAATATTTGCGCCTCGTCAATTCAAAGCCCAACGTCGCCGATTGAAGCTCTGTAAGCCAATAGCAAACGTCACCTTCAGTGTTCCTTTCGATCTCCTCAACATCATCTTGGGTGAGGCTTGGCCAGTCTGGGTGGCTATTCCAATCTCGAACAAATTTGCCCCGATTTGAGCGACACAACGAATTGACCTTCATGTATCGTCGGAACGCTCGCTGTCGCTGTTTAAAAAGGGAGTCAGCCATATGAATCATTCCCAGATCGATAGATGCCTTTGAGTCCTTTCGTGTTGATTTCACCTCCAATATGCAACCTTCATTCAAGCCAGTAATAATATAATTGCCCAATACCGCCTCCCTGTATGCGCGGTACGGATAAAGTTTTTGGACAGTGCCGTCTGCCTCAGAAATCTCTGGCAAATTTTTTGGAAAAACAAGTTCCCAGGCAATATTTCCTGCGCCGCCAGATTCACCGCATACTTCAGTAAGCCGAATCTCTTGTGCAGAGACGGGACAAGAAAGATAGATTGTCGCTGCCATGATCTGCCGCACGATCAATCCCCAGTTTGGGTGATTTAGCCGCCATAGGGTGGGTGCCAACCCGCCATTCCATGCCGTATCCCGACAATACGCCTTGCGCCTCAGCGTCATCCGATCCCTCCCGTCCTTGCCCGCCCGTCAAACCGCCCCACACGAAATCCCACGCGTCGCCATCCCGCCTTTGTAGATCGCCACCCCGCCCGTTGCAATCTCCGGTTGCCGCTTCCATCCATCGTGATCACCTCGGTCACCCGGTGCCCGTCCGCCTCGGCGACAAGGCTCGTGCGCGCCACCGTCCCCGTGGAACCGTCCGATTTCCGATAGGTCGTCTGGCCCTCGATCACCGACCCGTCCTGAGCCACGATCCGCGTCGCATCGTCCGTCAGGTCGATCTCGGGGATGCCGAGCTGCGCGAGCGTCTTGACCGTCTTCGCCCCGTTCGCGTTCGTCATCGTCTTCCTGGGTCCCACAAAAACACTCGGCGAAAAACCCACACGGGAATGTGGCAGAGCGGGCGACGACGCCGTATGCCGCTGATTGATCTGAGGCAGGTGATGGGGGCCGTCTCGATCTGTCCTGCGACTTGACGGGACAGCGACCTGTCCGCCATGGACTGCGCCGCGGCCGCCATCCACACCACACATCTCGCCCCGCCGGAGATTCACCGATAGGGCGAGTTGACGATGCCGCCTGTCGCGAGTCAATCATCTCAGATCACCCCATGCCTGAATGTCCCGCCCGAGGCAGCCACTCCGGGCGGGGGCCGCCAAACAGCCGCCCATCCGGCCGGGGCGTGCCGACGCCCCGAGCCTCCTCCATCCGTCCGCGTGCGTCACGAAGACCTTGACGTTCGCGAAATTGGCAACCGCCGCGGTGCGCTTGCCGTCGCCATCCGCGTCGAGGAACAGAACCCCCGTCGCCGATCCCGGCCCCGGGCCGTCGGGGGCGGTCCCGGCATCAGGGCCGGGAAATGGCGAAGCGGAACCGCCAGACGCCTTGAGCGCCCGGGCCACCGGGAGGGAAAGGCCGCCAGCCTTTCCCCGACGAAGCGTCTTCCCATGCCGCCCCCCGATAGGCTAGCGTCTCGGCAAAGCGACCGGCGGAGGAGCCCATGCAGACCTTTTTCATGATCCTGGCGGCGCTCGTCGTCCTTGTCGTCGGTTATGTCATCGTCACCTACAACGGCCTCGTGCGGCTGAGGCAGATGGTGCAGGAGGCCTGGAGCGGCATCGACGTCCAGCTCAAGCGCCGGGCCGACCTGATCCCCAACCTGATCGAGACCGTGAAGGGCTATGCCGCCCATGAAAAGGATGCGCTGCGCGAAGTGACCGAGATGCGCACCCGCGCGCAGGCCATTCCGTCCGACAATATCGCGGGCCGGGCAGCCGCCGAAGGCATGCTCGGTCAGGCGCTCGGGCGGCTGATGGCGGTGGCCGAGGCCTATCCGGACCTGAAGGCCAACGAAAATTTCCGTGACCTGCAGACGCAGCTCTCGGCGATCGAGGGCGAGATCCAGATGGCGCGGCGCTATTACAACGGCTCGACCCGCGATCTGAACGTGAAGGTGGAAAGCTTCCCCTCGAACCTGATCGCCAACCAGTTCGGCTTTTCCAAGGCCGAGTATTTCGAGCTGGAGGACCCCGCCGACCGGGCGCTGCCCAAAGTGTCCTTCTAAAATGCCCGTTCAGCGGCTCGTGCGGCGTTTCGTCGGGCGGCTGTTCGCTGCGGTCTTCGCCGCGCTGATCGCCTGGCCGGTTCTGGCGGAAGAAGAGATCCTGAATTTCCGCAGCGATGTGGAGGTGATGGCGAACGGCGATTTCCAGGTGACAGAGGCGATCCGCGTCCGGGCCGAGGGCGTCACGATCCGGCGCGGCATCTACCGCGACTTTCCGACGCGTTTCGTCGACCGGACAGGCCAGATCGCCACCACCGGCTTCACGCTGGTGTCGGCCACCCGCGACGGTCAGCCCGAGGCAACGCGGATCGAGACCGGCAGCGGCATGGTGCGCGTCTATCTCGGTCGCGCCGAGGTTTTCCTCGACCCCGGCGTGCATGACTATGTTCTGACCTACCGGACCGACCGGCAGGTGCGGTTCTTCGACGATCATGACGAAGTCTACTGGAACGCCACCGGCACCGAATGGCTGTTTCCGATCCGGTCGGCCGAGGCGGTGATCCATCTGCCGCAGGGTGGCCGGGCAACCCGGACGGCGGCCTATACCGGTCCCTATGGATCGCAGGCGCAGGAGGCGGTCGCCGAAATCTCGCCCGACGGGCGCGAGGTGCGTTTCGTCACCACCGGGCCGCTTGGCCCGCGCGAGGGTCTGTCGGTTGTGGTGAGCCTGCCAAAGGGCGTGGTCCTGCCGCCCTCGCGCGGGCAGGAATGGGCCTGGTATCTCCGCGACCATCTGGCGACGCTGATCGCCGGGGCAGGGGCCCTGGTCGTCCTTCTCTATTACCTGACGAGCTGGCGCAGGGTCGGGCGCGACCCGGCCAAGGGCGTGATCGTGCCGCGCTGGGACGCGCCGGAGGGCCTTTCGCCGGCGCTCGCCCATTACATCTGGAACCGCGGGCTCAAGGGGCAGGGGTTCCAGGCCATGGCGGCATCGGCCCTGAACCTCGCCGTCGGCGGATATGTCGACCTTGAGGATGTTGACGATACCGTCACCCTGAAGCGGACGGAAAAACCCGCGGGCGACAGGCGCTTTCCGGTCGGCGAGGCGCTTTTGCTGAACCGGCTTGAGGGCCGGGAGGGTGGCCTGACCCTGTCGCGGGCGAACGGCAGCACCGTCGCCGCGATCGGGCAATTGTTCCGGCAGTCGTTGGAGCGCGAGCATCGCGGTGTCTATTATCACCACAACCGCGGCTGGATCATTCTGGGGGTGGCCCTGTCGGCGGCGGTGATCGCGGCGGCGCTGATCATCGGCCAGCCGAACGCGCAGTCGCTTGCGCTCCTGCCCTTCTTCCTGATTGGCGGCGGGATACTCACTGCCATCGGGGTCAATGTCGCCAAGCAATGGGGATCGGGCCTGTCGGGCAAGATCCAGCTGGCGATCTTCGGCTTCGCCATCGCGATGGGCGTGGTCAACACCGGGCTCGTTCCGGCCGCGCGGGCATTCCTGTCTGTGGAAGACCCGTTTCTCATGGGCGCGCTTGCCTCGCTTCTTCTGGTGAATCTCCTGTTCTTCTACCTGATGGGCGCACCCACGCCCCTGGGGGCCAGGCGCACGGCCGAGATCGAAGGGCTGCGGCACTATCTGTCGGTCGCCGAGGAAGACCGCATGAACATGGCAGGCGCGCCCAGAATGTCGCCCCGACATTTCGAGACGCTTCTGCCCTATGCCGTGGCGCTCGATCTGGAAAAACCCTGGAGCCGGGCCTTCCAGACCTGGCTTGCCGCCGCGGTCGCGGCCGGGACCATGCAGGCGGCCTCCTATGCGCCCGGCTGGTACCGGGGGCGCGACTGGGGCAGCCAGGGCTTCGCCGACCGGGTTTCGGACATCGGCCGGTCGCTTTCGGACAGTTTCACCAGCGCCCTGCCGCCGCCGCAAAGCTCCTCCTCCGGCTTTTCCAGCGGCGGTGGCGGTGGCTTTTCCGGCGGTGGCGGGGGTGGTGGCGGCGGCGGCGGATGGTGAGCCGCCGGTCGCCAGCCGGGGCGTTTGATCAAATTTTTCCTTGACAGCGGCCCGCAGCTGAGGCTTTTTCACCTGACCCGGATCAGCCCGTCTCCGGCCCCTTAGGCAACGACTGGGCGTTCTTGGCCTGGGGGATTTCCATGGCACTTGAAGATGCAAAAGCGCAGGTCGATACCGCGTTCACCCGCAAGGGTCAGAAAGGCTATGCGTTTGAGAATGCGTTCGGCGGGGCGACGAGCTTCCTGCGCCGGACCTATACGAAAGACCTGACGGGCGTCGATCTGGCGATCACTGGCGTGCCGTTCGACCAGGCAGTGAGCCATCGGGCAGGAACGCGCTTTGGGCCGCGGGCGATCCGCGAGGCCTCCTGCCTCAACCCCTATGACCCGCCGCATGGCTGGGGAACCGACCCGTTCGAGGATCTCAACATCATCGACTATGGCGATCTGGCCTTCGACTATGCGAACGTGCCGGAGTTTCCAGAAACCCTGACCGCCCATATCCGCACGATCCTCGCGGCCGGTGCCGGATCGGTCGTGCTTGGCGGCGATCATTACATCACCTTCCCGATCCTCAGGGCCTATGCCGAAAAGTTCGGGCCGCTGAGCCTCATTCATTTCGACGCCCATTCGGACCTGTGGCCGGACGACAATCCGGCACGGATCGACCATGGCACGATGTTCTACAAGGCGGTGAAGGCGGGCTATGTCGACCCCAAGCGTTCGATCCAGATCGGCATCCGGACGACGACCGAGGATTATCTGGGGGTGAATGTCATCACGGCCCGCGAAGCGCATGAGATGGGCGTGGCGGCTGTCGTAACGCAGGCCAAGGCGGTGGTGGGGAAGAACCCGGCCTATCTTACGTTCGACATCGACGCGCTCGATCCGGCCTTCGCGCCCGGGACCGGCACGCCGGTCTGGGGCGGGCTGGCGAGCTGGCAGGCGGCGGCGATGCTGCGCGACCTGGCGGGCATCAACATGGTCGGCGGCGATGTGGTCGAGGTTTCGCCGCCCTATGACACGACGGGCGCAACGGCGATCGCCGGGGCGCATGTCGCCTATGAGCTGATCTGCCTTTACCATTGGGCAAAGATGCGGCGGTGAGGCGCGTGCTTCATGCGCTTCGTCTGATACTTGCCGGGGGCATGGCCATCGCCTGTAACGGTCCGTTCGCCGGGGTTCCGGCGTGAACGCCGCCCGCTAGCGGAATTGGCTCACCCGGCCGAGCGCCGATTGATCCGGATGCGGCCACGCCGGGGCGTGGCCAAGACATTTCTCGCGCCCCGGACCAGGGTCCGGGGCACTCGGGGTGCCTCCGGCGGGCGTATTTTCGGGCGGAAAGAGTGACTGGCCTGCTTTCTGTCCGAAATACTCCGGGGTTACCGCCCTTGCCCCCCTCTTGACCAATGGCCGGGCAAGGGCGATGAGGCGGCATGGTTCCGATGGACAAGCTTGACCAGATCGTTCGGCGCTTCGAGTTTCTCGAGGCGAAGCTCTCGGCCGGCGCGGCGCCTTCGGAGATCGCGGCCTTGTCGCGCGAATATGCCGACCTGAAGCCGGTGGTGGCCGAGATCGGTGCCTACCGCCTGGCGCTGGGTGACCTGGCCGAGACCGAGGCGATGCTGGCCGATCCCGAGATGAAGGCTCTGGCCGAGGACGAGCTGCCGATCCTGAAGGCGCGCATCCCCGAGATGGAGGGGCGTTTGCGGATCGCGCTTCTGCCCAAGGATGCGGCGGATGCGCGCCCCGCGATCCTGGAGATCCGCCCCGGCACCGGCGGCGAGGAGGCGGCGCTTTTCGCGGGCGACCTTCTCAGGATGTACCAGAAATATGCCGAGGCGCAGGGCTGGCGCTTCGATCTGATGGAATTCGCCCCGACCGAGCTTGGCGGGGTGAAGGAGGCAACGGCGCGGATCGAGGGCGAGGGGGTCTTCGCGCGGCTGAAGTTCGAAAGCGGCGTGCACCGCGTGCAGCGCGTGCCGGAAACCGAGGCGGGCGGGCGCATCCACACCTCCGCCGCCACGGTCGCCGTTCTGCCCGAGGCCGAGGAGGTCGAGATCGACATCCCGGCCGCCGACATCAGGATCGACACGATGCGGTCGTCGGGCGCGGGCGGGCAGCATGTGAACACGACCGATTCGGCCGTGCGGATCACCCATCTGCCGACCGGGATCGTGGTGACCTCGTCCGAGAAGTCCCAACACCAGAACCGCGCCAATGCGATGGCGGTGCTGCGCGCGCGCCTCTACGATCTGGAACGCAGCCGCGCCGACACCGAGCGCGCCGCCGACCGCAAGGCGCAGGTGGGCTCGGGCGACCGCAGCGAGCGGATCCGGACCTACAATTTCCCGCAAGGCCGGATGACCGATCACCGGATCAACCTCACGCTTTACGCGCTGCCGCAGATCATGGCGGGCGATCTGGGCGACATCATCGATGCGCTCGTCGCCCATGATCAGGCCGAGAAGCTCGCCGAGATGGAAGCGTGACGGGCAACGAGGCGCTCAGAACGGCAATCCCGCGCCTGAAGGCGGCGGGCATCGAAGGCGCCGCGGGCGATGCGCGGCGGCTTCTGGCCCATGTGCTGGGCCTCCCGCCCGACCGGCTGATCCTGCATCTCGCCGATGAGATGACCGGCGCGCAGCAAAGGTCCTTCGAAGAGGCGCTCGCCCGGCGCGCCCGGCGCCAGCCCGTGAGCCAGATCGTCGGCGAGCGCCAGTTCCTGGGCCGCAGCTTCCGCGTCACAGGCGATGTGCTCGACCCGCGCCCCGAGACCGAGCTTCTGGTGCTGAAGGCGCTGGAACGGCCTTTCGTGCGCATGCTCGACCTCGGCACGGGATCGGGCTGCATCCTTTTGTCCAGCCTTGCGGGCATGCCGATCGCGACCGGCCTTGGCACCGACCTGTCGGCGGCGGCGCTCGCCGTCGCTGCGGAGAATGCCGCGCGGCTGGGGCTCGGGCGCCGGGCTGCCTTCGCCCGGTCCGACTGGTATGAGGCCGTGCCCGGCCGCTTCGACCTGATCGTCTCCAATCCGCCCTATATCGCGGCGGACGAGATGGCCGGGCTCGCGCCCGAGGTCAGGGAGTGGGAGCCGCGGATGGCGCTGACGCCCGGCGGCGACGGGCTTGATGCCTACCGGGCGATCGCGGCGGGTGCGGGCGCGCGCCTGATGGCGGGCGGGCGGCTCCTTCTGGAGATCGGGCCGACACAGGGCGCGGCCGTCATCGCCCTCCTTGCGGCGCAGCGGTTCGAGAAACTGGCGATTCTTCCCGATCTGGACGGGCGCGACCGGATCGTGATGGCCGAAAATCCCGGCGATCGGGGGGCCTGCGGCGCGGTGTGATCCGTTGCCAAGGCGCCAGAATCGACCCGTTCGCGAAAATAGTGGGGGAAATCCGCCCCTTCGGCCGTTTGCATGCCAGAATCCGCTTGTCAGGCCCGCCGCGCGCGTGCAAACAGGGCGCAGCGGATCGGAGCGGCTTCAGCTTTTCGAAGCCGGGCTCGGGCCGCTGTTCTTACCCACATGACCCTCACGCAGTCCATATCGGACCGTGGCGCGGGTCGGTCGGGGAAGCACCCGCCCCTTCAAGCCTCAGGCGAGCATAGACGAAGCACATGAGATCATCGAAATCCCGTTCGCGGAACAAGTCGAACCGGCAGCGTTCCCTCGGCAATATCGTCAACCGCGTCTTCGACAGCTCCGGTCCGGAGGGCAAGGTGCGCGGCACGCCCCAGCAGATCATCGACAAGTATCTGATGCTGGCGCGCGATGCGCAGGTGTCGAGCGACAGGGTGGCCGAACAGGCCTTCCTGCAGCATGCCGAACATTACACCCGCATGCTGGGCGAGGCGCAGCGCGAGCTTGCCCGCGAGCAGGAGCAGCGGCAGGCCCAGGGTGGCCAGCAGGGCGGCGGCAATCAGGGCGG
>JAWKWX010000010.1:0-97710 GCA_041397305.1 Paracoccaceae bacterium | reverse complement strand
ACTCGCGCCCGAGTTCGGTCAGTTCATATTCGACCGAGGGCGGCGATGTCGGCATCACCCGGCGGGTGACGACGCCGCGGGTCTCCAGCTCCTTCAGCCGCTGGGTCAGGACCTTCGCCGAGATCGCCGGGATGTCGAGCCTCAGTTCGGAAAAGCGCCTCGGGCCGGCGGACAGGTACCAGATCAGGTTCGGCGTCCAGGCGCCGCCCAGCACCGACATGCACTGGCTGATCGGGCACATGGGGTGCGGCATGCGGTTCTTGCGGACTTTCAGCGCCATTCTTTTCTCCGGGGTTACCGGCGGGATACTGCATTCCGCAGGTAACCTCAAGTCCTATGGTTTCCATAGGTAACGCCATAGGGTACCTCACGGGCACCGAAACCCGAAACTGGAGAGCAAGATGAAACTCTACTATTCCCCCGGTGCCTGTTCCATGGCCTCGCACATCGTCCTGCGCGAGCTTGGCGAGACGTTCGAGCTGGAACGCGTCGACACCGCGACCAAGAAGACCGAGACCGGCAGCGATTTCCATGCCGTCAACAGCAAGGGCAAGGTTCCGGCGCTTGCCGTCGATGGCGAAGTGCTCACCGAAGGTCCGTCGATCCTGCAATTCGTCGCCGACCGTGCGGGCGACCGGCATCTGGCGCCGATGGCCGGAACGCTCGACCGGGCGCGGGTGAACGAGGTTCTGAACTTCACCGGAACCGAACTGCATGTGGCCTTCCACCCGCTCTTCAACCCGGCTTCTGACGATGCCGCCAAGGAGGCGGGCCGCAGGAATGTCGGTACGAAGTTCGACTGGCTCGAGGCGAAACTCGCCGACGGGCGGCACTATCTGACCGGCCAGAACTTCACCGTGGCCGATGCCTATGCCTTCGTCGCCTCGAACTGGGCGAATTTCACCGGGATCGACCTTGGGGCCTGGCCGAAGCTCAAGGCCTTCGTCGAACGTGTCGCGGCGCGGCCGGCGGCGCAGGCGGCGATGAAGGCCGAAGGTCTGATCGCATGAGCGGGCATGCGGCGGAATATGACGCCGTCGCGCAGGTGGTCGAGGAGTATTTCGACGGGCTTTATTTCTCCGATACCAAACGGTTGCGGAGAGTTTTTCATCCACTGGCGCAATATGTCTGCGTCACGGATGGAACGCTTCTTTACCGGACGATGGAGGAGTATTTCCCGGTGGTCAACGCCCGCCCCGCGCCCGCCCAGCGGGGCGAGGCGCGGGCAGACCGGATCCTCTCGATCGAATTCGCCGGGCCGGGACTGGCCCGCGCGGTTCTCAATTGCGCGATCGGCGATCGGTTCTTCACCGACTGGCTGACCTTCGTGAAACTCGAAGGCCGCTGGCAGGTGATGTCGAAGATCTTTCACTATGAGACGAGAGAGGCTGCCTGATGCCCTATGTGAACATCAAGATCACCCGAGAGGGGGCGACGGCCGCGCAGAAGGCCGAGCTGATCAAGGGCGTGACCCAGCTTCTGGTCGATGTGCTTGACAAGAACCCCGCCACGACCTTCGTTGTCATCGACGAGGTTGCGCTGGAGGATTGGGGTGTCGGCGGCCTGCCGGTGGAAATCTATCGCCGGAGCCTCAAGTCCCCGGCCTGACGATGAGGACCGCGGCGGTGCCCTGTCACCCGAAAACGGCCGCCGCGGTCCAATTCAGTCGCGCCCGCATGAAACAGGAGAACCCTTTTGGAAACAGCACGTTACACGCTGATCATGTTGCTCGCGGGTGTCGGAATCCCTGTTCTTGCCGCTCTCAACGCGCAGCTTGGCGCCCGCATGGGATCACCCGCCGCCGCCGCGCTGATCCTGTTTTTCGTCGCGGCCTCGGCGGCCGCTGTAATGGCGCTGGTGACGGACGGCCTTCCGGCAATGCCATCGGCGCGCAGCCAGCCACCGCACCTGTTCCTCGCCGGGCTGCTTGTCTGTTTCTACGTCCTGTCCATCACCTGGATCGCGCCGCGCTTCGGGGTCGGCAACGCGATCTTCTGCGTGCTGCTTGGTCAGATGATCTCTGCCGCCGCCATCGATCATTTCGGCCTTTTCAACGCCACGGTACGGGCGCTGACGCCGCTCCGCGCCAGCGGTATCGCGGCGATGGCGGCCGGACTTCTGTTGGTGCGGCTGGGCTGAGCGCGCTGCGCCGCCCGCCCGCCGGAGCACTGCTTTTTTGCGTGAATTCCGGGCGTTAAATGTTGAATTCTGTTCGCGCTTCTGCAACCAATTCATATGGCCCGTCACGCGGGACCTAGGCATAACAACCGGGAGTAATCACACCGATGGACCGTCGTTCCTTTCTGACCAAGGCCGCAGTTGGCGCGGCCGGAAGCGCCGTTCTGGCAGCACCCGCGATCGCGCAGGAAAACCCGAAGCTCAACTGGCGCGTGACCTCATCCTTTCCCAAGGCCCTCGACACGATCTATGGCGCCGCCGAGACGATGGCGAAATATGTGAACGAGATGACCGAGGGCGGGCTGACGCTGCAGGTCTTCCCGGCGGGCGAACTGGTGCCCGGTCTTGAAGCCGCGGATGCGGTGACCAACGGCACGGTCGAGGCCTGTCATACCGCCTCCTACTATTTCTGGGGCAAGGATCCGACCTATGCGCTCGGCACCTGTGTGCCGTTCGGCCTGAACTACCGTCAGATGAACGCATGGCTCTACTACGGCGGCGGCATCGACATGCTGAACGAGTTCTTCCACACCCAGAACCTGCACTACATGCCGTGTGGCAATACCGGTGTGCAGATGGGCGGCTGGTATCGCAAGGAAATCAACTCCTTGGCCGATCTTCAGGGCCTGAAGATGCGGATCGGCGGCTTCGCCGGCAAGATCATCGAGAAGCTGGGCGTGGTGCCGCAGCAGATCGCGGGCGGCGACATCTATCCGTCGCTGGAAAAGGGTACGATCGACGCCGCCGAATGGGTTGGCCCCTATGACGACGAAAAGCTCGGCTTCTACAAGGTCGCGCCCTATTATTACTATCCCGGCTGGTGGGAAGGCGCGCCGACGCTTTCGACCATGGTCAACCTCGACAAGTGGAACGAGCTTCCGCCGCAGTATCAGGCGGTGCTGAGCACCGCCTGCGAGGCGGCGAACTCGAACATGATGGCATCCTACGACTTCAAGAATCCCGCAGCCCTCCGCTCGCTCGTCGCGAACGGCACGCAGCTGCGGCCCTTCCCGCAGGATGTGATGTCGGCCGCCTTCGACGCGGCGGTTGCCACCTACGACGAGGTTTCGGCCTCGAATGCCGCCTTCAAGAAGATCTACGAGAGCCAGAAGGCCTTCAAGGCCGATGCCTATCTCTGGGCGCAGCTGTCGGAATATAACTACGACGTCTTCATGATGGGCCAGCAGCAGGCCGGCAAGCTCTGATCTTGCGTCTGTAACCGAAAAGGCCCCGGCATCTGCCGGGGCCTTTTTCATGTGCACCTTCCCACAGGCGGCTCCCGACGAGAAGCCGGAAGTGCCCGGGGCTCCGCGCCTCAGGGCGTGACGACCGGCGCGCCGAGCTTCGGGGCGCCGAGGGTCGGCAGGCCTCCCGTTGTGCCACCGAGCGGCTGCAGCGTCGGGATCGTGATCTCGACCGTCGAGGGATCGATCACCTTGCCCTTGTAATGCATGACCATGCCGGGGAAGCCGATGGTGACGCCAATCATCACCACCTGGATCACCACGAACGGAACCGCGCCCCAATAGATCTGGCCGGTCGAGACGCCCGCGATCTTGTCGCCCGTCACCTTGTCCAGATAGCTGCCGCGCGGCGCGACCGAGCGCAGGTAGAAGAGTGCGAAGCCGAAGGGCGGATGCATGAAGGAGGTCTGCATGTTCACCCCGAGGATCACCCCGAACCAGATGAGGTCGATCCCGAGCTTTTCGGCGGCAGGGGCGAGCAGGGGAACGATGATGAAGGCCAGCTCGAAGAAGTCGAGGAAGAAGGCCAGAAGGAAGACCATGATCGAGACAATGATCAGGAACCCGAGCTGGCCACCGGGCAGGCCGGTCAGCAGATGTTCGACCCAGAGATGGCCGTCCACCCCGTAGAAGGTCAGCGAGAAGACCCGCGCGCCCACGAGGATGAACATCACGAAGGCCGAAAGCCGCGTGGTCGCGGTCAGAGCGTGCTGTACCACATCCATCGTCAGCCGCCGCTTCATCGCCGCGAGCGCCAGCGCGCCGACCGCGCCCATGGCGCCGCCCTCGGTCGGCGTGGCGATGCCGAGGAAGATCGTGCCGAGGACCAGGAAGATGAGGGCTAGCGGCGGGATCAGCACCATGATCACCTGGCCCGCAAGCCGCGACAGAAGGCCGATCTTCAGCGACCTGTCGATGACGGCAAAGAAGTAGATGGCGGCGATGCCGACGCAGGCACCGAGGATGCCGGCATTCGACCCGTGACCCGCGCGGAAATATCCCGCCGCGAGATAGGCGACCGCAACACCGGCGACGAGCGACAGGAAGAGCGACGCCACCCCCGATCCGAGCGTGCGCGCCTCTTTCGGCAGGGCAGGCACCCAGGTCGGGCGGAAGACCGACACGAGGAACACATAGCCGATGTAGAGGCTGGTCAGCACCAGGCCCGGCACAAGCGCGCCCTTGTACATGTCGCCGACCGAACGGCCGAGTTGGTCGGCCAGCACGATGAGGACGAGCGAGGGCGGAATGATCTGCGCCAGCGTGCCCGACGCGGCAATGACCCCGGTCGCGACCCGCCGGTCATAGCCATAGCGCAGCATGATCGGCAGCGAGATGAGGCCCATCGCGATCACCGAAGCGGCGACGACCCCGGTGGTGGCAGCCAGAAGCGCGCCCACGACGATCACCGCATAGGCAAGCCCGCCCCGGATCGGGCCGAACAGCTGGCCGATCGTGTCGAGCAGGTCTTCGGCCATGCCGGATCGTTCCAGCACGATCCCCATGAAGGTGAAGAATGGAATGGCCAGCAAGGTCTCATTCGACATCACCCCCCACAATCGTTGGGGCATGGTGAACAGAAGCGGCCAGTCGAGGTGAATGGAATCGGAGAAGGGTGCAAGCCAGACGCCGATGGCGAAGAACACGAGGCCATTGGCGGCAAGCGAGAAGGCGACCGGATAGCCAAGCAGGAGAAAGAACACCAGCGAGGCGAACATGATCGGCGCCATGTTATGGGCGATGAGCTCGATCATTTCAGCTCTTCCCCCTTGGCCTGCTGCGCCAGCGCGGCAACTTCCAGTTCTGCCGCCTCATGGGCCGAGACGAACGGGTGCGGATCCTCGATCAGGCCGCGCATTACCGCGATCTTCTTGATGATTTCCGAGAGTGCCTGCGCGACCAGAAGGATGAAGCCCACGGCGAGGAAGGCGCGTGCCGGCCAGATGATCAGCCCGCCCGCGTTCGTGGAAATCTGGCCGATCCGCCAGGCCTGCAGCGTGTAGGGCACCAGCATCCAGCTCATCAGCGCGACGAAGGGCAGAAGGAAGAAGACATGGCCGACGAGGTCGATCCAATGCTGGGTGCGGCGTGTGCGCGTGCCGTAGAAGATGTCGATGCGGATATGTTCGTTCTGCATCAGCGTATAGGCCGACGCGAGCATGAAAGCGGCGCCGAACAGATACCATTGCGCCTCGAGCCAGGCATTCGATGACATGCTGAAGACCTTTCGGATCACCGCATTCACCGCACTGATCACGATTGCCGCAAAGATCAGCCATGACACCCAGCGGCCTATGAAGCCGTTGATCCCGTCGATCAGTCTCGACAGGCCAAGCAATATCCCCATTCGTTCCTCCCGTGCGGCGGCGACTCGGTCGACGCTGCGGATTGGTATTATTATTTTACCAGTTTTGGCAAGTTTGATTTGGGATCGCCCGATCCCGCCACCTCCAGCCTGAACATAGTTTATCCGTCGCAAACGAATGGCGCACCGGAAAACAGGCGCTTCGATCCATGGATACTCCCCGCAGGCGCTCTCTGTCGCCTTTGTCTACGCCGGTATACAATCAGCGGTGGGCAAGAAAATCAACCCTGACGGCGGCGCTCGATCAGGTCCCATCGGTTGCCGAACGGATCCCTCCAGACCGCGACGATACCATAGGGTTCGTGCCGGGGCTCTTCCTCGAAAGTGACGCCCACCTTGCGCATGGCAGCATGGTCGCGGGCGAAATCGTCGGTTTCGAGAAACAGGAACACCCGCCCGCCAGTCTGGTTGCCGATGGCAGCCGCCTGCTCCGGTCCGGCCGCCCGGGCCAGCAGCAGCGCCGCACCGCCTTCCGGCGCCACGGTGACCCAGCGTTTGTGCGGGCCTTGCGGCATGTCCTCGACCAGTCGGAAGCCGAGACGCCCGACATAGAAATCGATGGCCTGATCATAGTCGGGCACAACAAGCGCAATGGTCGACAGGGTGCGGCGCATTGCGGAAGCTCAGCGCACGGGGCGCGCCTCGGGGAGCGTGATCCGCGCCACCTGTTCGGCGATCGGGTCGACCGACAGGGGATGGGTCTCGCCCGTATGATCGGAGGGGTTGCCGATAGGCTGCCAGCGCCCGGATTTGTAGATTTCCACCGCCGTGAAGTTTGCCTTGTAACCCATCTTGCGGCTGCCCGGCACCCAGTAGCCCAGATAGACATAGGGCAGGCCCGCCTGGCGCGCGATCTCGACATGGTCGAGGATGATATAGGTGCCGAGGCTGTCGCCCGCCTTCTCGGGGTCGTAGAAGCTGTAGACCATGCTCACCCCGTCATCGAGAACGTCGGTCAGGCAGACGGCGGTCAGCGTGCGCCGCCCGTCGAGTTCCGAGGGCGGGGCGACATATTCGATCACGCGGCTCTTGACCGGCGTCTCCTCGATCATGGCGGCGAATTCGAAGATGTCCATGTCCGCCATGCCGCCGTCGGAATGGCGGCTGTCGAGATAGCGGCGGAAGAGCGCATATTGATCCTCGGTCGCCCAGGGGCTGGTCGCCTCGCGTCTGAGGTAGCTGTTCTTGCGGATCGTGCGGCGCTGGCTGCGGGAAGGCTCGAAATCGGCAACCCGGATGCGGGCAGACAGGCAGGCGGTGCAATCGGCGCAGGAGGGCCGGTAGAGCACGTTTTGCGAACGGCGGAAGCCCTGTTTCGACAAGGCATCGTTCAGCCGCACGGCATTGTCGCCGGGCAGCGCGGTGAACAGCTTTCTTTCATACCTGCCGTCGAGATAGGGGCAGGGCTGGGGAGCCGTCACATAGAACTGGGGCGCGATGGGCAGCGTATGGCGCATGGACCTGAAGGGCTTTACCTGCCCGTCACGTTAGCAAGGCCGGGACTTTCCGCCAAGAGCGGTGTTGCAGCGCACATGACAGGCGCTTGTCCGGGCGACAGGGCCCGATATTGGCCGCGGCCGGGAAACTGTGCGGCGGACCCGAAGGCCCGCCGCGCGATCATTCCGCGACCTGCGGGAAGGTGGCCTTGCCGCCCCCCAGCCGGGCCTCAAGCGCCTTCAGCCGGTCGCCGATATCGACAAGTTCCGCTTTGCCCGCATCGACGGCCTCGGCCAGTTCATGCGGGTCCGGCAGCTCGGGCTCTTCTTCCTTCGGGCCGATGAAGAAGGAGGCGCCTTTCGCCAGCCAGTACTGAAGATCGTCCATGATCAGATAGAAGGAAGGCACGACGACAAGCGACAGGACGGTCGAGACGATGATGCCGCCCATCACCGCAATGGCCATCGGGGCGCGGAAGGCGCCGCCTTCGCCGACACCGAGTGCCGACGGCAGCATGCCCGCCGACATGGCGATCGAGGTCATCACGATGGGGCGCGCCCGCTTGTGACCGGCCTCGATCAGCGAATCGAAGCGGCCCATGCCCTGACGCCGCATCTCGATGGCGAAATCCACCAGCAGGATGGCGTTCTTCGCCACGATCCCCATCAGCATCAGCATGCCGATCATCACCGGCATGGAAAGGGCATTGCCGGTGACCAGAAGGGCCGTCGCCACGCCGAGGATCGACAGGAACAGCGAGAAGACGATGGTGACCGGCTGCAGGGCGCTCTTGAAGAGCAGGATCAGCACCGAGGCCATGAGCATCAGGCCCATGATCATCGCATTCACGAAGCTCTGGTTCAGTTCGGCCTGAATTTCGGCGTCGCCGGATTCGGTGATCTTGACCGAGGGCGGCAGGGTGACCGACTTGGTGATCTCCTCGAACCGGGCCTTGCCGGTGTCGAGCGCCACGCCGATGGGCAAGCTCGCGCCGATCGTCACCTTGCGCTCGCGGTCCAGCCGGTCGATGGTGCCCGGTCCGACGCCGACGCGCACGTCTGCAACCGCCGACAGCGGGACGCTCGCGCCGGTCGCGGTGGTCAGCCGCAGGGCGGCAATGCGGTTCACATCCTTCTGCACCGCGTCCGACAGCTGGATGCGGACCGGGATGAGCCGGTTGTCCATCGAAACCTTGGCCAACGCCTGTTCGACATCGCCGATGGTGGCAACCCGCAGCGTCTCGGCGATCTGCGCGGTCGAGATCCCGAGGCGTGCGGCTTCTTCCAGCCGCGGTGTGACCTGCAGTTCGGGGCGGGGCAGGGCCCCTTCGTAGGACACGCCGGCCAAGAGCGGATCGCCCCGCAGCGCGGCCTCGAGCGTGCTGGCGGCGACTGCGAGATCCTCGCTGTCGGAGGACCGGATCGAGAAGGAAATGTCGCGCTCGCCACGGTCGTTCAGCTTGGTGATCCGTACGTCCGGCACCGAGGCGAGCCGCGCGAAGACCTCTTCCTCGATGGCATTCTGCGGGCGGACCCTGCCTTCGGGCGCAACGGCGGGCAGGATGGCGCCGATCACCGGGATCCTGTCCAGCATCTGCGACAGTTTGAAGATGAGCGACTGGTCAAGATGTTCAAGCTCGACCGTGATCGCGGCGCGGCGGATATCGAGATCGCCTTTCGGCGAGGAGCCGCTGAGGACGAAGATACCCTCGACCCCTTCGACATCCTTGATCAGCTCGCGCATCGCTTCGGTCTTGCGGTCGGTATCGTCAAGCGACGAGCCGGTCGGCAATTCGACCGAGATCATGAAGCGCGACACGTCCTCGGGCGGCAGGAAGCTGCCCGGCACGCGCAGGAGAAGCATGATCGACAGCGCGAAGATGACGAGCGCGCCGATCAGCGTCAGATAGTAATTGCCGAAGTTGAAGCGGGTTTTCGGGATGCGCCAGCTGTTCAGCGTATGATGCACGACCCAGAGATAGCCGCGCATCACCGGCCCGTCCTCGTCATGCTCCAGATCGGCGTCCTTGGCGCTCATCAGATAGGCGGCCATCATGGGCGTGATAAGGCGCGCAACCAGAAGCGAGAAGAGGACGGCGATGGCGACGGTAAGGCCGAATTGTCGGAAATACTGTCCCGGAATGCCCGGCATGAACGAGACCGGCACGAAGACCGCCACGATGGTCATCGTCGTCGCGATCACGGCAAGGCCGATCTCGTCTGCGGCTTCGATGGCGGCGCGATAGGGGGTCTTTCCCATGCGGATATGGCGGGCGATGTTCTCGATCTCCACGATCGCGTCGTCGACGAGGATGCCGGTGGCGAGGGTCAACGCAAGGAAGCTTACGAGATTGAGCGAAAAGCCCAGAAGGTCCATCACATAGAAGGTCGGGATGGCCGAAAGCGGCAATGCGACCGCCGAGATGAGCGTCGCACGCCAGTTCTTGAGGAAGAGAAGCACCACGATGACGGCGAGAAGCGCGCCTTCCAGAAGCGTATGCAGCGCGGATTCGTAATTGCCGTAGGTATAAAAGACCGCGTCATCGACCTTGGTGATGGCGATTTCGGGATGGTCCTTGCGCAATTGGTCGATAACGCCCGAGACCGTCTGATCAACGGTGACTTCGCTTGCCCCTTTTGCGCGGAAGATCGCGAAAGTGACGACCGGCTCGCCGTTGAAGCGCGCGAAGGAGCGCAGTTCCTGATAGGTGTCGGTGATCTGGCCCAGATCACCAAGCCGGACATGGCGGCCGGACGGCAGCGCAATGGTCGTTTCGGCAAGGTTTTCGGCCGATTGCGCGTCGCCGAGCGTGCGGATCGCCTGTTCGCCGTCCCCAAGCTTGGAGCGGCCGGAACCGATATCGGCGTTGGTGGCGCGAAGCTGGGCATTCACCGCATTCGCGGTGATGCCGTAGCTGTCGAGCTTGAGCGGATCGAGCTTGACCTGAATCTCGCGATCCGCGCCGCCATAGCGGTCGACCCGGCCGATCCCCGATTTGGCGCGGAGCGCCCGCGTGACGGTGTCGTCCACATACCACGACAGCTCTTCCACCGTCATGCCAGGGGACGAGACCGCATAGCTGAGGATCGCCTGACCCTCGACATCGATCTTCTGGACCAGAGGTGTGTCTGCCTCGGACGGCAGGTCACCCTGCACCCGATCAACGGCATCCTTGGTGTCGTTCAGCGCGGTCTGGGTCGGGACCGCCATGTCGAATTCCGCGACCGTCAGCGACCGGCCATCGTTCACGGTCGAGCTGATGTGCTTCACGCCCGAGATGCTGGCGATCGCATCCTCGATCTTGCGGGTGACCTGGGTCTCCAGTTCGGCCGGCGCCGCGCCGGACTGGCCGACGGTGACCGCGACCACCGGGACGTCGATATTGGGGAACTTGGTGATCGGCAGCGAAAAGAACGACTGCAGCCCAAGAAACAGAAGGATCACGAAGGCGAGGATCGAGGCGATGGGGTTCCTGATCGACCAGGCCGAGAAATTCATGGCGGGCTCCTCAGTTGGTCATCTCGCCCGCATCGAGCGGGACAGGATCGACAAGATCGCCGTCGCGGACGAAGGAGGCCGCCTTGGCCACCACGAGGTCGCCCGCGTTCACGCCGCTTTCGATCTCGATCATGCCGCCGTCCTGAACGCCGGTCACGACCTCTGTGCGGTGTACCTTGCCTTCTGCATCGACGGTCATCAGGTAAGCGCCCTCTGCATCTGTGCCAAGCGCGTTGATCGGCACGGCCACCACCTCGCGCGTCGAAATCTCGATCTCGGTTTCAAGGAAGGTGCCCGAGCGGACCCGGTCGGGCTGATCGAGCGTGATGTGGACGCGCCCGAGCCGGGTCACCAGATCGATCGTGGGTTCGACCAGCCGCACGACCCCTGTCAGCGGTTCGCGCTGACCGGCCGCCCGCAAGGACACGCGCTGGCCCGCCGAGACCCGCGGAAGATCCTGCTCGCCCACGTCGGCGTTCAGTTCCAGAAGGCCGTCGCGCACGATCACGAACATCGGTTGGCCCACCGCGCTGGCGATGGCGCCTGCGACGGCGTTCTTCTCGACCACTTCGCCTGCGAAGGGCGCCCGTATCTCGGTCCGGCTGAGCTGCAGCTCGACGTTGGCGATCTGCGCATCCACGAGTTCGAGCTGGGCCTGCGCCGCCGCCGCGCCCTGCGTCGCAACCATCACCCGCGCATTGGCCGAGGTCAGCGCGGTCGCCGCCTGATCGGCCGCGGCCTGCGAGGCATTGCCCTGCTTTCGAAGCTGCTCGGCGCGGTCGGCATTGCGCTTGGCTTCCGCCGCCGAGGCGTTGGCATCGACAAGCTGGGCTTCGGACTGGGCGATCATCGCCAGCGCATTGGCGCGCGAGGCGGTCAGCTGGCTTTTCTGCAAAAGAAGTGCCGTGTCCGACAGGCGCGCGAGGACGGCGCCTTCGGCGACATGGTCGCCGACCTCTGCGAGGATGGCGTCGATCGCCTGGCCCTCGATCTGCGGCTGGACAAGCACCCTCTCGACGGCGCCGACAAGGCCAGATGCGCGCACCCGGTCCTTAAGGACAGCCGTCTGAACGGTTGCGACCGATATTGCCGGCCGGGTCGTCCTGGTTTCCGGCGGCGCACCGACCTGCGATGCGGCCTCGGTCGGCGCGGCTGCGGGGCCGTGACCAGAGGAAAGCCCGTAATATCCGCCCGCTGCAACGACGAGCGCACCGGTGATCCAGAAAAGTGTCTTCTTGTTGAACATGATCTCAGCTCAATTCCTGCGTCCGTCCGCCGCGACCGCGGCGATAGTCTGTTCGATAGAGGTTTTGAAAAGCCGGCGCACAGGGTCTTGCGCATTCGGCGGCATATTGCAAGCCTGGCCGTGCAACCTTTGGGCGATTGCCTTGAAGAGCAGCATCACGAACCAGGCCTGGCCAATGTAGCGTTGCCGCGCTTCCTCGCGGCTGCAGCCGACGATGCGGGAGAAGACCGCAAGAAGAAAGCCGCAAATCTCGGTCTCCATGGTTCCAGCGACCTGGGCGATCTCGGGTCGGCGGCGGGCGGCGGCGTCGATCTCTGCCCAGAGAGGACCGTCATCGCAATCAAGCGTGTCGAGCTTCTGCTCAAACGCGGCCAGCAGCGCCGTCGCCGGGTCAGTCGAGGCCATCACCTCTCCGAAGGCTTCCTTGACCTCCTCAAGGTCGCGCGCGATCATCGCTTCGATGATGGCGTTCTTCGACGGGAAATAGCGGTAGAAGTTGCCAGCACTCATCCCGGCGGCGCGGGCGAGATCCTGCATGGACGCCCCGTCGAAGCCCTTTTCCGCGAAGGCTTTCTTGACCGCGTCGAGGATCGCGGTCGTCCGGGTGTCGTAGGCGCCAAGCGTGTCGGCCATGAATCAGATCTCGAGAATGAACGTTCATTCAGCGTTCTAGGCATTTGCGCTGCACCGGTCAAGGGGCGTAGCGTCAGGCTGGTCGGACAAGGGCCGGAAGGGCGGCGCAGATGGTATAGCGCCCCGCAAGATGCGCCGGGGCCAGATGCGCAAGCCGGTCAAGTTCGGCAAGAACCCGGTCGCGCCCGTGCAGGCGCGCGCTCTCGAACGGGCCGCGCGGGAAATTGAGGCCGAGCCGCATTGCCCGGTCGATATCGTCAGGGGTTGCCCCGCCAGCCTCGACAAGCGTGGCGGCTTCGTTCGCCAGCGTCGCCTCGATCCTCAGCCGGATTGCCGCGGCCTCGGCCGGCGCTGCGCCGGGCGAGGCGGGGTAAAGGAAGCCGATGCCTGATTTTCGACCGAGCCGCCCGGCTTGCACCTGCGCCTCCAGTGCCCGGAAGACATGATAGCGCGGATGATCTGCCATTGCCCGCGCAAGGCCTTTCGTTGCGGCGAGGTTGATGTCGGCACCCACCAGGTCGATCAGGCTGAAGGGACCCATCCTGTAGCCCGCCGCCAGCATCGCCGCATCCACATCCGACGCGCTGCGACCTTCTTCCAGAAGCGCCAGCGCCTCGCCGTAATAGGGCCGAGCGCAACGGTTGACGATGAAGCCCGGGCTGTCGGCGCAGGCGATGACCGCCTTGCCCGCGCGCTCGGTCACCTGGCGGGCACGGGCGAGGGCGTCCGGGCTTGCGCCCGGGTGCGCGACCAGTTCGACGAGCTTCATCACCGGGGCGGGGTTGAAGAAATGCAGGCCAATCAGGTGGTCCGGCCGGGCCAGAGTGGCGGCGAGCGCGCCGACCGAAAGCGCAGAGGTGTTGGTGGCGAGAATGGCCTCCGGTACGGTCAGCGCCTCGATCTCGGTGAGCAGACTGCGCTTGATCTCGAAATCCTCGATCACCGCCTCGATGACCAGGTCACAGGGCGCAAGCGCAGACAGGTCGGGTGCGATGGCGATGCGGTGCAGAAGCGCGGCCATGTCTTCTGCCACAAGCTTTCCCTGCGCGACACGCGGCTCAAGGCTGCTCCGCAGACGGTCAGGCGCGCTGTCGCGCGCCGTCGCGCCTGCGTCGAATGCAATCACCGCATGGCCTGCCTGCGCATAGACTTGCGCGATGCCAAGCCCCATGGCTCCCAGTCCGACGATGCCGATCCGTTCCATTGATCCTCCGTCCGGCCCAAAGGGTCTGGTCCGACCATCCTGCGGGACGGCCGAAACTTCAAGATGGAAATTTCAAGCTTGAAATATCTATGCCCCGATGGCAGGCTCGGGGTGAAGCGACTTGAGGAGGGGCCAGTGAAGATTCTCTGTCTCGGCGGCGGACCGGCGGGCCTCTACTTCGCCATTTCCATGAAGTTGCGTGACCCGTCACATCAGGTGACCGTCCTCGAACGCAACCGCGCGAACGACACGTTCGGCTGGGGCGTCGTCCTGTCGGACGATGCGCTGAGCCGGATGCAGAAGAACGATCAGACGTCGACCGCGGCGATCCGCGCGCATTTCGCCTATTGGGACGATATCGCCGTCGTCCACGACGGTCACCGCACCGTTTCGGGCGGGCACGGTTTCGCCGGGATCGGTCGCAAGCAGATGCTGGTGATCCTGCAGGACCGCGCCCGCGAGCTGGGCGTCGAGATGCGGTTCGAGACCGAGTTCCGTTCGGCCGACGACTATCGGCGCGAGTACGACCTGGTGGTGGCCTGCGACGGGATCAATTCGGTGGTCCGGCGCGAATACGAGGCGATCTTCAAGCCCGACATCGACACGCGCAAATGCAAGTTCGTCTGGCTCGGCACCCACCAGAAATTCGACGACGCCTTCACCTTCATCTTCGAAAAGACCGAACATGGCTGGGTCTGGGCCCATGTCTACCAGTTCGATGACAATACCGCGACCTTCATCGTCGAATGCCTGCCGGAGACCTGGGACCGCTGGGGTTTCGAGCAGATGTCCAAGGAAGAGACGGTCGAGACCTGCCGGAATATCTTCGAGCGCCATCTGGGTGGCCATCCGCTGATGTCGAACGCCGCCCACCTGCGCGGCTCGGCGGTCTGGATGCAGTTCCCGCGGGTGATCTGCGAACGCTGGTATCATGAGAATGTCGTCCTGATGGGCGATGCCGCCGCGACGGGCCATTTCTCGATCGGCTCGGGCTCGCGCCTCGCGTTCGACAGTGCCATTGCGCTGGCCGACTATCTGCACAGCGAACCGACGATGGAGGCGGCGTTCGAGCGCTATCAGGAGGAACGCCGCGTCGAGGTCCTGCGCTTGCAGTCGGCCGCGCGCAACAGCCTCGAATGGTTCGAGGAGGTCGAGCGCTATCTCGACATGCCGCCGCTGCAGTTCGCCTATTCGCTGCTGACCCGGTCGCAGCGCATCAGCCACGAGAATCTGCGGCTGCGCGACCCCGCATGGCTGCGCGCCGCCGAGGACTGGTTTCAGGAGCAGGCGGGCGGCACGCCGGGGCGGGCACCGATCTTCGCGCCTTTCCGCCTGCGCGACATGTCGCTGAAGAACCGCATCGTCGTCTCGCCCATGGCCCAGTACAAGGCCGTGGATGGCTGTCCGACCGACTGGCATTTCATCCATTATGCCGAACGCGCCAAGGGCGGGGCAGGACTGGTCTATGTGGAAATGACCTGCGTCAGCCCCGAGGGGCGGATCACACTTGGATGTCCGGGGCTATATGCGACCGAACATGAGGCGGCCTGGCGGCGGCTGACGAATTTCGTCCATGCCGAAACCAGCGCCAGGATCTGCTGCCAGATCGGGCATGCGGGCCGCAAGGCCTCGGTCCAGGTGCCGTGGGAGGATGACGAGGCGCCACTCGGGCCGCGCGGCTGGGAGACGATCGGACCGTCAGCCATCGCCTGGTCGCCCGCCCATCCGGCCCCGCGCGCGATGACCCGCGCGGACATGGAGCGGGTGACGGGTGAGTTCGTCCGGGCCACCGAAATGGCGGCGCGGGCCGGGTTCGACATGGTGGAGCTTCACGCCGCGCATGGCTACCTGATTTCCTCCTTCATCAGCCCGATGTCGAACCGGCGCACCGACGATTACGGCGGCAGTCTCGAAAACCGCATGCGCTGGCCACTGGAAGTCCTTGCCGCCATGCGCGCGGCATGGCCCGCCGAAAGGCCGATGTCGGTCCGTATCTCCGCCAATGACTGGGTGGGCGATCACGGCGTGACACCCGCCGAGGCGGTCGGGATCGCCCGGATGTTCGGGGCTGCGGGCGCCGATATCATCGACGTGAGCGCGGGCCAGACCTCGACCGAGGCGAGACCGGTCTACGGCCGCATGTTCCAGACCCCCTTCTCCGACCGGATCCGCAACGAGGCCGGGATCGCCACGATGGCGGTCGGCAATATCACCGAGGCCGATCAGGCCAATTCGATCCTGCTGGCGGGCCGTGCCGACCTCGTCTGCCTGGCGCGTCCCCACCTCGCCGATCCCTACTGGACGCTTCACGCGGCGGTCGAACTCGGCGATGCTGGGGCAGACTGGCCGCCGCCCTACCGGGCGGGCCGCGATCAGGCGCGGAGGCTGCGCGACAAGGCACAGGAGGCGATCCGCGCATGACGCTGACCGGCAAACGGGTGCTGATCACCGGTGGCGGTTCTGGCGCCGGGGCCGACCTCGCGCAGGGCTTTGCCCGCGCCGGGGCAGAGGTCGTGATCACCGGCCGGCGGATCGAGACGCTGGAGGCGGTTGCGCGGCTCTCGCCCGCGATCCGGCCCGTCCGGGCGGATGTGACGCGCGAGGCGGATGTGCGCGCGATGTTTGCCGAGGCCGGGCCCTGCGATATCGTGATCGCCAATGCAGGCGCCGCCGACAGCGGGGTGATGGCCAGGACAACGCTCGACCAGTGGAACGCGATGATCGCCGTGAACCTGACCGGCGCGTTCCTAACCCTCCGCGACGGGCTCAATCAGATGCCGGGCTGGGGCAGGCTCATCGCGATCGCCTCGACGGCGGGGCTCAAAGGCTATGCCAAGGTCGCGCCCTATGCGGCGGCAAAGCATGGGGTGGTGGGCATGGTTCGCGCGCTCGCGCTGGAAATCGCCCGGCGGCCGGTGACGGTGAACGCGATCTGCCCGGGCTTCCTCGACACGCCGATGACCGACCATTCGGTCGAGGTGATTGCCGAAAAGACTGGGCGCAGCCGTGCGGAGGCGCGCGCGGCGTTGGCGGCGATGAGCCCGCAGAACCGGCTGATCGCGCCCGCCGAGGTGACGTCGGCGGCGCTCTGGCTCTGCGGGCCGGGATCGGAGGGGATGAACGGCCAGGCGATTGCGATTTCGGGAGGAGAAGTGTGAGCGATCTGTCGAAGCGCCGCCTGAAGCTTTGGATCAGGCTTCTGGGTGTGACCCGAACCGCCGAGAACCGGCTGCGCGACTACCTGCGCGTGACCCATGGCACGACACTGCCGCGTTTCGACGTGATGGCAGCGCTCTACCGGCGGCGCGAAGGCGTGACGATGAGCGAACTGTCGCGGATGCTCCTCGTCTCGAACGGCAATGCGACCGCGGTCGTGGACCGGCTGGAAGGCGACGGGCTGGTGCGCCGCACGCCCTCGGAAAGCGACCGGCGGACGGTCTTCGTGACCCTGACCGCAGAGGGGGTGAGCGCCTTCGAAGGGCTTGCCTCCGGGCATGAGACCGAGGTCGACCGGTTGTTCGCGGGGTTGAGCGAGACCGATCTCGACCAGATGACCGACATATTGAAAAGGGCGGCGAAGCCATGAGCGATCTTTCCGGCCTGAAACCCCGCCATGTCCTGTGGGAAGTGCGGGACAGGGTGGGCACCCTGCGGCTGAACCGGCCGGAGCGGAAGAATCCCCTGACGTTCGAAAGCTATGCCGAGCTCGGCGCGCTCTTCCGGGCGCTGCCATCGGCGGGTGACGTGGATGTGGTGATCGTCGCCTCCTCGGGCGGCAATTTCTGTTCGGGCGGCGATGTGCACGAGATCATCGGACCCCTGATCGGGCGGCCGATGAAGGAATTGCTGGCCTTCACGCGACTGACCGGGGACCTCGTGAAGGCGATGATCCATTGCACGAAGCCGATCATCGCCGCCGTGGATGGCGTCGCGGTCGGGGCGGGCGCGATCATCGCCATGGCCGCCGACCTGCGGCTCGCGACGCCGGAAGCCAGATGCGCCTTCCTCTTCACGCGTGTCGGCCTTGCGGGCTGCGATATGGGCGCCTGCGCGATGCTGCCGCGCATCATCGGGCAGGGCAGGGCGGCGGAACTCCTTTACACCGGCCGGGGGATGAGCGCCGAGGAGGGTCGGGCCTGGGGCTTCTGGAACGCGCTTCATCCCGCCGAACGACTGGAAGACGAAGCGCGGGCACTGGCGCTGCGTCTTGCCGCCGGACCGACATTTGCGCATGGGGTGACCAAGACCCAGCTCAGCCAGGAATGGGACATGGGGCTCGACCAGGCGATCGAGGCCGAAGCGCAGGCCCAGGCGATCTGCATGGCGACGAAGGATTTCGAGCGGGCCTACCGGGCGTTCGTGGCAAAGGAAAAACCGGTTTTCGAAGGGAATTGACGGTCAAGGCCGGGGAGGCTCTGCCTCCCCGGACCCCTCCGAGGTATTTGGACCAAGATGAAACGATGAGCGATTGCACATTTCTGGACTGGCCCTTCTTCGAGGACCGCCACCGCGATCTGGCGGCGCGGCTGGAAAGCTGGTGCGCGGCGCATCTGCCGGTGGATCATGCCGATGTCGATGAGGCTTGCCGGGGACTGGTGGTGGCGCTGGGGGCGGGAGGCTGGCTGCAGCCGACCGGAGCGGACACGGGCGAGCGGCTCGACATCCGCACGCTCTGCCTGATCCGCGAGACCTTGGCGCGCCACGACGGGCTGGCCGATTTCGCCTTCGCCATGCAGGGGCTGGGGATGGGCGCTGTGAGCCTGTTTGGCACGCCCGATCAGCGGCGGTGGCTGGCGCGGACCCGCAGGGGGGAGGCGATGGCGGCCTTCGCGCTGACCGAGCCCGGATCGGGGTCGGACGCGGCGAACTGTGCCTGTCGGGCCGGACGGGTCGCGGGCGGCTGGCGGCTGTCGGGCGAGAAGACCTTTATCTCGAACGGCGGGATTGCCGATGTCTATGTGGTGATCGCCCGCACCGGGGAGGCGCCGGGCGCGAAGGGCCTGTCGGCCTTTCTGATGCCCGCCGATGCGCCGGGCCTGACGGTGGTAGAGCGCATCGAGGTGATGGCACCGCATCCTTTGGCGCATCTGCGGCTCGACACAGTCGACTTGCCCGAAGGTGCGCTGATCGGGCGGGCGGGCGAGGGGTTCAAGGTCGCGATGACCGTCCTTGACCATTTCCGCCCGACTGTCGGCGCGGCGGCGCTGGGCTTTGCCCGGCGGGCGCTGGACGCGGCTTCGGTTCGGGTGCGGCGCGCCCGGCCGTCCGGGCCGCTTTCCGACCATCAGATGGTGCAGGGCCATTTGGCCGACATGGCGACCGAGATCGACGCCTCGGCGCTTCTGGTCTACCGGGCCGCCTGGGCGAAGGACATGGGTGCGGCGCGGATCACGCGCGAGGCGGCGATGGCGAAACTCCATGCCACCGAGGCGGCGCAAAGGGTGATCGATATGGCGGTTCAGCTGCACGGCGGCGACGGGGTCCGGACCGGTACGGCCGTCGAAAGCCTGTACCGCGAAATCAGGGCCCTGCGCATCTATGAGGGCGCCTCGGACGTGCAGCGGCTGGTGATCGCGCGGAGCCTTCTGACATGACCTACCGGCGCCAGATCCAGGTCGAGTTCAACCATTGCGATCCGGCGGGGATCGTCTTTTATCCGCGCTATTTCGAGATGACGAATTCGGTCACCGAGAATTTCTTCGCCGACATCGTGGGCCGGTCCTATGCGCAGATGACGATGCGCGATGGCAATGGCGTGCCCACGGTGAAGATCGAGGCCGATTTTCGCGCGCCGTCGCGGCTGGGCGACCGGCTTGACTTCACGCTCGACATCGTGCGGCTGGGCGGATCGTCGGTGACGCTGTCGATCGCGGCGCATGGGCCCGGGGACCTCAGGATGGTGGCACGGCTGACGCTCGTCTGGGTCTCCACTGAGGGCCGTGCCGCGCCCTGGCCCGCCGACATGCGCGCGCGGATGCAGGCCTTCATGGAAGGAAAGACCGGCATGGAAGGAAAGACCGGATGACCGACAGTCCCCATCAGTTCCTGCATCCCAAGGGCTGGAAGGCCACGCCCGGCTATGCCTGCGGTGTCGCGGCCGAGGGGCGGATGCTGTTTCTCGGCGGGCTTGTCGGCTGGAATGCGGATCAGGAATTCGAAACCGACGATTTTGCAGGCCAGGTCCGGCAGGCGCTGGAAAATATCGTGGCCGTGCTGGCGGAGGGCGGCGGCGCGCCCCGCCATATCGTGCGCATGACCTGGTATGTGACCGACAAGCAGGAATATCTGAACAGTCTCAGAGAGATCGGCGCCGCCTACAAGGCGACGATCGGGCGCCATTACCCGGCGATGGCGCTGGTGCAGGTTGCGGGTCTCGTCGAGGACCGGGCGAAGGTCGAGATCGAGGTGACGGCCGTCGTGCCGAAATAGCGACCCCGGGGGAGAGGGTGGCGAAGGGAGGAAAAATGCTGGGACCATCGGCCCATGTCGATACATTCACGCGCGACCGCTTGCCGCCCGAAGGCCTCTGGCCTGACCTGCTGCTTGAGGGGTTCGATTATCCCGAGCGGCTGAATGCGGCGGTGGAACTGACCGACCGGATGGTCGAGAAGGGGTTCGGCGATCATACCGCGCTGATCGGCAATGGCCGCATCCGGACCTACAAGGAACTTGCCGACTGGTCGAACCGGATCGCCCATGCGCTGGCCGAGGATTATGGCGTCAGACCGGGCAATCGCGTTCTGATCCGTTCGGCGAACAATCCGGCGATGGTCGCCTGCTGGCTGGGCGCGACCAAGGCAGGTGCGGTTGTGGTCAATACGATGCCGATGCTGCGTGCGGGCGAACTGGCAAAGATCGTCGACAAGGCCGAGATCAGCCATTCGCTCTGCGACACGCGGCTGATGGAGGAGCTTGTCGCCTGCGCCAAGGAGTCACGCTTTCTGAAGACGGTCATCGGATTCGACGGCACGGCAAACCATGACGCCGAGCTGGACCGGATCGCGCTGTCGAAATCCGTCCGCTATCAGGCGGTGGAGACGGGCCGCGACGATGTGGCGCTGCTGGGCTTCACCTCCGGCACGACGGGCGAACCCAAGGCCACGATGCATTTTCATCGCGACCTGATGATCATCGCCGACGGGTATGCAAAGGAGGTTCTGAAGGTCACGCCGGAGGATGTGTTCGTGGGCTCTCCGCCCCTGGCCTTCACCTTCGGCCTTGGCGGGCTCGCTGTCTTTCCCCTGCGCTTCGGGGCCGCGGCGGCGCTTCTGGAACAGGCGACGCCGCCCAATATGATCGAGATCATCCAGACCCTGAAAGCCACGGTTTGCTTCACGGCACCAACGGCTTACCGGGTGATGTTGAAGGCGATGGCGGAGGGCGCGGACCTGTCGTCATTGCGCGCCGCGGTCAGCGCGGGCGAAACGCTGCCCGCGCCGGTCTATGAGGAATGGATGGAAAAGACCGGCAAGCCGATGCTTGACGGGATCGGCGCGACCGAGATGCTGCATATCTTCATCACCAACCGCTTCGACGATCACCGGCCCGCCTGCACCGGGCGTCCCGTGACAGGCTATCAGGCGCGGATCGTCGACGAGGCGGGTCGTGAGAAGCCGCGTGGCGAGGTCGGGCGCTTGGCTGTGCGCGGGCCGACCGGCTGCCGTTACATGGCCGACGACCGGCAGGGGAAATATGTCCAGAACGGCTGGAACATCACCGGCGATGCCTTCTGGCAGGATGAGGACGGCTATTTCCACTTTGCCGCCCGCAATGACGACATGATCGTCAGTGCTGGCTACAATATCGCGGGGCCGGAGGTGGAGGCGGCGCTTCTCTCTCACCCCGCGGTCCTCGAATGCGCTGTGATCGGCGCGCCCGACGATGAGCGCGGCCAGATCGTTGAGGCGCATGTGGTGCTGGTCTCGGGGCAGACCGGAAACGAAAGCCTGATCAAGGCCTTGCAGGACCATGTGAAGGCGACGATCGCCCCTTACAAATATCCGCGCCGCATCCGCTTTGCCGAGGCACTGCCGAAGACGCAGACCGGCAAGATCCAGCGGTTCCGCCTGAAGGGCTGATCGGCCGGATATCAGCCGGGACAGGCGGCGGCCGCGATCGACTTCAGCCCCGCATCGCCCAGCGAGCGGGGAATCCAGCGGCTCCACGACAGGCCGTAGACCTGGCCGTCAGGCCCGCGGTTCACGAACTCTGCCACCTTCTGGCCCGCGGGATCGAGGATCAGGATCCGCCCGCGGTTTTCCTCCTCGATGATGACATGGCCATTGTCGGTGAAATCGACCAGCCCTTCGGTCACGGAAAGCACATTCTCGGCCTTCATCGTCTCGTGATAGGGCGTGGTGACCTGATCGGTGGCGAAATCATAGACCATCACCTCGTTCACCCCGTCGATATACCAGCCCTTGCCGCGGTCGTAGGCATTGTTGTCGAAGACGGCGATCCGGTGATCGTCGAGCACGTTCACGTCGTGCTGGGCAAGCCAGGGGCCGATCTTCCACCAGACGATCTTCTGGGTGGACGGCCTGTAGAGCATGACCATCGACAGATGCCGTGCCGAGAGGAACAGATCGCCCGCCTTCCAGTAAGGTCCGTCGCCCGGCACCGGCTGGATGTCGTTCAGATGGATCGCGTCGTTGATGTAGGCGCCCGAGGTGAAGGCCATCGCCATCATGCCGTTGGCTTCCATCACCTTGGCAAGCGAGACCTCGGACAGTGTCTTGCCGTCCACAGTCATGTTCACGAGGCCGTCCTCGAAGAACTTGGGTCCATAGTCGGCGTCGGGCGGATCGATGACCGAGGGCACCCAGAGCGTGCCGTCGGGGGCCAGTTCCAGCGAATGGTGGTAGTTGCGCTCGGTATTGCGCCAGATCATCCGGCTGCAGGCGTCGATCCGGGCGATCGGTGACTGGTGATCCTTCACGATCAGGTCGCCATTGGCAAACATCAGCGGATGGACCGGTTCGAACAGCGCGCGGTTCCAGCGGTCGGTCTTGGTGATCTGGAAATCGCGGCGGACGCCCGCGAAGAATGCATCGGCATTGGGCATCCAGGTGTGCTTGACAGTGAAGTCGCTCAGGTCCAGCAGTTCGACGACATTCTGGTCGGCCTCGATCTTGGCGCGCGACAGCAGGAGATAGCCGTCTATCGGCGCCGTCTTCAGCGTGGGCGAGAGCCACCAGCCTGCCTTGCCCTTGAACTCTTCGGTGCGCCCGGCCAGTCGCGCGTCCTTCTGTTTCGTCCAGTCGATCACCGTCTGCGGCATCTCGGCGATCGCGAGCGCTGCGGTCCCGAGCGCGCCGGTCCGGTGTTTTTCGCGCGCCTTGTCGAGCGCGAGGGCGGCGAACAGGATGGCGCCGACGACGGCGAGAATGGCCAGAAGGAGGACGATCCAGGTTTCGATCTTCGAGAAAATGAATTTTTCCATGATTACCCTTGTGCCGGGGCCGGGCGGATGGCGATCACGCCCGGGCCGTCGATAGAAACAGACAGGTTTCCGTCCGCGCCGACATGCACGGGCCGGGGCGGCGCGGTCGGCGAGGCGGTCGCGGTTTCTTCCAGATAGTCGCCTTGGGGCAGGCCCGCGATCAAGGCCGATCCGGCTCTTCTGGCCATCAGTACCACCGACATGGCGCCGTCCGGCTTGCGGAAGGCAACGGGCAAAAGCGGTGAAAGCCAGGGCGCATTGGCCCCGATCCGCACGTCCCCGGGGCGGATCGCCTCGAAGTACAGCCGGTCATAGCGGATTTCGGGCGCGATCCTCAATGTTCCGTCAGGCTGGATCTCGTAGAAGGAATAGACGGCGCGGGGCTGCCAGGAACTGACATTGGCGATGGTCAGATCATCGTAGAGGACCTCGTAGGTCGCGCGGCCGAACCAGTATTCCAGCATGCCCGCGGTCACGCCCATCTCCGCCGCGCGCTCGGCGATTGCCCGCAGGCTCGATCGGTCGGCGCCCTTGTAGCGGTGATAGGAAATCTCGGTCAGATCGGTCAGGGCACCGTCGGTCCTGGCGATCCCGTCCAGCCAGCGCAAGGTCTGGCTCGCATCGCTGACCGAGGGCAGGATCACGCCGGGGTGGAAGCCCGCGGCATGCAGACGATCCATCGCCGCCTTGATCGCGGGCCCGAGCGTCTCGGGCGTCCAGGCGGGCACATTGTCGGGCTCAAGGAGCGGATCGAGATAGTCGGGGACGACCCCGTATTTCTCCTTCAGATGCTCGAAGGCGGCGAGGATGAATTCGGCATATTCGGCCGGATCGGTGTGATGGTAGCCGCCGTCCCTGATCATCTTGGTGAAGGCGACATAGGTGAGCGTCAGGCGGTAGGTTGCGCCCCGTGCCTTCGCCCGGTCGAGCATCGGCAGGACCGTATTGTCCATCCGGTAATCGAGGTCGAAGAAATCAAAGCCCGCCGGGTTGATGTGGTTGGGGTCATCGTCATCATTCTGGGTCGGATAGCGCAGCGCCTTCCAGGTTTCGATGTCGATCTCGCCCGCCAGATAGCGCTGCATGCCGCGATAGTGGCTTTCGGCACCGGAGAAGACCTCGACCCGAAGGCGGGTCAGCGGCACCTCCTCGGCGATCCGGTCGAAAATCTCGAACCGGTGCTTGCGTTCCTCCTCGCCGCCAAGAAGGACGGGCGTCGCCTCCCAGTCGCGGAAGGTCTGGTAGGTGACTTCCGGCATGAGGCGGAGGGTGACGGTGCGATGCGCTGCCCACCAATAGGCAGCGACAGCAGCGACGATGCCAAGCATCAGAAGGGAGAGGAAGCGTTTCATCACCACCCCAGCCGTTGTCGGACCGAACGAAGCGGAGACTGGCGGCGGCCCGGTTCGCCACCGGCCGATTTCCTTGCGATGTTCACTCTCTTGCTCCCGGCGTCACTGCCCGACATGCGGCCCCAACGTTATCGGGTGCCGGTCGGGCTGGCAATCGACAGACGCGGACCGCAACGGCGGTTCGGGGCGCCGATCCGGCCCCGAACTGTCAAGAAAAGAAGCTGAAAATCAGCAGGATGTGCTGGTTCTGCCCCGTCGGAGCCTCGCATCGATGTCAGGGTGCCGGCGCACTTTTCTGTGGCATTTTGCGAGACAATATCGGGCGGAATCTGCTATTGCCTCCGGGGCACCTTCGGATCGGAAGTGGGTGGCGCTTCGGCATTGCCTTCGCGTGCCACCTTCCGCGATAGTGCACCTGCCAGCTCCTCTGGGGCAGGATATTTGGCGGAAGGTGATTTGACGATGAAGTGCGTAATTCTCGCCGGGGGCCTCGGCACCCGGCTTGCCGAGGAAACCGTGCGCATCCCCAAGCCCATGGTGGAGATCGGCGGGCGGCCGATCCTGTGGCACATCATGAAGATCTACGGCGCCCATGGCATCACCGACTTCATCGTCTGCCTCGGCTACCGGGGCTATGTGATCAAGGAATATTTCGCCAACTTCTACATGCATTCCTCGGACGTGACGGTCGATCTGTCGACCGGCTCGATGGAGATGCACCGCAATTCGTCCGAACCCTGGAAGGTGACGCTCGTCGATACCGGTCAGGACAGCATGACCGGCGGGCGGCTAGGCCGCGTGATGCCCTATCTGAAGGACGAGGAAGCCTTCTGCCTGACCTATGGCGACGGGGTCGGGAACGTGGATATTTCCGGCGCCGTCGCCTTCCACAAGGCGCATGGCAAGATGGCGACCGTCACCGCCGTGCCGCCGCCGCGGCGGTTCGGACAATTGCATCTCGACGGCGCGCGGGTCGATGACTTTTCGGAAAAGCCGGCGGGCGAGGGCGGGCTGATCAACGGCGGCTTCTTCGTGCTGTCGCCGAAGGTCGCGAAATATCTTTCGGGCGATCAGACGATCTGGGAACAGGCGCCCTTGCGGGGTCTTGCGGACGATGGCGAGCTGATGGCCTGGGAGCACAAGGGGTTCTGGCAGCCGATGGACACGATCCGCGAGCGCCAGGAGCTTGAGGAACATTGGGCGTCGGGCAAGGCGCCGTGGAAGATCTGGGCGTGAACAGGGAATTCTGGAAAGGGCGGCGGGTCTTTCTGACCGGCCATACCGGTTTCAAGGGCGCCTGGGCGGCGGCCTGGCTGACGCGCCTTGGTGCCGAGGTCACGGCCTTTGCCCATGCGCCCGAGACCGAGCCGAACCTCTGGACGCTGCTGGATCTGTCGTCGGTTCGTTCGATCCATGGCGATCTGAACGACCGGGCAGCGCTTGACGCCGCGCTGGCGAAGGCCCGGCCCCAGGTGATCCTGCATCTGGCGGCGCAGGCTCTGGTCCGCCGCAGCTACCGCGATCCGGTGGAGACCTTCGCCTCGAACGTGATGGGCACTGTCCAGCTTCTGGATGCCGCGCGGGCCTGCCCGGACCTGCGCGCAATCATCGTCGCGACGTCCGACAAGGCCTATGAGAATGTCGAACAGATCTGGGGCTACCGCGAAAGCGACCCGATGGGCGGGCGCGATCCCTACTCGGCCTCCAAGGGCGCCTGCGAGATCGCGGCGCAATCGATGGCCAGAAGTTTCTTCACCCCCCATGGCGGCGCGCAGGCGCATCCGGCGCGCGTGGCAACGGTGCGCGCGGGCAATGTCATCGGTGGGGGTGACTGGTCGGAGGACCGGCTGGTCCCCGATATCGTGCGCGGTTGCCTCGGGCCGGACCGGGCGGTGACGCTGCGCGCCCCGAATTCGGTCAGGCCCTGGCAGCATGTGCTGGAACCGTTGCGCGGCTATCTCATGGTGGCCGAACGGCTTCATGCGGGTGACGATGCTGCCGCCTCGGGCTGGAATTTCGGGCCCGACCGCACCGACGAACGCGCGGTGATCGAGGTGGCGCAGGCCGTCGTTGCATCGCTCGGCAGGGGCCGCATCCTGACAGATGAGGGCGCGGCGACGGTCCATGAGGCGAAACTCCTGCGCCTCGACTGTACGCGCGCGCGGCTTGAACTCGGTTGGGTGCCCGCGCTGCGCTTTGAAGATTGTGTCCGCCTGACCGCCGAGTGGTATGGCGGCTGGGCCGCCGGCGAGCCGGCCGCCGCGCTCTGCGACCGCCAGATTGTTTCTTACCAAGGCCTTTTGAACCGATGACCCATTCGCACACTCCCGCCTGCCGGTCCTGTGGTGCCGCTCTGACGCTCACGCTCGTCGATCTGGGCCTGTCGCCCCTGGCCAATTCCTACATTCCCTTGGCCAGGGCGGATGCGCCCGAGGCGAAATATCCGCTGCATGCGCGGGTCTGCGAAAACTGCTGGCTTTGCCAAGTCGACGATGTCGTGCCCGCCGATCATATCTTCCATGGCGACTATGCCTATTTCTCCTCCTTCTCGGAAAGCTGGCTTGCCCATTGCAAGGCCTATGCCGCCAAGATGACGGATCAGCTGAGGCTGAACGGGCGTTCGCTGGTGGTCGAGATTGCCTCGAACGACGGCTATCTCCTGCAATATTTCAAGGGCGTCGGCGTGCCGGTCCTCGGGATCGAGCCTTCGGGCAATACGGCGGCTGTGGCCGAGAAGAAGGGCGTGCCGACGCTCGTGGAATTCTGGACCGAGGCGCTTGCGACGCGGCTTCATGCCGAAGGCAAGCGCCCCGATCTGATCTGTTCGGCCAACGTTCTGGCCCATGTGCCCGACATCAATGATTTCGTGCGCGGCGTGGCGAGGCTTCTGACGGGGGACGCGGTCTATACGGTGGAATTCCCGCACCTTCTGAACCTGATCCAGAAGGTGCAGTTCGACACGATCTATCATGAACACTATTCCTATCTGTCGCTGCTGGCGGTCGAGAAGATTTTCGCTGACGCGGGGTTACGGGTGTTCGAGGTCGAGGAACTGCCGACCCATGGCGGTTCTCTCAGGGTATATGCCTGCCTTAAGGGGGCAAGCCATGCCGAACGGCCGGGCGTCGCCAAGGTGCGGGCAGACGAGAAGGCCGCGCGTTTCGACGATGCCGAGGGCTACATGGGGTTCACCGCGCGCTGCGAGGCGGTGCGCGACGGGCTGAACGATTTCCTCATGAGCGCCCATCACGGCCGCAAGACCGTGGCGGCCTATGGCGCGGCCGCGAAGGGCAATACGCTCTTGAACTATTGCGGGGTCGGTACCGATCAGATCGCCTATTGCGTCGATCGCAATCCGGCAAAGCAGAAGACACTTCTGCCCGGCAGCCGCATTCCGGTCTATGACGCGGACGAACTGCGCCGCCGACGCCCCGATTTCGTGCTGATCCTGCCCTGGAACATCAAGGACGAGGTCATGGACCAGTTGCAGGACCTGCGGGCTCAGGGCACGCGCTTCGTGACCGCGGTTCCGAATGTGTCCGTGATGGCATGAGTGCGCCCACCGTCCTCCTGACCGGGGCCACCGGGCTGATCGGGCGGCAGGCGGTCGGGCCGCTTCGCGCCGCCGGGTTCCGGGTGCTGGCCGCTTCGCGGGCAGGCGGGGAGGTGGCGGGGGCAGAGGGCGTGGCGCTCGACTGTCTTGACCGGGCGGCCGTGCGCGCCTGTCTGGAACGGCACCGGCCGAGCCATTTGTTGCACCTCGCCTGGCATGATGGCGCGAGGGATCGCTGGAGCGCACCCGCGAACATCGACTGGGTGGGCGCCACGCTCGATCTTTTGCGCGCCTTCGCCGCCGCGGGCGGCAAGCGCGCGGTCCTGGTCGGGTCCTGCGCCGAATATGACTGGAGCGCGGCCGCTCGCGCGCCGCTGGCGGAAGATGCTCCGCTCGGGCCCGCGACGCTTTACGGCGCTGCCAAGGCCGCGACCGGCATCGCCGCCGTCGCGGCAGCCTCCGCGCTCGGCCTCTCGCTCGCCTGGGCGCGACCCTTCTTCTGCTATGGTCCGGGCGAACCCGAGGGGCGGCTCTTCGGCGACCTCATCGCCGGGCTCCGTGCCGGTCGCGCGGTCGACTGCACCGACGGGCTGCAGCGGCGCGATTTCCTGATGACCGAGGATCTTGGCCGCGCGCTTGCCGCGCTTGTCGCAAGCACGGCCGAGGGGCCGGTGAATGTCGCCTCCGGCGAGGCGCCGGAGGTGCGCGAGGTGATCGTCGCCTTTGCATCCGCCATGGGCTGCCCCGAACTGATCCGGCTTGGCGCCCGGCCGCGCCCGGCAGGCGACCCGCCGCTGATCCGGGCCGACATCGCCCGGCTGCGCGACGAGGTGGGCTTCCGGCCGGTGCATGACCTGGCGTCCGGGGTGGCCGCAACGCTGCGCGCCGAGGGGCTGACCGGATGAAGGGCGACGGGGTCAGATTCGTGAAGTTTCTCGCGGTCGGTGTGCTGAACACCGCCTTCGGCCTAGGCCTCTACTGGCTGTTCCTCTGGCTCGGTCTATCGCCCCAGCCGGCGCTGGCGCTCGCTTTCGCGTTCGGGGTCATGTGGAACTATCTGACTCATGCGCGGCTGGTGTTCGGGACCGTTGGTCTTGGCCGCCTCGCGCCCTATGTCGCGGCCTATCTCGCCCTCTACGGGCTGAATGCGCTGTCCCTGCGGGCGCTTCTCGCCTCGGGCGTCGGCGCTTATGCGGCGCAGGCGATCCTTGTGCTGCCAATGGCGGCGATCGCCTTTGTCCTGATATCCTATGTGCTGACCGGCCGCCTGCCGCTGACCGGCGCGCCGAAGGGAGAGTGAGATGGCCGCCCGTCCGAGACCCGACCAGACTGCCTTGCGCCTTGCCCTTCTTGTTGTCCTCTCGGGCGTCGTGACGGCCCTGACCGTCGCGCCGGTCCGCGAAACGCTGTCGCTCTGGGCGCTCGGTGCGGGGCCACACCCCTATTTCATCCCCGCCCACGCCTGGGCGCTCTATCTGGTCACGCCCGCGGCGTCGCTTGCGGCCAGTTTCTTCTTCCTCGCGCCCGGCCTCTTGCTGGCCGCCGGTTTCGGGCGCGAGAAGGGAGCGGCACACTGGCTGATCGCCGGGCTTGCAACGGCGCTGGTCGTCGATACCCTGGCGGTCACTTCGGCCGAGCTCGCGCTGGGTCGCGTGCTGGCGGGTCTGTCCTTCGTGGCGTTGATCGGGGCTCTGAATGCCGCCTGCATCGCCATCGTGGCGCTGAGGATGGCGCGGGGGGCGCCGCTGCGCCTGTCGCTGAAAGGGCAGGGGGTCGACCTTCTGGCGGCTGCGATCCTGTTCTGGGCCGCACTCGTCCTGATGGCCCCGAAATTCTATTGGGAGAACTTCTCCGGCGACGGCTCGGGCTCGCTGCAATTCACCCGCAACCTCATCCATACCCATTGGCCCTTCTGGTCACCGGAGGCGGGCGTGATCCGGCAGGCGCCGGGGCTGACATCCTTCCTGTTCGTGATCCCCGACAGCTGGTTCGTGCGGCTCTGGGGCGAGTGGGAATATGCGGTGCGCATCCTCACCCTGATGGCGCTGGCGCTTCTCTATCCCGTCCTGACGGCGCTGATCCGCCACGGCCGGGCGGACGAGGAGATGCGGCCCTCCGACCATCTCCTTCTGATGGTGGCGCTGGGGCTTTATGCTTTCGCCAACATCTATTCCGGCGGTTATCATGCCTGGTTCGGCGACAGCCCGATGCCTGCCGCGCGCGAAACCCTGGCGATGGTCGCCTTCATGGGCTACATCCTCGCCTTCCTCGACAACCGCCGCGCCCTGATGATCACGGCGGGCGTGATGGCGCACCTGTCGATCCCGACCGGCGGGCTGTGGCTGTTGCTCTGGCCGATTGCCGTCTGGTTTGCCTGGCGGCCGCGCCCGGTCGGGGCCTTGCGCTCGGCGGTGCTGACGCTCGCCGTGGCGGCGGCGATCTCTGTGCTGGTTCCGATAGTGGTGAAGACCGCGGGCCTGCCGATCCCCGGCAACGAATTCAGCGCCGAGGCGGTGGTGCAACGCCTGCGCTTCGTCGCCTTCACCGACTGGAACCGGTTTGCCTTCCTTGCCGTGCCGGGCGGGCTGGTGCCCGCGCTTTTCCTTCTGACCTGGCGGCGGCAGGACCGGGTCGCGCGGGCGCTTACGCTGCTGACGCTGGCCTTTTTCCTTTTCTTCTACCTGCAGGGCTACCGGGTGCTGCTGCATCACTTCATTCCGGCGATGATCCCGCCGCTGATCGTCATGTGGCGGTCGGACCTGATCGCGCGGCCTGGCGCGCGGGCAGTCGTGGCGCTCGGGTTGGCGGTTTCGCTCTGGCTCGCCTGGCCGAAGGATGTTGGGCTCCACCATCACGACCGCGATTTCGCCGCCTTCATCGCGACCGAGGGCCCGCGCTATGCCTCTGCCACGCCGGCCGAGGGCGAACGGTTCCGGGGGTTCGACCCCAAGGCGCTCGACACGTTCCACGAGCTTTTCGGCCGCCTCCTGCCTATTGGTTACGGCGAGAACGAACCGGGCGAGCGCTTCTTCGGCGCGCCGCTCGTCTGGTGGTATTATTCCGAATTTCCGAAGGCCGAGGGGCAGACGGTCAACTATATGCTGAAGCCCCTGGCCGATGCGACGGCCGACGACGGCACGCTGTTCGACAGCTACGACGGCTATGGCCTCTATATCCGCGATGCGGCGCTCTTCGAGGCGCATCGCTCGCAGCGCCTGCCCATCGACACCGGCGCGCCGCTGCTGGCCACGCCCCGCCCGGTTCTCTTCGGCCGGGGCGCGCACTGGCCCGAAAGCTGGTCTGACCGCACGGTCATCGACCTCGTCGCAATCGCCAAGGCCGTTCTCGGCAAGTCCTGAACCGGGGCAGGGGGGAAGTATGGATTTCTCGAAAGCAGTTTTCTACGCGGGCGCGGCCGTGCTGGTGGTGGGCGGGTCGCTTGTGGTCGGCATGGCCGCGGTCAAGCGCGACATGGGGCTTTACCGCGCGGTCTGGGGCACGCTCGACAATGCGAAGACCCTGTGGGAGGAGATGCCGAACCTGCGCGGCACCGAGCCCATCCATTTCCTCGTGCCCGCCCGACATGAGGGCAGCGGCGTGACGGTGAACGCGGGTGCGAAAGCGGACGACCTGATCCTCCTGTCAGGCTTCCTCGGCGACGACAACAAGGCGCGGCTGATGAAGCGCGACGGCACGGTTCTGGCCGAATGGGCCTTCAAGGCGCATACGATCTACGATGACCCGTCCTTCTTCCGCCAGCCGCCGATGACCGACTGGAACGCCATCACCCACGGGACGATCATCACGCCCGAGGGTGATGTGGTCACCTCCTTCGAAAGCGGCGGGCTGGTCCGCATGGATCGCTGCGGCAAGGTGAAATGGGCCACACACGAGATCACCCATCACAGCCCGAACTGGATGGCCGACGGCGGCATCGTCGTGTCTGGTGGGCGCCATGTCGAGGGCGGCGACATCCCCTGGCCATTCGAGGGGCCCTATTGGGAAGATCTGGTCTTCAAGTTCGACAAGGACGGCAACAAGACCTTCGAAAAGGCGCTGACGGCGCTGATGATCGAGAACGGGATGGAAGCCTGGCTTTCTTCTACCGGCGAGTTCAAGACCCGGGTGAATGGCGAGTTTCATCTCAACGAGGTCGAGGAGCTTTCCCCCGCACTCGCCCCGGATTTTCCGATGTTTCAGGCGGGCGATCTTCTCCTTTCGCTCAGGAACCGCAACATGATCGTGGTGACGGACGCCGCTGTCACCAGGATCAAATGGTGGAAGGTCGGGCCGTTCGTCCGCCAGCATGACCCGGATTTCGAGAAGGGCGGCAAGATCACCGTCTTCGACAATCATTCCGACGAGACGCGTGACGGATCGGTGGCGGGCGGCTCGCGGGTCTGGCAGATCGATGTGGCGAGCGGGCAGTCGAGCGTGCTTTATGGTGGCCGGGAGGGACAGTTCTTTTTCTCGGCCGAACGGTCCACGCACCAGACCCAGCCGGACGGAAACATGATGATCACCGCCGCACAGGAGGGCCGGTCCTTCGAGGTGACGCCCGCAGGCAAGATCGTGTGGGAATATGTGAATCGCTGGGACGCGGACCGCGCCCTGTGGCTTCACGATGCCGAAGTCTATGACCCGTCCTATTTCACCGTCACCGACTGGTCCTGCCCGGCACCCTGATAGAGGGATCGGGCCGCTCATCGCGCCTTGCAGCGCTTGTCGCTGTTGCGCGTGAAACCGGGCGATGAGCCCGGGAGCGGGCGAAGGGCGGCTCAGCCGTCCGGCTTGATCAGCCCCAGGCCGCGCAGGTAGATGCCGATCCCGGCCTCAAGCAGGTCCTCGGGCGGAAAGGGCGACCGTCCGCCGGGGGTGCCGCGCGCGAAAAGTTCCACCACCCCGTGGCTCATCGCCCAGATATGGGCCGCGAACATCGCGGCTGGCGGGCGGCGCCCGGGGGGAAGCTGTTCGGACAGGGCCTCGGCCGCGCGCGCCAGAACCGCCTGCGCGCGGCTCGAGGCGCGGGCGAGGTCGGGGTCGCGGTTGAGGTTCAGCCCGCTTTCGAACATCGCCATGTAATGGCCGGGAAACTTGCGTGCAAAAGCCAGATAGGCGCGTCCGGTCGCCTCGAAGGCGCGCAGCGCCGTGGGCTTGCCGCCGTCATAGGCATGGTCCATCAGATCGGCGAAGATCTCGAACCCCTGGCGCGCGCATTCGGCGATCAGATCGTCACGTCCGGCGAAATGGCGGTAGACGGCGGCGGGCGTCACGCCCGCGGTCCTTGCCGCATCCGACAGCGTGAAACCCTGCGGTCCCTGCGCCTCGATCAGCCTGAGCGTCGCCTCGATCAGCGCCTGACGCAGGTTGCCGTGATGATAGCCCTGCTTAGCCATCGAGGATGCCGGGACCCCCGCAGATCTTGTCATCGACCTTGCCGATCGCCTGGCGGTCCTTGCGGTGATAATCGACCGCATTGAGCACCGTCTGGATCGCCGCGATCCGGGCGCGCGCCTTGTCGTCGGCACGGATCACCGTCCAGGGCGCTTCCTTGCTGTGGGTCTTCTTCAAGGTCTCGTCGATCGCCTCGCTATAGGCGTCCCAGCGTTTCAGGCCCTCGACGTCGATCCAGGAAAGCTTCCACTGTTTCAGCGGGTCATTCTCGCGCGCCAGGAAACGGCGGAGCTGTTCGGCCCGGCCCACGTTCAGCCAGAGCTTCACGAGAATGATGCCTTCGTCGATCAGCATCCGTTCGAAATCCGGCAATTGCCGGAAGAACAGCTTGCGCTGCGCGGGCGTGCAGAAACCGAACACCTGTTCCACCACGCCCCGATTGTACCAGGACCGGTCGAAAAGCGCGATTTCCCCGGCCGCGGGCAGCCAGTCGATATAGCGCTGGAAATACCATTGGCTCGCCTCGCGGTCGGTCGGTTTCGACAGGGCGACGATGTAGGCCGAGCGCGGATTGAGGTTCTCGCGCATCCGCTCGATCGCGCCGCCCTTGCCGGCGGCGTCGCGCCCCTCGAACAGCACCATCAGCCGCTTGCCGGTGGTGCGCAGGTCGTGAAGCATCTTCACCAGTTCGACCTGAAGCCGCTCCATATGCGCGTCATAGTCCTTGTCGTCCATCTCGCGCGGATAGGGATAGGACTTGGCCAGAATATCCTTCTTGCGGCCCTTGGCGATCGCCTTGCGGACCTCGTCCGGCGCTTCGGTCTCCAGGTACCTGGTGATCTCGCCCACAAAGGGGATCACGTCGGGATCGGGCTTCTCCGGGGCGGGCGTCGCATCACTTGTCTCAGCCATGGGGTACCTCCCTGAACTCATCTGCAGTATCGCCATGCCAAGGCCGCTGGCAATGGCAGGTGCGCCCGCTTCCGGTCACATCCGGAAATGTTTGGAAAGCTTCAGCCCCTGGCCCTGATAGTTCGAGGCGATTCCGGCGCCGTAAAGCCTCTCCGGCGGCGCCTGCATCCGTTCATAGACGAGGCGGCCCACCACCTGGCCATGTTCCAGGACGAACGGCGCCTCGTGGCAGCGCACTTCCAGAACGCCGCGTGAACCGCCCCCGCCCGCCGCGCCATGACCGAAACCCGGATCGAAGAAGCCCGCATAATGGACGCGGAATTCGCCGACCATGGCAAGATAGGGCGCCATTTCGGCGGCATGGTCGGGCGGGATCGTCACAGCCTCGCGGCTCACGAGAATGTAGAAGGCGCCGGGATCGAGGATGATGCGGCCCTCGCGGGTGCGCACCTCCTCCCAGAAGTCGGCGGGCGCATAGTGGCCGATCCGGTCGAGGTCGATCACCCCGGCATGGGGTTTGGCGCGGTAGCCGACGAGATCGCCCGCCGCGGGCGAGAGATCGACGGAGAAACCCAGACCTTCCGAGATCAGCGCCGCACCATCGACGAGCGGTTCGCGCGCATGAAGGGCGGCAAGCTCGGTGTCCGACAAGACGGCCTGGCCCTGCCGGAAACGGATCTGGTTGAGCCGCATGCCCGGGCGCACGAGGACGGAGAAGGAGCGTGGGCATATCTCGGCATAGAGCGGGCCTTCGTAGCCTTCGCCGATCCGGTCGAATTCGACCCCGCCGTCGGTGATGGTGCGGGTCAGAAGGTCGAGGCGGCCGGTCGAGCTTTTGGCGTTCGCCACCGCCGTGACGCCCTTGGGCAGTTCCAGCCGCTCCATCAGCGGCACGACATAGACACAGCCCTTTTCGAGAACCGCCCCCGCCGACAGATCGACGCGATGCATCTCGAATTCCGCGATCCGGTCGGCGACGGTGCGACCCTCGCCGGCGAGGAAGGACGCACGCACGCGGTAGGCGACGGTGCCAAGCCGGAGATCGAGGCTCGCGGGCTGCACTTGCGCGTCGGTCACGGCGGGATCGGCCGCGATCCGGCCCGCGCCGATCATCGCGCGGATCGCCCCGTCTGCAAGGACGCCAATGGCCGCCATTTTCCCCTCCGGATACGTCAAGGCCCACCCCGTTTCAGGGATGGGCCTTTGTCGAATTGGTCGGGCCGGTGAGATTCGAACTCACGACCTTCCGCCCCCCAGACGGACGCGCTAACCAGGCTGCGCCACGGCCCGACAGGGGGCTCTATAGGCCGAAGGGCAGGGCGGGGGCAAGCGGCAAAACGCATCGGTCAGGCGCTGTCTGTCAGGACTGGCGCGCGCGGCGCCGCTCGTAAAGCGCGCTGAGTTTCAGGTAGACCGCGCGCAGTTCCTCGCGCCGGGACTGGGCGTGGTGCTGGGTCATGGCGCGGAGCATGGCGGCGGCGGGAATCCAGTCGCCTTCCGCGCGCGCGGGGTCGAAATGACTGTCGGGCGCAAGCGGCACGGCGCGGGCGCGTTCCGCCTCGCGGGCACGCTGCAGGTCGGCGCGGCTTTCAGCCGCCTCGGTAACGCTCGGCCGTGCGGGAGAGACCGGAGTGGCGCCAAGACCCGCGTCGGGCGCCGAGGCAGGTTCCGATGCCATCATTTCGTCGGGCGATGGCGGCTCTTCATCGGGCGGCGCGTCATCGATCCGGTCAAGGCGGCGCGTCGGGGCAGGGGCAGTGTCCAGCTCGGTGGTGCCGTCGGCCAGCCCGGCAATCTGCCGCACGCCCTGTTCGCGCAGAAGCTTCTGCACGCCGCGGATCGTCAGCCCGTCTTCATGGAGAAGTTTCTTGATGCCCGACAGTAGCGCAACATCGGAGGGACGATAATAGCGCCGCCCGCCCGCGCGCTTTACCGGCTTTATCTGTGAAAAACGGCTTTCCCAGAAGCGCAGCACATGCGCGGGCGTGTCGAGAACCTCGGCGACCTCGCTGATGGTGCGGAAGGCGTCTGCCGATTTCGACATTCACCTGCCTCAGCGCTTGTTTCCGGCGGCCACACGATCCTTCATCAGGTGGGAGGGCCGGAAGGTCAGCACCCGGCGCGGATGGATCGGCACTTCCTCGCCGGTCTTGGGATTGCGGCCGACGCGCGCCGTCTTGGCGCGGACCGAGAAGGTCCCGAAGGAGGATATCTTCACCGTTTCACCAGAAACGAGAGCATCCGACATATGCTGCAGGACGCTTTCCACCAGCTGAGCCGATTCATTGCGCGAGAGGCCAACGGCATTGTAGACCGCCTCGCTCAGATCCATCCGCGTAAGGGTCTTTTCGCCCATGACTCCCCCCGAAATGCTTGCGCGCCACGTTCCGTGCTGGAACCGAGATTGGGGGCATTGAATTTCCGAGTCAATATCAATGACTTGGAAAGCGCCTTTCAGGCGGTGTTTCACCACCTCAGAACGACGGACCCCCAGGCGAGACCGCCGCCGATCGCTTCGGTGACCAGCAGGTCGCCCTCCTTGATCTGGCCGCGTTCCTTGCCGACCGACAGTGCGAGCGGGATCGAGGCGGCGGAGGTGTTGCCGTGATCCTGCACGGTGACCACCACGCGTTCCATCGGCACCTGCATGCGCTTCGCCGTACCCTCGATGATGCGGATATTGGCCTGGTGCGGCACGATCCAGTCGACATCGCCGCCGTCCAGCCCGACCTTTGCGAGTGCCGTGTGGGCGGTTTCGGCAAGCTTTTCAACGGCATGGCGGAAGACCTGATTGCCCTGCATCCTGAGATGCCCGGCGCTGCCGCTGGTCGAGACGCCGCCGTCGACATAGAGAAGATCGCGGTAGCTGCCGTCGGAATGAAGATCGGTCGACAGGATGCCCCGATCCTCGGTGGTGCCCGTGCCCTCCTGGGCCTCAAGCACCACGGCCCCGGCGCCATCGCCGAAAAGGACGCAGGTAGACCGGTCGGTGAAGTCGAGGATGCGGCTGAAGGTTTCGGCGCCGATCACCAGGACCCGCCGGGCCTGACCCGACAGGATCAGCGCATTTGCATTGGCCAGCCCATAGACAAAGCCCGCACAGACGGCCTGCACATCGAAGGCAAAGCCGCGCGACATGCCGATCTTGGCCTGAACCATGGTGGCGACGGAGGGAAAGGTCAGGTCCGGGGTCGAGGTGGCGACGATGATCGCGTCGAGGTCATGCGCGCCGAGGCCCGCATCCGTGAGTGCCGCACGGGCGGCAGCGGCGCCGAGATCGGAAGTGGTCTCGCCTTCTGCCGCGAAATGGCGCCGCTCGATCCCGGTGCGGGCGCGAATCCATTCATCGCTCGTGTCGACCTTGCCTTCAAATTCGCTGTTCGCAACGGTTCGGGCAGGCAAATAATGCCCTACGCCCTTCACTACGGCACGGATGGTCATTCTTGTTCTCTGCTCATTTCCCCGGCGCCCGTCGCGGCATCCTGCCCCGGCAGCATCGCAGACGCAACCCGCGCCTTCAGCCGTTCGGTGAAGCCCGACAGGGCAAGGCGCCGGGCAAGCTGGATCGCTGCCGAAACGCCGGTCGCGTCGGCCGAGCCGTGCGATTTCACCACCGTGCCGTTCAGCCCGAGGAAGACCCCGCCGTTCACCCGGCGCGGGTCGATCCGGATCTGCAGCCGCTTCAGCGAGTTGAGCGCGAGGAGGGCCGCGAATTTCGACAGGATCGTCGCGTTGAAGGCTTCCTTCAGGAAATCGCCCACCAGCTTCGCCGTGCCTTCGCCGGTCTTCAGTGCGATATTGCCGGTGAAGCCGTCGGTCACGATCACGTCGACCCGGCCCGAGGGCAGGTCATTGCCCTCGACGAAGCCGACATAGTCGAAGGCGCCCGCCTCGGTCGCCTTGGCGATCAGCTCGTTGGCCTCCTTGATCTCGGTCCGGCCCTTGTGCTCCTCGGTTCCGACATTCAGAAGGCCGACGCGCGGCCGGGCAAGGCCGAAGCCGTTTCGCGCATAGGATGCGCCCATCAGCGCATATTGCAGAAGGTCCTGCGGATCGGCCTTCACATCGGCGCCGACGTCAAGCATCACGGCAAAGCCGTGCGGCGCCCGGCAGGGCCAGAGACAGGCGATGGCCGGGCGGTTCACGCCGGGCATCTTGCGCAGCCGCAGCATCGACACCGCCATGAGCGCGCCGGTATTGCCGCAGGACACGGCGGCCTGTGCCTGGCCTTCCTTGACCGCGTCGATCGCCGACCACATCGAGGTCTTCTGGCCATGACGCATCACCTGGCTGGGCTTGTCCTCCATCGTCACCACCTCTTCGGCGGGAACAACGGTGGTGCGTGCAGCCAGATCGGGACGCTTGGCCAGAAGCTGCGTCAGCTCTGCCCCGTTGCCATGGACAAGAAAGGCGAGGTCCGGGCATTGGGCCAGGCTGTCGGCCATGCCAAGCACAACGGCGACCGCCCCGCGGTCGCCGCCCATCGCATCGACGGAAATGACGATTCGGTCCGGCTGGCCCGCTGTCTGGTCGTCACCCGGAACGGTATGACTGGAGGACATGGGTCAGACGCCGGTCACGCCGCTTCACGCAGCGGCGTCGTCCAGGTCGATTTCGCTCGCCTGAGCGACAACTTCCTTGCCGTCATAATGACCGCAGGCGCCGCAGACGTGGTGCGGGCGCTTCAGCTCGCCGCAGTTTGCGCATTCGTTGGGGTTCGCAGCGACCAGCGCATCGTGGGCGCGGCGCATGTTGCGGCGGGACCGCGTGGTGCGGTTCTGAGGGACAGCCATGTCTCAACCTCGGGTTTCTGGGGGCCATTGCCCCGGTTTTCCAGGGGTTTCGTCACTGGTTGCCTAAGTGCGACCGGGTGCGAACCCAAGTTACAAGCGAGGCCGGGAACATACTGCGATTCCGGGCGGGCGCAAGTCTTTTCTGGCCGACTTCTTCACCCTGCCGCGCCGCAGCATCAGGGGCGTGCGGGCGAGCGGTCATTCCGTCGGGTCCTTGCCCTTCAGAAGGTCGGCCAATCCCGCGAAGGGCCTCAGTTTCTCGTCGGTCAGCGGCTCGGCGCCCGGCTCTGCCGCGATCTGGCCGTCGAAGCTGACTCCAGGCGCGCGAGGGTAAAGCGGCAGGGCAAGCGACAGCGCCTCGACAAGGACCGCGCCAAGGTCGATCGCCTCGCCAAGCGCCTCGGTCGTGTCATCCTCGGGCATCTCGACATCATCCCCTTCGGGTTCCACATAGTCCGCCAGATAGCGCCGCGTGACCGTTTCGGCGATTTCGGCAGGGACAGGCGCCAGGCTGACGACGCAGGGTTGGACCACCTCGGCCGCAAGACGGGCCTCCAGCACGAAATCCCTGCGGCCGGAGGGGCGAAGTTCGCCCTTCAGCCGGGCGAGCGGCAGATCCAGAAGGCCAAGGCCGGCGGCAATCGCGGCACGTTCGTGGGCATCGGGGGCCAGATCGAAGCGCAGCGGCTTGCGCTGGGGCAGGGCGGCGGTGCGAACCGGATGCGAATAGGGTGCGTCTGCCGCCATTCTCTCTCTCCTTTGAACAACCGGCGGTCGCGTCGGCGCGGACGTTGGGCCGACGCGCGGTTTCGGTCCTTGTCGGACCCGGGCGCCTTGTTGTAAGCCGGATAAAAGGCTTCCGCCGTGATGGCAAGCACAAGACCAAATGAACAGGGGGCGGGTGTGACGATCGGCAAGTCTGGCGGCAAGTCTGGCGGCAAGTTTGGCGGCAAGTTCGGATCCGTCGTTCGGATAGGCATGGCCGGGCTTGCGCTCGCCATCCTTTCGGCCTGTTCGGCAATCTATGCGAACCATGGCTATGTGCCCACCGACAAGGATCTCGAGCAGGTCGTGGTGGGGCAATCCACGCAGCAGGAAGTGGCGGATGCGATCGGGCGGCCCTCCTCGATCGGCATCCTGACCGGGTCGGGCTGGTATTACGTCGGCTCGCGTTTCAAGCAGGTCGGTCTGCGCGCACCGGTGGAGATCGACCGCCAGGTCGTCGCCGTCAGTTACGACGACGAGGGCGTTGTCTCGAACGTCGAGCGCTTCGGGCTTGAAAAAGGCCAGGCGGTCGTGATCTCGCGCCGGGTGACGGACAGCAACATCAAGGGACTGAGCTTCCTGCAGCAGCTTCTGGGCAATATCGGCAACCTCAACGCCGCCGATTTCGTCAACAAGAACTGATCCGGTGGGCGCTGAGGGCAGGGCGCCTTCCGGTCTGGCGGACGTCCCGCCGCTTGCCATGGGCGGCGGGCTCTCCCTGGTCGAGGCCTGCTCTCCCGACGCGATCAAAACGGCGATTCGCGCGCGTGCCGCCCGGTTCCGGCCTCACGGGCAAAAGGATGACGACCCGTTCGATCCGGTTTGCCGTCATTTTCTTCTGAGAGCGGACTGCGCTGCGGCGCCCGTGGGCGGCTTTCGCCTTCAACTCTTCGCCAACGGTGCGGCGGCGGCGTCAGGCTATTCCGCCCAGAGCTATGATCTTTCCCCGCTTGCCCGGGTCGGTCGGCCGGTGGCGGAACTTGGCCGGTTCTGGCTCGATGCGCCGGAGGGCCACGCGGCGGGCGGCGCGGCGGCCGGGTTGCGCCTTCTCCTTGCCGGGCTGACCCGCCTGGTTCTTGCCAACCGGATCGCGCTCCTCTTCGGTTGCGCATCCTTTCCGGGCGCAAAGGCCGGCGCGCATGCCGCCGCGCTGACCTGGCTCAGGACGAGGCATGCAGGGCCTGCGGGCCTTGCCCCAAAGGCCTGGCATCCCGCGCCGGTCGCCGCAGCCGCGCCCGACCCGATCTCCCTGCCACCGCTTCTGCGCCTTCACCTCAGTGCGGGGGCCTGGGTTGGCCTCGACGCGGTCGAGGATACCGACCTCGGCACCACCCATGTCTTCATGGCCCTGGAACCGGCGCTCGTCCCGCCCGCCCGGGCGCAGGCGCTGAAAGCCCTCGCGCGGCTTGCGGCAAAATGAAACCCGCCGCACGGGGCGACCGTGCGGCGGGGCTCTCTCAGGACTCGGTCAGGATCAGGCGCGGGCGCGGCGGCCGCCACGACGGCCCGATGCGGCGCTTGACTGCGCGGCAGAGGCTTCGGCGAAGGTCATGCCGCCCTCGACCGCCTCCAGCACTTTCGAGAAGCGGATCCATTCGCCGCCGTTCGGATCGTGGTTCATCAGGAGGTTGGCGGCGCGGATCGCCTCCATCTCGACCTGGCGGACCGGGTTCATGATGGCGCTGGTCATGCCGGCCGTGATCGCCATCGGCAGGAAGGCCGCGTTGATGCCGTGCCGGTTCGGCAGACCGAACGAGATGTTCGAGGCGCCGCAAGTGGTGTTGACACCCAGCTCCTCGCGCAGGCGCTTCACCAGAGCGAAGACCTGCTGACCTGCCGTCGCCATCGCGCCGATCGGCATCACGAGCGGGTCGACGACGATGTCATGGGCCGGGATGCCGAAGTCGGCGGCGCGCTGGACGATCTTCCTGGCCACTTCAAAGCGGACGTCGGGGTTCTCGGAAATGCCGGAATCATCGTTCGAGATCGCAACGACCGGGACGTTATACTTCTTCACCAGCGGCAGGACGAGTTCCAGACGCTCTTCCTCGCCGGTGACGGAGTTCAGAAGCGGACGACCTTCGGCTGCCTCAAGACCCGCCTTGAGCGCACCGGGAACCGACGAGTCGATGCAGAGCGGCACATCGACGAGACCTTGCACCAGCTGCACCATCGCGGTCATCAAGGGCGGCTCGGTCAGGTTGGGATCGGGGTTCGAGTTGTAGACAACGCCCGCGTTGATATCGAGCACCATGGCCCCGCAGGCGACCTGTTCCAGCGCGTCCTTCTCGACGGTCGAGAAATTCCCCGCCTCAAGTTCGGCGGCCAGTTTCTTGCGGCCGGTGGGATTGATCCGCTCGCCGATCACGCAGAAGGGCTCGTCAAAGCCGATGACGACGGTTTTGGTCTTCGATTCCAGGACGGTGCGGGTCACGTTCTATACCTTTTCTCAGTTCTGTGCGGCCGGGACGGCACTCTTGCCGCCATGCTCGATGGCCCAGGTCGCGTTGGTCTTGATCCCGCCGAGCGGGAAGAAATGCACGGATTCGATGCCGAAATCAGGATTCGCCGCCTTGTGCGCCGCCAGTTCTGCCACAAAATCGTTCGGCTCGTAAGGCAGGAGGAGCTTTGTCACATCCATCGCCCGTTTCTGCAGCACCTTGAGCGAGGGGCCGACGCCGCAGGCGATGGCGAACTTGATCAGCGTCTGCAGCTTCGCGGGACCGGCCACGCCAATATGAACGGGCAGCCTGATACCTTCGGCATTCAGGCGGTTCACCCAGTCGATCACCGGCTTGGCCTCGAAGCAGAACTGGGTCGCCATCGCCATCTTGGCATCGGTGCGATCGCTGAAAGCCTGCTTCCAGCGCAGGGCCTCCATCACATTGCGGTCGGAGCCATCGGGATCGATGTCCTTGTTGCCCTCGGGATGACCTGCCACATGGAGCCGCTCGAACCCGTCGAAAAGGCCAGTCTCGATCAACTGCATCGAGCAGTGGAAGTCACCGTGCGGCGTCGAAACGCCGCCGCCCAGCAGAAGCGCCTGCCTTACATCCGCCTCACCCCTATAGCGGGCGATCCAGTCGGCGAGCGTGGCCTTGTCCTTGATGATGCGCGCCGGGAAATGCGGCATCACCTTGAAGCCTTCGGCATTGATGCGCTTGGCCGTCGCCACCATCTCGTCGATCGGCGTGCCGTCGATGTGGGCGATGTACACGCGGGTGCCCCGGGGCAGCAGTTCGCGGAAATCCTCGACCTTCTCGGCGGTGCGGGGCATCACCTCGATCGAATAGCCCTTGAGGAAGGCCTCGACTATCTCGCCGCTCACCTGGGGGGCGGGGGCTTCCTTGCGGCGGAAATTCAACAGTGCCATTGCAGCTCTCCAGAGGCCTTGGCCGGGCACGTCACGCCCAGCCGTCATTCGCAATCAGCGCCTTGATGCGCTCTTGGTCATATTCGGCGTCGATCCGCGCGGCTTGCGCCGCGGCGACCGCTTCGTCATCGCCCTCGACCTCGAACGGAGGTGCCTTCCGCCATTCGGCGAGATAGGCATCCGTGTCCTGCGCACCCACCTTCATGGCGCAGCGGTCGATGGCCTGTTCGAAACGTTCGGGCAGAGGTCTCTTCACGCCCCGGCGTCCCTTGCCCACGATGACCTGGGCCGGAATGTCGCGCCAGTAAACGATCGTGACGTCTGCCATGATGACTCCGTAGATTTCGGCCTCTCATACCGCCCTGTTCGCGACACCAACTGTCGGATTTCGACATGGCGCGCGATCAGAGCGACCTGCGCCCACAGGGATAGCGCGAACGGCCCGGATGGGCGAGCGCCGTGCGCCCGAAAAATTCTCATGAACATGATGAGAGTGGCGGCGGGGCCGGTCGGGCGCACCGGGCTTTTGATCATCCGATCAACAAAGAATCGTGAGAAGCGCCGCCGCTGGCCCTGCCTGGCCTTGATTGCGTCCGGGCAGGAGGCTAGGTTGGGGATAACTTGATTTGGAGGGCGTTATGAAGGCGCCCAGGCGTCCCGGCGGTCAGGGCGCGTTCCCGGTTCCGGTAGAGCCCCCGACAACCGCCAAACCAGACCCGGCGCAGCTTTATGCCGCGCTCGACCTTGGCACCAATTCGTGCCGGATGCTGATTGCCCAGCCGAAGGGCAGTCAGTTTCATGTCATCGACAGTTTCTCGAAGGCGGTGCAGCTTGGCCACGGGCTGGAGGCCTCTGGAAAGCTCAGCCGCGCCTCGATGGGCCGCACGGTGCAGGCGCTCCATATCTGCCGCAAGAAGATCGAACAGCATGGTGTCAAGCGCATGCGTCTGGTCGCGACCGAGGCCTGCCGCCGCGCGAGGAACGCCCGCGAATTCCTGAAATTCGTGCATCGCGAAACCGCGCTGCCGCTGGAGATCATCCAGCCCGAGGAAGAGGCGCGGCTGGCCGTGATTTCCTGCGCGCCGCTCGTCTCTACCCGGACCGAGCAGCTTCTGGTCGTCGATATCGGCGGTGGATCGACCGAGCTTGTCTGGATCGACCTCTCGGCCGTGCCACGCCATGACCGGCCGCGCGCGATCATGCGCCTGCATGCCGGGTTCCATACGGTCGACAGCCCCTTTCCGGCGGCGAAGGTGGTGGACTGGATTTCGGTGCCCCTGGGCGTCGCAACGCTCAAGGACCAGTTCAACGATGTCGAGGATGATGCGGCGCGATTTGCGCTGATGTCCTGGCATTTCGAGGAACAGCTTGCCGATTTCTCGCCCTACAACGCGAGCCAGCCGCGCGAAGGGTTCCAGATCATCGGCACCTCTGGCACCGTGACCACGGTGGCCGCCAGCCATCTGGGCCTGCGCCGCTATGACCGGACCAAGGTCGATGGGCTGCGCATGACCTCAGACCAGATCGACCGGGTGATCCGCGACTATCTGAAGCTCGGCCCCGACGGCCGCAAGAACGACCCTCGCATCGGCCGCGACCGCCATTCGCTGATCATGTCCGGCGCGGCGATCCTGCAGGCCCTGATGCGGGTCTGGCCGACCGACCGGCTGTCGGTTGCCGACCGCGGGCTGCGCGAGGGGCTTCTCTATGCGCAGATGTCGGCGGATGGCGTCCTGGAGGAAGGGCCGTTCTGATCCGGGCGCCCGGGTGATTGCGATCCTGCCGCGATCCGACTATTTGGGCAGGGAAGTCGCTGAACCCGAGGAGAGGGGATATGGCCAAGACCCCTTCGGGGAATACATCGGGACGCGGACAGCGCGAGCTGAGGGTGCGGGTGAAGACCGCCAAGGGGCGCAAGCTGTCCTCGACGCTCTGGCTCGAACGGCAGCTGAACGATCCTTATGTCCAGCGGGCGAGGAAGGAAGGCTACCGGGGCAGGGCGGCCTTCAAGATCCTGGAACTGGACGACAAGTACCGCTTCCTCGTGCCCGGCGCCCGCGTCGTCGATCTTGGCTGCGCGCCGGGCGGCTGGTGCCAGGTCGCGGTCAAGCGGGTGAATGCGCTTGGCGAGAAATCGGGCAAGAAGGTCGGCAAGGTTCTCGGCGTCGATCTGCAGGAAGTCGAGCCGATCGCCGGGGCGGAGGTCCATCAACTGGACTTTCTCGAGGACGGCGCCGACGAGAAGGTCAAGGCCTGGCTCGGCGGTCCGGCCGATGTGGTCATGTCGGACATGGCGGCGGCGGCCTCGGGCCACAAGGGCACCGATCACCTCAGGATCATCGCGCTTTGCGAGGCGGCGGCGGAATTTGCCTTCGACGTGCTGGAAGAGGGCGGGACATTCGTCGCCAAGGTTCTGGCCGGTGGCGCCGAGAACGAGCTGCAGGCGATCCTGAAACGCGCCTTTACCAAGGTCGCCAACGTGAAACCGCCCGCAAGCCGGGCCGACAGTTCCGAGAAATTCGTGGTCGCGACGGGCTTTCGCGCGCGCCGTGCAGAAGATGCGCCTTCCGACGCGACGCCGGAATGAGAAAAGCCCCGCCCGCCCAAAAGGGCGCTTAAGACGGACGGGGCCCCGCGCCCCTTAGGGTGCAGTCTGAAGCGTCATCCCTTCCGCCTGGATGCGGGCGGGCTGACCGCAATGGAACAGGTAATAGGTCACCATGGTTTCGGGCCTGCGCATGACGCCAGGCCGGCCGATCAGGTCGCGCGCTGCGCGCACCTCGGTCGAGAAATTCATCGTCCGCGTCTGAACCTTCTGGCTTGGCGATACCAACATGTCGCGCGCGGGCAGGCCGGGCCCGAGCGCGTCGGCGCGGATCAGGACCGGTTGGGCATCGGGGAACGAGGCCAGGAACCCTTCGTCGAGCTGCACCTTGTCGATCCAGGCGATACGCTTGATCTGGCCATCATCCAGCCGGAGCGGGTCGTGCTGGCGCAGGACCTGGACGGGCAGCGCGCCGAACGAGGTCATCACCATGGCATTCCAGCACAGACCGGGCAGCGACCAGAGTTTTTCCTTGCGCTCGACCACGCGGTCGAGTGCCTGAGGCGGCGGGGCTGCCGGACCCGGTGAGGCTGTGGTGGTGAGACTGGTGGTAAATCGCATCATATCAAAATTCATCGACATATCCAAAACACGGACACCGCCCAGGAAAGCGGGCGACCTACTGAAATGTGGTGTTCACCAAATTGTTGAACATCGGCCTTATTAACAGACTCGCCCCGCCGGAACTCGCGACGAAATATGTCCGGGGCGATCATGTGTTGCCTCACCATAGGCCGCGGCGCGGTCCGTTCAAAGCGATCTCGGCAAAAGGCGCCACAGGTTTCCGGCGGCGGCACAAATGCTCACCCTCCTGCGAATAGTCGCCGTCCGGGCACGAAATCGAGGTTGCCGCCATATCGGCAGATGATTCGCCGCGCCCGAGGGCGGTCAGGCATTCGCGTTTCGGGCCGCATGTCCGGTGCGCGCGCGCAAATCGACTGGTGACGGATGTCGAATCCGTATATATGATCAAATTATGGAGATCGCGGTAGTATCGAAGTCCTGTTGTCGTGCGGCGCTCTCGCGGTGCCCGACAGGTCGTGCGCCCCATTTCCATGGCTTCGAACGTCAGCGCTTTGGCCTGCCGGCGCCACCGGCCTTCCCCTGATCCTTCCCGGAATTCCTTCAACCGATCAGGTGACCCATGACGATTTCCACTGACATGATCGGCGGTGTGTCCGCCGAACGTTTGACCGCCATAGCCGCGCGCGAGGCCGAGACCTATGCCGCCGCACGGCCCAAGACCCGCGCGGCGCTCGCCGCGGGAACCGCCGCCTTCCTTGATGGTGTGCCGATGCTCTGGATGAAGGACTGGCCGCAGCCCTTCCCGATGCTGGTGGGCGGGGCAAAGGGCGCCGAACTCGTCGATCTCGACGGCAACCGTCTGGACGATTTCTGCCTTGGCGACACCGGTTCCATGTTCGGCCATTCGCCCGAACCCGTCGCGCGCGCGCTGGCCGAACAGGGCGCGAAGGGGCTGACCTACATGCTGCCCACGACCGACGCGCTCGAGGTCGGGCGGCTCTTGCAGGACAGGTTCGGGCCCTTCGTCTGGCAGATCGCCACGACCGCGACCGATGCCAACCGTTTCTCCATCCGGGTGGCGCGCGCGGTGACCGGGCGCCCGAAGATCCTGTTCTTCGCGGGCTGCTATCACGGTGCCGTCGATGATGCGATGGTGCGTGAGGTGGGTGGCAAGACGGTCGAGCGGCCAGGTCTTGTGGGGCAGGTCGTCGATCTGTCGACCACGTCGAAAGTCGTGGAATTCAACGATCTTGCGGCGCTGGAGGCGGCACTCGCCGAAGGCGACGTGGCGGCGGTGCTGGCCGAGCCGGTGATGACCAATTGCTGCATGGTCCTGCCGGATCCGGGCTATCACAAGGCGCTTCGGGCGCTCACGCGGAAATACGGAACGCTGCTGATCATCGACGAGACCCATACGATTTCTTCCGGTCTCGGCGGCTATACCCGCACCCATGGGCTGGAGCCCGATATGTTCGTGGTGGGCAAGCCGGTGGCAGGCGGGTTGCCTGCCTCGGTCTGGGGCATGACGGACGAGGTCGCCCGCCGGTTCAGGGAGTATGACGCCAAGCGGCCCGCGGGCTTTTCCGGCATCGGCACCACGCTGTCGGCCAACCCGCTGCAGTTCGCTGCAATGAAAGCCAATCTCTCCCAGGTGATGACGGCCGCGAATTACGCCCATATGGAGGCGGGCGCGGCGCGGCTGGAACGCGGCCTTGCCGACGTGATCCAGCGCCAGGGCGCGCCCTGGCATGTCGTGCGGGTGGGCGCGCGGGTCGAGTTCATCTGCCATCCGACACCGCTTCGGAACGGCTCGGAAAGCCATGAGGCGCATAAACCGGCCCTGGAAAGGGCGATCCATGCGGCGCTGGTGAATCGCGGCTGCCTGATCGCGCCCTTCCACAATATGATGCTCGTCTCGCCTGCGACGGGCCTTGACCAGATCGACCGGCTGATCGCCGCCTTCGACGCCATAACCGCGGAGCTTTTCGAATGACGACCGATACTATCAGCCCCTCGGGCTCGACCGTGGCCGAGGCGGAAGACTTCCTTGCTGCCCATCCAGAGATCGAGGCCTTCGATATCGTGCTGCATGATTCGAATGGCATCGGGCGCGGCAAGATCATCCGGCGCCATGAGCTTCTGTCGATCTACCAGTCCGGCCGCCATCTGCCGATCTCGATCCTCGGCCTCGATATCTGCGGCGAGGATGTGCATGAGACCGGGCTGATCTGGGATCAGGGCGACGGCGACGTGCGCGGCTGGCCGATCCCCGGCACATTGGTGCCGCTTCACGGCACCAACCCGCCGCGCGGCGAGGTTTTCCTGTCGCAATATACGCTCGACGGCAAACCCATGACCTCAGACCCCCGCCATGCGCTCGCCGCCCAGGTCGCGGCGATGGCGGAGGAGGGGCTTCACCCGGCGGGCGCGTTCGAACTGGAGTTCTTCCTACTCGCCAACGACCGCGACGCCGATGGCCGGGTGCGCCCGGCCGATGCGGTTCTGGATGGCCGCCGGTCGGACAAGACCGAGGTCTATTCGGTCGACCATCTGCACGGGATGGAACCCCTGTTCTCGGAAATCTACGCGGGTGCCGCCAAGGCCGGGATCAAGGCCGAAACCGTGATCTCGGAATATGCGCCGGGCCAGTATGAGCTGACGCTGCATTACCGGACGAACGTGCTTCAGGCCGCCGACGACCTGATCCGGCTGAAGCGTATCGTGCGCCTGACCGCGCGCAGGTACGGGGTGACGGCCTGCTTCATGGCCAAGCCGATCGAGCGCTATGCCGGATCGGGCATGCATTTCCACGTGTCGCTGCAGGACGGGCGGGGCAGGAACCTCTTCACCGAGGAGGCGGAGGGGCAATGGAACCCGTTGCTGCTGCACGCCCTTGGCGGCATGCGCGAGACGATGGCCGAGACGATGCTGGTGTTCGCGCCCCATGCCAACAGCTGGCGGCGCTTTGCCAACCAGTCCTACGCGCCGGTTTCGACCAACTGGGGGGTGAACAACCGCTCGGTGGCGCTGCGCATTCCGGCCGGCGCGAAGGCGGCGCGGCGGATCGAGCACCGGCCTGCGGGCGTCGATGCAAATCCCTATCTGGTGGCGGCGACCGTACTTGCCGCGATTCGCCACGGGATCGCCAACCGTATTGATCCCGGACCGGAAACAACCGGAAACGGTTATTCCGACGAGGCGGGCGGCGCGATGCCGCGCGACTGGCGCACGGCGATCGAGGCGGCGCGGAATTCGGCTTTCCTGAAATCGGCGCTGGGTGACGAGATGCACCGGACCTTTGTCGCGGTGAAATCCGCTGAATATGACCGGGTCTGCCGCACGATATCGGACGTGGACTACGACCTGTATCTGCATACGGTATAAAGAAAAAACTCTGTTTCGGGCGAAACAACCATTTGACGATTGCGCGCGAGCGGTGCAATCAGGTGGAGATGCGCCAAAGCTGGCCGGGGGCCGCCGCTTCCGGTCAGCTGGTCCTCGGAGCCGGTGTGGCGGCTTCGAGGACCATCTTGGCGACGGATTGTTTCAGACGACGATGAAATCGCTTGCCGTGAGGCGCAGACCTGCCGTCAGGGTCGCGAACTGGATCCCGGCCCCGGCCCCGTCACCGTCTGCGTCGTAGACGAGCGCCCCGGTTGCCGTATTGTAGAGGATGACTTCGGTGGCACTTGTCGCCTGGCCGTTGCCGCTCGCGTGGAAGTAGATGTCGTCCAGCGTACCGATTGCCGAGCTGAGCGCGCCCATCACGCTGCTCGCCAGTTGGATCGTGTCCTGGGCGACGTTGAATCCGACGATCGTGTCGATATTGGTGGCGCTGTCGAGAGCGGTGCTGAACACAAAGACATCCGGACCCAGGCCACCGACAAGTCGATCAAATCCGTCGCCGCCATCCAGGGTGTCTGCACCATTGCCCCCTACAAGCACATCATTGCCGTCACCGCCATTCAGGATGTCGTTGCCGCCCTCTCCGCGGAGCTTGTCGTTGCCCGCGTCGCCGGACAGCACGTCGTCCTGACCGCCCGCGATCAGGAGATCGTCGTCGTCGCCCCCGCTGAGCGTGTCATTGCCCTGCGCGCCTCGCAGCGTGTCGTTGCCCGCATCCCCGAACAGCTGGTCGTTGCCGTATTCGCCCAGCAGGACGTCATTGTCGTTGCCGCCCATGAGCACATCGTCGCCGTTCCAGCCCCTTAGCACGTCGGCGCCGTCCTGGCCGTAGATGACGTCGGCACCATCTGCGCCCAAGAGCCGGTCGTTGCCGGTTCCGCCGTCAAGCGTGTCGTCCCCAGCGTGACCGTTGATCGTGTCATTTCCGTCGCCGCCGACCAGATGATTGTTCGCAAGGTTGCCGGCGATCTTGTCGTTCCCGCTGCCCCCGATGGCGTTCTCGATCAACGATTGGGTATTCCCCTGAAAGAGAAGCGCGTTATAGATATTGCCGGTCGCGAAATGCCCGGCCCCCAGATAGGCGGTTTGCGCGGCGCTGAACCTGCTCGAAGCGCCGGGATCGAGGTTGATCTTCAGTCCCGTTGTGTAGGCGGAGAGGTCATAGGTATCATTGCCGCCACCGTCCCAGATCGTCGCAAAGATACGGTCGGCACCCGGCGCAATCGCCGCGCTGCCGTCGACATAGGTCGTCCCGTCGCCGGGCGTCCAGCTGTAGACCGTATCGCCGCTGTTCGTGGAATAGTCAGCGCCATACAGTTGCTGAAGGGCGGCAATGTCGAGCATCATGTAGGTCTGGGCGTAGCCAAACGTCTCGTTCCGGTAACCGCGCGCCGTGTCGCCAATGAAGGACTTGTAGCTCATGATGGAATATTCCATCGCGTCGTACCGATACGGCATCGCGGCAAACGAGCCGTAGGGTGTCTTCTCGACCTCGTGAGGGTGCTTCAGCCCAAGGGCGTGGCCGATCTCGTGAAGTATCGCCGTCCAGCCCCACGTTCCGGCGACAGGGGACTGCAATTCCGGATCCTGACCGAGCCAGATATCGCCGGACCACCCTGCCGCACCGGGATAGTAGGCCCAGGCTGTACTCGGATCATTGGAATAGCCGACGCGGAGATGGGCATATGTCGCAAAGGTCTGCGCGACATTGACGCCCGTGAAGCCCTCCACGGAGAAGCCATCGTTCGCCGCGTTCCCGTCGTCTGCGTCGAGCGCAAACGCCGCAGTCTGCTGCACCGCCCAACCGACCGACGAAAAGCTCAGTGCCTCGTCGCCATAGCCATATTCGTCATAGATAGGGAACGAATAGGTGAGGGTTCCATCGTTCCATGCATATCCCGACAGCAATCCGTCGGTCGCGGCATTACCGGTCTGAACGACATATCTGAAAGTGTGGCCGGCTCCGCTCATCTCTGTATTCCTCGCTCAACATCGGTCAGCTTAAGGTGCGCGGTCCTGCCTTATGGTGGTAAATCGCGCATTGAACTAAACCCAGGCATTTCCACCGGCCATGGAATTTTCGTCAAGGGCAAAATTGCGACTTGCCTCAGGCGACCGGCGGCCGGGTCGATACCCTGGCGCGCATCTATGTCTGCAGATTGCGCCGATAATTTGGCGCCAGCCCCATCTCGGGCCAGTCTTGTGCACGGAAACCATTTCCGTGAACTTCTGCATCGCTCCGCGACCGCAATTTGACATATTCCTGTCGGAGGATTTATGCCGGGCTTCCTGCAGATGCCGGTCAGGCTTCGTAAAGTGCCGCCGGATAGGGTGTCGGCAGTGGCCCGGATGAGGAGCGAGTCGCAAGAATGACGGCAACCAACCCACTCAGGGCCGCAATCGGCAGGCATCGGGGCGCCATCGTCGCGGTCGCGCTTTTCAGCTTCTTCGTCAACCTGCTGATGCTGTCCGGCCCGCTCTTCATGTTGCAGGTCTACGACCGGGTGCTGCCCAGCCGGTCCGAGCCGACGCTGATCGCGCTCTTCCTCGTGCTGGGCTTCATGTATGTCGCGATGGCGGTGCTCGATGGGGTGCGGGCGCGGATCGGCGCGCGGATCGGCGCCCAGATCCAGAGCGATCTCGACGCCCCCGCCTTTCGCGCCTCGATGATCGCGCCGCCCGCGCTTGCCAGGGAAGGCGCGACGGCACTGGCCGATCTGGAGGCTTTGCGCCGCTTTCTTGGCTCCCCGCTCGCCTATTCCTTCCTCGATCTGCCGTTCGCGCCGCTCTTCGCGCTGTCGATCTTCATCTTCCACCCCTGGCTCGGCGTGCTCGCGACGCTGGGCGGGGTGGTCCTCGTCGTCCTGATGATCATCAACCAGCGCCTGAGCAGGGCCCCTGCCGCCGAGGCCGCGCGCACGGCAAGCGCCTCGACCCGCATCGCCGAGCAGATCCGCGCCCAGCCCGAGACCGTCCGTGGCCTTTCCATGGTCGATGCCGCGATCGGCAGGTGGCGGCGGGAACGGGATGTGGCGCTGTCGCGCGAACTTGGGCTGGCGGACCTGAACGGCGGGTTCGGCACGGTGGTAAAGACCTTCCGGCTGTTCCTGCAGTCGGCGATGCTGGCGCTTGCGGCCTGGCTGGTGATCCAGGGCATGATGACCTCGGGCGGCATGATCGCCGCCTCGATCCTCATGGGGCGTGCGCTGGCGCCGATCGAGCAGTTGGTTGGCGGCTGGTCGAGCGTCGCCCGCGCTGCCCAGGGCTACAAGTCGCTGTCGCTGCTTCTTGGGCAGGTGGGCGGCGCGCCCGCCCTGACCGCGCTGCCGCGCCCGGCGGCGCGGCTTCAGGTGCGCGATCTTGCGATGGTCCCGCCGGGGGCGGCGAAGCCCACCTTGGCGCGGATCAGCTTCGCGCTCGAACCCGGGCAGGCGCTTGGCGTGGTGGGTGAAAGTGCCGCGGGCAAGTCGACGCTCGCCCGCGCGCTTGCGGGCATCTGGCCACCTGCGGCGGGGGAAATCCGGCTCGATGGCGCGCGGCTCGATCAATATGACGAGGAGGCGCGGAGTGCCTATTTCGGCTATCTGCCTCAGGATGTGGCCCTGTTCGACGGGACGGTGACCGAGAATATCGCCCGCCTGTCGGCCACGCCCGACGCCGAGGCCTGCGTGAAGGCCGCTCAGGCGGCGGGTGCCCACCAGATGATCCTCGATCTGCCGCAGGGCTACGACACGCCGGTCGGCGCGGCGGGCGCGCGGCTGTCAGGCGGCCAGCGCCAGCGGATCGGCCTTGCGCGGGCGCTGTACCGATCGCCGCAGGTCCTGATCCTCGACGAGCCGAATTCCAACCTCGATGCCTCGGGGTCGGAGGCGCTGAACCTCGCGATACGCGCCCAGAAACAGGCGGGCGGCGTGGTGATCATCATGGCCCACCGACCGGCGGCGATCGCCGAATGCGATTTCCTCCTGATGCTGCGGAACGGCCAGCAGGCAGCCTTCGGTCCGCGCGACGAGGTCCTGCGCAAGATCGTCGCCAATCATGGCCAGATCGTGCAGGGTCCGCGGCCGGTTCCGGGCGCGGGGGCGCTGTCATGATCTGGACTATCCGCAGGCCGGTGATGGTGGGCCTTCTGACCTGTCTGGTGCTCTTCTTCGGCATCTTCGTCTGGGGCGCGCGCGCCTCGCTCTCTGGCGCGGTCGTCGCCACCGGCCAGGTCGCGGTCGAAAGCCGCCGACAGGTGGTCCAGCATCCCGATGGCGGGGTGGTCGAGGGGCTTCTGGTCAGCGACGGCGACCAGGTCGTGCAGGGGCAGGTGCTTCTGGTTCTCGACGATGCGGAGCTTCTGTCGCAGCGCGCGATCTTTGCCGGGCAGCTTCTGGAATTGCGCGCCCAGGCGGCACGGCTGAAGGCAGAGCGTGACGACCTGCCCGAGATCGCCTTCCCGGACGGGCTCGAGGCGCTCGGCACCCCAGAGGCGGTCGAGGAAGTGCGGTCGGGTCAGAGTGCCCTCTTCACCGCGCGCTTGAAGACACTGGAAGAGACGGGCAAATCCTATGCCGAGCAGAAACTGCAGGTCGAGAACGAGATCGGCGGCCTGAGGGCGCAGGAAGAGGCGCTTCGCACGCAAATCGAGCTGAACGCGTCGGAACTGTCCGATGTCGAGGACCTGTTCAAGAAGGGTCTGGTCGAGGCGGTGCGCGTGACTGCACTTCGTCGCGAGGCGGCACGTCTGCAAGGCTCGCTCGGCGAGGCGGAGGCGACGGTGGCGCGCAACCTCGGCCGGATCGCGCAACTGGATGTGGAACAGCTGCAGCTTCGCGCCGAACGGCGCGAAAAGGCGGTGGGCGAATTGCGCGAGGTCGAGGCGCGGGCCGCGGGCGTTCAGGAGCAACTGAATGCGGTCGAGACGAGGTTGAGGCGGCTGGAACTTCGGGCGCCGATGGCCGGGATCATCCATGACCTGCGCGTCCATACGATCGGCTCGGTGATCCGGCCAGCCGATCCGGTGCTGTTCGTGATCCCGAAAGATGCGGATCTGACGGTTCTGGCCCATATCGACATCTATCATATCGACAGTGTGCATATCGGGCAGGCGGCCCTGCTGCGGTTTTCCGCCTTCGATACCCGCACCACGCCAGAGGTGGCGGCGACGGTCCTCAGGCTCTCGCCGGACGTGACGGTCGATGAACGAACCGGTGCGCAATTCTATACGGCGGAGCTGCGGGCCGACGAGCGCGCGGCCCTGCCCGACAAGCCGCTTCTGCCGGGCATGCCGGTCGAGGTCTATATCCAGACCGGCGAGCGGTCGCCGCTCTCTTATCTGTTGAAACCCTTCACCGATTATTTCAACCGGGCCTTCCGCGAATAGGCGGACGCCCGACTTGGGGGCGCCCGGGTTCGTGGCGTCAAAGCGGGCGGGCACGAACCTCGACCATGCGCGGGCCGGAAGCGGGATCCGCGAGCGCGGCTGTCAGGGCCGTGATGTCGAGCGGGACCGACCGGAACGGCAGATCGCAGGCGGCGGCGAACGGCTCCATCCGCAGTGGCGAGGGGTGGCAGCCGATCACCTCGGCCTCAACCGCCCTCATCGCATCGGCTATTTCCTGATAGGAGGCGCTGTTCCAGACGATGAAGGTGATCGGCAGCTTCTCGTCCACCGCCGTCCGCAGTTCGCCCGGGCTGAACTGCAGGCCGCCGTCGCCCACAAGGCAGATGACCGGCATGCCGGGTGCGGCGAGCGCGGCGCCGACCGCCGCGCCGGGGCCGAAGCCGAGCGCGCCGAAGCCGGTTGCCGCATTGAACCAGCCGCCGGGCCGGTCGTGGTCATAGACGATATTCGCCGCATAGACCGGTTGGGTGCTGTCGCCCACGATGATCGCGCCGGGCATCGCGTCGCGCATCGCCTCGACGAACGGCAGGTAGCGGGCCAGGTCGGGCGAGAGGCTGGCGAGTTCCGCCCGCGCGGCCTGCATCGCCGCCGCGACACGGTCCGCCGCGCCGGTGGCCTTCTGGGTGAGCATCGGCAGGAGCGCGGCCATCGCCCGCCCGGCCTCGGCCAGAACCGCCAGCCCCGCCGGATGGCGCGCGAGCTGCGCCGCGCAAAGGTCGATGCGGATCATCGCCGAAAGATCCGGCATGCCCTCGGTTCCGTACATGTCATAGTCGGTGCGGCCGAGTTCGGTGCCGATCGCCAGCACCTGATCGGCCCCGGCCAGCAGCGCACGCACCGATTTCAGGCTGGGCGAGGCGGCGAGGCTCAGCGGGTGCTGCCAGAGCAGCCCGCGCGCATTCGTGGTCTGGATCACCGGCGCGTCGAGCCGTTCGGCCAGCGCGCGCAGCGCCGGACCCGCATGCCGCGCCCCGCCGCCGACAAGGATCACCGGGCGCCGGGCGCGGTTCAGACGCTCTGCCGCTGCGGCGAGCTGCCCGGCGTCGGCTGCGCGCGCGGGCGGCGCTGTCGCGGTCGCAGGCAGGGGCGGGCAGGGCAACGGCATCACATCGGTCGGCACTTCGACATGGACCGGCCCAGGTCGCCCTTCGGTCAATGCTGCGAAAGCCTGGCACAGCACCCGTTCGACCATCTCGGGCGCGGTGATCTGGAAGGTCGGGCAGAGCGGCCGCACCATGCCGGCCTGATCGGGAACCTCATGCAGGAAGCCCAGGCCCTGGCCGAGGCTCGCGCGGTTGTTCACGCCCGAGATGATCAGGACCGGCACCGAATCCTCGCGCGACTGGCCCATCGGCGTCAGCGCGTTCAGCAAGCCGGGGCCGGTGATCACGAAGGCGACGCCGGGTTTGCCCGAGACGCGCGCATAGCCGTCGGCCATGAAGGCCGCGCCGCCTTCGTGGCGTGCCGTCACATGGCGGATGCCGGACCCGGCAAGGCCCCGGTAGAGTTCGATCGTATGAACGCCCGGAATGCCGAACACCACCTCGACGCCGCGCGCCTTCAGACCGCGCACCAGTTCTTCGCCGACAGATGCCATCACGCAGCCTTTCTCAGGGTTTCGGCGCAGGAAAGGATGCGACGGCAGCCTTCCTCGCATATGTCATCGCTCTGGCCGAGCGAGACGCGCAGCCAGCCACCGAAAGACTGGCCGAAGCTCTCGCCGGGCATCACCGCGACCTTCTGCTGATCGAGGAGCGCGGTGGCAAATTCGATGCCTGAAAGCCCGGTCGCGCGCACGTCGATTACGACGAACATGCCGGCCTGCGGCCGGTGCACCCGGAGGCCCGCCTTGCCGTCGAGCGCGGCATGGAAAAGTCGCGCGCGCCTGGCGAACCGTTCGACCATTCCGGCGGCGACGGGCGAGGGGGCGGCCAGTGCCGCCGCGGTCATGTCGGCGATGAAGGGCTGGTTGCCGAACAGCATGGTTTCGGCCAGCGGCAGAAGGCGCGCGGCGAATTCGGGCGAGCCGAGGCACCAGCCGGTGCGGAAGCCGGGTGCCGCATGAGATTTCGAGATCGAGGTGCAGACCACCGTGCGCGGCGCGAGATCATCGAGCGCGAAGGGCGACAGGAAGGTTTCGCCCGGGAAGATCAGATCCTCGTAGACTTCGTCGGATATGAGCCAGAGGTCATGTTTCTTCGCCAGATCGCCGAGAGCGATGATCTCGTCGCGGGTCAGGATCGCGCCGGTCGGGTTGTGCGGGCTGTTGAGAAAGATCGCCCGCGTGCGCGGCGAGATCGCCGCCGCGACATCGGCAGCCTGCAGGCGGAAGCCCTTCTCGGGGCGCAGCGGGACCGGCACGACCCTGGCTCCGCTTGCCACCACCACCGCCTCGTAGGTTGCATACATGGGATCGCCGACGATCACCTCGTCACCTTCGTCGGCCACCACCTTCAGCGCCGCGAAGATCGCGGTCTGGGTGCCGGGCAGGCAGATGAACTGGTCGGTTCCGACCGGTCGGCCAAGCCTGCTGCCGTAGCGGTCCGACAGCGCCTTCAGAAGCGCCGGTTCCCCGCGCCCGTTCGAATAGCCGGTCCGGCCGGCGGCGATCGCCGCCGTAGCGGCCTCGCGCATCGGCTGCGGGGTAGGCACATCGGGCTCGCCGATCGTGAACTCGAGGATGTCTTCACCGGCGGCCCTCAGCGCCCGGGCGCGGCTGTGGAGGGCCCATTTCGATCCGCCAAGAGTGCTGAGGCGGTCGGTGATCTTGGCATATCTCATGGAGGGCCTTTCCTGTCATGTCTGGAAGCGTCAGCGGGTGCGGGCTTATGGCTCAGGAGATCGACCTCGACAATCCGGCCCGCCGCCATCAGCGCGATATCGACGATTTCCTCGGGGTCGAACTTGTTCTCCTCGGTCGCGCCTTCCAGCCAAAGCCCATCGATCAGCCCATTAAGCGCGATGGCGAGCGCGCGGGCCCCGGATCGTGTCTCGGTGCCGGGCATCCGCTCCAGGAGCGCCTGGATCGTGCTCCGGTAGGCCACATAGGTCTCGTTGTGAATTTCGGCGAGGTCGGGGTGGCTGCGGGTGCGGTGGATGAACGCGGTCCAGAGCGTCACCTGTCGGTGGGTCATCACCGGCGGGCGAAGGGTGGCGGCTATGAAACAGGCCAGCCGGGCAGCCGGATCGGTCAGTTCGGCCGGGATCGCGCCGAGGCCCTTTGCGATCATCTCGGTCATGAAGCTGCGGTAGGCCTCGCGCGTCAGCTCTTCCTTGGAGGCGAAGTAATGGCGGATCAGGCCCTGGGTCACGCCGGCGCGCAGCGCGATTTCGCGGACAGTTGCCTGCGGGAAACCGCCCTCGGCAATGGCCTCGAGCGCCGCCTGGATCAGCTGCTCCCGGCGTGCCTCTTCGCCCTGGCGCTGGAATTTTTTTCGCGGTTCCATCGATTCGCCAAATTATACACTTGCATAATTGCTGAAGTGTGGTTCTCTTTGCAAGAGATTGCCGCTTTGGGGGAGGGTGGTTTGACCGTTCACGCCGTACCGACGACAGGAAGCGCCGCAAGGCCCGACCCGACAGACACGATACGTATCGTCGATCTTCACAAGAGGTTTGGCAACCTTGAAGTGCTGAAGGGCGTTTCCCTGACCGCGCACAAGGGCGATGTGGTGGCGGTGATCGGCGGTTCGGGCTCGGGCAAGTCCACCATGCTGCGCTGCGTGAACTTTCTGGAAACGCCGACCTCGGGCGAGATCCATATCGGCGGCGAGAAGGTCGTGATGCGCCCCGACGGCAGCCCCGCCGACCGGCGACAGATCGAGCGGCTGCGCCAGAGCCTCGGGATGGTATTCCAGAGCTTCAACCTCTGGACCCACAAGACGGTCATGGAAAACCTGATCGAAGTGCCGGTCCATGTTCTTGGGGTGCCGAAGGCCGAGGCGGTGGAGCGGGCAAGGGTTCTGCTGGCGCGGGTCGGGCTTTCCGACAAGTCCGATGTCTATCCGGCCTACATGTCGGGTGGCCAGCAACAGCGCGCCGCCATCGCGCGCGCGCTTTGCATGGAGCCGCAGGCGATGCTGTTCGACGAGCCGACCTCGGCGCTCGACCCCGAACTGGTGGGCGAGGTGCTGAGCGTGATCCGGGGCCTGGCCGAGGAAGGGCGCACCATGGTCCTTGTCACCCATGAGATGAAGTTCGCCCGCGAGGTCGCGAGCCATGTCGTCTATCTTTACAACGGCCTGATTGAGGAGGAGGGTCCGCCTGAACAGCTCTTCGGGTCGCCGAAATCAGATCGTCTCAAGCAATTTCTGAAGTCCGTGGGTTAACCCGGCACATACACATCCAACTGAGAGGAAGAAAATGAAGATCAAACTTGCAGCTCTGGCCGCGTCGCTTCTGTTCGGAACTGCCGTCTTCGCCGATCCGGTCAAGATCGGCGTCGCTGCCGAACCCTATCCGCCCTTCGCCTCGCCCGACGCCTCCGGCAACTGGGTCGGCTGGGAGATCGACATCATCAACGCCGTCTGCAAGGCGGCCGAGATGGACTGCGCGATCACGCCGGTGGCCTGGGACGGCATCATCCCTTCGCTGACCTCCGGTCAGATCGACGCGATCATGGCCTCGATGTCGATCACCGAGGAGCGGATGAAAACCATCGATTTCTCGGACAAGTATTATAATACCCCGACCGTCGTGATCGCCTCGAAAGACTCCGACATCACGCCCACGGCCGAAGGCCTTGCCGGCAAGATCATCGGCGTCCAGGGTTCGACCGTACACGAAGCCTATGTGAACAAGTACTTCGCCCCGACGGCGGCCGAGGTGAAGGTCTACCAGACCCAGGACGAGGCCAACCAGGACCTCGCCGCCGGCCGGATCGACGCGATCCAGGCCGATTCGATCGCGATGGATGCGTTCCTCGCGACCGAAGCCGGTGCTGCCTGCTGCGAATCCAAGGGGGCTGTCGCCGATGACCCGGAAATCCTCGGCCTCGGCGTCGGCGCTGGCATCCGCAAGGGCGACGATGAGCTGAAGGGCAAGATCAACGCCGGGATCGCCGCGATCATTGCCGACGGCACGTATGACGCGATCACCAAGAATTACTTCGCCTCTTCGATCTACGGCGACTGATGCTTGATCTCGAGGCGTTCGGCGCCTCCACCCTGCCACTCCTGGCCTATTCGCCCCCCGGTTGGGGGGCGACCTTGCTGGCCGGCTTGTGGAATTCCGTCCAGATCGCGGTCGGGGCCTTCGGGCTTGGCTGCCTGATCGGGATGGGCGGCGCTTTCGGCAAGCTCTACGGCGGGCCGGTGCTGAAGGACCTTTTGGCCATCTACACAACCGTGGTCCGGGCGGTGCCCGAGCTTGTCCTCATCCTCATCCTCTATTTCGCCGTGACCGATGCGGTGAACCAGCTTCTGCTCAGCTTCGGCTATGCCCGCATCCAGATTTCCGGCGTCGCCGCCGGGATCGCGGTTCTGGGCGTGGTGCAGGGCGCCTATGCGACCGAAGTCTTGCGCGGCGCGATCCTGTCGGTGCCCGCGGGCCAGATCGAGGCGGCACGCTCGATGGGCATGCCACCCCTTCTCCTCGCCCGCCGGATCACGCTGCCCCTGATGATGGCCGCCGCCGTTCCGGGGCTTGCGAACCTCTGGCTTGTCGCCACCAAGGACACGGCCCTTCTTGCCGTGGTGGGCTTTGCCGAGCTGACGCAGGCCACACGACAGGCCGCGGGCACGACCAAGGCCTTCTTCACCTTCTTCATGGCGGCGGGCGTGCTTTATCTCATGCTCTCGCTCGTCTCGACGCTGATCTTTGCAAGGATCGAGCGCTGGGCGCGGCGCGGCCAGCGGACAATGGGGAGGTAGGGGATGCTGAAAGAACTGATGATCCCCCGGCGCCTCGCGCTGATCGCCATCGTCCTGGCGCTGGCGATCTGGTCGGCCTATGCGCTGCGCTGGGACTGGCTTGCCAACCCCAAATACCAGGCGCTGATCTGGACCGGTGTCCGGAATACCTTCTGGATCCTCATCGTCACCATGGTGATCGGGATGACGCTCGCCATTCCCCTGGGGCTCGCGCAGGCGGTCGGCCCCTGGTATCTCGCCGCCCCGGCCCGCATCTTCTGCAGCATCATCCGCGGGACGCCGCTCCTCCTGCAGCTCTGGCTTCTTTACTACGGTGTCGGCACCTTCTTTCCCTCGATCCCCTGGATCAGGGACTCGAGCCTCTGGCCGATCCTGAGGCAGGCCTGGCCCTATGCGGTTGTGGCGCTGTCCCTGTCGGTCGCGGGCTACGAGGGCGAAGTGATGCGCGGCGCGTTCAAGGGCGTCCCGCACGGCCAGCTGGAGGCGGCAAAGGCCATGGGCATGCCGCGCTTCACCCTGTTCCGCCGCATCTGGCTGCCGCAAGCCCTGCACCGGGTCTTGCCGACGCTCGGCGGCGAGACGGTGCTGCAGCTGAAGGCCACGCCACTGGTCGCCACGATCACCGTGATCGACATCTATGCCGTCGCCGGCCGGGTCCGGCAGGACACGTTCATCGTCTACGAACCGCTCCTGCTTCTGGCCCTCGTCTATATGGCGATCACCGGGCTGATCGTGCTTCTCTTCCGCTGGTTCGAAAGCCGGTTCCCGAGTCGCGTGGCCTGAGGTGCGAGGGCTCTGCCCTCGCGCTCCCGAGGTATTTGCGCCAAGATGAAAGAGCGTGGACTTTCATTGTGGTCCAAATATCCCCGCCAAGGTGGGAATCTGCATCGCGGGGTTTGACCTTCTGCCGCCGGAGTGCCATTTCGGGACGGTAAGCATTCCCGAGGTCATGCCATGCCCGCCTATCGTTCCCGTACATCCACCCACGGCCGCAACATGGCGGGCGCGCGCGGTCTCTGGCGCGCCACGGGCATGAAGGACGGCGATTTCGGCAAGCCGATCATCGCCATCGTCAATTCCTTTACCCAGTTCGTGCCCGGCCATGTGCATCTGAAGGACCTTGGCCAATTGGTCGCGCGCGAGGTCGAGGCGGCGGGTGGCGTGGCGAAGGAGTTCAACACGATTGCCGTCGATGACGGGATCGCGATGGGCCATGACGGAATGCTCTATTCGCTCCCTTCGCGCGAACTGATCGCCGACAGCGTGGAATATATGGTCAATGCCCATTGCGCCGACGCGATGGTCTGCATTTCCAACTGCGACAAGATCACCCCCGGCATGCTGATGGCGGCGATGCGGCTGAACATTCCTGCCGTCTTCGTCTCGGGCGGGCCGATGGAGGCGGGCAAGGTCGTTCTGAAGGGCAAGGAAGTCGCGCTCGATCTGGTCGATGCGATGGTCGCGGCCGCCGACGATTCGATCAGCGACGAGGATGTGGCGAAGATCGAGCAGAACGCCTGCCCGACCTGCGGTTCCTGTTCGGGCATGTTCACCGCCAATTCGATGAACTGCCTGACCGAAGCCCTGGGCCTGTCGCTGCCCGGCAACGGATCGACGCTTGCCACACATGCCGACCGCAAGCGGCTGTTCGTGGAAGCTGGCCACCTGATCGTCGATGTCTGCAAGCGCTATTACGAGCAGGAGGACGCGTCGGTCCTGCCGCGCAATGTCGCCTCGAAACAGGCGTTCGAGAATGCGATGGCGCTGGATATCGCGATGGGCGGATCGACGAACACCGTCCTGCATATCCTGGCCGCCGCGCAGGAAGGCGGTGTCGATTTCACCATGGAGGACATCGACCGGCTGTCCCGCAGGGTGCCGGTCCTGTGCAAGGTCGCGCCCGCCAAGCAGGACGTGCATATGGAGGATGTGCACCGTGCCGGCGGCATCATGGCGATCCTCGGCCAGCTCGATGCGGCGGGGCTTTTGAACCGCGAAGTGCCGACGGTGCATGCGCGGTCCATCGGTGCGGCCATCGACCAGTGGGACATCAGCCGCACCAATCAGGATTCCGTCCGGCACTTCTTCATGGCCGCGCCGGGCGGCGTGCCGACCCAGACCGCCTTCAGCCAGTCGCGCCGCTGGGATGCGCTGGACCTCGATCGCGAGAAGGGTGTGATCCGCTCGGCCAAGACACCGTTTTCCAAGGACGGCGGGCTTGCCGTCCTGTCGGGCAATCTTGCGCCGGAAGGTTGCATCGTGAAGACGGCGGGGGTGGACGATTCCATCCTCATCTTCTCGGGCCCGGCGCGGGTCTTCGAAAGCCAGAATGCGGCGGTCGAGGCGATCCTGTCGAACCGGATCAAGGCGGGCGACGTGGTGGTGATCCGCTACGAGGGGCCGAAGGGCGGGCCGGGCATGCAGGAGATGCTTTATCCGACCTCCTACCTGAAGTCGAAAGGCCTCGGCAAAGCCTGCGCGCTGATCACCGACGGGCGTTTCTCGGGCGGGACCTCGGGCCTCTCCATCGGCCATGTCAGCCCCGAGGCGGCCGCGGGCGGCATGATCGGCCTGGTCGAGGAGGGCGACCGGATCGAGATCGACATCCCGGCGCGGACGATCGCGCTGGCGGTTTCGGATGGTGAACTTGCGCGCCGCCGGGCCGACCGGGATGCCAGGGGCTGGAAGCCGGAAAAGCCGCGCTCCCGCAAGGTCAGCCAGGCACTGAAGGCCTATGCGCTTTTCGCGACCTCGGCCGCGACAGGTGCCGTGCGGCGCCTGCCGGAAGAGTGAACCCGGACCCGCGCTTCGGCGCGGGTTTTCTTTGCGAAGCCATGTAAACGATTAACAGCCTGAGCGAACCGCGAGGTGAGAGAATGATCTACAGGCGATGCGGAAGGTCCGGTCTTCAGCTTCCCGCGATATCGCTCGGTCTCTGGCAGGGTTTCGGCAGTTCCGCGACACATGAAAGCGTGAGCGTAAGATGCCGCCGCGCCTTCGATCTGGGTGTAACGCATTTCGATCTGGCCAATAATTACGGCCCGCCCCCCGGGGCAGCCGAAGAGAGGTTCGGCGAACTGATGCGCCGCGATTTCCGGTCGCATCGCGACGAGATCGTGATTTCGTCCAAGGCGGGCTATCACATGTGGGACGGCCCCTATGGTTCCTTCGGCAGCCGCAAGCACCTGATCGCGAGCTGCGATCAGAGCCTTCGGCGTCTCGGCCTCGACTATGTCGATATCTTCTATTCCCACCGGTTCGATCCCGACACGCCGCTAGAGGAAACCATGGGTGCGCTCGCCCATCTGGTACGGTCTGGCAAGGCGCTCTATGTCGGCCTGTCGAACTATCCGGTCGCTGCGGCGGTGCGCGCGGCGGAACTGCTCCTTGCTCTGGGAACGCCCTGCCTCATCCTTCAACCCCGCTATTCGATCCTCGATCAGCAGGCGGAGAGGGAGGGGCTTTTTGCCGCCGCCGCCCAAGACGGAATCGGCACGATCTGTTATTCCCCCCTCTCTCAGGGGCTTTTGAGCGATCGCTACCTGTCCGGCGATCTTGGTGGAAGCCGGGCGTCGGCTGCCGGACGTCTGGCGGCCGATCTGGACAATGAGGCGGCGGTCGAGCGCTTGCGGGCGCTTGCCGGGATCGCCGAGGCGCGCGGCCAGACGCTTGCGCAGATGGCGCTCGCCTGGGTCTTGCGGCGCGCGGAGGTGACCTCGGCCCTGGTCGGTGCCTCGCGCCCCGAACAGATCGACCTTTCGGTCGGTGCGCTCGCCAAGCTCGACTTCGAGGTGGGTGAACTGAAAGCCATCGACCGTCTTGCCTTTCTCGCCGAGGACTGGTGATCCTGCGACAGCCCTGGCAGGAGAAAGCAATGCCCGCCCCGAAGAATCATTTCAAGGAAGCGCTCGCGGCGGGAAAGCCGCAGATCGGCCTCTGGCTCGGACTAGCCGATCCCTATGTGGCGGGGCTTTGCGCGGGGGCGGGCTTCGACTGGCTGGTGGTCGACGGCGAACATGGGCCGAACGATCTTCGTTCGACGCTCGCCGCGCTGACGGCAATCGGGGACCGGTCGCAGGCGGTTGTGCGGCCGCCGATTGGCGAGATCTGGCTGATCAAGCAGCTTCTCGACATCGGCGCGCAGTCGCTGCTGATCCCGATGATCGAAAGCGTGGAGGAAGCACGGCGCATGGTCGCCGCCGTCCGCTACCCGCCGAAGGGGCGGCGTGGCGTGGGGGCATTTGGCCGCGCGGCCGATTTCGGGCGGGTCAGGGATTATGTCACGACGGCGGACGCGGAAATCTGCCTTCTTCTGCAGGTCGAGAGCCGGGCAGGACTTGCGGCGCTGCCGGGAATTCTGGAGCTTGATGGCGTGGACGGCGTCTTCATCGGCCCGGCCGATCTGGCCGCCGACATGGGCTATCCCGGCCAATCCGGACAGCCCGAGGTCCTGTCGGCGATCGAGGCGGCCATCACCCGCATCGTTTCTTCCGGCAAGGCCGCCGGTATCCTGACCTTCGACCGGGCACTCGCCGCGCGCTACCTCGCGCTCGGGGCGACCTTCGTCGCGGTCGGCACCGATGTCGGCACGCTGGTCGGCGGACTTGCCGCCCTGCGCGGAAGCGTCCGTCCGTGACTTGACCTCGGCGCCCGGGTTTCGGACAGTCGTCCCGATCAGGGAGGATGGCGATGTTCAGGGCATTGGTGGTCGAGAAGCTCGACAGCGGCGAGACACGCGCGGCGGTGCGCGAGTTATCGGAGGCCGATCTGCCGGAGGGCGATGTGACCGTCCGGGTCGACCATTCGACCGTGAATTACAAGGACGGGCTGTGCCTGGGGTCAGGCGGCGGGCTTGTCCGCGCCTGGCCGCATGTGCCGGGCATCGATTTTGCCGGTGTGGTCGAGGAAAGCGCCGATCCCCGCTATCGTCCGGGCGACCGGGTCGTGCTGACCGGGTGGCGCGTGGGCGAGGTGCACTGGGGCGGTTATGCCGAGAAGGCGCGCGTGAAGGCCGACTGGCTGGTCCCCTTGCCCGCGGGGCTGACGACGCGCCAGGCGATGGCGGTCGGCACGGCCGGGCTGACGGCGATGCTTGCGGTGGTGGCCCTCGAGGCGCATGGGCTGAAGCCCGGCCAGGGGCCGGTTCTGGTCACCGGTGCGGCCGGGGGGGTGGGGTCGGTCGCGACCGCGATCCTCGCCCATCTTGGCCATGAGGTCGCAGCGGTGACCGGAAGGCCAGAGACCGAGGCCTATCTGCGTGCGCTTGGCGCCGCCCGGATCGTGCCAAGGGCGGATCTGGCCGAGACGGTGAAACGCCCGCTCGAAAGCGAGATCTGGGCGGGCGCGGTGGATTCGGTCGGAGGGGCGATGCTGGCGCGGCTTCTCGGCCAGATGAAATACGGCGCCTCGGTCGCAGCGGTCGGGCTGGCGGGCGGCGCCGGGCTGCCCGCGACGGTCATCCCCTTCATCCTGCGCGGGGTCAATCTTCTGGGGATCGATTCGGTGATGCAGCCCTATGCGCGCCGCGTCGCGGCCTGGAAGCGGATCGCCAGCGACCTGCCGATGGCGAAGCTGGAGGCGATGATCCGCCCGGCGGGACTTGGCGATCTGCCCGCGCTCGGCGAGGCGATACTGAAGGGCCAGGTGCAGGGCAGGGTGGTGGTCGACGTCCGCACCTGACGCGCGGCCCGTCGGCCCGGTCAGGGGGCACGCGAGACCGCGCCGTCAGTAGCTGCGGATCAGGCCGACGAGGCGTCCCTGGACCTTCACATGGCCTTCCGGCAGTACCCGCGTCTCGTAGGCCGGATTGGCGGCCTCGAGCGCGATCATGTTGCCGCGGCGGCGGAAGCGCTTCAGCGTCGCCTCATGGTCTTCGATCAGCGCCACGACGATATCGCCATTTTCCGCGGTCGTCTGTTCGCGGATCACCACCACGTCGCCGTCGTTGATCCCGGCCTCGATCATCGAATCGCCCTTCACCTCGAGCGCATAGTGGCTGGCCTTGGCCGAAAGCATCGAGCCGGGCACCGCAACATGGTGCGAAACCTCCGAGATCGCTTCGATCGGCACGCCCGCGGCGATCCGACCCATCACCGGCAGGTCGACCGCGCCGACGCTTGACACGGGTGCCGCGCCCATCGGCGGATCGACCTTGTCGCCCTTGATCAGCCGCGGCTTGAAGCCGGGTTTCGTCATCGCGTCGGGCAGTTTCACGATCTCGATCGCGCGCGCCCGATGGGCGAGGCGGCGGATGAAACCGCGTTCTTCCAGCGCGGTGATCAGCCGGTGGATGCCGGATTTGGAGCGCAGGTCAAGCGCTTCCTTCATCTCGTCGAACGAGGGCGGAACGCCGTCCCGATTCATGCGTCTCTGGATGAAATCAAGAAGTTCCAACTGCTTGCGGGTCAGCATGGTGCCTGTTTTTCCTCTCGTCGTTGCCCGAGGGTTCGACCCATGTTCTACGCCTGTTCCCCTTTTGTGTCAACGACGGGTGAAGGGCCGGGCTCAGAACGGCAGGTAGGGCACGATGTCACCCGGCCCGCGCGCTGGATCGTCCGGCGGGCGGATCAATAGCGCGTCGGCCTCCGAGAGGATGGTCAGAAGCGCGGAATCCTGATTGTCCATCGGCGCGATGGCGGGCAGGTCCGCGCCTTCCGACAGGCGCGCGCGCATGTAATGGGCGCGCGGCCCGTTCGCCCCGACCGGCGCGGCCAGTCGCGCCTTGCGCGGTTCGTGCGCTGCGGGAAGCCCCTGCATCCGGTCGAGAAGCGGCAGGAGGAAAAGTTGCGCGGTCACTATGGCCGAGACCGGGTTGCCGGGCAGGCCGAGAAGTACCGAGTCACCCATCCGGCCCGCCATCACCGGCTTGCCCGGACGCATCGCGATCTTCCAGAAATTCTGCCGCAGCCCCAGGTCGACGGCGACCGCCTGAATATGGTCATGCTCGCCGACCGAGGCGCCGCCGATGGTCACGATGACATCGGCGCCATGGGCGAGCGCAAAGGCCTGTCGCAGCGAGGCGTGCGTGTCGCGCGCGATCGGCAGGACACGCACCTCCGCGCCCCGCGCCTCGGCCATGGCGGCAATGGCGAATGTGTTGGAGGCAACGATCTGGTCCGGTTTCGGCTCTTCGCCGGGCATGATCAGCTCGTCACCGGTCGACAGGATCGCGACGATGGGGCGGCGGGTGACGCGCACCTGAGGGACGTTCATCGAGGCAATCAGGGCCAGGTCGGCGGGCCGCAGGCGGCGCGGCGCGGCAACCACATCTCCGACTTTAAAATCCTGTCCCAAGGGTCTGATATGAATGGATTGTTCCAGGCGATCGCCAAGGGTGACCAGATCACCCTCGCGCGTCACATCTTCCTGCAGCACTACCCTTTCGGCGCCGTCCGGCACCGGGGCGCCGGTGAATATCCGTGCGGCTTCGCCGCTGCCCACGCGGCCCGCGAAAGCGTGGCCCGCGCCGGCCTCGCCGATCACCTTCAGGCGCCGTCCGGCGACGTGATCCGCCTCGCGGATCGCATAGCCGTCCATGGCCGAGGCATTGAACGGCGGCTGGGTGAGGCGCGCTTTCACCGGCTCGGCCAGGACGCGGCCTGCGGCGGCGCGAAGGGGCACGGTCTGCGCGCCGAGAGGGCCGGTCAGGGCGAGGATGCGCGCGAGCGCCTCCGCGACCGAGATCATCGCTGCGCCTCGTAGCGGCCTGACTTGCCACCATCCTTAAGAACGACCCGCAACCCTTCGATCCACATTGATTTTTCCGCTGCCTTCAACATGTCGTAGACCGTGAGCGCCGCGACCGAGGCGGCGGTCAGCGCCTCCATCTCCACCCCGGTCTGACCGACGGTCTTCACCGTCGCCTCGATGCGGATGCCGGGCAGGCTTTCATCCGCCACGAGGTCAAGAGCAACCCTGGTGATCGGCAGCGGATGACAAAGCGGAATCAGGTCGGCGGTGCGCTTGGCTGCCATGATGCCCGCGAGCCGCGCGACACCGAGGACGTCACCCTTCTTCGCCGTGCCTCCCGTCACGAGCGCCAGGGTTTCGGCGCGCATGTGAACCTCGGCGACCGCGACGGCAATCCGTTCGGTCACCTGCTTTTCGCCGACATCGACCATATGGGCGCGGCCTTCGCCGTCGAAATGGGTCAGCGCCATGTCAGACCCCCACCGGATCGGCGAGGATCGCACGCGTCGCCGCGGTCACGTCGGCCTGCCGCATCAGGCTTTCGCCGATCAGGAAGGACCGCGCGCCGCAGCCGGCCATGGCGGCGAGGTCGGCGGGCGTGAAGAGACCGCTTTCACAGACAAGCGTACGATCGGTGGAAATCATCGGGGCAAGGCGGCGAGTTGTCTCAAGAGTGACTTCGAAGGTCTTGAGATTGCGGTTGTTTATGCCGATCAGCCGTGACTTCAGGCGCAGGGCGCGCTCCGTCTCCGCCTCGTCGTGAACCTCGATAAGCACCTCCATCCCCCAGCCGCGGGCGGCATCTTCCAGCTCTGCCGCGAGCGTGTCCGGGACCGAGGCCATGATGATCAGGATACAATCTGCCCCCCAGGCGCGCGCCTCGGCGACCTGATAGGTATCGTAGAGAAAGTCCTTGCGGAGCACCGGCAGCGAAACGGTCGCGCGGGCGGCGGTCAGGAACTCCGGTGCGCCCTGAAAGGAAGGCCCGTCGGTCAGGACCGACAGGCAGGTGGCCCCGCCCGCCTCATAGGCGCGGGCGAGCGCCGGCGGATCGAAATCGGCGCGTATCAGGCCTTTCGAGGGCGACGCCTTCTTGATTTCGGCGATGAGCCCGTAGCCGCCTGCCTCGGCGGCCCGAAGCGCTGTGTGAAAGCCGCGCACCGGCCCTGCCGCGCGCGCCCGTGCCTCAACCTCCGACAAGGGACGCGCGCGCTTGGCGGCGGCCACTTCCTGAAGCTTGTAGGCCTTGATCTTGTCGAGAATATCCATGGGTCCCTTCTAGGCGTTCAGGCGGGCGCGATAAAGGGTTGATAGATCGACCGGAACGCGTCGGTCGCTTCCTGCCCCGCTGACAGCGCCGCGAGGCGGGGCAGGGCCGCGGGGTCCAGAAGCGTGGGGTGAGCCTCGTTCACGAAGCGCCAGACGCAGGCGGCGGCAATCTCGGCATGGCCCGTCGCACCGTCGGGCAGCAGCGTTTCCAGCGCCTGCCAGCCTTCGCCGATCTGGCGGCGGCAGCGTGCGACCCACATGTCCGACGCCCTGGCGTGCAGTCTCTGTTCGTAGAAAAGCGCCACCGCCTTGTCGCCGATGCCCGTTGCAAGGGCCGCGCGCTTCAGCGCCTGCCGCCGCGCCGGTTCGGACACCGGAAAGAGCCGCGCCTCGGGCGCAACCAGACTGTCGAGATGGTCGAGGATCATGTGGCTGTCGATCAGCGCCTCGCCATCGTCCAGCACCAGCGTCGGCACCCGGGTGAGCGGGTTCAGGGGCCGGATCCTGTCGGCATCGCCGAAGACCGACCAGGGCTCCTGCCGGAAGGGCAGACCATAGAGGGTGAGCGCAATTCCGACACGACGGACGAAGGGGGAATCATACTGGCCGATCAGGATCATGATGGGGCACCTCCGGGCGCGAGATTACAGGAAGCGGATGGCCTGTTGAACTGCTCAACGCGGGCGCCCGTGGCCTCTCGAAGCGGCTCTTCGCCCCTGCCAGGTCTCATCGCCGGGCCGCTCGAAGAGAGATGTCAGGCGCGATGAGCCGCCATGGACCGGACGGGTCACTCGACCGGCGGAACTTTCTTCAGATAGGCGGCGACCGCAGCGCGATCCTCGGGCGGCAGATGCGCCATATTCTCGACCACCAAGGCCATGTGGCCACCGGCGCTGTCGAAATCCGGCGTGAAGCCCGATTTCAGATATTCGGCGATTTCGGCCGCGCTCCAGGTCAGCTTCGCTGGCGTGATGTTCGGGAACCGGCCCTTTCCGGCCGGGACCGGCCCGCCCCCGAGCCAGCGGCTCCGGTCCATGCCGCCGAGGGCGGTGCGGGGCGTGTGGCATTCGCCGCAATGGCCAAGCGCCTCGACCAGATAGCGCCCGCGCTCTTCCTCGGCCGTCAGGTCGCCCGCCACCACCCAGTCTCGGTTCAGATAAAGGAATTTCCAGCCGAAGAGACTGCGGCGGATGTTGAAGGGGAAGGAAACCTCGTGTGGCGCGCTCGGGGTTGCGACCGGCGGCAGGGTCATCAGGAAGGCATGAAGGTCCGCCACGTCCTGAAGGCTGGCCTTGGCGTAGCTCGCATAGGGAAAGACCGGGTAATAATGCTGGCCCTCGGGCGAGGTGCCGCGTGTCATCGCATTCGCAAGATCAAGGGCGCTCCAGCCGCCGATGCCGTTTTCGGGATCGGGAGAGATGTTGGGCGCGATGAAGGTGCCGAAGGGCGAGGGGAAGCGCTGGCCGCCGCCAAGCTTCAGCTTGTCATCGCCCACCGCGCCGGAGGCGGCATGGCAGGACGCGCAGCCGCCCGCCCAGAACGCCTGTTCGCCGCGGGCGGCATCACCGCTGATGTCATCAAGTGCCGAAGCGGGCAATCGATCCGGCGCACTCAACCACCAGCCGCCGGCGGCGGCGATGACGGCGAGGACAAGTGCGGCACGAACGAAGGTTCTCATCTGGATCCGTAATGAAGGGGCGGCAGGCGTTTTGCCACTGCCGCCCTTACAGGACATACGAGGGATGTCAGTTCGTTGGAACCCTGAAGGCCTTGTGGCAACCGCCACAGGATCCGCCGAGCGCATCCATCGCCCCTTGAAGGCTTGCGAGATCGGTGCCTGCTGCCGCCGCCATCGCCTCTGCCGCTGCCTGGAACGCCCCGGCCTTGGCGCCGATGTCGGACCCGTCCGCCCAGATCGCGGCGGAGGCGGTCGATGCCGGGTTGGCCGCATTGTCCGACCCCGGCGGCCAGAGCATGGAAGCGTCGAGACTGGCCGACGCGAGCAATGCGTTGGCGGCCGTGGCGGCCTTGGCGGCGTCATATTCGGCCTCGCCCTTGGCCATGGCGGCGAGCGTGCCAATATTGATCGCGCGGTAGTTCATGATGCCCTGGCGCGCCTTGATTTCCCTGGCGAAGGGGGCGTCCTGTGCAAGAGCGATTGTCGCCATGGACAGAAGCGCGATGGCGGTTCCGGCAAAAATCTTCTTCATATGTCTCTCCCTTGTTGGGGCCACTTTCCACGATGCGGCTCGCCTGCAGGGAGTTTACCTGTGCTTCTTTCGCTGTGAACTTCCGTTTTCTGCGGGTATCCTGTTAAAAACCGCACAATGGGCCTTTCCGTGCCTGAACCGACCTGGACGGGCGCGGTTTTGCCGAAATCTCCGCATCTGTTCGACGCAGGGGCGCAGAGGGTAACGGGAACGTGAAGGTGAACATGGCGCGAGAGGATTGGGACGACATCAAATATGTGCTTGCCGTCGCCGAGACCGGGACGGTGAGCGCGGCCGCGCGGTTGCTGGGCGTCAATCATGCGACCGTGCTGAGGCGGATCGCGCAATATGAGGCGGAGGCCGGGGCGCCCCTGTTCGAGAAGACCCCGAAAGGCTATGCGCTTGCCCCCGACCGGCTGCGGCTGATCGAGGCAATGCGCGAGGTCGACCGCTCGGTCCAGGCGGTGCAGAGGATGGTCGCGGGCGTCCGGGCACCGGTGTCGGGCGATGTGCGCGTCACCTCGACCGACAGCCTGTGCCAGGTGGTCCTGCCGCCCGTCATCACGCGCATCGCGTCGCGCGCGCCGGAGCTTCTGGTCACACTCGTCAGTTCGAACGCGCATCTCGATCTGGGGCGCATCCATGCCGATATCACCATCCGTCCGGCGCGTGCGCTTCCCGACGATCTGGTGGGGGCAGAGGTTGGCCGGCTGCGCTTCTCCGCCTATCGCGCGACAGCCGGGGCGGCGGATGGCTGGCTCGGGCTCGCGGGCCAGCTTTCCCGCTCGGCACCGGCGCGCTGGCTGGCGGCAGAGGTCGGCGAAGCGGCGGCCGGGCCGGGTGCCGACAGTTTCCTCACGTTGCGGGAAATGGCGGCGCTTGGCCTGGGCATGGCGATCCTGCCCGAGTACCTCGGCCGCGAAGACCGGCGGCTCGAACGGGTCGAGGGCCGGTTGCCAGACATGCAGGTCCCGGTCTGGGTTGCCTGCCACCCCGATCTTGCCGAGGTGCCGCGCATCGCCCTGATGCGCCAGTTGCTGATCGAAGAGATGAGGGCCGACGCCGCCGCGATCTTTGGCTGAAGCCGTCGCCGGGCCTCAGAAACCGCGTCGTCCCTTGGCGGGCAGCGTCAGCCACTCGGGCCAGAGGCCGAACCATTCGAGCCCCACGATCGCGAGGCAGATGCCGATCACGATCGCGCCGAGGATCACACGGTTCATCGAGGGCGGCCTGCGCGCCCATTGCGACATGCGCAAAAGCCAGCGCAGGTTCATGCGCGGCCCCCCGTCATCCGGTGAACCGGACCTTGCCGATATAGGGCAGGTTGCGGTTCCGCTGGGCAAAGTCGATGCCATAGCCCACGACGAATTCGTCCGGTATCTCGAACCCGGTCCAGGTCGCCTTGATCTGCACCTCGCGCCGCGAGGGCTTGTCGAGAAGCGCGCAGACCTCCAGCCGCTTCGGTTCGCGGCTTTTCAGAAGGTTCACCACGTGGTGGAGCGTGAAGCCGGTGTCGACGATATCCTCGACGACCAGAACGTCGCGGCCCGCGATCTCGCCGCGCAGGTCCTTGAGGATGCGGACCTCGCGCGAGCTTTCCGTCGCGTCGCCGTAAGAGGAGGCTTCGAGGAAATCGACCTCGACCGGCAGGTCGATCTCGCGCACCAGATCGGCGATGAAGACGAACGAACCCCGCAGGAGGCCGACCACCACCAGCTTGTCGGTGCCCTGATAGGCGCGGGTGATTTCCTTGGCCAGCGCCTCGACCCGCGCGGCGATGGATTTGGCCGAGATCATCTCGTCGATGGCATAGGGTCGGTGCGGCATGGGGTCCCCTTGATTTCCCGCCCTCCATAGCGGAAAGGGGGCCGGATTGTCATCGGGGAAGAGCGGGGTCGGATGCCGTCGCACGCGGAAAAGCGGGTATTGCCCTGGTCGGCGGACGAAATGTTCGCGCTTGTCGCCGATGTGGCGCGCTATCCGGAGTTCCTGCCCTGGACGGCGGCAGCGCGCATCCGCGCGCGCGAGGCGCGCCCCGACGGATCGGAACTGCTGGAAGCCGATCTGGTGATCTCGTTCAAGGTCTTCCGCGAACGGTTCGGCAGCCGGGTGCTGCTTGTCCCGGCAGAGCGGCGAATCGAGACCGACTATCTCGACGGGCCCTTCCGCCATCTTCACTCGCGCTGGCGCTTCGCGCCACTGGAAAGCGGCGGCTGCGAGGTGGATTTCTCGGTCGATTTCGAATTCCGGAACGCGATCCTGCAGGCGGTGATCGGTCTCGTCTTCGACGAGGCGATGCGCAAGGTGGTGCGGGCCTTCGAAGCGCGCGCCGAGGCGCTATACGGTCGGCCCGCCGGCTGAACGCCGCCGGGCTTCGCCTGTCCAGCCAAGGGATCAGAACGGGATTTCGTCGTCCATGTCGGCGCGGGCGGGGCTCGCCGCCGGGCCGGACCGGTCACCGCCGTAGGAACCGCCACCATAGCCGCCGGCCTGACCCTCGTCATACCCGCCACCCTGGCCGCCACCGCCGCCGCCGCCACCGTCGCGCCCGTCAAGCAGTGTCAGTTCGCCCCTGAACTGGCGCAGCACGACCTCGGTCGTATAGCGGTCCTGACCCGACTGGTCCTGCCATTTGCGGGTCTCCAGCGCGCCCTCGACATAGACCTTGGAGCCCTTCTTCAGATATTGCTCGGCGATCTTGGCGAGATTTTCGTTGAAGATCGCCACCGAATGCCATTCGGTCCGTTCCTTGCGTTCGCCGGTATTGCGGTCGCGCCAGCTTTCCGACGTCGCGATCCGGAGGTTGCACACCTTGCCGCCGTTCTGGAAAGACCGCACTTCCGGGTCGCGCCCGAGGTTGCCAACCAGAATAACCTTGTTCACCGAGCCTGCCATGATCTCCCTCGCACTGACGCGAATCCCGCCGCGAATCCTGATGTTCCGTTAATGCATCACTTTAAGGTTAATGAACCGTTCATGCCACCCTGCGAAATCGGTCATGCGGCGCCCCGGACGCCTTTGCGCGCCGCGACCGGCCCCGGTGGCTTCCGTCCCGAACGCCGAGGCCCTAGAGTGCAAGCCGGGTCAGATGGGGCGATGGGACGATGATTCAAAAGCTTGTCACGCGGTTCCGGCTGGAGACGCTGCTGATCGCGCTCATGGTGGTGCAGGCGGTCTGTGCGGCGATGTTCGTGGGCGATGTCCTTGACGATTATGCCGAACTCGTGCCCGGCGGCGGCTTTGATTTTCACATCACGCTGGAACTTGTGGCCAATGTCGGCCTTGTCGCGGCGATCCTCGTCGAAGGCTATTTCCTGCGCTGGCTCCTGCGCCAGCACGAACGGGCGGAGCGCGCGCTGTCCGCGGCATCCGGTGCGCTGCACGGGCTGATGCAGGGCTATTTCGAAAGCTGGGCCCTGACCCCCGCCGAGGCGGAGGTGGCGCAGTTCACCATCAAGGGCTTCTCCATCGCCGAGATCGCCAGCCTGCGCGGCGCGGCGGAGGGCACGGTGAAGAGCCAGCTGAACGCCATCTACCGCAAGTCGGGCCTTGGCGGGCGCGGGCAGCTCGTCAGCCTGCTGATCGAGGACATCCTGAACGGCTCGGTCCGGCCCTCCACGGACGGCGGGCGCGGGGCGCCGAATTCCTGACTGGATCGTCAGGCGGGGCAGCGATATAGTCCCGCGCGTCTCGGCAGGAAAAAGGGCAGGGGACGGATGCGGAAAGGGACAGTCTGCGCCGCGCTTTCGGTGGCGCTGATCGCGCTTGGTGCGTCGGCCGTTTCGGCCGAGGGTCTGTGGCTGCCGAAGAAGGGCCAGAAAACCAACCGGTCAGCCGTGTTCAACCAGCAGCTCGCGGTGCTCGACGGGCGCGCTGCGGCGCAATATGCGGATTCGGTCAAGCTGACGCCGCATGGCAAGGAAGCCGCGGCGGCTGGTCTTGATGCGACAGTCCTGCCCGGCTATTCGGGCCGCTATCGTGGTGCCTATCTCGATGCCGCCAGATCGGCGGCGCAAAAGCATGGCGTGCCCGAGGATCTGTTCCTGCGGCTCGTCCAGCAGGAGTCCGGCTGGAACGCAGGGGCGGTATCGCACAAGGGCGCGACCGGGCTTGCGCAATTGATGCCCTCGACGGCTGACCGGCTTGGCGTCGACGAAACCGACCCACATCAGAACCTAGACGGTGGCGCGCGCTATCTTCGGATGATGTACGACCGGTTCGGCGACTGGAAGCTCGCGCTTGCGGCCTACAATGCCGGACCCGAGGCGGTGGAGAAATATGGCGGCATCCCGCCCTATGCGGAAACCGCCAATTACGTGCGCGCGATCGCCGGTGGGTGAATCACGGGCGGCAGAGATCGCGGGTGGCTGAGACGGCCCCGTATCAGTCCGGGTCGCTGCCGGGAAAGGCATAGCGCTTGTCCTTGCCGCCAATCGTCAGCACGTAGTCGCGCGGGATGCCTTTCGTCGCCCGCCCCCAGTCCGAGGCTTTCACCCGCGCGGTATGCGCCTCCAGATCGGCGCGGCTGGCGAAGATTTCGCGCACGGCAAAGCGTGCCGGATCGGCCATGGAGCGGATGACCTCGAACAGGATGCAGCCGGGTTCGGCGCGGGTCAGGCGGATATGGTCGGGCAGGAGGTGCGAGATGCGGTCGGCCTCCTCGAGCGATCGGCAGAGAAGGAAGCCGGACAAGGTTACCTGCGACATGAAGCCCCCGAAGGCGTCGGACCCTGCACCCGATCATGGGAAGTGCACCGGGGCGGGTCAAGGCCCAGATGCCCGGTGCCGGTGTTCTCAGGCGCGGCGCATCAGAAGGTAGGCGAGACCGGAACACAGGGCAGCGCCGATCATCGCGGGCACGGACGTGCCGTCGAAGGCAAGGCCGACCGGCCCGGCAATGGCGACCGCGAGCACGGTGGAGATCGCCGCGATGACCGAGGTGGCCATGCCCGCGACATGGCCCATCGTCTGCATCGCCAGAGCGTTCAGATTGCCGAAGGTGAAGCCCGCGATGAAGAAGACGCTCGTTGCCCAGATGTAGAAGGCCAGGAAGGAACCGGCGCCCGAGAGGAAGAGCGCGACCATGACGGCCGAGAGAGCGAACTGCCCCAGATAGGCCGTGAGCACCAGCTTGCGCATGCCGAGGCGCCCCACCAGACGACCGTTGATGAACGAGGCCGAGGCCGAGAAGGCCGCGATAAGCGCGAACCAATAGGGAAAGGACTGCGCCTTGCCGTAGGTCTGGTCGAATATCTGCTGGATCGAGGAGAGGAGCGCGAACATCTGACCGAAGCCGAGCGTCATCACGACCGTGTAAAGTCGGACCTCTCGCGACCGCACGACCTGCAGCAACCCGTCGAGGATCACCGCGCCCTGCAGGGGGCGCCGCGCCGTGACGGGCAGCGTTTCGGGCTGGCGCAGGCTGACCCAGCTGATGGCGACAAGGCCGAAGGCGGCGAAGGCGAGGAAGATGCCATGCCAGCTTGAGATCGCGATCACGCCCGCGCCGATCATCGGGGCAAGCGCGGGTACGACCATGAAAACCATCATCACAAAGGACATGACCCGCGCCATCTCTCGCCCTTCATAAAGATCGCGGCTTAGCGCGACGCCCGCGATCCGCGGGCCGGAGGCGCCAAGGCCCTGCAGGAACCGCGCGGCAAGCAGGAATTCAAGCCCGTCGGCCTCGCGCGCCAGAAGCGCCGCCCCGACATAGACCACGAGCCCGGCCGCGATGATCGGCTTGCGCCCGAACGCATCCGACAGCGGACCGGCGAACAGGGTGCCGGTGCCCATGCCAAGGACGAAGGCCGACAGGATCAGCTGCGCGCGGTTGGGCGCATCGGGCGACAGTTCGGCCGCGATCTGCGGCAAGGCGGGCAGCATCGCGTCGATGGAAAAGGCGATGGTGGCGAAAAGCATCGCCAGCATCGCGGTGAATTCGGGAAGCGCCAGCCGCCGGATCGCGGTGGCGGGGACGGGAATATCGCTCATGCGCTGCGTTCTTTCAGCTGGGCATTGATGTCGTCGATGATGCCGGTCCAGACCTCGGTCGGCTGCGCGCCCTGCACCACATGGCGCCCGGCGATGACGAAGGCCGGTACGCCGCTGACGCCCTTGTTCCGGGCGTTGGCGACGCGGGCGGAAATATCGGTGCGGTCGGCGTCGCTGTCCAGAAGCCGCGCGATCATCGCCCGGTCCAGTCCGACCGCCCCGGCCAGATCGGCAAGCTGCGTGCGGTCGCCGATATCCTTGCCCTCGCGCCAATAGGCGCGGAAGAGGGCCGAAACCATCGCGGTCTGGCGAGCCTCAAGCCCCGCCCAGTGGATCAGCCGATGGGCATCGAGCGTGTTGGGGGAACGTTCGACGGCAGGCAGGTCGAACTCTATCCCGGCCTTTTCGCCATGTTCGATCAGCGGCGCATGGGTGCGCAGGATGTTCTCGCGCGAGCCGAACTTGGCCGACAGGTAATCTGCGCGCTTCATCCCTTCGGGCGGCATGTCGGGGTTGAGCTGGTAGGGATGCCACTCGATCTCGAACGGATGGTCGGGCCGCGCTTCGAGCGCCCGGTCGAGATAGGCCTTGCCGACATAGCACCAGGGGCAGGCCACGTCCGAGATGATATCGAGCTTGATCATCGCCATGTCTCCGCTTGGTCCGGTTTGGCACCCCTGCATGAGCCGGGGCCGGGCGGGAGTCAATGCGGGCAGGCGCCATGATGCGCCTCGCACCTCGCACACAGTGATCGGAACTCTGTGAGCGGGCGCACAATCGGTCGCGTCACTTCGTGACAGTCCACAAACGCGAACCGGCCCCGCGAGGGGGCCGGTCGACTGACACGCCGAAGGGGACGGGCCGCGGGGGGCCGGCGCCTGGCGGCTGGCGTCAGTAGCTGCCGCGCTGGGGGGCGCGGTCGTCGTCGCGCGGGTCTGCCTCTTCGGCCGGCGTCTCATCGCGCGCCTGGCGGGCGCGTTCATCGAGATACTGGTCGAATTCGGACTTGTCTTTCGAGGCCCGCAGCCGTTCGAGGAAAGCCTCGAATTCTGCCTGCTCGCGCTCAAGCCGGTCGAGCGTGTCGGCCTTGTAGGAATCGAAGGCCGAATTGCCGGACGAGCGGAAGCCGTGGCGGTGGCGGTTGGCCCAAGGGCCGTGCCCGTGGTCGCGCATGGCGCGCGCGCCGCATCCTTTCGAGAACATGCGTTTGCTCCAGATCATGTAGGCCAGAAGCGCAAGGCCCACCGGCCAGAAGAAGATAAAGCCAAGCACCATGGCGGCGATCCAGGCGCCCTTGCCGCGTTCGTCAAGCCAGAGCTCGGCGCGCGTGGGCCATGAAGCGGTTGTCGTGGTCATAGGTCCCTCCGTGAACCAGTGTGAGCCAGATATCCGGGAACCGGATGTGAACGTCTTTCACATTGCCAAGATTGGGTCTTCGGCCGCGTTCGTCAAGAGGAAATGTAAACTAATTTAACATCACCCGCAAAACGGCGCTCAGCCGGTGAAATCGGCGACCTGCGCGCCGGTCAGGTCCAGAAGACGCCGGGGCGCGATGGCGAAGATATGGCGCGGGGTTCCCGCCGCCGCCCAGACCCGGTCGAAGTCCAGAAGGCGGGGATCGAAAAAGCTCGGGACCGGGCTCAGATGGCCGATGGGCGCCACCCCGCCAATGGCGAAGCCGGTTTCGGCGCGGACCTGATCGGCGTCGGCCCGGCCAAGCGGCTGGCCCGCCGCTGCGCTGGCTTTCGCCGGGTCCACGCGGTTGCCGCCCGCGGTGATGAAGAGGACGATATGCCCGCTGGCCTCGCCCCTGAAGATGATCGATTTGGCGATCTGGTCGGTCAGGCACCCTGCGCAGGCGGCGGCCTGTTCCGCCGTGCGGGTTTCCGCCGGGGCCTCGACGATCTCGACCCTTTCGCCTGCCGCTTCCAGCGCGGCGCGCACGCGTGCGAGCGACTTGCTCATCCCGCCCCTCCCTTTTCGGCGAGAGAAGCGTGAAACCGGCGGGGATGCAACAGTGGCCACGGCCGAAGGGCGGGGCTGCCGCGCCCTTCGGGCACGCCAGGCGAGGCAACCGCGCCGACGGGAAACGAAGTGCCCGAGAAGGCTTGCCGGACGGGTTGAAGCCGGACCGGCGCCCGCCTAGGGTCGGCGCATGAAATTTGCCGCGCGCCTTACCCGTTGCCCAATCCCCTACGAGCCCGATCGCGGCGCCGACCTTGGCGCACGTTTCGCCCATCTCGACCCGGCGGTGCGGGAGCTGCTCGTCGGAGCCGCCGGTTGCAGCCCCTATCTCGCCGGGCTGATGGAGCGGGAAGCGGAGTGGCTGGAGGCAGCGCTTGACGATCCCGAGGCCGCGCTCGCGTCAGTGCTGGCAGAGGGCGAGGGACAGGGCAGCGAGGCGCTCGGCCCCCTTCTGCGCCGCTCGAAGCGCCAGGTTGCGCTTCTCGCCGGCCTTGCCGACCTTGGCGGGGTCTGGACGCTGGAGGCAGTCACCGGCGCGCTGACCGCGCTTGCCGACCGGGCGGTCACATTGGCGCTCCGCGCGCTGGTGGGGGACGAGATCCGGCGCGGGCGGCTTCCCGGTGCGACGCCGGAGGATGCCGAAACAGCGGGCGGCATGGTGGCGCTTGCCATGGGCAAGATGGGGGCGGGGGAGCTGAACTATTCCTCCGATATCGACCTCATCTGCCTCTTCGATGACAGCCGTATTCCGGCGGACGACGTGCAGGAGGCGCGTGCGTCGTTCATCCGCGTGGTGCGGCGGATGACCGCGCTTCTCAGCGACCTGACCGCCGAAGGCTATGTTTTCCGCACCGACCTCAGGCTCCGCCCAGATGCCTCGGTGACGCCGGTCTGCATCTCCATGTCGGCGGCGGAAAGCTATTACGAGGCGCAGGGTCGGACCTGGGAGCGCGCGGCCTATATCAAGGCGCGTCCCTCGGGCGGCGATCTGGCGGCGGGCGCGCGGTTCCTGACGGCGCTCACGCCGTTCGTCTGGCGCCGGCATCTCGATTTCGCGGCGATCCAGGATGCCCATGACATGCGGCTGCGCATCCGCGACCACAAGGGCCTGCACGGGCCGGTTGTTCTTGAAGGCCATGACATCAAGCTCGGCGTCGGCGGCATCCGCGAGATCGAGTTTTTCACCCAGACCCGCCAACTGATCGCCGGCGGTCGCGATCCGGACCTGAGGCAGCGCGGCACGGTGCCGGGGCTCACGGCCCTGGCCGCGAAGGGCTGGGTGACGCAGGAGGCGGCCGAAGAACTGACGCGGCACTACCGGGCGCTGCGCGATATCGAACATCGCGTGCAGATGGTGCAGGATGCCCAGACCCATGATCTGCCGGTGACGCCCGAGGGGGTGGAACGTATCGCGCGGATGTGCGGCGAGGGCGACACGGAAGCGTTCCGCGCGCATCTCAAGGCGCGGTTCGAACGGGTGGCGGAGCTGACCGAGGGTTTCTTCGCGCCCGGCGAGGCGCGGCGCGCCGGTCCGGACATCACGGCGGAGATGCGCGCAACAGTCGATGGCTGGCGCGCCTATCCGGCGCTCAGGTCCGAACGCGCGGTGCGGATATTCAAGCGGCTCCAGCCGGAAATCCTGCGTCGTCTCGGGGACGCCGCCAATCCGGCCGAGGCGCTGAACCAGTTCGACGGTTTCCTGAAAGGTCTGCCTGCGGGCGTGCAGCTTTTCTCTCTCTTTGAGGCGAACGAGCAGCTTGTCGACCTGATCGTCGATATCTGCGGCACCGCGCCGGGGCTCGCCGCCCATCTGTCGCGGAACTCCGGCGTTCTCGACGCGGTCATCGGCGGATCGTTCTTCGCGCCCTGGCCCGGAGCGGGCGCGCTTGCAGCCCTTCTGTCCGACGAGCTTGCGGCCGAGCCCGATTACGAGCGCAAGCTTGATGCCGCCCGGCGCTGGGTGAAGGAATGGCACTTCCGTGTCGGCGTACATCATCTGCGTGGTCTGATCGATGCGGGCGAGGCGGGGCGGCAATATGCCGACCTGGCGGGGGCGGCGGTCCGAGCGGTCTGGGTGCCGGTCGTGGCCGAATTCGCCCGCAAGCACGGGGCGCCTCCGGGGCGGGGGGCCGCGGTTCTCGGCATGGGTTCGCTCGGGGCAGAGCGGCTCAATGCCGCCTCGGACCTCGATCTTCTGATGATCTATGACGACCTGGGGCAGGAGGCGTCCGACGGACCGCGCCCGCTCGCCGCGCGCGCCTACTATGCGCGGCTCACGCAGGCTTTCGTGACGGCGCTCACCGCGCCGATGGCCGAAGGTCGGCTCTACGAGGTCGACATGCGGCTTCGTCCTTCGGGGCGGCAGGGGCCGGTGGCCGTATCGCTTGCCGCCTTCCGCGATTATCAGATGACCGAGGCCTGGACCTGGGAACATCTCGCGCTGACCCGTGCCCGACCGGTGGCCGGTCCGGACGATCTGGCGGCAGAGATCGAGGCGATCCGGCGCGAGGTTCTGATTGCGAAGGCGGACGGAGAAACGATTCTCGCCGACACCGCCGAGATGCGGGACAGGATCTTCGCGGCGAAGGCGCCCGACGGCGAATGGGAGGCCAAGATCGGTCCCGGCCGGTTGCAGGATATCGAACTTCTCGCGCAGTCAGCGGCGCTGAGGGCCGCCGATCCCGCGCGGCGGACCGAGGCGCAATTGCGTGCCGGTCGGCGGGCGGGCCTGATATCGGCAGCGGATGAGGAGGCTTTGCAGGCGGCCTATCGCTTCTTCTGGCGGCTGCAGGCCGGGGGGCGGCTCCTGACCGAAAGGCCCCTTGATATGGAGGCGATCGGCGCGGGTGGGCGGGCATTCCTGCTGCGCGAGACCGGAATGTCGTCGCTCGACGCGCTCAGGTCGGAATTGGCGGGCCATGTCGCGCGCACCGCCGAAATCGTGGCGCGAGGAGTGAACCGGCCGGGCGCCGGTCGGTGAAGGGCGCTGTCGGATGGCGAGGAAGATCATGGAGCTGAGTTTGGCCGACCCCAAGGGGCTGATCCGGGAAAGCTATGCGATCGAGGGGATCACGGCGGGTGAATGCCGGTCGATCTTCCTCGACTGGCTCCTGAGCCTGAAACCCGGGGTCGAACCGGCAGAAGCCGCCCGGGTGATGATCGCGACCTATGCGCTCGACCGGCCGGATCATCCGATGTCGCGGGTGCTGGAAGAGGGGCTGACCGCGCCGCCGCAAGCGTCGCGGCGCGGCGGGCGCGCGGGCCGGCTGCGTTCCGTCGACCGTTAGGGCGCGGACCAAAGTCCCTCGAAAGAACGGAGCGCGCGAACCTGGCCTGTCAGGCGCGGGAAAGGGCCGCGGCCTCGCGCGCCAGCGCTTCGATCCGTTGCCAGTCGCCCGATGCGACCGCGTCGGCGGGCGCAACCCAGCTGCCGCCGCAGCACAGGATGTTCTTCAGCTTGAGATAATCGCCGACATTCTTCATCGATATTCCGCCCGTGGGGCAGAAGCGCACCTGCGGGATCGGCCCGCCAAGCGCCTTGATCGCCGCGGCCCCCCCGCTGGTCTCGGCCGGGAAGAATTTCTGCACCGTATAGCCTTTTTCGAGCAGTCCCATCACCTCGGTCGCGGTGGCCGCGCCGGGCAGGAGCGGCAGGCCCTCGTCCTCGCAGGCTTTCAGAAGGCTGTCGGTCGCGCCGGGCGAGACGCCGAACCGCGCGCCCGCCTTCTTCGCCGCTTTCACGTCGGCTGGGCTGAGGAGCGTGCCCGCACCCACCATTCCACCCTCGACCCCGGCCATGATGCGGATCGCCTCAAGCGCCGCCGGGGTGCGCAGCGTCACCTCCAGCGCCGGCAGGCCGCCGGTGACGAGCGCGCGGGCAAGCGCTTCGGCGCGGGTGGCATCTTCGATCACCAGAACCGGAACGATGGGAGCCAGCGCGCAAATCTCGGCGGCTTTCAGGCTTTGCTGGGCAGGGGTCATGGTCATGGGCCTTTCGCGGGGCGGTGGCTGGGGAAGCGTCCGGCAGGGACAGGCTCGCCACTGGGATCGGGGTAATTCACGCCTGCCCTCATATGACGAGCGCCGCGCCGGTTTCGGCCGCGCCGACATGGGCACGGAAGGCCGTGAACAGCTCCCGTCCGGTGCCGTGCTGGTTGGCGGAAAGGTCTGCCGTGACGGGGGTGCGCGACATCAGATCGGGCACCAGGGCCTCGATCGTGCCACGGTCGGCGTCCAGCCGGATCAGGTCGCCGTCGCGCAGATAGACCAGCGGTCCGCCACAGGCAGCCTCGGGACTGACATGGATCGCGGCGGGCACCTTGCCCGAGGCACCCGACATCCGCCCGTCTGTGACAAGCGCGACGCGCAGCCCGCGATCCTGCAGGACCGACAGGGTCGGGGTCAGCGAATGCAGTTCCGGCATGCCGTTGGCGCGGGGGCCCTGGAAGCGGACCACGACGACGGTATCGGCGGTGAACTCGCCCTTCTGGAAGGCGGCCTTCACCGCCTCCTGGCTGGAAAAGACCCGCGCGGGCGCCTCGATCACATGGCGGTCGGGCTGCACGGCAGAGACCTTGATCACGCCGCGCCCAAGGTTGCCCTTCAGCTCCTTCAGGCCGCCGGAGGGCTGGAAGGCGTCGGTTGCGGGGCGCAGGATCCGGTCGTTGAGGCTTTCGGCGGGACCATCGACCCAGGAAAGCCTGCCATCGGTGAGTTTCGGCTCGCTCGCATAGCGCGCAAGCCCGTCGCCCGCCACCGTGACCACATCCTCATGCAGGAGGCCCGCATCAAGAAGCTGACCGATCATGAAGGCCAGCCCACCCGCCGCATGGAAATGGTTCACGTCTGCAAGGCCGTTCGGATAGACCTTGGCCATCAAGGGCACGATGGCCGAGACGGCCGAGAAATCGTCGAGATCGAGCAGGATGCCCGCCGCCCGCGCCATGGCGGGCAGATGGAGGACGAGGTTGGTGGAGCCGCCGGTGGCCATCAGCCCGACAAGCCCGTTCACGAAGGCCTTTTCGTCAAGCACATGGCCCGCGGGGCGGAAATCGTTGCCAAGCCGGGTGATCGCCGCCGCGCGCTCGACCGCCGCGACCGTCAGCGCCTCGCGCAGGGGCGTTCCCGGTGCGACGAAGCTCGCGCCCGGCAGATGCAGCCCCATGAATTCCATGAGCATCTGGTTGGTGTTCGCCGTGCCGTAGAAGGTGCAGGTGCCCGGCCCGTGGTAGGAGGCCATCTCTGCCGCCATCAATGCGTCGCGCCCGACCTCGCCCACGGCGAATTTCTGGCGGACCTTCGATTTTTCGTCATTGGGCAGGCCAGAGGCCATCGGCCCCGATGGCACGAAGACTGCGGGCAGATGGCCGAAGCTCGCCGCCGCCATCACGAGGCCCGGAACGATCTTGTCGCAGATGCCGAGGAAGAGCGCGGCATCGAACGTGTTGTGCGACAGCGCCACGCCGGCCGAAAGCGCGATCACATCGCGCGAGAAGAGCGACAGTTCCATTCCCGCGCGGCCCTGCGTGACGCCGTCGCACATCGAGGGTACGCCGCCCGCAACTTGCGCGGTCACGCCTGCGCGGCGCGCGGCGGCGCGGATCAGCTCGGGGTAATGTTCATAGGGCTGGTGGGCCGACAGCATGTCGTTGTAGGCGGTGACGATCCCGAGGTTTGGTACCCGCCCTTCGGCCAGCGCCTCCTTGTCCGTGCCCATCGCCGCATAGGCATGGGCCTGGTTGCCGCAGGAAAGATGGGCGCGGGCCGGGCCCTCGGCTGCAGCCGATGCGATCCGGGCGAGATAGGCCTCGCGCGTCGGGCGCGAGCGTTCGCGGATCCGGTCGGTAATGGCGGCGAGGGCGGGTTTCACGCTCATCGGGCTCTCCTTCGGGCATCAGACGGAACGGCAGCGCAATAACATGAGTTGTTAGCGCTAACAACAGTCGTTTCACCATCATGAGGAACTGTCGCAGGCGCGCGCCCCTTTCGCAAGCGGGGGGGACGGGGTAGAGGGGCGAAAAGAGGTATGCACGACATGGAAGAGATGATGCTTGCGACGGTGCGCCTGAGGCCCAAGGCCGAAGCGCGCGCCATCCGCCACGGATTTCCCTGGGTCTATGCCGACGAACTGGTGACCGACCGGCGGACCATGGCGCTTGCGCCCGGGGCGCTGGCGGTGCTGGAAGATGGTGAACGGCGGCCCCTGGGCCTAGTCACCGTCAATCCGAAATCGAAGATCATCGCACGGATGCTCGACCGCGATCCGGGGGCGCGGATCGATCAGGACTGGTTCGTGGTGCGCCTTGCGCGGGCGCTCGCCTTGCGCGACCGGCTTTACGATGCGCCCTTCTACCGGCTTGTCCATGCCGAGGCCGATGGGCTGCCCGGCGTGATCATCGACCGGTTCGGCGATGTCGCGGTCGTCCAGCCGAACGCGGCCTGGGCCGAAAGCCTTATCGAGCCGCTGGTCGCGGCGCTCGTCGCGGTGACGGGCGTGACGGCCGTCGTCAAGAACGGCACCGGGCGATCCCGGGGGTTGGAGGGGCTGGCGGAGGAGACGCGGGTCATCATGGGGGGCATCGCCGGGCCGGTCGCGGTGCCGATGAACGGCGCGACCTACATGGCCGACGTTCTGGGCGGGCAGAAGACCGGCCTTTTCTTCGACCAGCGTGACAATCACCGGTTTGGCCAGCGGCTGGCGGCGGGCGGCCGGATGCTCGATGTCTTTTCCCATGTGGGTGGTTTCGCGCTGGCCGCACTCGCCGGGGGCGCGGTGTCGGCGCTCTCGGTCGATGCCTCGACCGCCGCGCTGGAGCTGGCGGCGAGGGGCGCCTCGGCCTCGGGCTTCAGCGAGAGGTTCTCGGTCCGCAAGGGCGATGCCTTTGCCGTGATGGAGACGCTGGCCGAGGAAGGCGCGCAGTTCGATCTGGTGATCTGCGACCCCCCGGCCTTCGCGCCTTCGAAACCGGCGCTGGAGGCGGGGTTGCGCGCCTATGAGCGGGTGGCAAGGCTGGCCGCGCCTCTGGTGGCGCCGGGGGGCTATCTCGGGCTCTGTTCCTGCTCGCATGCGGCGGACCTGTCGCAGTTCCGTAATGCCTCCGCCCGGGGTATCGGCCGGGGTGGTCGACGGGCGCAGCTGCTGCATACGGGGTTCGCGGGGCCGGACCACCCGATGCTGCCGCAACTGGCCGAGAGCGGCTATCTGAAAGCGCTCTTCTTCCGGCTCGACGGATGAAGGCACTGCTCGACGCCTGCGTCCTCTACCCTACGGTTCTGCGGGAAATCCTGATCGGGACCGCCGCCCAAGGCCTGTATGAGCCGCTCTGGTCGGAACGGATCCTCGAGGAATGGGCGCGGGCGACGGTGAAGCTCGGCCCCGGCGCCGAAGCGGTCGCGCGCGGCGAGATCGCGGCACTGCGGGCTGCCTGGCCACGAGCCACGGTTACGCCCGGCGCGGCGCTTATCGGCCGTCTGTGGGTGCCCGATCCGAATGATATCCATGTGCTTGCCGCTGCGATCGCGGGCGGGGCGGATGCAATCATCACCTTCAACGCCGCCGACTTTCCCCGCCATATCCTGGCCGAGGAAGGTTTGGCGCGGATGGATCCCGACCAGTTCCTTCTGGCGCTGCATGACGCCTCGCCCGAGGAGGTCGCCGGCGTCTGCGGGCAGGTGCATGCGGAAGCAGAGCGCCTGTCGGGTGACGAGCTTGAGATGCGCACCCTTCTCAAGCGCGCGAAGCTGCCCAGGCTTGGAAAGCGGTTGGCGCGATAGGCGCGGCGGACATCGCGTCAGCCGTTGCGCTGGAAGAGGGCGACAGCCGCGTCATAGAAATGCGCGCGGGTCGCAGGCTTTTCCATCATCACCTCGTGCTCGGCGCCCTCGATCATCTCGAGCTTGCCGCCCAGCCACTTTGCCATCACCTGATGGACGGGCCCGGTATCGACCACGCGTTCGCGCGTGCCGAGCGACGTGAGGCAGGGATAGGTCGGCGCGGGCAGGCGGCGCAGCGCCAGGCATTCGCGGAGCGCCTCGTTCAGCCAATGGAGCGACGGGCCGCCGAGCGCCAGCTCCGGGTGCGCACCGATCTGGCGCTGCATGAAGGCGTACATGTCGGGATCGGTGGTCAGCACATTGTCGGCAAACGGCGCCTCGGCGACATAGGTCACGGGCGAGGTGCCGGGCGCATAGGCATGGCCGAAACCAGCCGGACGGCTGAGCGTCGAGAGCGCCCAGGCCGCGGGGCGCAGCCCCGGATGGATGCGGATGCCCCACATCGGTGCCGAAAAGACGGCGGCGCGCACGGGGAGGTTTTCGTGCAGCGCGCGCAGGCCGATCGCACCCCCCATTGAATGGGCGACAAGGAACCAGGGTTCCGGCAGCCGCTCCGCGCGCGCCTCTGCCAGAAGGGCCGCGACATCGAGCTGGAAATCCCGGAAGCATGCGACATGGCCTGTCATCGGATCGGGCAGGGGCCGATCGGCCAGCCCCTGGCCGCGCCAGTCGATCGTCGCCATGGCAAAGCCGCGCCGCCTGAATTCCCCGGCGGCGGGGCCGTATTTCTCGATAAATTCGGTGCGGCCGGGGAAGAGGAACACGGTCCCCTTCCCGCCTGCCCGCCAGAAGGCGGCGCGGATCCGCACACCATCGGCGGCCGTCAGCCAGCGGCACAGAACGCCGCCCGGCGCCTCGGCCACATCGGCGTGAAACGGCGCCTCGGCCGCGTTCACGACAGCGCGGACCCGAGCTGGATCGCCAGCCCCATATTGCCGTCGACCGACAGCTTGCCCATCATGAAGGCGGCGGTCGGGTTGACGCTGCCGTCGAGAATGCCAAGGAAGGTCTCCGCGCTCGCCGTCAGCGTCACGTCGGCGTCCTCGTCGCCCGCGCGCGCGCCGGTCCCGTCAAGCATGATCGAGCCTTCGTCCTTGATCACGATCTTGGCCGATCCGGCAAACCCGTTCGCCAGCTTGGTGTTCAAGGTCTCCACCGCCTTGTCGATTGTCTTGCTCATGCCTCTTCCTCCGTTTGTGATGACCAGCGCTCTCGCTTTCCGGCCCGATTGCGCTAGATTGATGCCGTTATGCTTAGCTTGGCTCTCTATCGCAAATATATCGTTGCGTCGCTTTGGGGCGCGGGCATGGCGATTTTTCTGCTGAATTCGGCCCTTGCGCAGCAGGAAAGTCACGAAGCCCTGATGAATCGCCTGTTCACCGAGCTGGCAGAGCCGGACAATCCGGGCTGGGAGCGCGCCCAGAATCAGATCCTCGCCGAATGGGAAAAGTCGGGCTCGCCCGCATTCGACCTCCTCCTGAAGCGTGGACAGCAGGCGATGGAGGCTGGCGATTTCGATGCGGCCATCGAACATCTGACCGCGCTCACCGATCAGGCGCCGGATTTCGCCGAGGGCTGGAATGCCCGCGCGACCGCCTTTTTCCTCGAAGGCAAGTTCGGCCCGTCGATGTCGGACATCGAACATGTCCTGGCCCTTGAGCCGCGCCATTTCGGCGCCATATCCGGCCTCGGTCTCATCTTGCAGGAACTGGGCCGGAAGGAGCAGGCGCTGAAGGCCTTTCGCGCCTCTCTCGCTATACATCCGCACCAGGACGGCATAAACGAGGCGGCTGAGGCGCTGGAGCAGGAACTCTCGGGCACTGAACTTTAGGAGCGGGCCCGATGAACGCGCAAGCGAGGATCACCGCGGTCCTCGGACCGACGAATACCGGCAAGACCCATTATGCGATCGAGCGGATGCTGGCGCACCGCACCGGCGTCATCGGCCTGCCGCTGAGGCTTCTCGCGCGTGAGGTCTATGACCGGATCGTCGCGGCGCGGGGGCCGTCGGTCGCGGCCCTCGTGACGGGCGAGGAGCGGATCGTCGGCGAACGCGCCCGGTACTGGGTCTGCACGGTCGAGGCGATGCCCACCGATATCGGCGCCGATTTCCTGGCGGTGGACGAGATCCAGCTTTGCGCCGACCCCGAGCGGGGCCATGTCTTCACCGACCGGCTCCTGAACGCGCGCGGCCTGCACGAGACACTGTTCCTCGGGTCCGACACGATGCGCTCGGCCATCGCGGCGCTGGTGCCGAAGGCCCAGTTCCTCAGGCGCGAGCGGTTTTCCACGCTCGCCTATGCCGGATCGAAGAAGATCAGCCGCATGCCCTCGCGCAGCGCCATCGTCAGTTTCTCGGTCGACAACCTTTATGCCATCGCCGAACTGATCCGCCGCCAGAAGGGTGGCTGCGCGGTGGTGATGGGCGCCCTGAGCCCGCGCACGCGCAATGCGCAGGTCGAACTCTATCAGAACGGAGATGTGGATTTCCTGGTGGCGACCGATGCGATCGGCATGGGGCTCAACCTCGATATCGGCCATGTCGCCTTTTCGGCGACCGCGAAATTCGACGGCCGTCGCATCCGGGCGCTGTTCCCGCACGAACTGGCGCAGATCGCCGGGCGGGCCGGGCGGCACATGGCGCCGGGCACATTCGGGGTAACGGGCGAGGCGGCGCCGATTTCGGACGAAATCGTGGACGCCATCGAAAATCACCGTTTCTCGCCCATCCAGCGGCTGAGCTGGCGGTCCCCCGATCTCGATTTCGGCTCCGTCGACCGGCTCATCGGTGCGCTGGAGACGTCGCCCAGGGGCGAATGGCTGGTCAGGGGCCGGGATGCCGACGACCTTCTGGCGCTGAAAAGCCTGGCCGACCGGCCCGAAATCCTCAAGCGGGCACAGGCGCCGCGTGACGTGCGACTTCTGTGGGATGTGTGCCGCATCCCCGATTTCCGGGCGATTTCCTCGAACGAACATGCGACGCTTCTGGCCCGGATCTTCGATTTCCTGCAGGGCAAGGGGCGCGTTCCCGCCGACTGGTTGGCCGAACAGATCAAGCGCATCGATCGGACAGAGGGCGACATCGATACGCTTTCCAAACGTCTGGCCTATATCCGCACCTGGACCTACGTTGCGCAGCGTGCCGGATGGGTCGATGATGAAAGCCATTGGCGTGACGAAACCCGCGCGGTAGAAGACCGCCTGTCGGATGCGCTGCATGCGCGGCTGACCCAGAGATTTGTGGACCGGCGGACGAGCGTTCTCCTCCGCCGGCTCAAGCAGAAGGAGAGCCTTGTGGCTGAGGTGAACGACAAGGGCGAAGTGACGGTCGAGGGCGAATTCGTCGGCCGTCTGGAAGGCTTCCGCTTCCAGGGGGATGCGAGTGCCACGCCGGATGAGGGACGCACCCTGAAACAGGCGGCTTACGAGGCGCTCCGCCCCGAATTCCATCTGCGGGCCGACCGGTTCTACAACGCGCCCGATACCGAACTGGACTTTACCGATCAGGGCGGTCTGATGTGGGGCGCGCATGCGATTGGCAAGCTGGTGAAGGGCGCCGATCCGCTGAAGCCGCAGGTCGAGGCCTTCGTCGACGAGGAAGCGGGCTATGACGTGGCCGAAAAGGTGCGCCGCCGCCTGCAGCATTTCATCGACCGCAAGATCGCGGCGGCGTTCGAGCCGTTGCTGGCGATGGGCCGCGACGAGGCGCTGACTGGCCTTGCGCGCGGCTTCGCCTTCCGGCTGGTCGAGCAGATGGGCGTCCTGCCGCGCGAAAGCGTGGCCGACGAGGTGAAGGCGCTCGACCAGGAGGCGCGCGGCGCGCTGAGGAAGCACGGCGTGCGCTTCGGCCAGTATACGATCTTCCTGCCCGCGCTCCTGAAGCCCGCCCCGACGCGGCTGAGGCTCCTCCTCTGGTCGCTTGCGAACGACCAGGCCGAGTTCCTCACCAGCCCGCCGCCGGGCCTTGTGACCATTCCGCATCTGCCCGACGTGCCGAAGGGCAACTACGTGCTTGCGGGCTATCAGCCGGCCGGGGCGCGGGCGATCCGCATCGACATGCTGGAACGCCTCGCCGACATATTGCGCCAGAAGGACAGTCGCGCGGGGTTCGAGGCCAATCCCGACATGTTGTCGATCACCGGCATGACGCTTGAGCAGTTCGCCGACCTGATGGGTGGCCTTGGCTACAGGGCCGAACGCGGCGAGCGCGAGAAGGTCAAGGCGGAGCCGGTCGCGGCAGCGGCCCCGGATGCCGACCAGCCGGTCAATCCGATCCCTGAAGAGGAAGTGGCGCTGCAGACCGTGACCGAGATGGAGGTCTTCTATACCTTCACCTGGGCGCCGAAGCCGCGCCCGCGCCCCGAGCGCGGACCGCGCCGCGACCCTGGCCAACCGCGCACCGCAGGCGAGGGGGATGGGCGCGACCGGGCGCCGCGGCCGGAGGGCGAGAAGCGCGAGGATCGTCCGCGCGGCGACCGCAAGGAGCGCCGCGACGGGCGTCCCGATCACAAGGGCGGCCCCAAGGGCAAACCCGGCCGCGACCGCCGCGAGGACCAACCCCGCCAGTTCGAGGCCAAGGCGCCACGCCGGGAAACCCGCATCGACCCCGACAATCCTTTCGCCGCCGCGCTCATGGGGCTGCGCGACAAGCTCTGACCCGTGGACGGCCGCATCCGCCTCGACAAATGGCTCTGGCAGGCGCGGTTTCTCAAGAGCCGCAGCCTGGCGGCGGCGCTGATCGAGGCGGGGCATGTGCGGCTGAACGGGGCGCATGTGACGAAGCCCGCGCAGACGGTGGGGCCGGGCGATGTGCTGACCTTCGCGCTGCAGCGCGAGATCCGCGTCGTCCGCGTGCTGGCCTGCGGCACGCGGCGCGGCCCCGCCAGCGAGGCGCGGACGCTCTATGCCGAGGCGGGCGGAACCGTCGGCCCGTCGGACCCCGCGCCGGGCGAATGATCTCCCACCGCCGCGCGCCCTGGCCCGATATCGGTCTTTCCCGTCCTTCGCGGACCGCTCCCGGCTTGAATGATCCCTCATCCGGGGCTAGGTAGCAGCGACACGAGCTTTCTGGACGCCCGCCATGACCTATGTCGTCACCGACAATTGCATCGCCTGCAAATACACCGACTGCGTGGAGGTCTGCCCGGTCGATTGTTTCTATGAAGGCGAGAACATGCTGGTCATCCATCCGGATGAATGCATCGACTGCGGCGTGTGCGAACCGGAATGCCCCGCCGATGCGATCCGCCCCGACACCGAGCCTGCGATGGAGGAATGGGTCGAGTTCAACCGGAAATATTCCGAACAATGGCCGGTGATCACCCAGCGCAAGGACCCGCTGCCCGAGGCCGAGGCCCGCGACGGCGAGACCGGCAAGCGCGAGAAATACTTCTCCGAAGCCGCCGGCAGCGGCGACTGAGGACATATGATCCGATTCGGCTCTCTGGTCGGCTTGCCGGCGGATCAGGCGCTGTTGGCGGCCCGCGAACGGCCTTTCTGACACGGCTTTCTCGCGAAACCGGTGGTCCGCCGGTAACGTGGACCTTTTGGAACGGCCATTTTTCTGCTATATATTCGTTACAACTGGATGAGGGCACTTTTGGGGGCCACCGATTGCTGCGGCAACGGCGGCCTTTTCAGCGACACGAACCAGACCCTACGCGCGGCGCGTTTGCGGGCGATTGGTTTCTTTGTCGGTGCTGGACAGGTACGAGGATAGGATTGAATGACGAAGACGAAGAAATCCGACTTCCGCCCCGATGATTTCGTGGTCTATCCGGCGCATGGCGTCGGCAAGATCATGTCGATCGAGGAGCAGGAGATCGCGGGCATCAAGCTCGAACTGTTCGTGATCTCGTTCGAGAAGGACAAGATGACGCTGAGGGTGCCGACCCACAAGGCGACCGAGATCGGCATGCGGCAACTGTCGAGCCCCGACATGGTGAGCCGCGCGCTCGAGACGCTGAAGGGCAAGGCCAAGGTCAAGCGGGCGATGTGGTCGCGCCGCGCCCAGGAATATGAACAGAAGATCAACTCGGGCGACCTGATGGCGATCGCCGAGGTGGTGCGCGACCTCTTCCGCACCGACGATCAGCGCGAGCAGAGCTATTCCGAACGTCAGCTCTACGAGGCGGCCCTCGACCGCCTGACCCGCGAAATCGCCGCCGTGTCCGGCGTCGATGCGGCGGGCGCCCAGAAGAAGGTCGACGACATGCTCTTCACCCGCGCCGCCTGAGGCGAGGGGAGCGAGACTGAGAGGCCCGCGGGGAAACCTGCGGGCTTTTGCTTTGGTGTGGGATCGACGTTTCTACGTGATGTGCGGCGAAAGCGTTCCGCTCAGCTGGTCGAGTACTGTCTGCAGCACGCCGTCCAGATTGCCATCCACATCCGCGTTCCAGAAACGCAACAGGGAGAAACCCTGTGCGCGCAGCCAGTCGTCGCGCGCCTGATCGCGCGGCCCGCCATGGCCGCCGCCATCAACCTCGATGATCAACCGGCGGCCGAGATCGGCGAAGTCGGCGATATAGGGGCCGATGGGGGCCTGCCTGCGGAAGTTGGTGCCGATCCTACGGTTGAGGTCGCGAAGCTGCCCCCAGAGGCGGCGTTCCTGCGGTGTCATGGCGGCACGGAGATCGCGAGCGCGCTCGCGGGTGTGCCGGGCGATGCGGGTCATCCTTGCGCGCAGCCCCCCACCCCCATCCCCTCCCCACGAGGGGGAGGGGAGGCGCCAGCCGCCTCTCCGCGTGCCCGCCGCCCGCCGTTTTTGCGCTTCCCCTCCCCTTGTGGGAGGGGAGAGGGGAGGGGGGTAATCACGACTTCACCTTCCTTCTGCGCAGAGCCTCCGCCAGAAAGATGACCAGGAAGAACAAGCAGCCCAACAACGCAGCTGCACCACCAAACAAAATTAGGACATCGTAGACCGAGAATTTGTCATCGCCGTCGCACTGGATTGTTCGGAAGTTGTTCGACAGGGATGCCAGTCCGCAAAGCTTTGCGAGGACAAGACCACATTCCGCGATCAGGCCCAAGCTCAGTACGCCAATGCCCGACAAAATGGCGGTTAGCCTCGACGTGACATTTTCGCGCAAAGCCACCAGAACCGCCAGCCATGCGAGTGCGCCATTAGCGATCAATAGGGAAAGCCCGAAGCCAACACTCACCCCTTCCCCTCCAGATACCGCCGCTTCGCCTCTTCCATCCGCCGCATGTCGCGCACGGCCCCTTCGATCGCCGCCTCGTCGGACTTGTCGGCATAACGGAACTCGCTGTCGGCGTAGCGGTTGATCTCCTGCACCACCATCTCGACGGTGATGGGCGTGCGCAGGTCGGCGATCATGGCTTTCTTCGTGTCGTAATCCTTGAAGAGGAAGAGGTCGGGCTTTTCCATCCATTCGTCCGGGAGTTCGAAATCCATCGCGCGGACCTTGACCGCGTCGGTGATGTTCTTGATCGCCCGGCCGGTGAAGCGCCCGTCGGCCTCCTGGATCGCCTTCAGGTAACTGCCGAGCTTGGCGAGCGTGTCCAAAGGCCCGATCCTTTCGGCCACCGCCGCCCAGACCGCCTTCAGCCCCTCCTCATGCGGTCGGGAATGGCCCTCGAAGCTCGCGGCCACCGCCTTGCGGATCTCCTGACCGGCGTAAAGGTCATGCTCGCCGACCGGGATCGCATGGTTCTTGCCCAGAAGCAGGGCCAGGATGTCGATGTAATCCTCGCGGGTCTGCGGCCCGTCCACCAGAAACCGCGCGCCCGCCCTTTGGCGCAGCGCGTCGTCGACCATCTCGGGATAGTTCGAGAACATGCCGAAGGTCGCATTGCCGCGCACCACGGTATTGGCCCCGGCGAAGGCCTCCATCAGGACCGCCGTGATCTCCTGCTGGCCCGCCGAGGATCCGCGCTCACCCCGCTTGCCCGCCACCTGGTCGATGTCGTCGATGGTGCCGAAGCCGATGACGGCGGGGTCCATCACACTGTTGATGAAGGCCTTCGCGTTCTGCCCCGACTTGCCCTGATAGCTGTCGACATTGTCGATCGAGAGGTTCTGGTAGCGGAACGGGTAGCCCGCGATCTTGCAGTAATCGTTGATCATCCCCGCCATCATCTGGATGAGCGTGGTCTTGCCGGTGCCGGGCTTGCCGTCGCCCATGAAGGTGAAGATGAAGCCGCCGAGTTCGGCAAACGGGTTGAGCTTGCGGGCGAAGTCATAGGCCATCAGCATCTTGGCGAGCCGCATCGCCTGGTACTTGGCGATATGGTTGCCGATCACCTCCTCGGGCTTCTTGAAGGCCATGGTCAGCGTGGTGCCGCGCGCCTTGCGGGCGGGGGTGAAGCCCGCGAGCGTGAAATCGTCGGCCTCGACCCGGTATTTCGCCTCGGCGAAGGGCTGGACGCGGGCATGCGTCTCGGCGCGAAGCGCGACCTTGGCCATCAGTTGTTCGGCATAGGCGAGGACGGCAGAGACCAGAAGATCGTCGGTCTTTGCGTGCAGGCCGATGATCTGGTCAAGCTCCCACAGGGCGCCGTGCAGGGCGAGTGGGGCATTGTCGGTCAGCACCTCCTCGACGCTGCCGACCTCGACCGTCTGTTCGCTCGCCTGCGGCGCCAGCAGGAAAGCCAGCGCATTGCCGAAGGTGAAAAGCACGGCAAGCGCCTCGGCGCCCAGAAGTTCGCCGAACTCGGCCTGGCGCGCGGCGGGCAGGCGGGCCTCCAGATTGGCCTTCTTCAATTCGCCAAGCCCGGTGCGATCCGCGAAAGCATCTCCCGCCGTCAGCGCGATGGACAAGGCCCGGCGCAGCGCATGGGTGACGGCCGCCTGCTTGGCCGAGGTCAGGGGATCGTCGCCGTCACTTTCCGCGATCCGGTCGATCAGCCGCACGCCCTCGGGCCGCGCCATCTGGCGCGTGATCATGCCCGGCGTGGTCGAACGGAAGCGGCGGTTCATCGCCGAGATTTCGGGCGAGCGATCCGGTGCGGCCAGCGTCAGCCGCGCCTGCGCCAGTCGGGGGGCATGGTCGATGCCCATGAGCATCTCCGCCGCCGCCGCATAGTGGTTGCGGATATCCTCCTCGCGCAGCTCCATCTCGCTTGCTGACTGACTCATTGCGGTACCTTCTCATGCTCTGCGATGCCCGGAGACGGATTATCCGGCTCAATCATGCTGAATGATCCGTCCCTGCCGCCCGGCCACATATTTGCGCACGGCACGGAAGCCCGCCGGGTCTTTCTCGGCCAGCGACTGGAAAACGCGTTCCGGGAGGATCATGTTGCGCAGGATCCGGCTCGCGCCCTGATCGGGACCGCCGGTCAGCGGGTCGAGGCGGAAGACCTCGCGCTCGGTCGAGGAAAACCAGCCGTTCTCGACCTCGGTCCGCTCGCTTTCAAGGTCCTCGACAGTCCAGGCCAGCGCCCAGTCGTCATCCTCGCTGGCGTTGGCTTCCAGAAGCACGTCGCGGATCGGGCCGGTCTGCAGCGTATAGGCCGAGGAATACATCGGCCCGAGGAAAAAGCGGCGAAGCCGCTTGGGGTGAAGATCGGCGAAGTCGGTGTCGAACCCCTTGGCGATGGTCAGAA
>JAWKWX010000009.1:0-115813 GCA_041397305.1 Paracoccaceae bacterium | reverse complement strand
CAGCGCGGGCGCGGCGCCCGCTTCGTCAGACCCAGCCGCGCCCTAACCTCGTCCGGGCCGATGACCCGCGCGCCCATGTTCTCGATGATCGTCACGGCGCGTTCGACAAGCTGGGCGTTGGTCGCAAGCTGGCCCTTGCCGAGCCAGAGGTTGTCCTCGAGCCCCACACGGACGTTGCCGCCCGCAAGGACCGCCGCCGCGACATAGGCCATCTGGTCGCGACCGAGCGAGAAGGCCGACCAGTTCCAGTCGGCCGGCACGTTGTTGACCATCGCCATGAAGGTGTTGAGATCGTTCGGCGCCCCCCAGGGCACGCCCATGCAAAGCTGGACCAGCGCGGGGGCGTTCAGGACGCCTTCCTTCACCAGCTCCTTGGCGAACCACAGGTGGCCAGTGTCGAAGGCCTCGATCTCGGGCAGGACACCTGCCGCAGTCATCATGCCGCCCATCGCCCGCAGCATGCCAGGCGTGTTGGTCATCACATAATCGGCCTCGGCGAAGTTCATCGTGCCGCAGTCGAGCGTGCAGATCTCGGGCAGGCAGTCGACGACATGTTCCATGCGGTTGGTGGCGCCACCCATGTCGGTGCCTTGGGGATTGAGCGGCAGCGGGCTTTCCACGCCGCCGAACACCATGTCGCCGCCCATGCCTGCCGTCAGGTTCAGCACCACGTCGGTTGCGCTGTCGCGGATGCGCTCGGTCACTTCGCGGTAGAGCCTGGGATCACGCGAGGGCTTGCCCGTGTCGGGGTCGCGGACATGGCAATGGACGATGGCCGCGCCGGCCTTGGCCGCGTCGATCGCGGAATTGGCAATCTGCTCGGGCGAACGCGGCACATGCGGGCTGCGGTCCTGGGTGCCGCCCGATCCGGTGACGGCGCAGGTGATGAAGACTTCGCGGTTCATGGACAGCGGCATGGAATCCTCCTCGTTTCCGGGAAGGATAGCCGAGGAATCGCCAGGCACTCATCATGAAACGAAGTATATTTGGCAAAAGGCGCAAGTTTCGCGCCCTGTTCGGCCCGATTGGCGGGCGGCGACCCGATGGTCGAGGTCAAGTGACGGTAACAATCTTGCGCCGCCCCAACGAAGCGCGCGTTTTCGGCAACAATTGTCGCCGGAGTGCTGTGTCGGCCGCCGGTCATGCTAGAACCGTGCAACAATTGTCCCGTAGCGTGCCCGAGTCGTGCCCATTTCCCTTTCCGACAGATTGATGCAGCCCATGAAGAAGATCACGATCGTCTCGCCCTGCTACAATGAAGAGGACAATGTCGAGGCCTGCCACGAGACGGTCAGGGCGATCTTCGAACGAGACCTGCCGGGATATGAGCGCGAACATATCTTCATCGACAACGCTTCCTCCGACCGCACCGTCGAGATCCTGAAAGGGATCGCGGCCGCGGACCCGAGCGTGAAGGTCGTGGTGAATGCGCGGAACTTCGGTGTCTTCCGCTCCACCTTCAACGGGCTCCGCCATGCGACGGGCGATGCGACGCTGGTGATGCTGCCGGTCGACCTGCAGGACCCGCCGGAGCTTCTGCCGGAATTCGTGAAGCTTTGGGAACAGGGCTATGAAATCGTCGCCGGCGCGCGGTCGACCCGGGAAGAGACCTTTGCCTTAAGGACGTCCCGCAAGATATTCTATAGACTGGTAAATGCGCTGTCGGACTTCGAACTTTCACCGGATGTGGGCGAGTTCCAGCTGATCGACCGCAAGGTGCTGGATGCGGTGCTGAAGCACAATGACCATTACCCCTATATCCGCGGCATCATCGCTTCGGTCGGGTTCAAGCGGATCATCATCCCCTATACCTGGCGGGCGCGGAAGCGCGGCGTTTCCAAGCACAATCTGTTCATGCTGGTCGATCAGGCGCTGAACGCGATCTTTGCCTTCACCAAGGCGCCGATGCGGGCCTGCACTTTCGTGGGCACCGGGATCGCCGCCGCGTCGATCCTGTTCGCGCTCTTTTCGGTGGTGGCCTATCTCTTCGGCTGGGGCGTCGGGCCGCGCGGTACGACGACGATCATCGTGGCGCTCTTCTTCCTGTCGGGCATCCAGCTTTTGTTCATCGGGATGCTCGGGGAATATATCACCGCGATCCACAACCAGGTGCGGGGCGGACCGATGGTGATCGAGCGCGAGCTGGTCAATATCGGCGACGAGGGCGCCGTCGAAGCGCCCCCGACCCGGATCGTCAAAGCGAAGGCGCGGGCATGAGGACAGAGATGCGAGTTCTGGGCGCGGCGGCAATCTGGCTGGGGCTGGCCCTGATCGTGGGCGCGATCCTCGTCACCGACGAGATGTATGGCCGGCCTTCGGCGCTGATCGACCGCTGGTATTTCACCGTGGGCGGCGTTGCGGCCATCGTCTTCGGCATCTGCGCGCGGCGCGGGGCGACGGCGTTCGGCATCCTGGCCTTCTTCCTCGTCACCGGGGGGGCGGCGCAGCTTTACATCACCGAGCCGCAATGGTTTCCGGCGATCCATCTTGAACCGAAGAACTGGAAGGAATGGGCGACCTGGGGCGTGATCGCGGCCGAAGCCATCGTGGCGCTCGTGGTTCTGGGCCGGACCGGGCTGGGCCGTGTCCTGCAGGCGGCGCATGAACGGCTCGGGCTGGCGCAGATCGCGCTTTTCATCCTGATGACCGGATTTCTGTCTGTGCCGCTTCTGGGCTACATGGCGCGGAACGCCGCCGCCGCCTATGCCGCGCATGTGGTTCTTGGCGTGGCGCTCACCCTTGTCCATTTCCTGATCTTCGCAGCGATGAGCCAGGTGAAAAGCCCGATCAGCGGCCTTTACCGGCTGACCGCGCTGGCCCCGGCGGTGGTGGCCTTCTCGGTCAGTCTGCTTCTGTCCTTCTATGCGTTCGAACGGATGCCGCATGTCGAGGATGAGGTGGCCTATCTCTTCCAGGCCAAGACCTTCGCGGGTGGCGCGCTGACCGCCCCTGCCCCGCCCGAGGCGGCGGCGCCGGGCCTTGACTATTACCTCCTCGACCAGACTGCGGGCCGCTGGTATGCGGCGACCCCGCCGGGCTGGCCGGTGGTGCTGGCGCTCGGCGTGCTGGCGGGCGTGCCCTGGCTGATCGGCCCGGTGCTGGCGGCCCTGTCGGTACTTCTGGGCCATGCCATCGCCCGGCGGCTGTCGGACCGCGATCAGGCCGATCTGGTGGCGATGATGATGGCGGCCTCGCCCTGGCTCGCGGCGATGGCGGCGTCGCTGATGACCCATACGCTGACCCTGTTCCTGATGCTTCTTGCCTGGTGGCTGATCCTGAGGGCAGGCGACGGACGGCGCGGTGCGCTCAGGCGGATCCTCCTAGCCGGGCTGGCGATGGGCTGGATCTTCGTGACCCGGCCGCTCGACGGGCTTGTCGCGGGCGGGCTGACCGGGCTGTGGCTGCTGTTCCTTGCCCCGATGGGCGGACCCGGGCGGGCGCTGATCTATGGCGCGGGCTGCGCGCTGGCGGGCTCGACCGTGCTTTTCTACAATGCCCATGTGACCGGATCGGCCTTCCTGCAGCCGCTCGCCCTCTATATCGACCGGCACTGGGCGCCGGGCGCAAACGCCTACGGCTTCGGGCCCGACATCGGCCCGCCGGGCGGGTGGGGTATGCTCGATCTCTGGCCGGGCCATTCGGCGACCGAGGGGCTGGTCAATGTCATCAACCTCGCCGCGAGCCTGCAGTTCGACATGATGGGCTGGTCGGTCGGTTCGCTGGCACTGGTCCTCGCCTTCCTCCTCTGGCAGCGGCCGAACCGGGCGGACTGGGCAATGATCGCGGTGATCGCGGTCGTGATCCTCGCCATGTATTTCTACTGGTTCGCCGACAGCTACTATATCGGCCCGCGCTACTGGTTCCTCGCCGCCTTCCCGCTCTTCTATCTCTCGGCGCGCGGCTATATGGCGCTGCGCGAGCGGTTCCCGGACCGGGGCGAGGAGGCGCATGTGCAGATCGACGCGCTGTTCTGGTATGCCTGCATCTTCGGGCTGTGCGTCTTCCTGCCTTGGCGGGCGGTGACGAAATACTACGAATACAACGGCTTCCACCCGACGGTGCGGGAGGATGCGGCGGACGGGCGGTTCGCGGGCAAGATCGTGATCGTGGCAAGGAACGGCGACAAGGGTTCGGCGCTGATGCTGAACGATCCCTGGCTTCGCGGCACGATCTGGCTGGCCGACACCGGAACGCTGGATGAGGCCGCGCTGGCCGCGGCTTTCCCCGGGCGCGAGATCGTGCATTACCGCGCCGACTGGACCGGCCGCTGAGCCGGAGCCCGGTACGAAATCGGCCCGGTCCGCCGGTTTCGCCTCAATCGCGGTTCAGGTCGCCGAAGGCGCGGCCCTCGCGCACCAGATCGTCCCAGATCGGCGCGGGCGTCCAGAAATTGTCCTGCGCCTCGTCGGCCCATTTGCGCAGATCGTCGCGCAGAAGCAGCAGCCCCGCCTCGTCCGCGGCCTGCATCGGCCCGCCGCGCCAGCGCGGGAAGCCATGCGCCATCGCCACCGTGTCGATCTCGGCCGGGCGGTGAGCGCGGCCTTCGCTCAGAAGCCAGGCGCCGGCATTGGCGAGCGCGGCCATCAGGCGGCGCTGCAGATCGTCGGGCAGGAAGCGGAAGCGCGGCCGTTCGCCCGCGAGTTCGGCCTCGATCGCCGGATCGGCCTGCCAGCTGCCATCGGCGCGGTAGATGTGCCAGCCCTTGCCCTGACGGCGGCCGGTCCGCCCTTCGGCGACAAGCCAGCGGCGCAGATCGGCGGCCAGCGGGTCTTCCCCCACACCGTCGCGCCGCAGCCGGTGAACGACCAGAGGATGGGTCGGGCCGTAGAAATCCTCGGCCTCGAACGCCCCCGAAACGAGGCCGAGAAGCTTGCAGGCCCGGTCGATCTCGCCCGGCAGGGCGCCGCGCGCCAGGCAGCGGTCGGCGGCGTCGGCCAGAGCGCTGTCGAGCCATGGCGCGATGAAGCCGGGAACCGGGCCGGGCCGCACCACCCGCCAGCCCAAATGGCGCGCCAGGGCGGCGACGGCGCCGAGCACCGCCGGACTGGCCGTCGGGCTGGCGGCAACCTCGAGGATCGTCTGCCGCCGGACCGGTTCGCGGATGTAGAGCGAGGCATGAAGCGAGGCATCGCCCGTCGCGCCGGCCAGGGCCAGCGGATCGAGCGCACGGGTCACCGACAGGATCGGCGCCTCATGCGGCATCAGCCCGCCGAGCGTCGCCAGAAGGGCGGCGCGCTGGCCAAGATCATCGACGGTCGCGTCGATGACCAGGTCTGCCGCCGCCGCCGCGTTCAGCGCGCCCTGGGCGCCACTGAGCCGCGCCCAGGAGGCTTCGCGCTCTGCCTCGGTCTGGTCGCCAAGCGCCACCGCCGCCTCCTCGGCCCGCGCGATCAGCGTGAGGGTCCGGGCGAGGCGCGTCGCATCGGCCTCGATGATCGTGACGCTCGGTCCCTTGCGCAGCAGAAGCGGCGCGAGGCTCGCGCCGATGCCGCCGCCGCCGATGATGGCGACACGGGCGATGGGCGGCAGGTCGGCGGGCGGCGAAAAGCTTTTCGCGGCGATCCGCTCGGCCAGGAAAGCATGGCGCAGCGCCCGCGATTCCGCCGTCGCCATCAGATCCTCGAAGGCCGCCCGCTCGCGCGCATGGCCTTGCGCGGGCGGCAGGAGCAGTGCCGCCTCGACACAGTCGATGATCAGCGGCGCGGCCTTTTCATGCGCCCCGCGTGGTTCTACCCGCGCATCCTCGATGGCCTGAAGATAGCGCCCGGCCGCGATCCCGCCACGCGCCGCCCGCTCGGTCGCGGTTGCCAGCGGGCGCTTGCCGTTGACATGATCTGCGGCGCGGCGGCGCGCGGCGGCGCCGGGATTTTCGTTCACCATCAGGTCGATAAGACCGAGCGCGAGCGCCTTTTCCGCGCCTATCTGCGCCCCGTCGAGCATCATTTCCAGCGCCGCCTCCGGCCCGATCAGACGCGGAAGGCGCTGCGTGCCGCCCGCGCCGGGCAGCAGACCGAGCGTCACCTCCGGCAAGCCGACCTTCAGTGCCGCCTGTGCCACCCGGTAGGCTGCCGCCAGCGCCAGTTCCAGCCCGCCGCCGAGCGCGGTGCCATGCATCACGGCAATGACCGGCTTTGCGCAGGCCTCGATCCGGGCACAAAGCTCCGGCAGGCCCGGTGCCTTCGGCGGCTGGCCGAATTCGCGGATATCGGCACCGACCGGCCAGCTGCGCCCGGCGGCCTCGATCACGATGGCACCGACGTCCGGGTCGTCCTCGGCCGCGCTCAGCGCCGCGAGGATGCCTGCCCGCAAAGGATGGGACAACGCATTGAGCGGCGGATGGTCCAGCGTGATCGTCGCCACGCCGCCCGCAAGGTCATATCTGACCAGTTCGCCGCCCAGTTCGCCCATGTCGCCCCGGTCTTGTTCGCCCGTACTGGGGAAGTCTCTGCCAGACCGGCGGCAATTTCAACGCCTTATCCGTGACGGCTGCGATCGGCATCGTGGCGTGAGGCGCAGGTGGCACAGAAGGGCGTCGCGGGAATGAGGTCGAGCCGCTGGGCATCGATCTCCGACCCGCAGGTCGTGCAATAGCCGTATTCGCCCTCCTCCATCCGCTTCAGCGCCGCCTCGATCATCCTCAGTTCGTGCTGGGCGGAATGGCCGAGGTCCTCGAGCACCTCGTCGCCCTCGCGCTCGGTCGCCATTTCCTCGAAATCCTTGGCCTCATGTTCGTCGAGTTCGGATTCGATCCGGTTGAGGCGCTTCATCAGGAAAGACCGGCGGCCGGTCAGTTGCGCGCGGCGGGTATCGTGCGATGTGTCGGGCGAATTCATGGCAACTCCTTGGTCTGCCTGTTCCAGAGGCTGCAAAAGCTCCGGCCTTGACGCAAGTCAAACCTTTCGGCTCTTGTCATATTCTCATTTCTATATATGTATGCGGCGAACAGCCTGAAAGGCGGAGACGATGCAGCAAGACTGGATATTCGGGTTGGCCGGCGGGCTGATGATCGGGCTCGCGGGGGCGATCTTTCTTCTGGTGAACGGGCGCATCATGGGGGCGTCGGGCCTGATCGGCGGGCTCGTCGACCGGTCGGGCTGGGGCAATGCGTCAGAGCGGCTGGGCTTTCTTGCGGGCCTGATCCTGGTGCCGGGCGCCGTGGTGCTGATGAAGGGCGGCTACGACAACCACCTGACCGACAGGCCCGGGGTCATCGTGGCGGCCGGGGTTCTTGTGGGTGTGGGCACGCGGCTTGCGAACGGCTGCACCTCGGGCCACGGCGTCTGCGGCATCTCGCGCCTGTCGGTGCGCGGCATCGTGGCGACGGTGACCTTCATTCTGGCGGGGGGCGCGGCGATGCTTCTCTTCCGCCATCTGCTGGGAGTGATCTGAGATGGCACGCACGCTTTTCGCCGCATTCGCGGGCGCGATCTTCGGCCTGGGGCTGCTGCTGTCGGGCATGACCGACACGCTGAAGGTTCAGGGCTGGCTCGACCTGTTCGGCGCCTGGGATCCGACGCTCGCCTTCGTGATGGCGGGGGCCATCCTGCCGATGGCCGTGGCCTGGCGGATGACCCGGCTGCGTGGCGGATCGGTCCTTGGCACCGCCTTCCCCACGAAGCCCGATGTGCGGCTCGATCCGAACCTGATTGTCGGCTCGATCCTTTTCGGTGCGGGCTGGGCGCTCGCGGGCCTTTGCCCCGGCCCGGCGATGGCGACGGCGACCTTTTCTGGGTCCGGCGGTCTCCTCTTCCTTCTCGCGATGGTGGCGGGTATGGTCGCGGCGCCTGCCCTACGGACCCGGATCGCCCGGCTCGGCGCGGCGGCCTGAGCGGAGGAAAGACATGGAAATCCGTCATCTGACAGAGACTTACGCCGTCTCGCCGCAGATCGCGCCCGAAGATATCGCGGCGCTGAAGGCGGCGGGTTTCGTGCGGGTGATCTGCAACCGTCCCGACCGGGAAATTCCGCCCGAGCTTCGGTCGGAGGTGATGCGCAAGGCCGTGGAGGCGGCCGGGATCGAGTTCGTCGACAACCAGATCGTGCCGGGCGACTTCTCGCCCGCTGTTCTCGCGCGGCAAGCCGAGGCGATGGTGGCAGACGGCCCGGTCTTCGCCTATTGCGCCTCGGGCAACCGGTCTTCCATCGCCTGGGCGCTGACCCAGGCCGGAAAACGCCCCGCCGACGAGCTGATCGGGGCGGCGGCGCGCTGGGGCTACAATCTGGAACAGTTGCGCCCGATGCTGGGCTAGCCGCTCACCGGGCCGGTCAGCCCCCTTCGCGGCGAAGACGCCTGCCAGGGCGGAGGAGCCGCCTGGCATTGGCCCGGAACGTCACGCTTCAGGCAACCTTGGTCTGCCGGGCAGCGGGTGCGGGATCGTCAGGCGCCTCTGCGCCCATGCCCACATCGGCGGCAAGCGGATCGTCCTCGGCCGACGGGCGCGGATGAGCGGGCGCCCGCGACAGGGGCTGTTCAGCGGCAGGCACCGCCACCGTCGGACCCACGGCCAGACCGATCGGCTGTCGGCCCGCCTCAGAGGGCCGCAACCGCAGCACCCGATGGCCGTTGCCCTGACCGAGCTGGCCAAGGCAGATGAGCCTGCCATCTTCCCCCTCGACCTGCACCATATGCAGCGCCTGACGCGGCAGGGGCAGCGAATGGCCCGCTTCAAGCCGCAGCAGGTCGGCAAGCGGCAGCGTCACCCGCGCGAGTATCGCCTCGACCTCTGCTTCCACCCGTTCGATCACCCGGGTCAAGGGCTCGCCCCAGGGGTCCGGCACGCCGGCCGCGACGGACGGCGCCGCCCCGGCCGCGCCCCGCGCCGGCATGGCAAGCGACAGACGCGCGGGCCGCCCCTCGGCGCCGCCAAGCGCGAGCGAGAGGCGCAGCGTGTGATAGAGCGGCGCCTCCAGCATCAGGCCCAAGGGACGCGGGTCGGCGAGATGGGCGCTGTAGCGAAAGCCCGTGGCCCAGCCCGTCCCTGAAGCGTCTTCCTCGACGGTCAGCAGGTCGAATTCGGCGAGAACCGCGTCAAGAAAGCCCGCCATCATCACCGCATCGGTCCGGGTCGGCCTGCGCGGGTCGGGCGCTGTTGTCGCGATCCGGCCGAGCATCAGCTGTTCGGACAGGCCCGACAGGGCGCCGGGATCAAGAACCGCAATGCCGAGCGCCCCTTCGGACCCCTCGATCAGAAGGACGAGGGCGTGATCGGGCAGAAGCTCGGCGATCTCCGCGCCTGTCCGGCTTGCCAGGCCGCCCTCGCGCAGGGCGACGGGCAGGCGCATCTGGCGTTCCGCGACGCGCGCCAACGCGGTGAAAAGCGCGCGTTCCAGGCGGAAGCCTTCCTCCGCCGGAGGGGGCCGGTGCGCCGCGATCTTGCGGGCCAGCGGCATTCTGTCGTCGCTTGCGTCCATCGTCCCGTTCATCTGCCGTCCGCGCGCGCACTCTGCCCGCGCGGGGCCTGGGCGAAGCCTGCCCGAACCGGGTTACGAAAGGGTTTCCGTCGGCGCGGACCCGTCCGCCGCCTCGGGCATTGCCGCGCCCTGCGGGCGCACGGGCAGCGTCACGCGAAAGGCCGCGCCCCCCTGCCCCGGAAGGTAGGCGATGGACCCGCCGAGGTTCACCATGATCTCGCGGCAGATGGCAAGGCCGAGCCCGGCGCCGCCCGCCTTGGCCGTATCGGTAAGGCGCGCGAATTTCTCGAAGATCAGGCTTTGATCCTTCTTCGGGATGCCCGCGCCATTGTCGATGAAATCGACGATGATCCGTCCGCCCTTCCGGCGGGCGCGGATCTTCAGCTCCGGCGCGGGCGCGTCGCAATATTTCCGTGCGTTGGAAATGAGGTTGATGAAGACCTGCACCAGCCGGTCGGTATCGGTGAAGACCGGCAGGAACTCCGCCCCCAGATCGCGGCGGACCACCATCTGCCGTTCGGGCCTTGTGTTCGACGCCGCCTCGACCGCGCGGCTGATGAGGTCATGCAGGTTTCCGGCCTTCATATTCATCTGCAGCTTGCGGTTTTCCAGTACCGCAAGGTCAAGCAGGTCGTCGAGCAGCCGGGTAAGGCGCACCGCCTCCTCGCGGATCACGCCGGTATAGCGGGCGCGGAGATCGGGCGGCAGGTCGGTGTCGCCGAGGATTTCGGAAAAGGCCCGGATCGAGGTCATGGGCGTGCGCAGCTCGTGGCTGATCTGGCTGAGGAAGGCGTCCTTCTGCACCGACAGGTCGCGCAGCTTGTCGTTCGCCTCGCCGAGCGCGCGGGCCGTGCGGGCAAGCTCGGCCGACTTGGCCTCGATCTCGGCGGAATATTCGATGATCTGCTGGGCCTCGCTTGCCACCGCCATCAGTTCCTCTGCCGAGACCGTGGCGGCACCGGTGAACTGGGCGACCATCGCATGGGCCGTCGCCGCGCCGACCGCACCCGCAAGACGGCGTTCCAGCGCCTCGATGAAATCCGGCGTGGTGTCGGGCAGGAAACCCGCCTTGCCCTGAAAGGCGGCTTCGGCCTGGAAGAAGGCAAGCGCCTCGTCGGCGCCGAGAATGCCCTGGGCGAGCGTGAGCAGTTCCTCGGCATCCGCGCCGCCCTGCGACCAGCCGCGCCGCGCCCGGTCGCCCTCGAACACCCGCACGAACGTCAGCGCCTGGATGCGTTCGACCGGGCCGGGGAAGGACAGAAGCGAGCCCGTCACCAATGCCAGGCTGTTCAGCCCGAGCGACCAGAAGAGCGCGTGCAGAAGCGGGTCGAGGGTCGCCGTGCCAAGAAGCGCCTGCGGCCGCAGCCAGCCGATGCCCCACGGGCCGTTCGTCATCAGATCGGCCGACAGGACGCCATCCGCGCCGAAGGAGGGCAGGAAAAGCGTATAGAGCCAGACCAGGAAGCCGGTCGCGAGCCCGAGGCCCGCCCCCACCCGCGTGGCGCCGCGCCAGAAGAGGCCCGCGATCATCGCAGGCAGGATCTGCGTGACGCCGACGAAGGCGATGAGCCCGATGGCGGCCAGCGCGGCCGAGCCGCCCGAGAGGCGGTAGTAAAGCAGCCCGAGCCCGAGGATAGCGGCGATCGAAAACCGCCGCGAGAGGAGGACAAGCCCCCGCACGTCGCCCGGATCGCGTGCGCCCGCCGGGCGGAGCGTGAGCCAGAGCGGCACGACCACATGGTTGGACACCATCGTGGCCAGCGCAATCGCCGCGACGATCACCATCGAGGTCGCCGAGGAAAAGCCGCCGAGGAAGGCCAGCAGCGCCAGATCGCCGCGCCCCTCGGTCAGCGGCAGGGTCAGGACGAAAAGGTCGGGATTGGCCCCCGGGGGCAGGACCTCCAGCCCCACCACGGCGATCGGCAGGACAAAGAGGCTCATGAGCAGCAGATAGGCCGGGAAGGCCCAGGCGGCGGTCGTCAGGTGGCGCTCGTCGACATTCTCGACCACCATCACCTGGAACATGCGCGGCAGGGTGAGGACGGCGGCGGCAGAGACGAAGGTCAGACCGATCCATCGGCCGGGCTGCAGCGGCCATTCGGCGACGGGCGAGGCCTCGATCCGCTGGTAGATGTCCGCCCAGCCGTCCGCCACCGTCCAGACGGTGAAGATGCCGACCGCGAGCAGCGCGAGAAGCTTCACCACCGCCTCGAGCGCGATGGCGGTGACGACGCCATGGTGGCGCTCGTCGGCGTCGAGGTTGCGGGTACCGAACAGGATGGTGAAAAGCGCAAGCCCCGCCGCCACCCAGGCCGCCGTTGCGCCACTGTCAGGCAGCGCCCATCCGGGCGGCTGGTCAGAGGCGAAGACCGCGACCGACAGCGTCACCGACTGAAGCTGCAGCGCGATATAGGGGGTGGAGGCGGCGACCGCGATCACGGTGACCACCACGCCCAGGAGGTTCGACTTGCCATAGCGGGCCGAGATCAGGTCGGCGATCGATGTCACCCGTTCGCGCCGCCCGATGCGGACGAGCTTGCGCACGATCCACAGCCATCCCGCGAAGACGAGCGTCGGGCCGAGATAGATCGTCACGAATTCGAGCCCCGAGCGCACCGCATAGCCGACGGCGCCGTAAAAGGTCCAGGCGGTGCAGTAGATCGAGAGCGAGAGCGTATAGACGAGGGGCGAGCGCAGCCAGCCGCCCTTGCCCGCTTCTGCCCGCCGGTCGGCCAGGAAAGCCACGAGGAAGAGGAGCGAGACATAGAGCAGGCAGACGATGACAAGAAGGTTGAAGGACATCAGCCCTGCTGCTCCTTCCGGTCATCGGGCCCGGCGGCATCGCCGCTCTCGGCGCGCGCCAGGCGGCGGGCGATCAGCGCGCTCAGGATGATCAGGCCCGCCCAGGCGATGAAGAGAAAGACCGCGGCCGGCGCCGTCCGGCTTTGCCCGCTGGCCGGGTCGCGCCAGAACACCGGCAGAAGAAAGAGAAAGGCCCCGAGAAACGGCAAAAGCCGTGCGGCATCGACGAGCCGCCGCAGGCGGTAGGACTTCCGGGCGAGAAACAGCGGCTGGCGCATCGCCTAGCCTGCCGATTCTGCGGCGGCGGGATCGCCCGCGAGCTGCCGCAGATTGGCGATCAGCTCGTCATTGGCGAAAGGCTTGGTCATGAAAAGGCTCGCGCCCTTCATCTCGGCCAGCGCCCGTTCCCGTTCCTGACCGCGTGCGGTCAGGATCAGGACCGGCAGGTCCCGAAGCACCGGATCGGCGCGCAGTTCCTCGAGTATCTCATAACCCGACCGGCCAGGCAGCATCACATCCAGAATGAGCGCCGAAGGGGCGATGTCCCGGATCAGATCCATCGCGGTCGTGCCGTCGGCATGAACCGCGACCCGCCAGCCGACACGCGACAGAAGGAAGCGCAGCGCCTCGGCGATATGGGCCTCGTCCTCGATCACAAGTACGGTGCGCGCCATTTCCGCGATCTCCTCCCCGGCACCACTATCGGACAGGTCCGGCCAGCCTGTCAAAGCCGGTCTCATGGCGCGATGATGGAAGGCTCGCGCCGCGCCGGACATCCGGCAACGGCGCAGACCCGGCAGGAGGACCCGACCGCGCGCGCCGGACCTGCCTCGGTGCGGGCGGGCGAGAGAAGCATCCAGGCCTCGGTCACCGGAGGGGCGGCAAGGCCCGCCGGATAGGACCGTTCCGCCCAGGCATAGGCCCGGAACTGCCCGCCGCTGCCGCGCCCGGTGGTGCGCAGCAGCGCCGTGACCGGGGCAAAGGGATGCGACAGGGCCTCGTAGAGCGGCCAGAGCGCGCAGGCCGCACCGAAGCGCGGCAGGGCAAAGCCCGCGCAGGGTCGGCGGAAGGTCAGCGTGCCCGAGCCATCGCAGGCCACGGCAGCGGCACCTTCGGGAAAGGCGGGCGCGCCGTCTTCGCCGGGCGCCGAAGGCAGAAGCGCGATCCGCCGCAGGACGAGAGAGGGCGGCAGACCGAGACGCGTGGCAATCTGGAACGGATCGCCCGTGGCGGCATGGAGCGGCGCGAGTGCCGCGCCAGGTAACACCCGAAGGTCAGAGCGGTGCCGCTCGATCAGGCGCGCCGCCAGCTGGCGGGCCGCGTCCGAGGCAAGGTCTGGTGCGGGGTCTGGTGCGGGGTCTGGTGCGGGGCCAGCCGCGTCGACATCCGGCGAAGGCAGGCGCCAGCCGCGCGAGGCGAGCCAGGCTTCGACCTCTTCCTGAGGCGCCGCAAGGCCCGCCTCGGGCGCATGCGCCTGATCGAGCCAGGCGGCCAGCGCGGTCGAGACCTCGGTCAGGCGGATGCTGTCCTCGTGAATGTTGCGGTGAAAGCGCGCGCGCCAGTCGGGGTCGAGGTCACTTTCCTCGGCGAGGATGGCGGAGGTGGAACGGATCGCGGTGATCGCCGAAAGAACCTCGTGCAGCGAGGCGGACAGGAACGGATCCTGCGCCATCCGCTCGGACAGGATCTCGATCCGCCGGGTCAGACCCTGGGCGCGGCCCTGTCGCTCGGCCAGAAGCGCGGCCCAGCCCGGAAAGCGGCTGACGAATTCCTCGATCCGCGCGGTTTCGGGCGGAACCGCCATCGGTTCGGCGGTCGCGGCCGCTTCGGTCAGTGCCTGAAAGAGCGCCCCCTCCGCCCCTTCCGCCAAAAGGGCGGTTTCGACGCCGAGCGTCGCGGCCAGCTTCTCCAAGAGGTCGGCGCCGACCGGGCGGCGGTTATGCTCGATCAGGTTCAGATAGGCAGGGGACACGCCCGCCCGGCGCGCGCAGTCGGCCTGGGTAAGGCCCAGAAGCATCCGCCGTTCGCGGATGCGGGTTCCGGTAAGCGCGCGACGCATGATCTCCCACCCTTTACAGGCGGGAGTTTACAGGATTTTCAGGCAAGGAAAACCGCAAGCGACGGTGCGCGCGTCAGTTCGACGGGCAGTTCGGCGGCGCCACGTCATGGATGCGCGGTACGGCGGGCACGTCACCCAGGCACTCGGTCAGCTTCGGCTGGCCACGGTTGCAGGCAGCAAGGCCTGCCGAGAGCAGCGCCAGCGCGATCAGGGTCAGGGGTTTCGCTTGTCGCCGCACGGGTCCGCCTCCATCTGTCTGTCCCCCTTCTACCGGGTTTTCGCCCGGCGCCAAGCGCAAAGAGGCGCGGGCCGCCGCAGCGGACCCGCGCCCCTTCAGGTCAGGTGTCAGTTGGCAAGCGCCTTGTCGGTGATCTGGTGCGTCCAGGCCCCTTCCGGCGCCTTGGTGATGACCGGGTCCGATCCGCCCGACATCAGCGCGTCAACGGTGCGCTGATAATCGGCCTCGTCCAGCGCGCCGTTCGACCCGGCGGTGAGCTTGGCGATCTCGCCCATCATCCGCTTCTGGTGCGCCTCGGTCTGGGCGCCGGTCGCGTCATTGTCCAGAACGATCATCGCCGCGTCATCGGGATGTTCTTCGGCCCATTTCCAGCCCTTCATCGAAGCGCGGACGAAGCGCACCATCTTGTCCTCGAACGCGGGGTCCTTGAGCTTGTCTTCCATGACATACAGCCCGTCTTCCAGCGTCGCCACGCCCTCGTCCTCGTACTTGAAGACCACGAGATCATCGGGCGTCAGCCCTGCGTCGATCACCTGCCAATATTCGTTGTAGGTCATCGTCGAGACGCAGGCCGCCTGCTTTTGCAAAAGCGGATCGACGTTGAAGCCCTGCTTCAGCACGGTCACGCCGCCCTCCGACCCGTCGGTCTTCAGCCCAAGCTTGTTCATCCAGTTCAGGAATGGATATTCGTTGCCGCCGAACCAGACACCGAGCGTCTTGCCAGCGAAATCGGCCGGCGTCGCGACGCCCGAATCCTTGCGGCAGGTCAGCATCATGCCAGAGCTCTTGAACGGCTGGGCGATGTTGACGAGGGGAAGGCCCTTTTCGCGCGCAGCCAGCGCCGAGGGCATCCAGTCGATGACCACATCCGCGCCGCCACCCGCGATCACCTGGGTCGGCGCCACGTCAGGGCCGCCCGGCAGGATAGTGACATTGAGGCCCTCTTCCTCGTAGAACCCCTGGGCCTGGGCGACGTAATAGCCCGCGAACTGGGCCTGGGTCACCCATTTCAGCTGCAGCGTCACGTCATCGGCTGCCCATGCGCTGCCCGTCATGGCGCCGCCCGCCATCACGGCGAGGAAAGCGCCTGTCAGTAGCTTCTTCATTCCTTCGACCTCCTTGTTGCGGCGCCGGTTTGGCCCGGCGCCCGATTAAATCCCGCAGTCAGGTTCGTTGCGACGGATGCCAGAAGGTCATCCGCCGTTCGATCAGCGCGACAAGGCCGTAGAAGGCCGAGCCTGCCAATGCCGCCACCGCAATCTCGGCCCAGATCATGTCGAGCGCAAGCTGCCCGATCGAGGCATTGATGCGGAATCCCATGCCGACGATGGGGCTGCCGAAAAACTCCGCGACGATGGCGCCGATGAGGGCGAGCGTCGAAGAGATTTTCAGACCGTTGAAGATGAAGGGCATCGCCGCCGGAAGCCGCAGCTTCGTCAGCGTCTGCCCGTAGCTTGCCGAATAGGTCGCCATCAGGTCGCGCTGCATCGCGTCGGCGGCCTTCAGCCCCGCGACCGTGTTCACGAGCATCGGAAAGAAGACCATGATGACGACGACCGCCGCCTTCGACTGCCAGTCGAAACCGAACCACATGACCATGATCGGCGCGATCCCGACGATAGGCAGTGCCGCGACGAAATTGCCGACCGGCAGAAGCCCCTTTTGCAGGAAGGGCGAACGGTCGATGGCAATCGCCGTCAGGACCGCCGCGCCGCAGCCCAGCACATAGCCCGTCAGCGCCCCCTTCACCGCCGTCTGCCAGAAATCGGCGCCAAGCGTCGGCAGGCTGGAAGCGATCCGCGCGGCGACCGCCGACGGCGGCGGCAGGATCACCGGCGAGACACCGAGCCCCCGGACCAGCCCTTCCCACAGGATCAGGATCGTGACGCCGAAGATGATCGGCACCGCAAGCTGCCCGGCCCGCGTGCGGGCGTTGGCGGCATGCGACAGGCGGATGTTCAGATACCAGCCGCCGATCCAGGCGGCGAGCGCCACGGTCACCCAGATCATCGGACCATCCCCATGCGCTTCAAGGTCCCCCTCTCGATCATGCCGATCACGATCACCATCCCGGCCGCCACGATGGCGGCGGCGAAAAGCGCGGCCCAGATCTGCACCGTCTGTCCGTAATAGGACCCGCTGAGAAGCCGCGCGCCCAGTCCCGCCACCGCACCCGTCGGCAGTTCGCCCACGATAGCGCCGACGAGCGAGGCGGCGATGCCCACTTTCAGCGAGGCAAAGAGATAGGGCATCGAGGATGGCACGCGCAGTTTCCAGAAGGCCGCCGCAGAACTCGCATTGTAGGTCTTCAACAGGTCGAGCTGCATCTGATCGGGGCTTCTGAGGCCCTTCACCATGCCGACGACGACCGGGAAGAAGCTGAGGTAGGCCGAGATGATCGCCTTCGGCACCAGCCCCTGAAGACCAAGCGAATTCAGGACCACGATGATCATGGGCGCGATGGCAAGGATCGGGATGGTCTGCGAGGCGATGGCCCAGGGCATCACGCTCATGTCCATCGCCCGGTTGTGGATGATCCCCACGGCCAAGAGCACCCCAAGCCCTGTGCCTATGGCAAAGCCCAGCAGCGTCGCGGAAAGCGTGATCCAGCCATGATAGACGAGGCTGCGCTTGGACGTGATCGCCATGCCCACGGTCGATTTCCAAAGTTCCGCCACCACCTGATGCGGCGTCGGCAGGACCGGGCGGTCCTGATTCATCGTCTCGGACACCACCTGCGAAAAGGCCGGTACATCCGCCCCGGCGCGCGTGGCCTGATCATAGACCCAGGCGGAATTGAGCTTCACCGCCGCGCCGTACCACAGGACGACAATGGCCGCGACGACGGTGAGGATGGGCAGGAAGTTCCTCACGACCGCCTCTCCCTCTTTCGTTCACAAATATCCCGGGGGAGCGCGAGGGGGCAGCGCCCCCTCGCCCGGGTCGGCGCCGCAGGCGACGAAAGATCACACATCATCGCCATGCCCATGCCTCAGCCCCTCCCGCACCCGATGGGCGATCTCGATGAATTCCCGGCTGTCGCGGATGTCGAGCGGGCGTTCCTTCGGCAAGGGGCTGTCGATCACGTCGGTGATCCGGCCGGGGCGCGGCGACATGACCACGATCTTGGTCGAGAGATACACCGCCTCGGGGATCGAATGGGTGACGAAGCCGATGGTCTTTTCCGTCCGCGCCCAGAGCTTCAGAAGCTCCTCGTTCAGCCGGTCGCGGACGATCTCGTCCAAGGCGCCGAACGGTTCGTCCATCAGAAGAAGATCGGCATCGAACGCGAGCGCCCGGGCGATCGAGGCGCGCTGCTGCATGCCGCCCGACAGCTGCCAGGGGAATTTCTTGCCGAACCCCGTCAGTTCCACCAGATCCAGCACGCGCTCGACCCGCGCTTCCTGCTCGGCACGGTCAAAGCCCATGATTTCCAGGGGCAGCCGGATATTCCCGGCAATCGTCCGCCAGGGATAAAGGCCCGCCGCCTGAAAGACATAGCCGTAAGCGCGTTTCCGGCGCGCCTCGTCCGGTGTCATGCCGTTCACGGTCAGCGTGCCCGCGGTCGGCGTCTCCAGGGCCGCGATGCAGCGCAGAAAGGTGGTCTTGCCGCAGCCCGAGGGTCCGATGAAGCTGACGAACTCGCCCTTCGAGATCGTCAGGCTCACATCCTTCAGCGCATGGACCGCACCGTCGGCCGTGTCGAACGTCAGGTCGAGGTTCCGCGCCTCGATCACCGGAGCGGCCGTGTTGATCGTGTCCTTCATCAGCCCGTCCCCTTCCGGCCCCGCCAGATCGCGCATCACACCCCCGTCGCCGGTATGCCCGTCCGTTCCACCGGGCGGGGCGAGGTCAGCTCCTTCCAGGCGGACAGCGCGCGGTTCACCGTGCCGTTCGGATCGCGCTTCACGAAGGCGCCATGGCCCTCGCGCGTCTTCACTTCGCCATCGTCGATAGCGATCTGGCCGCGGGTCAGCGTGTAGCGCGGCAGGCCCTTGACCACCTTGCCCTCGAACACATTGTAGTCGATCGCCGATTGCTGGCTTTTCGCGCTGATCGTCTTGGTCTTGTCCGGATCCCAGACCACCAGATCGGCATCGGCGCCGACCAGAACCGCGCCCTTCCTGGGGTAGATGTTCATGATCTTGGCGATGTTGGTCGAGGTCACGGCCACGAATTCGTTCATCGTGATCCGCCCGGTCGCCACCCCATGGGTCCAGAGCATCGGCATCCGGTCCTCGAGCCCCCCGGTCCCGTTCGGGATTTTCGAAAAATTGCCAAGGCCGAAGCGCTTCTGTTCGGTGGTGAAGCTGCAATGGTCGGTGGCCACGCAGGACAAGGTGCCCGAGGCGAGGCCGGCCCAGAGGCTGTCCTGATGGTGCTTCGACCGGAAGGGCGGCGACATCACCCGCCGCGCGGCATGGTCCCAGTCGGGATGGAAATATTCGCTCTCGTCCAGCGTCAGATGCTGGATCAGCGGCTCGCCCCAGACCCGCTTGCCCGCCTGCTTGGCGCGCCTGATCGCCTCATGCGCCTCCTCGCAGGAGGTATGGACGACATAAAGGGGCACACCCGCCATGTCGGCGATCATGATCGCGCGGTTGGTGGCCTCGCCCTCGACCTGCGGCGGACGCGAGTAGGCATGCGCCTCGGGGCCGGTATTGCCCTCGGCCAGAAGTTTCGCCGTCAGTTCGGCCACCACATCGCCATTCTCGGCATGGACAAGCGCTATCGCGCCCAGTTCGGCGCAGCGGCGGAACGAGGCGAACAGTTCGTCGTCGTTCACCATCAGCGCGCCCTTGTAGGCCATGAAATGCTTGAACGTGTTGATCCCGTGCTCGCGCACGACCGGCGCCATATCCTCGAACACCTTCTCGCCCCACCAGGTCACCGCCATGTGGAAGGAATAGTCGCAGTTCGCCCGGCCCGACTTGTTGTGCCACATCTGCAGCCCGTCCAGGAGCCCCTGCCCCGGCGCGGGCAGCACGAAATCGACGACCATCGTCGTGCCGCCCGATAAGGCGGCGCGGGTGCCGCTTTCGAAATCGTCGGTCGAATAGGTGCCCATGAAGGGCATTTCCAGATGGGTATGCGGGTCGATGCCCCCAGGCATCACATAACAGCCGGTCGCGTCCAGCTCCCGGTCGCCCTTGAGGTTCGGGCCGATCTCGCTGATCTTGCCGTTTTCCACCCGGACGTCCGCCCTGTAGGTCAGGTCAGCGGTGACAATGGTGCCGTTCTTGATGATGGTGGACATGCTTAATTACTCCCTCAAGACCCCGTCCCGGCCTTGAGCCGGGACCTCGGGCTCAAGAAGGAATAAGGGCGGTGATATCCTGCCAGTTCGGGTTGCGCTCGAAAATCAGCGCATTTTTCCAGGCGCGCGGCCAGCGCTTGATGGCGCGCTCGCGCCTCAAGCTTTCCGCAAAATCCTCGTGGCATTCGAACCAGACGAGCGTCCTTATCTTGTATTTCGCGGTATGGGCGGAAAGCCCGGCGAGATGCGCCTCGATCCGCTGGACGAGATTGGTCGTCCGCCCGACATAGATCGCGCCGCCGGGCCGCGAGGCCATGATATAGACGAAATGCGGCATGGACGCAGGTTGCGCGAACAAGGTTAACGCATCGTTTACCCCGTCCCGGGCTTGACCTGGGACCTCGTTGCCAAGCCGCGCCATGACCGGGCGGGAGGCCCCGGGTCAAGCCCGGGGCGGGGCTGGAGAACATGCTCACCCTACCACCCCCGCCGTCTCGACGACCGCGTGGAACAGCACGTCCGCCCCCTTGGCCGCCCAATCCTCGGAAATCTCCTCGGCCTCGTTGTGGGAAAGACCGTCCACGCAGGGGCACATGATCATCACCGTGGGCGCCACGCGGTTGATCCAGCAGGCGTCGTGACCGGCGCCCGAGACGATGTCCATATGGCTCAGCCCGAGCTTTTCCGCCGCCGCCCGGACGCGGCCGACGAGGGTCGGGTCGAAGGTGACGGGGTCGAAATGGCCAACCGGCTCGATCGAACAGCCAAGGCCCAGTTCCTTTGCCACCGCATGGGCCGCGCGTTCCACCTCGCCCCGCATCATGTCGAGCTTCGCCTGTTCGGGCGAGCGGATGTCGACGGTGAAGATCACCTTGCCGGGAATGACGTTGCGCGAATTCGGGAAGACCGTCACCTGCCCCACGGCACCGACCGCATTCGGCTGGTGCGCCATGGCGATCTGATGCACGCGCTCGGTGATCCGTGCCATGCCCAGCCCTGCGTTCACCCGCATGTTCATCGGCGTCGATCCGGTATGGGCATCCTTGCCGGTGAGCGTGATCTCCAGCCACCAGAGGCCCTGGCCATGGGTGACGACGCCGATCTCTTTCCCCTCGGCCTCGAGGATCGGGCCCTGTTCGATGTGATATTCGAACATCGCATGCATCTTGCGGGCGCCGACCTTTTCGTCGCCCACCCAGCCGATGCGTTCCAGTTCCTCGCCGAAGACCTTGCCTTCAAGGTCGGTCCGGCCCTTGGCATAGTCTTCGGTATGGACGCCCGCGAAGACCCCCGAGGCGAGCATCGCGGGTGCAAACCGCGCGCCCTCTTCGTTCGTCCAGTTGGTGACGACGACCGGGTGCTTCGTCCTGATCCCGAGGTCATTCAGCGTGCGCACGACCTCCAGCCCCGCCAGCACCCCCAGCACCCCGTCATATTTGCCGCCCGTTGGCTGGGTGTCGAGGTGGCTGCCGATATAGACCGGCAGCGCGTCCGGATCGGTGCCGGGGCGCGTCGCGAACATGTTGCCCATAGTATCGAGCCCCATCGAACAGCCCGCCGCTTCGCACCAGCGCCGGAAAAGATGCCGCCCCTCGCTGTCGGCGTCGGTCAGCGTCTGGCGGTTGTTGCCACCCGCCACGCCCGGGCCGATCCGGGCCATCTCCATCAGGCTGTCCCAGAGACGTGCGGAATTGATGCGGACATTCGATCCGACTGCGGTCATATCATTACTCCCCGTCGTCCGGGCCGGGGTCTTCATGCCCCTTGCGGCGACTCGCTTCCTGACCGTATGGTCAGCTTTGAGACGATCACAACCTGACCAACCGGTCAACGAATTTCTTGACGATTGCGGGAAGGACCATGAGCGAGCCCGAACGCCTCTCAAGGCGCAATGCGATCCGGCTGGAAAATGAGCAGCGGATCCTCTCGGCGGCCGAAAAGGTCTTTGCCGAGGCGGGATTCGGTGGCGCGACGATGCAGCTGATCGCCGACATGGCGGGGCTGCCGAAGGCGAACCTGCATTATTATTTTGCGACCAAGGAAGAGCTCTACCGCGAGGTGGTGCGCAACATCTTCAACATCTGGCTGCATGCCGCCGACAGTTTCGACAATGCGCCGGGACCGGTCGAGGGGATCGGCGCCTATATCGACGCCAAGATGGAAATCTCGCGCCGTCAACCCGACGGGTCGAAGGTCTGGGCGTCGGAGGTGATGCACGGGGCGCCGGTGATCCAGGATTATCTGGAAACGACGCTTCGGGACTGGACGGCCGGCCGCGCGGACCTGATCCAGCGCTGGATCGACGAGGGCAAGATGGCGCCGGTCGATCCGCGCCACCTGCTTTACATGCTCTGGGCCACCACGCAGCATTACGCCGATTTCGGCCACCAGATCGAGACATTGAACGGCGGCAAGGCGCTGAGCGACAAGCAATGGAAAGCGGCGAAGGACAGTGTGAAATCGATCATCCTGCGCGGGATCGGGGCAATTTAGGCGCCGCAATCAATTATTGACAGAAAAGAATCGTTCGGTACTCTGGCCTCGACGGGGACTGGGGGGTAGACATTGTTTCTGACAAACTCAAGCCGTGCGAGCGCAAGGCATCAGGTGCTTTAGGCGGGCTGTTTGTCCGGAATGCTATTGATCTTTCAACGCATCGCATACCAGCCTAAGCAATCGAGCGCTGCGATTAAGAGATGCGAGCCTAGCTGAGGCTCCCAAGATCATCTTTCAACTGACTTGAGATGCTCAAGTGCGCAAATCTTTTGCGCATGAATGAGATCGCCTGCGCGCCATGCCGGATCGCTTATGAATTGTTTGCATTAACTGGTGCCGTGTTTCGGAAACATCTAAAATATCATCTTCAATGGGAAGGAGTGACTATATGAAGATCGGAATGGTCCTGGGTCTAATTGGGGGTATCCTGTCCCTACTCGTCGGTGCAATTGGTTATAAAGCCTCTTCGACGCTCGGCTCTGCCGCTACGCTCATCGGTTACAATGAGGGGGCGTCAAATATGGCCTTCTACAGCATGATGGCGATCATACTGCCGATCGTCGGCATTGTAGGCAGTGGAATTTCGGGCAAGAACGCCTCGCTCGGCGCATTGCTTATGGCCGCATCGGCTCTGGGAACGCTTTGGGCGTTCGGACCGGGAGTGTTTTCGCTGATCTGTGCCGTCCTTCTCGGTGTCGGCGCCTTCCTGGTTTACTCTGACAGCAAGAAGGGTCCCTACCAGCAGGGCTAACTGCACCATCTCAGCAAGGCGACGGCCCCGGGGCGTTACTGTGCGCCTCGGGGCTGCGCGGCCATCCAGAATGGCCGCTACGGAATTGACAGCCATGATAATCTCGGGAAGGGTCTGGCGAGTTTTAAGGAAGCGCCCTCATGACCCAAACGCCCCCGGCCCCGACAATGAAGAAGGCCCGCAAGCGCGGGTTGAACCGGCTGTCTGGCTTGCGCAACATGCTGGTCGGGCTCAGGCGGACTTTCTATGCCAGGGTCATGGGGATGGATCTGCATCCGACGGTGCAGATGTCCTTGTCGGCCAAGCTCGACCGGACCTTTCCGCCGGGCGTGCATGTCGGCGAATATTCCTTCCTTGCCTTCGAAAGCCGGATCCTGACCCACGACCGCACGCGCGGGCTTTATCTGCATACGCGGATCGGCAAGAACTGTTTCATCGGCGGCCGCGCCCTGATCCTGCCGGGGGTGGAGATCGGCGATGGCTGCGTGGTGGGCGCGGGCGCGGTGGTGACGAAATCGGTACCGCCCGGCTGCATCGTCGCGGGCAATCCCGCGAAGGTGATCCGCACCGGGATCGAGGTCGGCCCCTATGGGCGGTTCCTGAATGCAGATGCCAATGAAAGCGCCCTGGCCGAACAGGGGCTGACCTGAGCTATTTCAGCTCGACCTCGACGAAGCTCATCGGACCGTCGCCGTCGTTGACGACGTTATGTTCCACGCCTTCGCTGCGCCGATAGGCGGTGCCGGCCGGAACCGTGACGCGCCGAGTGCCGCCGCCCGGCTCCTCCAGAAGCATGTGGCAGTCGGTGATCGCGGCGATGACATAGTCGAGCCCGTGGCGGTGCCAGCCGGTCTCGGCCCCCGGGGCGAAATCGAAGCGGGTGACGCGAACCCGGTCGTCGTCGATCATCTGGGTGGCGGTGCAGGCGGGGCGCATGAGCAGATCCTCCAAAAGCAAAAGGGCCGGGGTTTCCCCCGGCCCATCCGTCATTCCAGCGTGTCGAGCACTTCCTTCAGCGTGCCGATCAGCCGGTCGATTTCGGCCTTGGAGATGATCAGGGGCGGCGACATGGCGATGATATCGCCGGTCGTGCGGATCAGGATGCCCTTTTCGTAGGCCTTGAGGAAGGCGCTGAACGCCCGCTTCGTCGGCTGGCCCGCAATCGGCTCCAGCTCTACCGCGCCGATGAGGCCCATGTTGCGGATGTCGATGACGTTGCGCGTGCCCTTCAGCGAATGCAGCGCCTGTTCCCAATAGGGCGCCAGTTCGTTCGCGCGTTCGAAGAGGCCCTCTTCCTTGTAGGTTTCCAGCGTCGCAATACCCGCCGCAGCCGCGATCGGATTGCCCGAGTAGGTGTAGCCGTGGAAGAGCTCGATCATATGGTCCGGGCCGGTCATGAAGGCATCATGCACCTCGCCCGTGGTGATCACCGCACCCATCGGGATGACGCCGTTCGTCAGGCCCTTGGCGGTGGTCATCATGTCCGGCAGCACGTCGAAATACTGGGCGGCGAAGGCGGACCCCAGACGGCCGAAACCGGTGATGACCTCGTCGAAGATCAGAAGGATGCCGTGCTTTTTCGTGATCGCGCGCAGCTTTTCGAGATAGCCTTTCGGCGGCAGAAGAACGCCCGTCGACCCCGCCATCGGCTCGACGATCACGGCGGCGATGGTCTCGGCCCCGTGCAGAGCCACGATCCGTTCCAGATCGTCGGCCAGGGTCGCACCATGTTCCGGCTGGCCCCGGGTGAAGGCATTCTGCGGAATATGGGTGTGCGGCAGATGATCGACGCCCGCCAGAAGCGTGCCGAAGAACTTGCGGTTGTTGACGATGCCGCCGACCGAGATGCCGCCGAAGTTCACGCCGTGATAGCCGCGCTCGCGGCCGATCAGGCGGGTGCGGGTGCCCTCGCCGCGCGCGCGATGATAGGCGATGGCAATTTTCAAAGCGGTTTCAACGGATTCAGAGCCAGAGTTCGTGTAGAACACATGCTCCATGCCCTTCGGCGAAATGTCGATGATCCGGTTCGCCAGTTCGAAGGCGATCGGATGGCCCATCTGGAAAGCGGGCGCATAATCCAGCTCGGCCGCCTGCTTCTGGATCGCCTCGGTGATCTTCGGCCGGCAGTGGCCCGCGTTGCAGCACCAGAGCCCCGCCGTGCCGTCCAGCACCTGGCGGCCGTCGGAGGTGGTGTAATGCATGTCCTTCGCGGCCACGAACATGCGGGGGTTCTGCTTGAACTGGCGGTTCGAGGTGAACGGCATCCAGAAGGCGTTCAGGTCATTCGGTGCGGGCTTGCGGTCAAGCGCCATGTCTCTCTCCCATGAACGGGCGCTCCGGCCCGGTGAGCGCCCCCTTTGCGGCGCCGCGAATCTCGCGGCAGGCGCCTGGCCGGACGATGGACGGAATTTAGCAGAGCATCGGAGTGCAATAAAGAGAAACGAAACGATTCCAGGGCAATCGCTAAATAAATTTTTCACCCCGGGAAGCTGGCGAGGATGGCTGTCTGCGCTTGCGGGCGATGGTCTGGCGCGCTTATCTTGCCCAGCGGAGGACCGACGCTTGACCGAACCCCAGAAGAAGAAGCACGCGCCGACGCGCATCCAGGCGCGCAACCGGCAGGCCATACTCGATGCCGCGCTCGATGTCTTTTCGGCGCAGGGGTTCCGTGGCGCCACCCTGGACCAGATTGCCGAGGTCGCGGGCCTGTCGAAACCGAATCTTCTTTACTATTTTCCGTCGAAAGAGGCGGTTCACGCCGAACTTCTGGGCCAGCTTCTGGATACCTGGCTCGATCCGCTGCGTGCGCTTGATCCGGCGGGCGACCCGCAGGGCGAGATCTTCGACTATGTGCGCCGCAAGCTGGAACTGAGCCGTGACTATCCGCGCGAAAGCCGGCTTTTCGCCAATGAGATCCTGCAGGGGGCGCCCCGGATCATGGAAGCTCTGGGCGGCGATCTGAAGGCGCTGGTCGATGAAAAGGCCGCGATCATCGCCCGCTGGCAGGCAGAGGGGCGGATCGCCGCCGTGCCGCCGCACCACCTGATCTTCTCGATCTGGGCGCTGACCCAGCATTATGCCGATTTCGACGTGCAGGTGCGGGCGGTCCTCGGCGAAGACCATGATCCCTACGCCGAGGCGCAGGATTTCCTCGAGACGCTCTTCGAGCGTCTGCTCCGCGTCTGACTGGCCCCGTTTTCTAACCCTTTCTTAACGAGCCGGAGCGATGCTGGGGCCTGGTGGGGGTTTCCTCGAAAGGGAAGCTCAGATGGTGGATATTCTCACTTCCATGCAGCCCTTGGCAGGGCTGCCGATGCATGTGCGGCCCGTCCGGCCGCAGGTGACCGAGGCGATCAGACCCTCGGACGGGTCCGGCGCGGCGCGCAACGATGCCGACCAGCGCAGCCCGCGCGAGCGGACGCGCGACTGGCTCGAAGGTTTGCGGCGGGTGATCGGACCGGACCCCCCGACCGGCCCGCCACCGGCGTTCGAAGCCAATGTGCTGGAAGCCGAGGCGCGGGAGCGCAAGAACCTGGCGCGCGCCGCCGAAAGGGCAGCTGACGAGGCCGATGCGCGTGACCGTGCGGCGGCGGGCAAGGGGCGGGCAAAAGCTGCCGCGGTCGGCCCTCCCCCGGCTGGGGACTGGCGGGCCACGGATGATCCCGCGCCCGCCAAGGTCGACAAGCAGGTCTGAGCCTTATTCGGCGGCCTTCGCCGCCGGATTGTTCGGATGCGTCGTCCAGTTGGCGTAGCTGCCGACTTTCCGCCCGGTGCGCCGGTCCATCTCGCCAAGATCGAGCGTCCGCATGGTGATGCAGCCATCGACCGGGCAGACGTCGATGCAGAGGTTGCAGGCGACGCATTCCTCTTCCTTCACCGTGAAGGTCCGGTCGGCGGACATGTCGATCGCCTGGTGCGAGGTATCCTCACACGCGGCATAGCAGCGGCCGCACTTGATGCAGGCGTCCTGATCAATGACCGCCTTGGTCACATAGTTCAGGTTCAGGTACTGCCAGTCGGTGACATTCGGGACGGCCCGGCCGACCAGATCGGCGGTCGAGCCCATGCCCTTTTCATCCATGTACTGCGACAGGCCCGAGATCATCTCCTGCACGACCTTGAAGCCGTAGGTCATGGCGGCGGTGCAGACCTGCACATTGCCCGCGCCGAGCGCCATGAACTCCGCCGCGTCGCGCCAGGTGGTGATGCCGCCGATGCCGGAGATCGGCAGGCCGCGCGTTGCCTCCGATCGGGCAATCTCGGCCACCATGTTCAGCGCGATCGGCTTCACCGCCGGGCCGCAATAGCCGCCATGTGTGCCTTTGCCGTCGATCATCGGTTCGGGGCTGAAGTCGTCGAGGTTGACCGAGGTGATCGAATTGATCGTGTTGATCAGGCTGACCGCATCCGCGCCACCGCGCTTGGCTGCCTCGGCAGGCTTGCGGACATCGGTGATGTTCGGCGTGAGCTTCACGATGCAGGGCATGCGGCTGTACTGCTTCACCCAGCGCGTGACCATCTCGATATATTCCGGCACCTGCCCCACGGCCGAGCCCATGCCACGTTCGGCCATGCCGTGCGGACAACCGAAGTTCAGCTCCACCCCGTCGGCCTCGGTATCCTCGATACGCTGCAGGATGTCCTTCCACGACTCCTCATCGCAGGGCACCATCAGCGAGATGACCAGCGCGCGGTCGCGCCACTTGCGCTTGACCTCCTTGATTTCCTGCAGGTTCACCTCAAGCGGCCGGTCGGTGATCAGTTCGATGTTATTGAGGCCCAGAAGCCGGCGATCCGCCCCCCAGATCGCGCCGTAGCGCGGGCCGTTCACATTGACGACCGGCGGGCCTTCGGCGCCGAGCGTCTTCCAGACGACACCGCCCCAGCCCGCCTCGAAGGCGCGTTCGACATTGTATTTCTTGTCCGTCGGCGGGGCCGAGGCCAGCCAGAACGGATTGGGCGACTTGATGCCGATGAAGTTCGACTGAAGATTTGCCATTTTGTCCTCCCTCAGCCCATCAGGCTCGCATGAATGTCCTCGGCCGCATCGCGGCCTTCCGCGACCGCCGTCACCGTCAGATCCTCGCCTCCGCTGGCGCAGTCTCCCGCGGCCCAGACACCGGAAACCGAGGTCCGGCCAGCGCCGGTGACGGCGATCTTGCCGCCCTCGATCTTCAGCCCCTCCGGCGTGCCCGAAAGCGTCTGGCCGATGGCCTTCATCACCTGGTCGGCCTTCAGCCGGAAGGTCTCGGACGAGAGCTTCAGCCCCTGCGGGCCATCCTCAGTATAGGCGAATTCCACCTCCTGCGCAGCCCCGCTGCCGGTGACGCGGACCGGCGCCACATTATGCAGGATGCGGACGCCGACACCGGTCGCGTGATCCTGCTCATCGGTCGAGGCTGACATCTTCTCGCGGCCCCGCCGGTAGGCGATGGTCACGTTTTCGGCGCCGAGAAGTTTCGACTGGACCGCCGCGTCGATGGCGGTCATGCCGCCGCCGATCACCACCACGTCGCGGCCGATCTTCAGCTTTGCCTTGTCCGGCTGCTGGCGCAGTTCGGCAATGAAATCGACGGCATTGACGACATTCGCCAGGCTCTCGCCCTCGGCGCGGAGCGCATTCACGCCGGCAAGACCGATGGCCAGGACCACGGCATCGAATTCCTTTCTCAACCCGTCGAGCGTCAGGCCCTGACCAAGGCTCTTGCCGTTCTCGATGCGGATACCGCCGATCTTCAGCAGCCAGTCGACCTCTGCCGCGGCAAAGCCGCCCGGCGCCTTGTAGCTGGCGATGCCATATTCATTGAGCCCGCCCGCCTTGGGACGCGCATCATAGACGGTGACCTCATGGCCCTTCATCGCCAGCCGATGCGCCGCCGCAAGGCCCGCGGGGCCTGCGCCGACCACGGCCACCCTCTTGCCGCTGGTCTTGCCGCGCGTGAACGGATGGGCGCCCTTTTCCATCAGGCTGTCGGTCGCATAGCGCTGCAGGCGTCCGATCTCGACCGGCTTGCCCTCGGCGGTCTCGCGCACGCAGGCCTCTTCGCAGAGCTGTTCGGTCGGGCAGACGCGGGCGCACATGCCACCGAGAATGTTCTGCGAGAAGATCGTCTTGGCCGCCGCCTCGGGCGTGCCGGTGGCGATCTGGCGGATGAAGAGCGGTATGTCGATCGAGGTCGGGCAGGCCGTCATGCAGGGGGCGTCATGGCAGAAATAGCAGCGGTCCGCCGCCACCCGCGCCTCGTGCGGCTCCAGCCGCGGGGCGATATCGCTGAAATTGCGGGCGTACTCTTCGGCGGAAAGCCGGCCGGACGCCACTCCGGGCGTGAACTGGCTGTTGGACACGGATGCCTCCCTGGCTTGTTCTTTCGGGAATCATGGCACGAGTTTATTTTTTTATCAAATGGTAAATTTTCTGAAATGACGCCATTGCCTGCGACGTCCATGGCCGGCCGGAGGGACTTCGACGATCCCTCCCGCCGGGACCGCCACATCGACGCTTTTCACTCCGCGACCTTGCCGCTATACAGGCCCAAGCATGAAAGGCCCGCGCGCGAAGAATGACGGGCAGAAACAGGATCCTCAGAGGACTTCATGACCAAGACCCCCCACGAGAGCGACGTTGCCTTCATCGAGGCGCTGGCAGCGCTTCTGAACAAGAACGATCTCGCCGAGCTGAGCGTCAAACGCGAATATGGCGAGAACGACAGTTTGAACGTCCGCGTGTCGAAATATGCCGCCCCGACCGCCGCCGCGCCGATGCAGGTCAGCTATGCCGCGCCCGCGGCGGCGCCTGCCCCGCATGCACCCGGCGCACCGGCACCGGCCGCCGCGGCCAGCGGAGGTGACCCGGCGTCCCACCCCGGCGCCGTCACCTCGCCCATGGTCGGCACCGTCTATCTCGCGGCCGAACCGGGGTCGGCGCCCTTCGTCGCGGTCCGCGATCAGGTGAAGGAAGGCCAGACCGTCCTCATCATCGAGGCGATGAAGACGATGAACCATATCCCCGCCCCGCACGCGGGAACCGTCAAGCGCATCCTTGTCGAGGATGGCACGCCGGTCGAATTCGGTGCGCCGCTTCTCATCATCGAGTGAGGGCGAGATGTTCGAAAAAATCCTGATCGCGAACCGGGGCGAGATCGCGCTCCGGGTGATCCGAGCCTGCAAGGAAATGGGCATCCGCTCGGTCGCCGTCCATTCGACGGCCGACAGCGACGCGATGCATGTGCGCATGGCCGACGAAAGCGTCTGCATCGGCCCCGCGCCCTCGTCGCAATCCTATCTGTCGATCCCGGCCATCGTCTCGGCCTGCGAGATCACCGGGGCGGAGGCAATCCATCCGGGCTACGGGTTCCTCAGCGAAAATGCCGCCTTCGTGCAGGTGCTCGAGGATCACGGCATCACTTTCATCGGCCCCTCGGCGGAACATATCCGCATCATGGGCGACAAGATCACCGCGAAGGATACCGCCAAGCGCCTTGGCATTCCGGTGGTTCCGGGCTCGGACGGCGGCGTTGCCGAGTTGGCAGACGCCAAGACGGTCGCGGGCCAGATCGGCTATCCGGTGATCATCAAGGCCACCGCCGGCGGCGGCGGGCGCGGCATGAAGGTGGCGCGCGACGAAAACGAACTGGAAGTGGCCTTCCGCACCGCGCGGAGCGAGGCCAAGGCTGCCTTCGGCAATGACGAGGTCTATATCGAGAAATACCTCCAGCGGCCCCGCCATATCGAGATCCAGGTCTTCGGCGACGGCAAGGGGAATGCGGTCCATCTGGGCGAGCGCGACTGCTCGCTCCAGCGTCGCCACCAGAAAGTGTTCGAGGAAGCGCCCGGCCCGGTGATCGATGCGGCGACGCGGGCGAAGATCGGCAAGGTCTGCGCCGACGCGGTGGCCAAGATCAACTATATCGGCGCGGGCACGATCGAATTCCTCTACGAGGACGGCGAATTCTATTTCATCGAGATGAACACCCGCCTGCAGGTCGAACATCCGGTGACCGAGGCGATCTTCGGCGTCGATCTGGTGCGCGAGCAGATCCGGGTGGCCGCAGGCCTGCCGCTGGAATTCCGGCAGGAAGATCTGATCGTCAACGGCCATGCGATCGAGGTCCGGATCAATGCCGAGAAAGTGCCGGATTTCGCCCCGCGCCCCGGCCGCGTCACGCAGTTCCATGCGCCGGGCGGTCTTGGCGTGCGGATGGATTCGGCGCTTTACGACGGCTATGTGATCCCGTCCCATTATGACAGCCTGATCGGCAAGCTGATTGTCCACGGCCGCGACCGGCCGGAAGCGTTGGCGCGCCTGAAGCGGGCGCTGTCGGAACTGATCGTCGATGGTCAGGGCGTGGAGACGACCGTGCCGCTCTTCCATGCGCTTCTCGCCGACGAGGATATCCATCGTGGCGATTATTCGATCCACTGGCTGGAGAAATGGCTCGCCCGGACCTACGGCTGATCGGCCCTTGACCGGACCCTTGCGGGGCGGTTCTGCCGCCCCGCACCCCGCCGGACCGGTTCCGGACAGAACGTGAGGATAACGCTGGCGCTGACTGCCGACATCATGCTTCAGGGCTATCGGCGCGGCATCTTTCCGATGGCCGAAAGCCGGGACAGCCCGGAACTGCACTGGGTCGAGCCGCGCCTGCGGGGCATCCTGCCGCTGGACGGGTTCCATCTGTCACGGTCGCTGCGGCGGCGGATAGTGCGCGGCGGCCACGAGATTTCCGTCGACCGTGATTTCATGGGCACTGTCGCGGCCTGTGCCGACCGGCCGGAAACCTGGATCAACGATACTTTGCTGCTGCTCTATGGCGCGCTCTTCAATGCAGGCCACGCCCATTCGCTGGAGGTCTGGCGCGAGGGGCGGCTGATCGGCGGGGTCTTCGGCGTGACCTTTGGCCGGGTCTTCTGCGGCGAGACGATGTTCTCGCGCGAAACCGATGCCTCGAAGATCGCGCTGGCCTATCTGGTGGACCGGTTGCGGCGCACCGGATTCATGCTCTTCGACACGCAGTTCCTGACGCCGCATCTCGCCTCGCTCGGCGCAATCGAGATCACGCAGGCGCAGTATCTGAGGCGCCTTGCGGCGGCACGCGCGACGGAAGCGGATTTCGGCGCCGCGGACGTGCCTCAGCCGCCCGAACTGGTATCCGCACTTTCGGCGGGCGCGGGGGCCTCCGGCAGGATGCAGGACAGGACCCAGACATCATAGCGCGGATGGTCGAGCGCCGAGAGAGCCGGGCTCGATGCGATCATCCAGCCGCCGAACAGCGCCGTGCCGCTCGCGTCGATGACATCGAGGTTCGCGAAAGCATCGGCGGCCGGATTGTCCCTGGGATAGCGGCATTCCGTCAGGGCGACGGTCAAGGGCATGTTGGTTGCAGCCCCCACGGTGCCGCTTTCGCCGTCCTTCAGCGTCAGATCGACGGTCTGGCCCGAAACCTTGTCAAGCACCCTGAGGATCGCGCCGGGCGCATCCGAGGTCTCGGCGGCGCTGAACTGCACCCCGCCCTGATCCTGGGCGAGGACCATCGCCGGACAAAGGAGAGCGGCCGCGACAGGGCCCCACCTCATTCGCTGGTGCCGCCAGTGGCCGGGGCGCTGTCCGAGGCCTTGCCCACGAATTTCATCAAGAGCTGGATCAGCCCCACCGCGCCCTGCGTATCGAGGACCTCGCCGCCCGGCTCCACCGCGACGGGGCTGCCGCCCGGCTGGATTTCCAGGAAATTGCCGCCCAGCAATCCTTCGGAGGAGATGAGCGCGGTGCTGTCGTCGGGAATGACGATCCCGTCCTTCATGCTGAAGGTCGCATCGGCATAATAGGTGTCGGGGTTGAGGTCGAGACGCGTGACGGTGCCGACCTTCACGCCCGCGAGCCGCACATCGGTGCCCACCGATACGCCATCGGCGCTACGGAAGCTCGCATGCAGCTCGTACGTCCCCTTGCGCGCCGTCGCGCCCTCGCCCAGTCCGGCATAGAGCGCGAAACCGATTGCGACGGCGATGACGCCGGCGCCGGTCAGGACCTCGCTGACATTCTCGGCCATCTCAGGCCTCGGGCGTCCAGGCTTCGTAATCCCGGCGATCAGCCGGGCGCGCCTGGCGGAGCGACCCTGCGGGCGCATAGGCCAGAGGCGTGCCGGTCAGGTTCTCCTGATGCGGCTTTTCCCAGGGCTTGTGCTTCAGCGCCTTCTCGGTGGGCGGTTCGTCCCAGGTATGGTGCAGCCAGCCATGCCAGTCGGGCGAGACCCGGCTTGCCTCGCACTCGCCATTGTAGATCACCCAGCGGCGCTTGCCGTCCTTGGTCTGGTAGAAGGCATTGCCCTGCGCATCCTCGCCGACCTTCTGGCCCTTCGCCCAGGTGAAAAGCTGGGTGCCGAGGGTCTGGCTGTTCCACCAGGTGATGAGACGGAGCAGGAATTTCATCGACATCCTCCGAAAATCGGTCAGCCTCTCTATACAGGGTGAGGCGGAAAGGTCCAGTGCCCGGCAGGCGCGCCCGGGTCCGAAGATCATTCCGCGTCGGTCTCAGTAGAGGCCGCCCGAAGAAACCGTGCCGAAATCGGCTTTCTTGGGAATGATCTTTCGCTCGCCGTCCGAGGTGGTGACGGTCGTCGTACCGCCGCCCTCGTCGCCGCCGACCTCGCCGATCGCATAGAGCGGCAGGTTCTGGCCCATGGCGAAGCCGCCATCGACAAGCGTATCGAGACCGAAAAGCGTTTCCTGCCCGTCGCGGAAATATTCCGCCTGGACGAAATCGCCAGAGGCATCGTCGGTCAGTCGTTCGCCGGTGAAACGGTTGATCTTGATGAAATGGCCGCCGGGCGGCACCCGGAACGAGCCGCCGCCGTATTTCTTGATCGCCTCTTCCATGAAAGCCTGGAAGACCGGAACACATAGCGTGCCGCCGAAGGCGCCGGGCCCGAGGGTGCGGGGCTGGTCGTAACCCATGTAGCAGCCCGCCACGATGTTCGACGAAAAGCCGATGAACCACACGTCCTTGGCATCGTTGGTCGTGCCGGTCTTGCCCGCGATCGGCACCGGCAGATGCACGCCCGAACCCGAGCCGCGCTGCACCACGCCCTGCAGCATCGAGGTGAGCTGATAGGCGGTGATCGCATCCATCACCCGTTCGCGCTGCGAACTGATGCGCGGACCCGCGCCTTCGGGCAGCGTCGCTGCGCCGCAATCCTCGCAGTTGCGCTGGTCATGGCGGTAGACCGTGCGCCCCCAGCGGTCCTGCACCCGGTCGACAAGCGTCGGCTCTACCCGCTCGCCGCCATTGGCGAACATCGCGTAGGCGGCGACCATCTTGAAAAGCGTGGTCTCCTGCGCGCCGAGCGCATTGGCAAGGAAGGGCTCCAGCCGGTCGTAGACCCCGAATTTCTCGGCATAGGAAGCGACCAGTTCCATGCCGATTTCCTGCGCGATCCGGACCGTCATCAGGTTTCGGGACTGTTCGATCCCGGTCCGCATCGGCGTCGGCCCGTAAAACTTGTTCGAGGCGTTCTTCGGCCGCCACAGGCCCTGCGGCGTGTTCACCTCGATCGGCGCGTCGACGATGATCGTGGCGGGCGAGAAGCCGCTGTCGAGCGCGGCGGCATAGACGAAGGGCTTGAAGCTCGACCCCGGCTGGCGCTGGGCCTGCGTCGCCCGGTTGAAGACCGATGATTGATAGGAGAACCCGCCCTGCATCGCGATCACGCGGCCGGTGTTCACATCCATCGCCATGAAGCCGCCCTCGACCTCCGGCACCTGGCGCAGCGACCAGCGCTTGGGCGTGCCGTCCTCGTTCGCCAACTGGGTCACGAGCACCACATCGCCCACCGCCACCAGGTCGCCAGGAACCTTGGCCTTCCTGGCAAGCGTCCCGTCCGCCAGCCGCTTGCGCGCCCAGGTCACATCCTCGGCCGGAATCCAGTGGCCGTCGCCCTGTTCCTCGATCCCCTCGATCCCGACACGCGCGCCCTTGTCGCCGACTTCCAGCACCACGGCGGGGAACCAGCCCGGCACGTCGCGCGGCACATCGACGATCTCGGCAAGCGCCTTGCGCCAGGCCGCCTCGTCGCCCAGCACCTCTGCGGGCAATGTCAGTTTCGTACCGCGCCAGATACCCTGGCCGCGGTCGTATTTCTCCAAAGCCTCCTGCAACGCCGCTGCGGCTGCCGCCTGCATGACCGGCTCCACCGTGGCGCGGATGGTCAGGCCGCCGCCGAAGAATTCCTCCTCGCCGAAGCTCTTCGACAGCTGGCGGCGAATCTCGTCGGTGAAATAGTCGCGCGGCGGCAGGCTGCCCTTGAAGGAGGGATAATCGCCGCCCTGCACCGTCTTCAGCGGTGCAGCCACCGCTGCGTCATAGGCCGCCTTGTCGAGATAGCCGTTCTGGAACATCTCCCGCAGCACGAAATTGCGCCGTTCCACCGCCTTCTCGCGGTTCTTCACCGGATGATAGGAATAGGGCGCCTTGGGCAGCGCGGCGAGATAGGCGGCTTCCTCGGGACGAAGTTCCGACAGGGTCTTGTTGAAATAGGTCTGCGCGGCGGAGGCGACACCGAACGACTGGAAGCCCAGGTCGATCTCGTTGAGATAGAGTTCCAGGATCTTGTCCTTCGGCAGCGCATCGACAAGCCGTGTGGCCAGAATCAGTTCCTTGATCTTGCGTTCGACCGTGCGGTCGCCGGACAGAAGGAAATTCTTCGCCACCTGCTGCGGTATGGTCGAGGCGCCACGCAGGTTCTTGCCCCCCGATATGACCGCCTCGTATAGCGCGCCCGCCATGCCGCGCGCGTCGAACCCGCCGTGGCTGTAGAAATTCTTGTCCTCGGCCGAAATGAAGGCCTGTTTCACCAGATCGGGGATATCCTCGATCGGGGCGAAGATCCGCCGCTCTGTCGCGAATTCGTCCATGAGCCGGCCTTCACCGGAATAGATCCGGCTGATGGTGCGCGGCGTATAGTTCGCGAGCGCCTCATGGTCGGGCAGATCATGGCTATAGACCCAGAAAACCGCGCCAAGCCCGATCGCCGCAAGCGCGAGCGCCGTGACGGCCCAACTGAACAGAGCCCCCAGAACCGACAGAATGAAACGAACCACCAGCGCTCTCCTTACCGGCGCGAGCTATAAACCCTGCGCGAGGCAGGGTCAAAACAAGTTCGGCGGCATGGCGGTTCCGCGCGCCGACCCGCCGGTCATTGCCGGATCAGCGCCGCCTCGGCCGCGTCCGCCACGGCCCAGTCGGCAAGGGCCTTGGCAATGGCCTGCTGCATTGCGGCGCGCCAGGCCGGATCGGACATCCTCTCGCGATCCCTCGCGGAGGAGAGAAAGCCGATCTCGAGAAGAAGCGAGGGGATATCGGCCGATTTCAGCACCGAGAAATCGGCGCTCTGGATCGGATGGCGATGCATCTTCAGCCCCGCGCCCTTCAAGGCGGCGGTCAGCGTCATGGCCAGCCGATCGGCGCGTGGCCGTGTCTCCTGCCGGGCGAGGTCCATCAGCACACCCGCCACTTCGTCATCCTGACCGCTGAGATCAAGGCCGGCGAGGATGTCGGCCCGGTCATGGCGCTCTGCCAGACGCGCGGCGGCTTCTTCCGACGCCCTGGCATCAAGCTTGTAGATCGTCGCGCCGGTCGCCGTCCCCTCCTCAAGCGCATCGGCATGGAGAGACAGAAAGACATCCGACCGCGCGGCACGGGCGATGGAGATGCGCTGTTCAAGCGGCACGAACAGGTCCTCGCTCCGGGTCAGGTCGACGTCCATGCCGGCACGGCGCAGCACGTCGGCCAGTTCGAGCGCGAAACCGAGAACGAGCTGCGCCTCGCGTTCCTTGCCCGCCTCGGCACCCGGATCGATGCCGCCGTGGCCGGGGTCGAGCGTGACACGCAGCGGCCGGTCGCCGCGCTGGCGGGTGATCGGGTCCGGCGCCCGGGTCTCGGGCGGGGTCTCCGGGCGGAGCGCCGCGGCGCTTTCGGCAACTTTCTCGCGATAGGCGCCCGAGGTCGTCGGGCGGAAGCGGAGGAGGATGCGGCTGGCACCGTCTGGCCCGCTCGCTTCCTCCGCCCGGTCCAGCGCCAGCGGAATGTCGGTCACGGCAACCAGCCGCGACCGGCCAGGCCGGAACCGGCCCCAGTGCATCTCCGTCACCCGGTCCGAACGGCCAAGGCCGGCGGTCGCCCTGCCCTCGAAATTCACATCCTGAAACTCGATCACAAGCCGGAGCGGATTGTCGAGATAGAGGATGCGGTAGGGCACCGGCTGGCTGAGCGCCAGTTCGATCCGGAGGCCCTGCCCCTCGTCCTTCAGGACCGAGCGGTCGAGGTCCAGCTCGGCCAGCGGACTCAGCGTCTGGGCGAGCGCGGGCGCCATCATCAGGCAAGATAGCAGCACCAGCACGACCACCAGCCATGCCCGTGCCCGGTTCACAATCGCGACACACGTTCTTCCCGCCCTTGCAGCCGACACGCCAACCTTCCTATCCTGCCGCAACTTCGCGTCCTCCCTCTTCTCAGCGGGCGCGGCTGCGGTCAATGGCCCGCAACAGAACCTTCGCGGCCCGACACCGCGACAAGACAATGAACGAAAGGCACCGCATGCGCATTCTTCTTCCTCTCTCTCTGGCGGCGGGCCTTCTGGCCACATCGGCGCTCGCCTTCGATCCGGCCAATATGAGTGATGCAGAGAAGGAGGCGTTCGGCGCGGCCGTGAGAACCTATCTGCTGGACCATCCCGAGGTCCTGTCCGACGTCGTCGATGCCCTGCACGCCAGGCAGGCCGAGGCGCGGGCCCAGGGCGACAAGGCGATCGTCGCCGCCAATGCCGCAGAGATCTTCGCCGATCCCGCGAGCTTCGTCGGCGGCAATCCCGAGGGCGGCCTGACCGTCGTCGAATTTCTCGACTACCGCTGCGGCTATTGCCGCAAGGCGCATGCCGATGTGGCCGAACTTGTGCGATCGGACGGTGATATCCGGTATGTGGTGAAGGAATTCCCGATCCTCGGCGAGGAATCGCTGCTGGCCTCGCGCTTCGCCATCGCTGCGCTGCAGGTTCTCGGCGCCGACGCCTACGAAAAGATAAACGCCGGGTTCTACGAAAGCTTTCGCGGCGATGTCACCGAGGAAACGCTGACCGCTTTCGCCGCCTCGCTCGGCCTCGACCCGGCGCCGATCCTTGCCCGGATGAACGATCCCGAAGTGACGGCGATCATCGAGGCGAACCATCTTCTGGCGCAGCGCATGGATATTTCCGGCACGCCCACCTTCATCATCGGCGACCAGGTGGTGCGCGGTTTTGCACCGCTCGAGGCGATGCGCCAGATCGTTGAAGAGGCGCGCAGCTGACGCCGCCGCCGCGCCGGACCGCCGTCACGAGGGTCCGCACCGCGCTCGGCATGCAAGCTGCCCGCCGGAATGCAAAACGGCCGGGGCGATCCCGGCCGTTTCCTGTAATCTGACCTGCCGGCTCAGGCCTCCATCACATCGTCGCCCTCTTCGGCCGAGGCGCCGAAATCCAGCCCGTGGCCTGCACGGATCTTGTCCTCGATCGCGAAAGCCACATCCGGATTGTCCTTGAGGAACTGCTTGGCATTCTCGCGGCCCTGGCCGATCCGCTCGTCACCATAGGAATACCAGGCGCCGGATTTTTCCACGACCCCGGCCTTCACCCCCAGATCGACCAGTTCCCCGGTCTTGGAGATGCCCTCGCCATACATGATGTCGAACTCGACCTGCTTGAAGGGCGGCGCCACCTTGTTCTTCACGACCTTCACGCGGGTCGTATTGCCGACCACTTCCTCGCGGTCCTTGATCGCGCCGATGCGGCGGATGTCGAGACGGACCGAGGCGTAGAATTTCAGCGCATTGCCGCCGGTCGTGGTTTCGGGATTGCCGAACATCACGCCGATCTTCATGCGGATCTGGTTGATGAAGATGACCATGCAGTTCGACCGGCTGATCGAGGCGGTCAGCTTGCGCATCGCCTGGCTCATCAGACGGGCCTGCGCCCCGACCGTGGCATCGCCCATATCGCCTTCCAGTTCGGCCTTCGGCGTCAGCGCCGCCACCGAATCGACGACAACCAGGCTGACGGCGCCCGATCGCACCAGCGTATCCACGATCTCCAGCGCCTGTTCGCCGGTGTCGGGCTGGCTGATCAGAAGTTCATCGAGATTGACGCCCAGCTTCTTCGCATAAAGCGGGTCCAGCGCATGTTCGGCATCCACGAACGCGCAGACCCCGCCCTTCTTCTGCTCTTCGGCCACCACATGCAGCGTCAGCGTCGTCTTGCCCGAGGATTCCGGCCCGTAGATCTCGACCACGCGGCCCTTCGGCAGGCCGCCGATCCCGAGCGCGATGTCGAGGCCGAGCGACCCGGTCGAGGTCGCTTCGATCTCCAGCACCGGATTGTTGGTGCCGAGCTTCATGATCGAGCCCTTGCCGAACTGCCGTTCGATCTGGGCCAGCGCACTGTCGAGCGCCTTCTGCTTGTCTGCCGTGCGCTTGTCGTTCATGTCGAAAAGGTTCGCTGCTGCCATTGTCCCGTTCCTTATTTCACACCCCGCCCATGGCGGCAATGTTGCCTGATGTTCGCCTCTTGTTCCCATCCTTATGAGATCAAAAAGAGAACATTTCAATCAAATTCTTCCGATAGTCTGCGCGCTCTTCCTTAAGAACAGGTTTACGCCTTGCCACGTCACGGGGCGGGCGGCTAGAGACCGGCTCAGAGGTGTTTCATGCTGATTTTCTGGAAAGAACGGCTGGTTCTGCTTGCCAATCCCAAGACAGGCTCGACCTCGATCGGGACCGCGCTCGAACAGATGGCGCATGTGGCGATCCGTCGCCCGCCGGAGCTGAAGCATCTGACCGCCCCCGCCTATCACGCCCATATGGGCCCGATGCTGGAACAGGCCTCGGGAGAGCGGTTCACCACCGTGGCGCTGATGCGCGAACCGATCGACTGGCTCGGCAGCTGGTGGCGGTATCGCCAGCGCGACGATATCCGCGACATGCCGCGCTCGACCTCGGGCATGAGCTTCGAAGAAGCGATCCTGTCCCATCTCGACGACCGCGCGGGCGGGCCGATGAATGTGGGCTCGCAAGGTCAGTTCCTCGGGCTGCGCAGCGACGGCGCGACGGTCGACCGGGTCTTCCGCTATGAGGAGATCGACCGGTTCGTGCAGTTCCTCGAAGACCGGCTGGGGTGCGAGCTGATCCTGCCGCGGCTGAACGTCTCGCCTAAGGGTACGATGGATCTGACGCCCGCCACCCTGGCGAGGCTCAGGGCCAGACTTGCCCGGGACTATGTTTACTACGAAACGCTCGCCTGACCGGACGGGCGCGTCCGTCACTGCATCTGGCTCTGCACCGTCGCGGTCAGTTCGGACAGCGAGAAGGGCTTTGGCAGGAAGATCGCATTCTCGATCTTTTCGCGATCCTCGGTCAGCGCCTCCTCCGAATAGCCGGAAACGAAGACGACGCGGGTGTTCGGCCGGTCCTGCAGCGCCTGCCGGACCCAGGTCGGCCCGTCGAGGCCGGGCATGATCACATCGGTGACGAAGACATCGACAGCGAGCGAGGCATCGGCAAGCAGTCTCAGCGCCTCTTCGGCATTCTCTGCCTCGATCACCGTGAAGCCGCGCATCTTCAGCGCCCGTGCGGCGAAGGCGCGCACCGGCGCCTCATCCTCCACCAGAAGCACGACCCCCTGCCCTCCGGGCGCTGCCCGCCGGGCAGGAGCCGTCCGCCCGGGCGGCTCGGCCGGCACATCATCTTCCGCGCCGCGCTGATAGGCGGGGAAGAAAAGCGCGAATGTCGTACCCTCGCCCGGGATCGAATCGCAGAAGATATAACCGCCCGATTGCTTCACGATTCCGTAGGCGGTCGAAAGGCCAAGGCCTGTCCCCTCGCCCGGCCGCTTGGTGGTGAAGAACGGCTCGAATATCTTCTCGATCTTGTCGGCCGCGATGCCGGTGCCCTGGTCGGCGACACGGACCATCACATAATCGCCCGCCGGAACCGTGGCGCGGTCGCGCCTGAGGTCGGAGGCCAGCCGCACATTCTCGGTCGAGATCAGGATGCGCCCGCCGTCCGGCATCGCGTCGCGGGCATTGACCACGAGATTCATGATCACCTGTTCGAGCTGCCGCCGGTCGGCCCGGATCGGGCACAGCTCCGGCTCGTGCTGCAGGATCAGTTCCACCCTTTCGCCCACCAGCCGGTTCAGAAGATGCGTCAGATCGGACATCGTGTCGCGCAGGTCGATGATGGCCGGTTTCAGTGTCTGCTTGCGCGAGAAGGCCAGCAGCTGACCGACGAGAGAAGCCGCGCGATTGGCGTTCTGGTTGATCTGGATGAGGTCGGCATAGTCCGGATCGGACTTGTCGTGCCGCAGAAGCAGCAGGTCGCAATGGCCCGAAATCGCGGTCAGAAGATTGTTGAAATCATGCGCCACCCCGCCCGCAAGCTGGCCGATCGCCTGCATCTTCTGGCTTTGCACGAACTGCGCCTCAAGCGTCTTCAGCTGCGTCGCGTCCGACAGGATCGCCATCAGTCCGGTACGGCCCTCCTCATAGACGCGCGAGAGCATCACCTGCAGGTAGGTATCTTCCGCCACGCCGCGAAGCCTGAGCATCTCCGGCCGGTTCTCGGCCCGGCCGCTCATCGCGTCATGGAGCCAGTCGGCAACCGGCCTACCGAGCCCCTCCAGAATGTCCGACAGCGCGGTGCCCCGTTCCTGCTCGCCGATGAGCGCGCGCGCGGCGCGGTTGGCCTCGCGCAATTCGCCGCGCGCGCTCAACCGAAGAAGCGCCACCGGCAGCCGGTCGAAGGCGGTCGGATCATGGGTGCCGGTCGGGTTGCCCTTGGTCGGCAGAAAATAGATCTCGCGCCGTCCGCCCTGCCCCTCGACCTCGGCCACGAGCGCCTTCACCGGCCCGTCGATGCCCGAAATCTCGTTCTCCTCACCCGGGCGGATCGGCAGGTCGGTGAAGATCCGGTCGAGCGTCTTGACCCGTTCGCCGGTGATGCGCCGGAGCGCCTCGTTCATGAAGAGGATCGTCCCGGCCTTCGAGACGGTCAGCATCGGCAGGCTGATCGATTCCGCACCCCGCCCGCCCGTCGCGCGTTCGGCCATGTCCTCAAGCCGCCAGAGAAAGCCGCGTGCACCGATCCGGTGGACGGAAAGCCGCACATGCCCGCGCCGCGTCACCAGATCCTCGCGCGCCGCGCCATGGCCTTCGGCGCGGTTCTGCAGGCGGAAGAGAACGGCGGCGGGATTGGCGAATATCTCCGAGAGCGCCCTGGCCAGCGTCTCGCCCTCGCGCGGGCCGAAACGGTCGAGCGCGGCACGGTTCAGATATTGCAGCTGTCCTTCGCCATCGGTCGTAAAGCTCGGCGCGGCATCGAGCGCCACAAACGTCGCAAGATGGCGATAAAGCTGCCCGTCCACCCGCTTGCGTTTCAGCGTCACCAGCACCACGACGACCGCAAGCGCCGCGAGCGTGCCGGCAAGCGCGAAGACCGCAGGTTCGATCCGCCCGACCGGCAGAAGAAGACCCGCTGCCGCCAGCATCCCGGCCGCAAGCGCCAGGTAAAGGCCATGCGGCGCGAGCGTCCCGGCGGTCCTGATCACCGGATGTTCAGTCAGGGCAGGATCCGACACATCGCCCCCAGGGAATGAGATTCGTCCAAGGCATTCCGACCCCGAAATGCTTAAGCGGCAATTAACTCGCGCAATGACAACCTGAGATTGTGTACTTTTCGCGACCAGTTCGCGTCAAGTCCGCGAGAGAACCGCAAGATAGAACCCGTCACCGCCACCGGTCGGCAGGAACCGGAGTTCGTGCTTGAGCGAAAAGGCGGGCTGCGTGCCGAGGAAAGCAGCAATGACCGCTTCATTTTCCGCGCTGAGAAGCGAACAGGTCATGTAGGCGAGTGTACCGCCCGGGCGAAGATGGTGGGTTGCCGCCGACAAGATCTGTTGCTGAAGGCCGGTCAATTCGGCGAGCCGCTCGGGCGTCAGAAGCCATTTCGACTGCGGCGTGCGCCGCCAGGTGCCCGACCCCGAACAGGGCGCGTCCACGAGGACGAGGTCGTAAGCGCCCGGTCCCAGCGCAGTGCTATCCATCAACCTGATGTCCACCCCGGCGCGCTTTGCCCGTGCGGGAAGGTCGCGCATCCGGCCCGGGTTCGCATCATGGGCATCGATCCGCCCGCCCGTCCGCGCCGCCATCGCCAGCGCCTTGCCGCCGCCACCCGCGCAATAGTCGAGAACCTTCATGCCCTTGCCGAGCGGCAGTTCGGCGACGGCCGCCTGCGAGGACAGGTCCTGAAGTTCGACAAGACCTTGAAGATAGGCACGTGACCCGTTGATCCTGTTGGCTTTTCCTGCTACCTCCAGCGCCGTTTCGCAGCCGGGCGCCGGGCAGCTTTCAATGCCGTCGAGGGACAGGATCGCCATGGCCTCGGCCGGTGTCGTCCGCGCGACATTGACCCGCAGAAAGACCGGGGCACGCCGCTGCATCGCACTCAGCACCGGCTCGAACGCCTCACCGAGCGAGTTGCGCAGGAGACGATCGAGCCAGTCTGGATAATCAAGGCGCACCGGGTCGGGAAATTCCGCCAAGGGCGCCGGGCGCGAGACCCTTTCCGCCTCGGTCAGCGGCGCGGGCCCGTGGGGCAGCCCGGCAAAAAGGGCGTCACGTTTTTCGGGGTCGGTCAGCGCGATCATCAGTGCCCGGCCAGTCGTCTCGGCACCCCCGGCCTTCGCCGCCAAACTCCGCCGACATCGAAGCGCATCATAGACAAGGTCGCGCACTGCCGCCCGGTCGCCCGACCCGGCATAGCGCGAGGCGCGCGCCCAAAGCGTCAGCGCGCGTTCGGCCGGTTCGCCCGCCAGGATCCGGTCGAGGAGTTCGATCGCCGTCTGGACGCGCGCGGCAGGGGTCATGCGCCCACTCCCGCCGTCACATCACCCGATAGTTCGGGCTTTCGCGGGTGATCTGCACGTCGTGGACATGGCTTTCCTTCAGCCCCGCGCCGGTGATCCGCACGAATTCGCAATTTGCCCGCATCTCGGCCACCGTCCGGTTGCCGGTATAGCCCATGGCGGCCCTGAGGCCGCCGACCAGCTGATGGATCACCGCATTTGCCGAGCCCTTGTAGGGCACCTGCCCCTCGATCCCCTCGGGCACCAGCTTGTCGGACGCCGCATCCTTCTGGAAATAGCGGTCGGCCGAACCGCGCGCCATCGCGCCGAGCGAGCCCATGCCGCGGTAGGATTTGAACGATCGTCCGTTCCACAGGATCACCTCGCCCGGGCTTTCGTCGGTGCCCGCGATGGCCGATCCCACCATGGCGCAGGAGGCGCCCGCCGCGATCGCCTTGGCGAAATCGCCGGAATATTTGATGCCACCGTCGGCGATGACCGGAATGTCGCCCGCCGCCCCGGCCGCATCCATGATCGCGGTCAGCTGCGGCACGCCCACGCCCGCGACGATCCGGGTGGTGCAGATCGAGCCGGGGCCGATGCCCACCTTCACCGCATCCGCGCCCGCGCCAATCAGCGCGCGCGTCGCTTCGGCGGTGGCCACGTTGCCGGCCACCACCTGCACCGCGTTCGACAGTTTCTTGATCCGCTCCACCGCCTTCGCCACGCCCTCGGAATGGCCATGCGCGGTGTCGATGACGACCATGTCCACGCCTGCGTCGATCAGTGCCTGGCTGCGTTCAAAACCGGCGTCGCCGACGGTCGAGGCGGCAGCCACACGCAGGCGCCCGAGATCGTCCTTGCAGGCATGGGGGTTCAGGACGCTTTTCTCGGTGTCCTTCAGCGTCAGAAGGCCGGTCAGCTTGCCCTGCCCGTCGGTCACCAGAAGCTTCTCGATCCGCCGCGCCTTCATCAGGCTGATCGCCTGATCGCGGTCGACCGGCTCCCTCAGCACGGCAAGATTGTCGGCCGTCATCATCACCTTGACCGGCGTCCGGTCGTCGGAGGCGAAGCGCATGTCGCGGTTGGTGACGATGCCCACCACGCGGCCCGCCTCGTCCACCACCGGAAAGCCGGTGATATTATAGCGTTCCATCAGCAGCTTGGCGTCGGCGAGCGTCTGATTTGGCGTCAGTGTGATCGGCGCATAGACCACGCCGGATTCAAACCGCTTCACCCGGCTCACTTCGCGCGCCTGCGCCTCGGGATCGAGGTTGCGGTGGATGACACCGATCCCGCCCGCCTGCGCCATGGCGATCGCCATCCGCGCCTCGGTTACCGTATCCATCGCCGAGGACAGAAGCGGAATGTTCATGCGGATCGAACGGGTGACGAAAGTCGTCGTATCCGCGTCGGATGGCAGCACGCTCGATGCCGCAGGCACCAGAAGTACGTCGTCAAAGGTGAGAGCCTCGCGAATCTGCACGGGAATCCTCCATCGGCACGTTCGTTTGGCGCTTCGCTCTTTCATGGCCCGGGGACGAGCGCAAGGGCAAATGCGCCCGTGCCGCCCTTGCCCTTCCGCGCGGCGCATGCTCTGTCTGCCGTCGGGGAAGGAAGAGGCGGACATGCGCGTTGCGGTGATCGAGAATACCGAAGTGTCCCACCTCGGGCAGGTAGGCATTGCCCTGCGCGAGGCAGATGCGGAGATACAGACCTACCGCGCCTGGGCAGGCGAAGCGTTGCCCGATGGCAGCTATCACGATGCGCTCGTGGTGCTGGGGGGCGAACAGAACGCGAGGGCCGACAAGACCCATCCTTACCTGCCCGATCTGGCGCGGCTGATGCGGCGCATGGGCCAGGCCGACAAGGCGGTCCTGGGGATCTGCCTGGGCAGCCAGCTTCTTGCCCGCGCCTGGGGCGGGCGCAGCCTGCTCGGCATCGCGCCGGAGTTCGGATGGCACCAGGTCCGCCTGACCAAGGACGGGATCAAGGATCCGGTCCTGTCGGTGATCAAGGGCGATTTTCCGATCTTCCAGTGGCACCGGGATACGTTCACCCTGCCCGAGGGCGCGGTCCGGCTCGCCCGCAACCGCATGGCGGCGAACCAGTGTTTCCGCATTGGCCGGGCGAGTTACGGCATGCAGTTTCATTTCGAGGCCAGCCGCAAGGTCGTGGAAGATTGGAACGCCGATTTCCCCGAGACGGTCGAGCGGATCAGGCCCGGCTGGCTGGCGGATTACCCGCGCATCGCCGCCGAGCATGGGCCCGATGCAGATGCGGCAGGCCTTGCCATCGCCCGTGCCTGGGTGGCGCTGATCTGAGGTCAGGCAATCGCGGCGTTGGTCTTCACCGCAAGCTGGCCACCCAGCCAGAGCCGCCCGATCCGGTAGGCGATGGCGAGATTGATCCCGGTCGCGGCAGCAAGCAGCAGGAGCCCCGGCACTGTCCATCCCGCGCCGACGAGCAGCCAGAGGCTCGCTGTCGCGGCAGAGGGGAAGGTGACGGCGGCCCAAAGTGCGGAAAAGCCGCTTTGGACCGTGGCCCGCAACGCCGGCAGCAACAGCGCAAGGACCAGCGCCGCAAGAATCGCCGCACCAAACGCGATCTGATCATGACCGAGAATTTTCGCCGTGCTGCCCGAGACGGAGACCGCCGCAAGATGCAGCGCCAGAAGCGGGCGCAGGGGCGCAGGCATCGGTCGCCGCACCAGGTCAAGCACCCCCCAGACCCCGATCATCAGGCCGGTGGCGGCGAACAGGTAGAAGAGAAGCTGCGCAAGAGGATGCAGCCCGAGGCTCGCGGCCGCCAGCGCCCCCACGATCGGCGAGGTGAAATAGAGCTGGCCCGCCGGGGAATAGCGCCGCGCCTCGGGGGGCGCGGTCAGAAGCTGGCGCAGGATCAGGCCGATGATCAGCACATGGATCGCCAAGCCGAGATAAAAAATTGCGACCGCAACGGACGGATGCCACGCACCGGTGAGCGTGGCCGTCAGATAGAGCGATCCGCACAGCGCCGACAGCCCAAGCCGCCCCGGCAGGACCGTCATGTCATCGGCCAGCACCGATATCCGGCGCGTGATCTTCGCCCCATAAGCCACTAGAATAACAGCAAAAACAAAGATTGAACCGCCTGCGATCAGATCGGCAAGCGGCGCGGCGGCCTCGATCGGACCGGCGGCGCGGCGCCAGGCGACGGCAAGGCCGAGAAGCCCGAGGATCGGGGGAAAGACGGCAGGCGGCGTGCGGCGGGCGAAGCCCTTGGGCGTGGGCGTGGGGGCGACGAATCTCATGCGAACCTCCTGGCGGCGGCGCATCATAGCCGCCCCGCCCGCACGCAGAACCGCAAACGACCGCCTGCGACCGATCACCGCGTGCGGGGGCGGTTTCAGGATGGACAATTGCGCTCTGGCGACAGACTGTCGGCGCCGCGAACTGCCGGAGCATCGTCGTGACACAGGTCCATCGCCCCATCGCCGCCGCGCTCTGGATGGGCGGGTCGATCACCGGCTTCTGCCTTGTCGCCATCGCCGGACGGGCGCTCAGCACCGGGCTCGATACGTTCGAGATCATGTTCTACCGCTCGATCGTCGGCGTCATGTTGGTGGTGACGCTCGCGCTCGCCACGCAACAGACGGATGCGCTGCGGCCCCGGCATCTGCGGACCCATGTGCTGCGCAACCTCTTCCATTTCGCCGGGCAGAACCTGTGGCTTTATGCGCTGACGCTGATCCCGCTCGCGCAGCTCTTCGCGCTGGAATTTTCCTATCCGATCCTCGTTGCACTGAGCGCGCCCTTCTTTCTGGGCGAACGGCTGCCACCCCGTCGCCTTGTCGCGGCGGCAATCGGGTTTGCGGGGATACTGATCGTCGCGCGGCCGTTCGGGGGCGCGGGCCTGTCCGTCGGCCTCGCGGCGGCGCTACTGTGTGCCGTGGGCTTCGCCGGTGCCGCCGTCATCACCAAGAAGCTGACGCGGGTGACGAGCGTTCTGGCGATCCTCTTCTGGCTCACCGTCACCCAGACGCTCTTCGGTCTCATCGGTGCCGCGCTTGGCGGTGGTCCGGCCTGGCCCGCCGCCCCGCTCTGGCCCTGGATCCTCGCCATCGGCGTCGGCGGGCTTGGCGCGCATCTGAGCCTTACCAAGGCGTTGTCTCTGGCGCCCGCCTCGCTTGTAACCCCGCTCGATTTCCTGCGCCTGCCGCTCATCGGCATCGTCGGCATGCTCTGGTACGGCGAACCCCTTGATCTTTGGGTGTTTGTCGGCGGTGCGATCATCTTTGCCGCGAACTGGCTCAACATCTTGTCGGACGATCGCCGTACCCGCCCCGCATAGTGCGCGAATGTCGCACTGCCCCGATCACGATTTCGCGACGCAACGTCATTCGTTGACCGGTAGGCGGACCGGTGCCTACGCTCATGTACGAGAGGAACATAACTCATGGGGATGAGTGAAATGGAACGTATTCTGTTGACGGCAAGCGTCATCGCCATGGGCGCCGGCGGCGCCTTCGCCGGTGGCATCGACCGGTCCGGCCAGTCTGTCGCCGTGATTTTCGAGGACGGCAATTACGCCGAATTCAGCCTGGGCAGCGTCAGCCCGTCGGTGTCGGGCCAGGCGGTCGCGATCCCGGCGCCGGGCCTGAACAGTGCGATCTCGGGCGATATGGCGGCCAGCTACGCCCAGTTCAGCGGCGCGATCAAATACAAGTTCTCCGACACTCTCGACGGCGCGCTGATCTTCGACCAGCCCTTTGGCGCCAACGTCGATTATCCGGCGGGTACGGCCTACTATGCAACCGGCTCGACCGCGACGCTGAAGACCACCGCGATCACCGGCGTGCTGCAATACACGATGCCCTCGAACGTCAGCGTCTACGGCGGTCTGCGCTATGAGACGATGTCGGCGGAAGCCTCGATCCCGTTTGTCGCGGGCTATACCGCGACTGGCTCCAAAGATGGCGCACTCGGCTATCTCGTCGGGATCGCCTATGAAAAGCCGGAAATCGCGCTCCGGGTCGCGCTGACCTACAATTCGAAGATCAAGCACGAGATCGATACGTCCGAAGCCTCGCTGCTTGGTCCGCTGAACACGGTCACCGAAGTGAACTCGCCGGAATCGGTCAATCTCGAGTTCCAGTCGGGCGTGGCCAAGGACACGCTGGTGTTCGGCTCGATCCGGTGGGTCGATTGGTCCAACTTCGACATCTCGCCCACGCAGTACGGCGCCCTGACCGGCGGCGGGTCACTCGTTTCCTACGACCACGACACGATCAGCTATTCGATCGGCGTCGGCCGCAAGTTCAATGAACATTGGTCGGCGGCACTCACGCTCGGCTATGAAAAGCAGGACGGCGGCATTGCCTCGAACCTCGGTCCGACCGACGGCTACAAGAGCATCGGCCTTGGCGCGACCTACACGCAGGACAATATGAAAATCTCGGCCGGCGTGCGCTATGTCGATATCGGCGACGCGCAGGTGCAACTCGGCCCGGTCTCGCCCTCGGCGAACTTCACCGACAACCATGCGGTCGGTTTCGGCATGCGGGTCGGCTTCAGCTTCTGATCTGGCACCATCAGTTTCGGAAAGGCCCTGCGATCCGCGGGGCCTTTTTCGTTTCAGACAGGTCCTGCAAGAATCCGGGTGAATCTTGCCGCCCGACCGGCTAAGGGGATTTGGGGATCTGCAAACGGGACGGCAATGATCTATCAGTCCGCGAAAGAATGGCGAGCCGCGAGCCGCAAGCGCGTGCTTCTCTTTGGCATGTCGGGGCTCGGCAAGACCCATATCTCCAACCTGCTGCGCGGTGCGGGCGACTGGTTCCACTACTCCGTCGATTACCGGATCGGCACCCGTTACATGGGCGAACATATCGCCGACAATTTCAAGCGCGAGGCGATGAAGGTGCCGCTGCTGCGCGAGCTGCTGATGTCGGATTCGGTGCATATCACTTCCAACATCACCTTCAACAACCTCGCGCCGCTCTCCACCTATCTTGGCAAGCCGGGCGATCCCGCGAAGGGTGGCGTGCCCTTCGCCGAATATCTGCGCCGGCAGGACCAGCATCGCGTGGCCGAGGTTGCGGCGCTTCTCGATACGCCCACCTTCATCGAACGGGCCGAAGGGCTTTACGGCTATCCGAACTTCGTCTGCGATTCCGGCGGGTCGATCTGCGAGGTGGCCGATCCCGACGATCCGGCCGATCCGGTGTTGAAAACTCTCGAGGAAAACCTCCTCCTCGTCTGGATCGAGGGCGGCGAGGCGCATCGTGCCGAACTGATCCGCCGCTTCGACCGGGCGCCGAAGCCGATCTATTATCAGCCCGATTTCCTGAAAGGACTCTGGGCGGATTATCTGGCGGCGGAGGGCAAGCCCGAGGCCGAGGTCGACCCGGACGCCTTCCTGCGTTTTGGCTATGCGCGCCTTCTTGACCATCGCCAGCCGCGCTACCGCGCCATGGCGCGGCGCGGTGTCACCGTCACGGCCGAGGAGGTGGCGCGCGTTGCCACCCCCGCAGGCTTCACCGATCTGATCGCGACCGCCCTTGAGCGTCGCGGCCCGGCGGCATAGATCAACCTGCGAAGGAGCGTCTCATGCCGATCACCCTGCCCGAAAGCCTGCCCGCGTTCGACGTCCTCTCGAAGGAAGGCGTGATGGTCATGTCGCCCGACCGGGCGAGCCATCAGGACATCCGCCCCTTGCGGATCGGGCTTCTGAACCTGATGCCGAAGAAGATCCAGACCGAGAACCAGTTCGCCCGGCTGATCGGCGCGACGCCCTTGCAGATCGACTTCCAGCTGATCCGCATGACCGAGCATGAAACCAAGAATACCGCGGCCGAACATATGGCGGCCTTCTACCGGCCCTTCGCCGATGTCGCGGCTTCGGGCGAAAAGTTCGACGGTCTGATCATTACCGGCGCGCCGATCGAACATCTGCCGTTCGAGGAGGTGACCTATTGGGATGAGCTCTGCCAGGTGATGGACTGGACGCAGAGCCATGTCCATTCGACCTTCGGCGTCTGCTGGGGTGGCATGGCGATGATCTACCATTTCCACCGCGTGAAGAAGCATATGCTGAACCACAAGGCCTTCGGCTGCTTCCGCCATCAGAACCGGCAGCCCGCCTCGCCCTACCTGCGCGGCTTCTCGGACGATTTCGTCATCCCGGTCAGCCGCTGGACCGAGATGAAGCAGGGGGAAATCGACGCGGCATCCGGCCTCAGGACGCTTCTCGGGTCCGACGAGGTGGGGCCCTGCCTGGTCGAGGATCCGGGCCACCGCGCCCTCTATATCTTCAACCATTTCGAATATGACAGCGGCACGCTGAAGGAAGAATACGACCGTGACGTTTCGAACGGGACGCCGATCAATGTGCCGATGAACTATTACCCCGAGGACGATCCGTCACGGCAGCCGCTGAACCGCTGGCGCAGTCATGCGCATCTTCTCTACGGCAACTGGGTGAACGAGATTTACCAGACGACGCCCTACGATCTTTCAGAGATCGGCCGGAGCCGCTGAGGCCGGGGCAAAAGAACAGGCCCGGGCGCTTTGCCCGGGCCTCGATTTCCGCCCCGGGGGCCTTCAGCGCCCTGTCGTCGCCTCTTTCTTGGCGTCGGCGTGGATCAGCAGAGGCCGCGCGCCTTCGGTCTCGACCGCTTCCTGATTGACCACGACTTCCTGCACGGATCCCATGCCCGGCAGTTCGAACATCGTGTCTAGGAGGATGTCTTCCATGATCGAACGCAGACCACGGGCGCCAGTCTTGCGCTTGATCGCGCGCTTGGCGATTGCCGTCAGCGCATCGGGCGTGAAGGTCAGCTTCACCCCTTCGATGTCAAAGAGCCGCTGATATTGTTTCACCAGCGCATTCTTCGGCTCGGTCAGGATCGTGACCAGCGCATCCTCGTCCAGGTCTTCCAGCGTCGCCAGCACCGGCAGGCGGCCGACGAATTCCGGGATCAGGCCGAATTTCAAAAGATCCTCGGGCTCCAGCTCCTTGAAGAGCTCGCCCACACCGCGCGCGTCCGGATCCTTGACATCGGCACCGAAGCCGATGCCCGAGCCCTTGCCGCGCTGCGCGATGATCTTCTCAAGCCCCGCAAAGGCGCCGCCGCAGATGAACAGGATGTTCGTCGTGTCCACCTGCAGGAATTCCTGCTGCGGATGCTTGCGCCCGCCCTGCGGCGGCACGGAGGCGACGGTGCCTTCCATGATCTTCAAAAGCGCCTGCTGCACGCCCTCGCCAGAGACGTCCCGGGTGATCGAGGGGTTGTCGGACTTGCGGGTAATCTTGTCGACCTCGTCGATATAGACGATGCCGCGCTGCGCGCGCTCGACGTTGTACTCCGATGCCTGCAAGAGCTTCAGGATGATGTTTTCCACATCCTCGCCGACATAGCCCGCTTCGGTCAGCGTCGTCGCGTCGGCCATGGTGAAGGGCACGTCGAGAATGCGCGCCAGCGTCTGGGCCAGCAGTGTCTTGCCGCAGCCGGTCGGGCCGATCAGCAGGATGTTCGATTTCGCCAGCTCGATGTCGGAGGATTTCGCCGCATGGTTCAGGCGCTTGTAATGGTTGTGGACCGCGACCGACAGCACGCGCTTGGCATGTTGCTGGCCGATCACGTAATCGTCCAGAACCTTGCAGATCTCGCGCGGCGTCGGCACGCCGTCGTGCGATTTCAGGCCGGTCGTCTTCGTTTCTTCCCGGATGATGTCCATGCAAAGTTCGACGCATTCGTCGCAGATGAAGACCGTCGGACCCGCGATCAGCTTCCTGACTTCATGCTGGCTCTTGCCGCAGAACGAGCAGTAAAGGGTGTTCTTGCTGTCGCTGCCTGAATTGTTCGCCATCCGTCACCTCTGCGGCCTGCCCCCGGCCATTAGCGCTCATTTAGAGCCACCCTTTTCGTCAAGATTAGGGCAGCAACCGGGTCATCACAACGTCTAATTGCCCGGCCACACGTTCTTGTGGCCGGGCGTTACGCTCAGTCCTCGACCTTCGGGCGGCTCTCGAGGATTTCGTCGATCAGGCCCCATTCCTTGGCATCCTCGGCCGACATGAAATTGTCGCGCTCCAGCGCCGCCTCGACCTTCTTCAGCGGATTGCCGGTGTGCTTGACATAAATCTGGTTCAGCCGGTCCTTCAGCTTCTGGGTTTCCTGGGCGTGGATCATGATGTCCGTCGCCTGCCCCTGATAGCCGCCCGAGGGCTGGTGAACCATGATGCGGCTGTTGGGGAGCGCGAAGCGCATGCCCTTTTCCCCTGCCGTCAGCAGCAGCGACCCCATCGAGGCCGCCTGCCCGATCACCAGCGTCGAGACCTTTGGCTTGATGTACTGCATCGTGTCGTAGATCGACAGGCCAGAGGTCACCACGCCGCCGGGGCTGTTGATGTACATGGCGATTTCCTTCGAGGGATTTTCGGCCTCGAGGAACAGAAGCTGCGCGCAGATGAGCGTCGACATGCCGTCATGGACCGGACCGGCCAGGAAGATGATCCGCTCCTTCAGGAGCCGCGAATAGATATCATAGGCCCGTTCGCCGCGCGACGTCTGTTCGACCACCATCGGCACGAGTGTGTTCATATAAAGATCGTACGGGTCTTTCATGGTCTGCCGCCTCACGCTCAATCCGGTGTCTAGTCTTATGGGCCTTTGCTTACGCAAGTCTTAGTGGCGCGCGACGGGGGCTGCAAGGGCACGTCCAGACTTCCATCGCGGCAAGGCCCGGCGCGGCACGGATCGGCCACAACCCGGCGGGTGGCGACAGGTCCCGAGACCGCGCCATCAGGGTTGGCTGGACCGGAGGATGACCGGTCCCGACCGGGCTCTGCAGCACCACATTGCAATGGCCCAGACCGGCGCTTCCTTTTTCCTTCTCAAACCCGTGCAACACAGGCAGCATGCCCCCATCCATCAGGGAGGCAGGCATGAATTACGACGCGCTGGATGCAACCGGGATGGCTGCCCTGGTCGCCCGCGGGGAGGCGAGCGCGGAAGAGCTGCTCGACCTGGCGCTGAGGCAGGTTGAAAGCCTGAACCCCCGCCTGAACGCGGTCGTCCTGATTCAGGAAGACATGGCCCGCAAGGCGATCCGCGATGGCCTGCCGGACGGGCCGTTCCGCGGCGTGCCGTTCCTTCTCAAGGATCTCGGCTGCGAGGCGGTGGATTTTCCGTCCCACAACGGCTCCCGCCTGCTGATGAACACCCGCTATCCCCGCGACAGTGCGATCTTTCAGCGGATACGGGCAAGCGGTGTCGTCACCTTCGGGCGCACGACCGCGCCGGAGGGCGGCATCGGACCGGCGACCGAGGCCGCGGTCTATGGCGGGCCGACCCGCAACCCCTGGGATGTTTCGCGCACCTCGGGCGGTTCGTCCGGCGGCGCCGGGGCGGCGGTTGCGGCCGGGATCGTGCCCGCCGCGCACGGCTCCGACGGCGGCGGGTCGGTGCGCATCCCGGCCTCGTCCTGCGGGCTCGTGGGCTTCAAGCCCACCCGCGCGCGCCTGCCCGACGGACCCTATGTCGGCGAAGGCTGGGCCGGCATGGCGATCGACGGATTCCTCACCCGATCGGTCCGCGACACCGCGACGTTTCTCGACGCCTGCCAGGGGGCGGACCTCGGCGCGCCTTATTGGGCACCGCCGCTGCAGGGCAGCCATGCCGCCGCCATCGCCCGCCCGCCGCGACGGCTGCGCATCGCGCTTTGCGACACCACGTTCACCAACGAACCGATCCACCCCGATTGTCGCGCCGCAGTGCTCGCGGCGGCCCGGCTTCTCGAAAGCCTCGGCCATCATGTCGAACCGGCGCGGCCCGTGGCGGACGTGAAGGGCATGATGCGGGCCTGGACCAGGATCGTCGCCTGCGGCACGGCGCTCTCGGTGCAAAAGACCGTCGCGGCGCGCGGAACACCACTCGAAGAGGCAGAGGTCGAAGGCGTCACGCGGGGTGCCATCGCCTATGCCGAAACACTTTCCGGGGCGGACTATCTGGAGGCGGTGGGCAAGATCCATGCCTTCGGCCGCGAGATGGCGGCCTTCTTCCAGCCTCACGACATCCTCCTGTCGGCGACACTGGCCGAGCCCCCTGCCCTCGTTGGCCGGTTCGGCCACACGACCGAGGACTACGTACACTATCGCACCGGCCCCGGCATGGTCTTCGACTATTCGCCCTTCTGCGCGGTCTTCAACGCCTCGGGCCAGCCAGCCGCCTCGCTGCCGCTTCATTGGAACGCCGATGGCCTGCCGATCGGCATCCATCTCGCCGCGCCGTTCGGCGCGGACGAACAGCTGATTTCGCTTGCCGCTGAATTGGAGGATGCACAACCCTGGATGGCAAGGCGCCCACCCTTACGTTTGAGCGCACACTAACATCTTGCCCGAGGCCACTTTTCGATTGCGCCGAATCCCCATCTGTTCAAATCTGATCAAAAGCCGGGGAGACGAGAGTGCCGAGCGACGCGATAGAGGCCCGGAATATCTCCAAGGTATTCGGGCAGGGCGAGACAGCCGTGCGGGCGCTGGACGATGTCAGCGTCACGGTCGCGCAAGGGGAATTCTTCACGCTGCTGGGTCCCTCGGGCTGTGGCAAGACAACGCTTCTGCGAATGATCGCCGGCTTCGAAAGCCCGACGCGCGGCCAGATCCTGCTTGACGGCGCGGACGTGACCGAACTGCCGCCCAACAGGCGCCCGGTAAATACGGTCTTTCAAAGCTATGCTCTCTTCCCGCATCTGACCGTCGCCCAGAACGTCGCCTTCGGGCTCCAGATGCAAGGCAAGCCGCGCGCCGAGGTCAACGAGACGACCGAGCGCATGCTGGCGCTGGTGAAGCTCGACGAGATGGCCGGGCGCAAGACCAGCCAGCTGTCGGGCGGTCAGCAGCAGCGCGTGGCGCTTGCCCGCGCCCTGGCCCCCGCGCCCCGCGTCCTCCTCCTGGACGAGCCCTTGTCGGCGCTCGACCTGAAGCTTCGCAAGGAAATGCAGATCGAACTGAAGCGGCTGCAACATGAAACCGGCATCACCTTCATCTTCGTCACTCACGACCAGGAAGAAGCGCTGACCATGTCAGATCGGGTCGCGGTGATGAGCGCGGGCAAGATCCAGCAGATCGGTCCGCCCCGCGAAATCTACACGCGGCCCGTGAACCGCTTCGTCGCGGGGTTCATCGGCGAAACCAATTTCCTAGCCGGCGAGGCGGCGGACGGCCGGGTCACGCTGAAAAGCGGCGGCGCGACCGATGCTACGGTCGCAAACGGCCGAACCGGCCCGGTGACCATCGCCATCCGGCCCGAGCAGGTGCGCGTCGGCCCTTCGGGCGACGGCACGCTGGCGGCGACCCTTCGCGATCTGGTCTATTTTGGCACCGATACACATTGCTATCTTTCGCTCCCGGACGGGACGGAGGTGGTCGCACGCATGCAAAGTCCTGCCACGGGTGACATCGGGCTGGCACCCGGCGCCACCGTCGGCCTGACCTTTGCGCCGGGCGCCGCCCAGGTTCTGGGGGACTGAGATGGCGACGCTCGAAGACCGGCAGGACGCACGCTCGGCCCGCAATGGCTGGCTCCTTTCCGCACCGTCCCTAGTAATCCTGTCGTTCGCTGCCGTCGGACCCCTTTTCATCATGCTGGTCTATTCCTTCCTCAAGGCAGGACAGTATGGCAACGTCGAATGGGCCTTCTCGACCGACGGCTGGGTCGCAACGCTTTTCACCCGCGACATTTTTGACGACACGGTCAGCCTTGCCGACGCTCATCTGACGATCTTCTGGCGTTCGGTCAAATTGTCGATACTGACCACGATCCTGACCTTCTCGGTCGGCTTTCCCACCGCGTGGTTCATCGCGACACGGCCGCCCAAAGCCCGGGCGCTCTGGCTGTTCCTGATCACCATCCCCTTTTGGACGAACCTCTTAATCCGCACTTTTGCGATCAACGAAATCATCCGCAGCGAAGGTGTGCTGAACACGCTTCTCAAGAAGTTGGGCCTGATCGATGCACCCCTTCAGATTATCTACACAGATACGGCCGTACTGATCGGCATGACCTATGTCTACCTGCCCCTGATGGTGTTGCCGCTTTTCGCCGCGATCGACCGGTTCGACATGCGGATCCTGGAGGCCTGTTATGATCTCTACGCCAGCCGCTGGCGGGCGCTGACCCGGGTGATCGTGCCCATCGTCAAACCCGGCATCGTTGCCGGTTCGATCCTGGTCTTCATCCCTTCTCTCGGCGCCTATGTGACACCGCGCATCCTCGGCGGCGGCAAGAACATGATGATCGGCAATTTCATCGAACTGCAGTTCGGTCAGGGCCGGAACTGGCCGCTTGGCGCCGCACTTTCTGTCGTGCTTCTCGTCATCGTCGCAACTGCGCTGCTCTTCTATGTCCGTGCCGTCAACCGGGAGGTGCGCCATGACTAAGCGCCCTTTCTCGGTCGCCCGCCTGCCGGGTTTCACCGGAACCGCGATCGCAGTCTTTCTGGCCCTTTATTTGCCGATCGTGATCCTTGTTGTATATTCCTTCAACAAGGGCAGCTCTGTCGCGGTCTGGCAGGGCCTATCGCTCGACTGGTATGCCAAGGCCTGGGCCAATACCGCGGTCAAAGAGGCGACGGTGCGCTCACTGGTCATCGCCACCTCGGCCGCGCTCATTTCGACGGCGGCGGCGACGATGGCGGCCCTCGGCACCACAAGACGCAAGGCCTTCAAGGGTCAGACCTTCATCTATGTGATGATCAACCAGCCGCTAATGGTGCCCGAGATCGTGACCGCAGTGGCACTTCTAATCTTCTTCGCTTGGATCAAGGTCAATACTGGCATCCAGGGGCTCGGCTATCTGATCGTTGCCCACTCCGCCTTCTGCATACCTTTTGCCTACCTGCCGATCCGCGCGCGACTTGAAGGCATGGATTTGACGCTGGAAACGGCGGCCGCCGACCTTTACGCTTCGCCCTGGCAGACGTTCCGTCGGGTGACGCTACCGCTTCTCGCGCCCGGCATCATCGCGGGCGCCATGCTCGCCTTCGTCATCTCGCTCGACGATGTTGTCATCACCGAATTCGTCAAATCAGGTGGACAAGATACCCTTCCAACTTTCATGCTAGGGCAGCTTCGTCGCCAGCTCACGCCCGAGATCAACGCCATTTCCAGCGTGCTGCTGCTTTTGACGGTCCTTCTGCTGACCGCCTTTTTCTTGCTGACGAAACGACAAGACCACTAGAAGACATACAGGGAGAATGAAGATGAAACCAACCATCACCGCCTTTGCCCTTCTGCTGGGTTCTACTTCCCTCGCGTGCGCCGAAGGCCAGTTACAGCTCTTCAACTGGGGCAACTACACAAGCCCTGAGCTTCTGTCCAAGTTCGAGGCCGAGACCGGCATCAAGGTCACAGTGACCGATTACGATTCCAATGAAACCGCGCTCGCCAAGGTCGAGGCCGGCGGCCATGGCTTCGACCTCGTCGTGCCCTCGGCAACCCATGTGCCGATCTGGATCGAGAAGGGTCTGGTGCAGGAACTGGACCTGTCGAAGATCCCCAACCATGCAAATATCGCGCCGGCATGGCTGAATGTCGACTATGACCCCGGCCGCAAATATTCGATCCCGTGGTAGTGGGGCTCGACCGGCATGGCGGTGAACCAGACCGTCTATTCGGGCGACGTCAACACCTCGGCCATCTTCCTCGACCCGCCGCCGGAACTGGTGGGCAAGGTCAATGTCACGCCCGAGATGGGTGACGTTTTGGCGCTTGCGACCATGTACATGGGCGGCGAGCCCTGTTCGGAAGATGGCGAACTGATGAAGAAGGTCCGCGACAAGCTTCTGGAAGCCAAGCCCAAATGGCTGTCGATGGACTATGGCATGACCGAGAAGATGGCTTCGAACGACGTCATGGCCTCGATTTACTGGAACGGCGCGATCTTCCGCGCTCGTCTGCAAAATCCCGACGTGAAATACGGCTATCCAAAGGAAGGTTTCATCCTGTGGATGGACCAGGTGATGTTGCTGAAGGACGCCCAGAATGTCGAGGAAGCCTACAAGTTCCTCAACTTCATCGCAGTTCCCGAGAATGCTGCGCTGATCTCGTCATTTGCGCGCTACGCCAATGGCATCACCGGTTCGGAACCCTTCATGCCCGCTGACATGAAGGATGCGCCGGAAATCGTCGTGCCGCCGGAGCTTGCCGACAAGGGCGTGTTCCTTAAGACCTGCACCGGCAAGGCCCAAGACTATATCACCGCGATCTGGACCGAGCTTCAGAAGTAGTCGGACGGATTTCCTGAACGGGCCAGCCGCCGGATGCCTCCGGCGGCTGGTTTTTTGCATGAACGGCCCTATGTTCGGCGCATGATGCAATCCGCCCTCATCATCGCCCATGGCCAGCCGTCCGACCCCGCACCACCGGAGGCAGAGATCGCCGCCCTCGCGGCCTCCGTCGGCGCGCGCCTGCCCGGCTGGCGGATCGCGGGCGCGACGCTCGCGGCGCCGGACGCATTGGAGCGGGCCCTCGAAGGCCTTCGCGACCCGCTCGTCTTTCCGTTCTTCATGGCCGATGGCTGGTTCACACGAACCGAACTGCCGCGGCGGCTGACCGCGGCGGGCCATGCCGCCCCGACACTCATGCCCGCCTTTGGTCTTCTGCCCGCCGTCGCACCGCTTGCCGCCGATATTTCCCGGGCAGCGGCAGCGGCCAGCGGCTGGAAGGCCGAAGAAACGACCCTCGTCCTCGCCGCACACGGCTCCGGCCGAAGCCGCGCCTCCGCCGAGGCGACACGGGCCATCGCCGCGACGATCGGGGGTTTTGCCTCGGTCCGGACAGGCTTCGTCGAAGAGGCGCCCCATATCGAAGAGGCCGCGCGCGGTCTTGGGACCCGCGCGCTCTGCCTGCCCCTCTTCGTGGCGCGCTGGGGCCATGTGCAGGAAGATATCCCCGCCGCGCTCGCGCGGGCGGGGTTCGCGGGCGCGTTGCTCGACCCTATGGGCACCCATCCGTCGGTTCCCGCGCTCATCGCCCACGCCCTGGCAGATCGCCCGGCCGCGCCGCGGTAACGCGCGGGAGCAACCCTTTCTCAACCTGTTGGTGCCTAGCCTTTCCCCAGGGCAACAGGGGCATGGCCATGGGACGTACGGCAGCAACGGGACCAACGGCAAGAGAAAGCGGCGGTGGCAACGATCCGCTGGACTATTGGCTGGACCAGGAGCGTCAGCAGGGCCTCGACGACAGGGACCTGGCGCAGGCGGGTGGTGATGGGCTTCCCTCCGGCTGGTGGCTACTGCCGGTCATGATCATGGCGCTGCCGATCTGGGGCGTCCTGATCTGGATGGCGTTCCTGCACTAGGCTGCCGCTCATCGATCGGTCGGATCGATCGCAGCGCCAAGCGCGGCCGCCAGCCCGGTGCGGACCGCGATTTCGCAATGCTTGGCCAGGGCCTTGCGCGAGGCGAAGGCATCGACACTGACCGGCGGATGAAAGATCACCTCGACGCGCCCCTGCCGCGCCGCGGCCAGCGTATGCAGGAGATGCGGCGCAAAATCCATCTCTCCCCACCAGCCATAGAACCGTTTGTCGGCACCATCGGGCGCATGATAGGCGACCGTCACCGGCTGGATCTGCATCACATGTTCCAGCCCATGGCTGTAGAAGGCCTGAAACAGGGTCGACTTGAACGGCAGTACTCGCATCCCGTCGGTCGACGTTCCCTCTGGAAAGAAAAGCAGCCGATGCCCGGCCCTGAGCCGCGCCTCGAACTCGGCCTGCTGGGTCCGCGCCCGGCGCGGATCGCGCTCGATGAACAGGGTTCCGGTCGCGCGCGCCAGCCAGCCGATGAACGGCCAGCGCGACACCTCGGCCTTCGAGACGAAATAGACCCGCTGGCAGGCGTTCAGCGCGAAGATGTCGAGCCAGGAGGAATGATTGGCGACGATCGCGCCGCGATGCAGCATCGGCTGTCCGTGATAGCCATAGCCCGTTCCGAGGATGAGCATGGCCAGGCGGCACACAGCCTGGGTGATGAAGGGCGTCACCGGCCGGGCCGCGCCGCAAACTGGTCGCTCGACAAGGCGCACGACCATCATGAGGACCAGCCCGAACGCCGTCAGAAGGCCGAGAAGGGCGCCGCGCAACAACGCCCTGCCCCACCCCGCCACTGTCAGCGCGGCGAGTGCGGGCTCCTCCTCGGGGCGCCATGTCGTCACACCTTGGCCTCGTGCTTGCGGGTGTAGAACTCGCGGTGGCGCGCGCTCATCGCCTGGGTGTCCATCAGAAGGCAGACATCGGTCGTGTTGAAGACATGGTCGACAAAGGCCCCGTCGCCCACGAACCCGCCAAGCCGGAGATAGGCTTTCATCAAGGCCGGCATCCCGACCATCGCCTGCCGCCGGTCGATCTCCGCCGCGGGCATCAGATCCATGTTTTCATGCCGTCGCGAGCGCACGCGCAATTCCGGCGGCGCCAGGTGGTGATGGTGAAGCCAGCTCAGCGGCCGGCGCAGGGCAGCAACATCGGTGCCGTGGAAAGAGGCGACGCCGAACATGATCTCGATCCCGTTGTCGAGCACATAGTCGGCAAGCGCGTTCCACAGAAGGAACATGCCCGCCCCGCCTCTGTGCCCGGCATCGACACAGGACCGGCCAAGCTCCAGAAGCTGCCGCCCGGACCGTCTGAGCGGCGCCAGATCATATTCCCCGTCGCAGTAGAACCGGCCGAACGCCTCGGCCCGGCTGCCGCGCAGAAGCCGGTAGGCACCGACCACATGATCGAGCGTGCCCGTGCCGCGGGTCACATCCACAAGCACCAGATGATCGTTGACTTCGTCGAATTCGTCGCGTTCGAACCGGCCACGATGATCCACATGCGGCCCGTCGCCGCCCAGTTCCTCGACGAAGACCCGGTAACGCAGCCGCTGCGCCGACAGAAGGTCGGCTTCGTCGCGGGCCAGCCGCACCTGATATTGCGATGTCTCGGCCGTCATCGGCACCCTGTCTTCAGCCTCGGGTCTTTTCTGTCGCGGTCGCGGTTTTACGGGCGGGCACGGGATTCGGCAACATGCTCGCGGTTGACTCGCGTTAAAGCTGCATTAACCATTCAGCTTCATTCCTGCGGTTCAGACCGCCCCGAAATGAGCCTGAGCACCACATGATTGCCGTCAATCACCACCTTGCCGCGATGTTCGAAATTCACGGTGATCTTCAGCCCGATGCGGCTCTGCACCTGGCCAAGGCCCCAATCCGGTTCCCCCGGATGTGCGACGATCATTCCGGGTTCCAGAAACTCGTTCACCTGTCACTCCGTTCCGAAGGTTCCTGATGCACTTAGTACCAGTCCCAGACGACGCCAAGCCGGATATCGCGTCACTCGTCGCCTCGCGGATCTGCCACGATCTCGTCAGCCCCCTCGGAGCCATCGCGAACGGGCTGGAGCTTCTGGCCATGTCCGGCATTGCGGCGGGGCCGGAACTGGCGCTCATCTCCGAAAGCGTGGCGGCCGCGAACGACCGCATCCGTGTCTTTCGCATCGCCTTCGGCCAGGCGCTTGCGGGCCAGCGGATCGCGCGCGCCGACCTTCAGGCCGCCATCGACTCCCAGCACCGCACCGGCCGCCTTGCGATCGACTGGACCGTCGCGCCCGAAGGCACCGAGCGCGGTCTGGCAAAGCTGGCGCTTCTGGCGATCCTCTGTCTGGAAAGCGCCATGCCGCGCGGCGGCACGGCAACGGTCGCAGCGGGGACATGCTGGCGTCTTACCGGCCGGTCCGACACGATCCGGCAGGACGATCCGATCTGGAGCAGCTTTGGCACGACGGGGCCGGGAGACGCCCCGTTCCCGTCCCCGGCCCTCGTCCAGGTCGCGCTGCTTGGCAGCGAGGCGCAGCGCCTCGGCCGTCGGCTCAGCGCCGAGACCGGCACGGGCCAGATCGTCATTTCGTTCTGACCTCAGGGCCGGACCGTTCCGTCGCCCGTCACCAGATACTTGAAGCTCGTCAGCTGCTCGGCCCCGACCGGCCCCCGCGCATGCATCTTGCCGGTGGCGATGCCGATCTCGGCGCCCATGCCGAACTCGCCGCCGTCGGCGAACTGTGTCGAGGCGTTGCGCATCAGGATGGCACTGTCGAGCCGTTCGAAGAAGCGCGCGGCGGTTGCATCGTTCTCGGTCAGGATCGCTTCGGTGTGCGAGGAACCGTAGCGGCGGATATGGGCGATCGCCTCGTCCACCCCGTCGACGAGCTTCGCAGCGATGATCCTGTCGAGGAACTCGCGGCCGAAATCGTCCGGCGCCGCCCTGACGGTGCCCGGCACTTTCAGGAGCTCGCCCTCGGTCCGCACCTCGACGCCCGCCGCCAGCAGATCCTCGATCAGCACCGCCCCGTGTCTGGTATAGAACTGCCAGTCGATCAGCAGGCATTCCGCCGCCCCGCAGACGCCGGTGCGGCGGGTCTTGGCGTTCAGGACCACGCGGCGCGCCTTTTCAGGGTCGGCGTCGCGGTCGGCATAGACATGGCAGATGCCCTCGAGATGGGCGAAGACCGGCACCCGGGCCTCGGCCTGGACAAGGCCCACCAGCCCCTTGCCGCCGCGCGGCACGATCACGTCGATATGGTTCACCATCCTGAGCATCTCACCCACCGCCGCGCGGTCGCGGGTGGGGACAAGCTGGATCGCGTCCGGCGAAAGGCCCGCATCCTTCAGGCCCTGGACCATGCACTCATGGATCGCTTCGCAGGAATGGAAGCTTTCGGAGCCCCCCCGCAGGATCACCGCATTGCCCGCCTGCAGGCAAAGCGCGCCCGCGTCGGCCGTCACGTTGGGGCGGCTTTCGAAGATCACGCCCACGACGCCCAGAGGCGTACGCACCCGTTTGATGTTCAGCCCGTTCGGCCGGTTCCATTCGGCGATCACCTCGCCTACCGGATCCTTCTGTGCCGCCACCGCCTTTAGCCCGTCGACGATGCCGCGAATGCGGCTCTCGTCAAGCGTCAGCCGATCGATCATCGCGGGTGAAAGGCCCTTTTCGCTGGCATGGGCAAGGTCGATGTAATTGCCGTCAAGAATCTCCTGTCGGCGCACCCAGACCGCCTCTGCCGCCGACACCAGGGCCGCGTACTTCCGTTCGGACGAAGCACAGGCCAGCTCTTGCGCCGCCGCCTTCGCGCGCGCGCCCATGTCGGCCATCAGCGCCGCGACATCCATCTTGTCCTGGTCTGCCTGCATCTTTCGTTCCCAAATATCCCACGGGGGTCCGGGGGTGTGAAACCCCCCCCCGTCGCCTTCAGAAATCCATCACCAGATCGTCGCGATGCACAAGGGCCGCACGGCCCTGATAGCCAAGGATCGTGGCGATCTCGGCCGACTTGTGCCCGGCGATCGCCCTGGCCTCGGCCGCCGTGTAGCGGATGAGGCCCTTGCCCAGCGTTTCGCCCGAGGGTCCGAGGATCGCCACCGGCTCGCCCCGCCCGAAGCTGCCCGCGACCGCGCGGACACCGGCAGGCAGAAGCGACTTGCCCTGTTCGAGCGCCGCGACGGCGCCCGCATCGACCGTGATCTCGCCCTTGGGCTTCATCGCCGCGATCCAGCGCTTGCGCGCGGCCTGGGGATCGCCATCGGGCAAGAACCAGGTTCGGTTCGCCCCGGCCGCCAGCGCCTTGAGGGGCCTGAGGACCGACCCTTCCATGATCGCCATCGCGCAGCCGCCCTGAACGGCGGTCTTCGCGGCCATAAGCTTGGTCTTCATGCCGCCCTTCGAGAGGCCCGAGACCGGATCGCCCGCCATCGCCTCGATCCTCGGCGTGATCTTCTCGACCAGGTCGAAGCGCTCGGCGTCGGGGTCTTCCTTCGGGTTGGCCGAATAGAACCCGTCGACATCGGATAGAAGCACCAGCTGGTCGGCCCCCACTGTCACCGCAATCTGGGCGGCAAGCCGGTCGTTGTCGCCGAAACGGATTTCGTCGGTCGCCACCGTGTCGTTCTCGTTGACGATCGGCACGACACCGGCCGCAAGCAGCGTCTCCATCGTCGCGCGGGAATTCAGGTAGCGGCGGCGGTCGGCGGTATCCTCCAGCGTCACCAGAACCTGGGCGGTGGTGATGCCATGCGGGGCGAGCACTTCCTCATAGGCACGTGCAAGCCTGATCTGGCCCACCGCGGCGGCGGCCTGGGCCTGTTCAAGCGCGAGCACGCCGGCGGGCCAGCCAAGGACGCCACGGCCAAGCGCGATCGAGCCGGAGGAGACGAGGATCACATCGGCGCCGCGCAACTTGGCCTCGACCACGTCGAGGGCCAGCGCCGAAAGCCAGTCGCGTTTCAGTCCCTTGGCGCGATCGACGAGCAGCGCCGAGCCGATCTTGACGACCAGCCGGCGCGCCTTGGTGATGTCGGGCGTCAGGGTTGCCACGATGTGGTTTCCTCGGCCGCATCGCTGCGCCGGTTGCGCGCGATTTCGGACTGCAGGGCGCGCAGGACCTCTGTCACCCCCTTCTTCGTGGCGCCCGACATGAGCATGACCGCGCCGCCCGAGGCCTTTTCCAGCGAGCGCCTGCGCGAGGCGAGCGTCCTGGCATCCAGCGCGTCGATCTTGTTCAGCGCGGTGATCCGCGGCCTGGCGACGAGATCGGACGAATAGGCCTCAAGCTCGGTGAGGATGGTCTTGTAGTCCCTGGCGATGGTCGCCGAAGTGCCGTCAACTAGATGCAGAAGCACCGAACAGCGTTCGACATGGCCAAGAAAGAGGTCGCCAAGGCCCCTGCCCTCGCTTGCGCCCTCGATCAGGCCGGGAATGTCGGCCATGACGAATTCGCGGCCGTCGATACCGACGACGCCGAGGTTGGGATGAAGCGTGGTGAACGGATAGTCCGCGATCTTCGGCCGCGCGTTCGAGACGGCGGCGAGGAAGGTGGATTTGCCCGCATTCGGCAGGCCAAGAAGGCCCGCGTCGGCGATGAGCTTCAGGCGCAGCCAGATCGTGCGCTCGATCCCCGCCTGTCCGGGGTTTGCGTTCGCGGGCGCGCGGTTGGTGGCCGACTTGAAGCGCAGGTTGCCCCAGCCGCCGTTGCCGCCCTTGGCGAGGCAGACCCGCTCGCCCACTTTCGTCAGGTCGGCGATCAGGGTTTCCTCGTCCTCGTCGATGATCTCGGTGCCGACCGGCACTTTCAGCACGATGTCGTCGCCATCCGCCCCGGTCATCTGGCGGCCCATGCCACCCCGCCCGTTCTGGGCGAAGAAATGCTGCTGGTAGCGGAAGTCGATCAGCGTGTTCAGCCCGTCGACCGCCTCGGCCCAGACCGAGCCGCCCTTTCCGCCGTCGCCGCCGTCAGGGCCCCCGAATTCGACGAACTTCTCGCGCCGGAAGCTGACGCAGCCGTTTCCGCCCGAACCGGAGCGGATATAGACTTTGGCGAGATCGAGGAATTTCATGGGTCACGGCTTTCGGACAGGGTCGGTCAGGCGATAGAGGCTTCGGGGCCGGGGATCAAGGGCGGAGGAATTTCGCCGCCTCCGGCGGCGATCCGCCGGGGAGGCTCTGCCTCCCCGGACCCCTCCGAGGTATTTGCGCCAAGATGAATAGGAAAGGGTCAGGGCAGAGGGCCTTTCGCCTCCCAAGCTGCCCGCGTCAGGATCATGCGGCACGACAACGTTTCCTCGTCCGGCCGGGCAACGGTGCGCTTCAGCTCGTAGCCTGTGGTGCGGAAGCCGAGTTTCGTCAGCACATTGGCCGAGCGCTGATTGCCCTCGTAATAGGCCGAATGGATCTCGGGCGCCTCGGGATCGGCAAAATGGTCCGCAACAACGGCGCGGGCAGCCTCGGAAGCATAGCCCCGCCCCCAGGCGCGGCGCGCGAGCCAATAGCCAAGCTCGCCGCCGTTGCCGATCATGCCGATGAACCCGTCGCCATCCTCGATGGCCCAGGTGTCGCCCGGTTCGGCCTTCGGCAGGAAGGCGCGGAAGTCAGCCGGGCCGTAGGGAAAGGGCACGACGGCAAGCCAGCGCACCACCTCCCAGTCATTGAGGCCTGCGACAAGGGCAGCCTCGTCCGAGGCCTGAAGGGGGCGGAGGAGAAGCCGCCCCGTCTGAAGAAGGGGGCGGCGCATCTGTCACCTCATCCCATCTTCTTCATGTAGGTCCAGGTCGGGACCTTGGTATTGCGCGCCACCGACCAGGCCTCGGCATCGCCGAGATAATCGAAGCCCGCATTCACCAGGACCCGGGCGGACCCCGGATTGTCCTGGAAGACCTCGGCGAACAATGCGCGCGAGGCATGGGGGTTGGCGCCGACCATGGCACCGACCGCCTCGGAGGCATAGCCGGTGTTCCACAGGCCCGGCGCCACCCAGAAGCCGATCTCGGACTGGTCGCGGTCCATCCGCATCAGGCTGACAAGGCCCAGCACCTCGGCCTGGCCGTGGGCCGAGCCATCCATCACCCAGATATCCTCGTCGCGCTTGTCCGACAGCGCGCGCGCGACAAAAGCGTCTGCGGCGCCGGGCGGCAGCGGGTGGGGAATGGCCCTTGTGCCTTCGGCGAGCCTCCTGTCCGACGTATAAAGGGCGATGAGGCCCGCGTCGGAGGCCCGGATCGGGCGAAGATCAAAACGCTCTGCTTCGATAACGGGTTGCAGGGCAATCGTCTCAGGTCTCACGTCTTCACTCCTCCGAAAACCGTGATCCTCCCGGGCCTGAATTGACCCGGTGGAATAAAGGTGGGCGCCACGGGGCGCGGGCGCAAGGGCGTCGTGCAGTCTGGTCACGGATTTCGTCAGGAGCATGACAGATGCCCTCTGTCCGCTGCCGGTCCGGCCCCTACCGTTCTGGAGGCAGGCGGACAGCCTGCGCCCGAAAGCTCAATAAAGTCTTGCGCTTGGGGGGCAAGCGCCAAGGACGGTCGCCCGACCCTCCCGGCGATCGCGCGCCAGAGGCCCGACCAGAGGTGGCGGGTGTCCGCCGCTGGACGCATTGCCATGCGTTCCCGAACAATCTCTCCCTCGAAGGCGGATTGGTGACGAAGCTCGAGCGGGAAAGCACAGACCCAGCTGCACCCACGGGCGGCGCGCATCGACTCGATGCCGGTGATACGGGTCTGCAGGGAAATGTGCCTGGTCATGTCGGTCCCTCTCGCTTCACTCGCGCCGGGACCCCGTCCGTGGAAGCTGGAAGGGGGACCGGCTGTTGTGCCGATCCCCCTTTGAACCTTTGGTTCTTTTCGGTTTGTCGGCTTACTCGGCCGCCTCCGCCTTGGGGAGAACCGAGATAAAGGTGCGGCCCTTGAGGCCCTTCTTGAAGGTCACCTGGCCTTCGGTCGTGGCAAAGATCGTGTGGTCACGGCCCATGCCGACGCCTTCGCCCGGGAACCAGGTGGTGCCGCGCTGACGCACGATGATATTGCCCGGGATGGCCGACTGGCCGCCGTAGAGCTTCACGCCGAGGCGACGGCCCGCGGAATCGCGGCCGTTACGGGAGGAACCGCCTGCTTTCTTGTGTGCCATGGGTCAGTCTCCTCTTACGCGTCGGCTTTTTTCGTCGCGCGCTTGGCCTTGGGGGCCTCGGTGGCGACGGGGGCGTTGTTATGCGCGGCGCGGCGGGCGATCGCAGTGCCGGTCGCGACGGCGACATCCGACTTGTCCGCGCCCTTGGCGAGGATCTCGGTCACGCGCACCAGCGTCAGCTTCTGACGGTGGCCACGGGTCCGCTGCGAGGAATGTTTCCGGCGGCGCTTGTGGTAGGTGATGACCTTGTCGGCCTTGATATTGTCGATGACTTCGGCCTGGACCGCGGCCCCCTTCACGAGGGGCGAGCCGAGAACGGGGGCGTCGCCGCCGATCATCAGAATTTCGTTGAACTGGACTTTGTCGCCAGCGTTTGCGGCAATCAGTTCGACGCGCAGCACATCGCCCGCCTGAACCTTGTATTGCTTGCCGCCCGTCTTGAGGACCGCGAACATGGGTCTTTCCTTCATCGGTTTCCGCGCCCTTTGGCCCCGTTTCCGGCGTTTGTCGGCTTGTCGCCGCCTCGGACAGCGCGCCCTCTCTCGAAAGCGTCATTGCAAAGAAATGGCCGGGCGAGTCGGATGACTTGCCCGGACCGGGGGCTTATCGGCGAGCGCGCCCGCGAAGTCAAGGGCCGAAGGCCTGGCGTCAGCCGAGTGTGGCGAGGCCAGGAAAGGTCTCGAGCAGCCAGTAGGAGAAGCGCGAGAGGGAGCCGGTCAGAAGCGCGAGGCCGACGAGGATCAGAAGCACGCCCATCGCCCTTTCGATGAGCCCCATGTGGCGTTTCAGCCGCGCCATCGCATCCATCGCCCGGCCGATGAAGAGCGCGGCCAGAAGGAACGGCAGGCCAAGACCCATCGCATAGATGGCAAGCAGCGTCGCACCGCGCCCCACCGAAGCCTCGGAGGCGGCGAGCGACAGGATGGCACTGAGCTGAGGACCGATGCAGGGCGTCCAGCCGAAGGCAAAGGCGAGACCCAGCACATAGGCGCCAAAGGCTGACCCGCCCCGGTCGCCCGCATCAAGCCGCGCCTCGCGGTCGAGGAAGGGGATGCGGATCACATGCAGGAAATGCAGGCCAAGGAGGATGACCACCACGCCGGACGCCTTGGTGAGGATCGGCTGATACTGCAGGAAGGCGCGGCCGAAGGCCGATGCAGCGGCCCCCATGAGAAGGAAGACCGTGGACAGGCCGAGCACGAAGAAAAGCGCAGGCAGCACGACCGAGCGCCTGCGCCCCGACGCCCCGGTCAGGTCGCCCATGCTGATCCCGCCCATATAGGCGAGATAGGGCGGCACGACCGGCAGGACGCAGGGGCTGAGGAACGAAAGGATCCCCGCCGCCAGTGCAATCAGCGCCCCGAGGCCGAAGCCCGCATCCATGATCGATGTGTCAAACATGATCCTGCCATAGCCGAGCCCGCGCCCGCCGTCACGCCGCCTTTCGCTTGCAACGGATCACAAGCCCGTGGACTTTTCGCCGCAGGCCGCCTAACGGGCGGGCATGACCCCTGATGCCATGATCGATGCGACCGGGCTTCTGTGCCCGCTGCCCGTCCTCAAGGCGCAAAAGCGCCTCAGGTCGATGGCGGCGGGCGAGGTGCTGCGGCTGGTCGCGACCGATCCGGCCTCCTGGGTGGATGTGCCGCATTTCTGCATGACCGCCGGTCACCGGCTGGTCGAGGCGACCGACCGCGCGGGCGTGAAGACCTATCTGATCGAACGCGGCCCCTGGTCTTCCGAAGGCTGAGACCAAATAGCAAAACCCCGGCGCAGGGCGCCGGGGTTTTGCTGTTTCGTTTGACGGCGCGTCAGCGACCGAGCGACCACCAGCCGCGTTTCTTCTGCTTCGGCTCGCCACTGTCGGCAGCGGCTTCTGCCGCGACCGGATCGGGCTGAAGCCCAGCCGTTGCAAGCGCCACCTTTGGTTCCGGGACCGGCGCGGGGGCTGCAACGGCCATTTCAACCGCAGGCGCCGCTTCGGCCACGACCGCCTTCCTGGCGCGCGAGCGCGTCGGCTTGGCCTTCGGTGCCGGAGCTTCTGCCGCAGGTGCCGCAACCGCCTCGGCCGGAACCTCGGGAACGGCCTCAACCGCCACGTCGGCCTTCTTCGCCCGGGTCCGGCGCGCCTTCGGTTTTTCGGTCGTAGCCTCCGCCGCAGCCACAGCCTCGGTCATGACCGGCTCTGCAGGACCGGCCACATCGGCCCCGACCGTCTCCACCTCCGCTTCGGCAGGCTGTTCGGCCTTGCGCGAGCGTCCGCCACGGCCGCGGCTCCGTTTCGGCTTGGCAGGCGCGGCCTCCGCCGCCTCGGCAGACTGCTCGTCGTTGCCGTCAGCCTCCTCGCCAGCGCTCTCGTCGGCATCGTCGCCGCTGGCGCCCGCCTCGGCGCCCTGCGCCCCGGCCTCGCCATCGCGGCCACCCCGACGCCGACGGCGCCGGCGGCGCTTCTTCTTGCGCCCGGGGTCGCCCTCGCCGTCGCCGCTGCGCGCTTCGGCCCGGGCCTCGCCGCGTGTCTCGCCCCGGCTCTCGCCCGACGCCTCGGCCTCGACGGCCTCATCTTCGTCCTCTTCGACCTCCGGTTCCTCTTCCGGCTCGTCCATGACCGTCGTGTTCACCGACACGACCTGCGACAGGTTTTCCGGCACGACCCGCGTCGCGGTCTTGAACTTGTCGAGACTGAAGTCGGGGCTGACCAGCGTCGGATCCGCCTCGATCCGGACCGACAGACCATAGCGGATCTCGATCTGGGCGATATGCTCGCGCTTCTGGTTCATCAGATAGTTTGCGACCGCAACCGGCGCCTTGACCAGAACCTCGCGCGAGCGCTTGCGGGTGCCTTCCTCCTCGATCTGGCGCAGGATCGAGAGCGCGAGCGAATCGTCCGACCGGATGATCCCCGTCCCATGGCAATGGGCACACGGCTGCGTCGTCGATTCAAGCATTCCCGGCCGCAGGCGCTGGCGCGACATTTCGAGAAGTCCGAAGCCCGAGATGCGGCCCACCTGGATGCGGGCGCGGTCAGTCTTCAGCTTCTCCTTCAGCCGCTTCTCGACGGAGGCGTTGTTCTTGCGCTCCTCCATGTCGATGAAGTCGATGACGATGAGGCCGGCGAGGTCGCGCAGGCGCAGCTGGCGGGCGATCTCCTCGGCGGCCTCAAGGTTGGTCTTGAGCGCGGTTTCCTCGATCGAGCCTTCCTTGGTGGCTCTCCCTGAGTTCACGTCGATGGCAACCAGCGCCTCGGTGACGCCGATCACGATATAGCCGCCCGATTTCAGCTGCACGACCGGGTTGAACATGCCGCCGAGGTAGCTTTCCACCTGATAGCGCGCGAAAAGCGGCATCTGTTCGGTGTAAAGCTTCACGTTCTTGGCGTGGGACGGCATGATCATCTTCATGAAGTCCTTGGCCGCGCGATAGCCCTTGTCACCCTCGACCAGGACCTCTTCGATGTCCTTGTTGTATAGGTCGCGGATGGTCCGCTTGATGAGGTCGCCCTCCTCGTAGATCGGCGCGGGCGCGATCGACTTCAGCGTCAGCTCGCGGACCTGCTCCCAAAGGCGCATGAGATATTCATAGTCGCGCTTGATCTCGGCCTTGGTCCGCTGGGACCCGGCGGTGCGGATGATGAGACCGGCGCCATCGGGCACCTCAAGATCGCCCGCGATGTCCTTCAGCTTCTTGCGGTCGGCCGCGTTGGTGATCTTGCGGCTGATACCGCCGCCGCGCGCGGTGTTGGGCATCAGGACGCAATAGCGACCCGCAAGGCTCAGGTATGTGGTCAGCGCCGCACCCTTGTTGCCGCGCTCTTCCTTCACGACCTGCACCAGCATGATCTGGCGGACCTTGATCACTTCCTGGATCTTGTAGCGGCGGGGGCGCGGTTTGCGCGGCTGGCGGATTTCCTCGGCCACGTCTTCTTCAGCGACCGATTCAATCTCGGGGTCGCTGTCGGCGGCGTGATCGGCCGCGACATAGGGCTCCTCGCCGTTGCCGTTCGCGGGCTCGGTAGTGTTCTGCGCCTCGGCGGCCTCGTCCGGGGCGTGGGTGTCGGTGTCGCCCTCATCCTCGCCGAGGTCGATCACCGTCATGCCGGGAATATCGTCGCTCGACCGTTTCTGGTCGCCCGCATCCGCAGTCTGCGCCTTGGCCCCGCCCCGCTGGCGGCGGCGCGAGCGGCCGTGTTCCTCTGCCTCCATCGCCTCGGCATAGGCCTTTTCCTCGGCGAGGAGTGCCTGCCGGTCGGCGACCGGGATCTGATAATAGTCGGGATGGATTTCCGAGAAGGCGAGGAAGCCATGGCGGTTTCCGCCGTAATCCACGAAGGCCGCCTGCAGCGAAGGTTCGACCCGTGTGACTTTCGCCAGATAGATGTTTCCGGCCAGTTGCCGCTTGTTTACGGTCTCAAAATCAAATTCTTCGACCTTGTTGCCGTCCACCACCACGACGCGGGTCTCTTCCGCGTGGGTGGCATCGATGAGCATTTTCGTTGCCATTGTATGATCCAGACGCCAACGGCCGCCCCACCCCAGGCGGGGCCGGACGGCGATCGGCGGTTTTTGCTAAGGCGATGGCGCGCGCGGACAGGCCCGGGGCGGCGTTCAGCCGTCCCCCAAGATCCTGCCCGATCAGCGCGCGTTGCATCGCGGTTCTCATTTCCCGGAGGGTCAAGACCCCCCTGTTCTTCTACCCGGACCGGAGCCCGGACAATGCCTTGGGCCTTCCGGCCCTTCTGCCGCACATACGTTTCCCGACCGGAAATGGGCCTGGGTCGCACGGCGGCGAAACTCCCGGACGGCGCGCCTGATGAGCGCGACCCGTCACGAAACCGACATTAACGGTCTTGGGGCAGCAATGACAATGGGCTTTTTGGCACCATGGCCGCCAGAAGCCCGCGCCGAGCGGCCGGACCCGGCTTGCGGCGGATCAGAGATAATCCTGCCTTTGCAGCCCGTACTTGGCCATTTTCTCGTTCAGCGTCCGGCGCGGCAGGCACAGTTCGTCCATCACCGCCGCGATCGACCCCTTGTGGCGGCGCATCGTATTGTCGATCAGCATCTTCTCGAAGCTTTCGACATATTCCTTCAGGGGCTTGCCCTCGGTCGTCACCGTCGCTGCCGCCTCTTCATTGTCGCTCATCAGAAGCGAGGCGATGGAGCCCGAGCCGCGGCGGTTCTGCAGGACGGCGCGCTCGGCCACGTTGATCAGCTGGCGCACATTGCCCGGCCAGGGCGCCTGCAGAAGCTGGGCCGCTTCCTGCGCGGTCACCTGCGGCGCGTCGCAGCCATATTCCTCGGCGAACTGTTCGGTCATGCGGGTGAAGAGGGTGAGGATGTCCTCGCCGCGGGCCCGCAGGGGCGGCAGGACGATCTTGAGCGCGGACAGGCGGAAATAGAGGTCGGGGCGCAGCGCTTCCTCGGCCGCCCTGCCCTGTTCGTGATCGTTGCAGATGGCGACGATACGGGTTTCCGCCGGTGTGCCCTGTTCGTTGATGAAGGTCAGAAGCCGCGCCTGAAGCGCCTGGCTCAGCGCCTCGATATCTTCCAGAACCAGCGTGCCGCCGCGCGCCTCCTCGACCAGCGGCAGCGTGCCGCCGTCAATCATCGGCCCGAAGAGGCGCTGCGCCAGCATCTCCTCGGCGTAGGCCGCGCAGCTGACAACAACGAACTTGCGGCCCGCCCGCGGCCCGACGGCATGCAGCGCATGCGCCACCAGCGTCTTGCCGGTGCCGGTCTCGCCGTCGATCAGCACATGGCCGTCCGCCTGGCCGAGATCGAGAATGTCCTCGCGCAACCGCTCCATCGCCGGGGAGGCGCCGATCAGTTTCTTGATGATCGTCGCGCCGTCCGACAGTTCCCGGCGCAGCGCGCGGTTGTCGAGCGCCATGCGGCGGTTCTGGCTGGCCTTCTTGGCCAGTTCGGTCATCCGGTCGGGGTTGAAGGGCTTTTCGAGGAAATCGAACGCCCCTACCCGCATCGCCTCGACCGCCATCGGCACATCGCCGTGGCCGGTGATCATGATCACCGGCAGCGCGCTGTCGACGCTCATCAGCTTTTTCAGAAACGCCATTCCGTCCATGCCGGGCATCTTGATGTCAGACACAACGACACCGGGATAATCGGCGCCGATGGATTTCAGCGCATCCTCCGCGCTCGGGAAGGTTTCGGTGTCGAACCCCGACAGCGCCAGCCACTGGCTGATCGACTGGCGCATGTCCTGCTCGTCATCGACAATCGCCACTTTCATCGCACGGGCCATCATTCACTCCGCCGCTCTGGTCTTCTGGTTCAGGATCGGAAGCTGCACCTCGAACACGGCGCCGCCCCCTCCATTCGCATCCTTGGGCGCATTGCGCGCCGTCAGCCGTCCGCCAAGGTCGTTCACGATGCCGGACGAAATGGCAAGCCCCAGGCCGATACCGTCGCCGGGCTTCTTGGTCGTGTAGAAGGGCTCGAACAGGTTATCGAGATCGACGATGCCGGTGCCGTTGTCGCGCACGGTCAGGACCGCCGTCTCGCCTGACGTCAGCAAGAGGTCGATCTGAGGCTGCGCCACATCCTTGGTCGCATCAAGCGCGTTCCTCAGAAGGTTGATGATCACCTGTTCCAGCCGGATCCGGTCGGCCATCACCGTCACCGGCAGACGCGGCATGGCGCGGGTGATCTTGACCGAGCGCGTCCGCAGCGTCGGTTCCATCATCGACAGCGCGCCCGAGACACAAGAGCGAACATCTATTGGCTCAAACGCCTCTCCGCCCTTCCTCGCATAGCTCTTCAGTTGCCGGGTTATCGCCCCCATCCGCTCGATCAGATCGTCGATCCGCTGGAAGGAAGACAGCGCCTCTTCCGGGCGCTTGCGCTGCAGAAGAAGCCGCGCCCCGGCGAGGTAGGTCTTCATCGCCGCAAGCGGCTGGTTCAGTTCGTGGCTGACCGAGGCCGACATCTCGCCCAGAGCCGCGAGTTTGGAGGATTGCGCCAGCGTCTGCTCGGCCACCGCCAGCTCCTTCTGGGCTTTCTCCCGCTCGGCGATCTCCTGCTGAAGCCGGTGGTTCAGCAGGCGAAGTTCCGCCGACTCCCGCCGGAACAGCGCGCTTTGCACCTGGGCACGACGCGAGACGAGATAGAAGGCCAGTGCCAGAACCAGCGCGAATCCCATGATTTCCAGCGCCAGAACGGCATTCACCTGGTCGCGGATCGAATCGTAGGTGGTGAAGCTGACGAGCCGCCAGCCCTGGAAGGGAATGCGCAGTTCCGACCGCATCACCCCCACGCCACGCACATAGGCATCGGGCGGGTCGTTCGCCCAGTCGGCGGTAACGCGCAGGGCGCGCTGAACCGCCGAAGGCGCCGAGCGCACGGCAAGCGCATCGTCGATCGCCAGCCCCCGCCAGCGCGGCTCGGTGGCAAGGATGATCCGGTTCGTGGTGTCGAGCACCGCCACCGCCTCGACGTCGCCCGCCCAGGCCTTCTCGAAGCGCGAAAGATCGGCGCTCACGAGGATGACGCCGACACGCTTCGCATCGGCATAGACCGCGCGCGAGAAGGAAAACTCGAAACGCCCCGTATCAAGCTCATGAATGGTGAAGACCGTCCCGCTCTGGCGTTGCGCCAGGATGAAGGCCTGGTTCTTGCCCAGGCTCTGGCCCAGCCGGTTGCGGTCGGTGGCGCCGACGACCCTCCCGCCCTGATCGAGCAGCAGGATGGTCGAGGCATCGATCTCGCGCTGGACCGACATCAATCGCTGCGAGGTGAGCGAATAGGCCTTGTCCGCCAGCGCGCGGCTGAGTTCGGGGTCGCGCCCCAGAAGGCGGGGCACGATCGCGGTGCGCTGCAGCTCCGACATCAGCTGCCCGGAATAAAGCGCCTGCCGGACCTCCGCCCGCGTGCGCGTCGTTTCGGTCAGGCGATCGGTAAGAAGGGCATTGGTGGCCCAGATCGAAGCGATGGCGGCAGCGATGAAGGCGACCAGTACGACCCGCAAGGCCCACAGCGACCTGCGGCCCCGGGGCTGCGGAGGCTCGTTCGGCCGAGCCGAGGTTGGGCCAGTATCGTCGTCGCGCGCCATTGGATCAATCTAGGCCGCGCCTCGCGCCCCGGCAAGCCGCAGGGGTCAGGCGAGGGCGAGCGCACCGGAAAGCGAGCGGAAAAGCACCGATCCGTCGGTGCCGCCCAAGGTCGCGTCGGCCGCACGTTCGGGATGGGGCATCATGCCGAGCACCCGGCGGTTGACCGAAAGCACGCCCGCGATATCGGCCATCGCGCCATTCACATCCTCTGTATAGGTGAAGGCGATACGGTCCTCGTCCCGCAGGCGGGCAAGGCCGTCTGCGTCGATCGTGTAATTTCCGTCGTGATGGGCGACCGGAATGCTCGCAACGTCACCGGCGTTCCAGCCGCGCGTGAAATCGCTGTCAGAGGTCACGACCTTCAGGGCTACGGTCTTGCAGACGAACTTGAGGCCCGCATTGCGCATCAGCGCGCCCGGCAGAAGGCCGGTCTCGGTCAGGATCTGGAAGCCATTGCAGATTCCGAGCGCATAGCCGCCCTTTTCGACATGGCGATGAACAGCCTGCATGATCGGCGACTGGGCGGCGATGGCGCCGCAGCGCAGATAGTCGCCGTAGGAAAAGCCGCCCGGCACCCCCACGATATCTGTGCCTTCGGGCAGATCCCGGTCCTTGTGCCAGACCCGCGTGACCTTCGCCCCCGCCTGTTCGAAGGCCACCGCCAGGTCGCGGTCGCAGTTCGATCCGGGGAAGGTGATGATCGCGGCTTTCATCTGGATCTCCTCGGGGCATGGGTCTGTTGGCCGCCCCATACCCCAAGGGCATTTCGAGTGCCAGAGCGAATGGGGGCCCTGCCCCCAACCCCCCGGGATATTTTCAAACGGAAGACGGGGGCGCGTCTGTCAGGCCCGGAAATCGGTGATCACGGCCACGCCCGGCGGGGTCGGCCCATTGAAGGCGGCAAGCTCGACCGAGGCATCGGAGAGGGTCACGCGGCGCGCGATGAGCGGAGAGAGGTCGACACGGCCCGCCGCGATCAGGGAGAGAAGGCTCGGGTAGCGCCAGGCGGGCATGCCGCGCGTGCCGTAGATCGCAAGCTGACCGGAATAGACCGCGTCCCAGGGCAGCGTCATGTTGGCATGGCGACCCGCAGGCATGCCGATCTGAACCATGCGACCGAGCTTGCCGAGCGAGCGCAGCGCGCTCGATGTCGTCTCCTCGATCCCGAGCGCCTCGATCGCCACATGGGCGCCGCCGCCCGTGAGCGCCCGAATGGCAGCAGGCGCATCGTCAGTGCCTGCGTTGACCACCGCATCGGCGCCGAGGGATTTCGCATGGGCGAGCTTTTCCGCGACCACATCCACGATGATCGTCCGCGCACCGATGGCCCGGGCCAGAAGCATCGCCGAAAGGCCGACCCCGCCCCCGCCGAAGATCGCCACCCATTCGCCGGGCCGGACCGCTGCGCGCCCGGTCAGCGCATGCCAGGCCGTCGTCACCCGACAGCCAAGCGCGGCGGCAAGCGCCGGATCCATTCCTTCGGGCAGGCGGGTGAGGTTCGCATCCGCATGCGGCACGGCCAGATATTCGGCGAAGGCGCCCGGACGGGTGAAGCCGGGCACCGCCTGCGTGGGGCAGGTCGTCTGGTTGCCCGCGGCACAGGCCGGACAGGTTCCGCAAGCGAGGATGAAGGGCGCGATCACCCGGTCGCCCGGCCGCCAGCCCCGGACAAGCGGGCCTGCCGCCTCGACGATGCCGCAATATTCATGGCCGGGGATATGCGGCGGATGGACGTCGGGGTCGGTCCCGGTCCAGCTGTGCCAGTCCGACCGGCAGATGCCACAGGCCAGTACCTTCAGGATCACCCCGTCGGCCGGACAGTCCGGCATCGGGACATCGCAAAGGTCGAGATCCCGGTTGAACTCCCGCAAGACCGCCGCGCGCATTTGTTCCTCCCGTCCGTTGATCAGAGAGGGCGCGGGAATGAGCGCGAAGGCAAGAGCGGAAACGACAGGCGCTGTCGGGAACGGCGGCAGCCGTTGCTCCGGACCGGCCGGGGATCACCTCCGGCGCGGGGAGCGTCAGGCGATTTCGACCGAGTATTTCTCGATCACCGTGTTGGCGAGGAGCTTCTCGCACATCGCCTTCACCTCGGCCTCGGCGGCGGCCCTGTCGGTCGCCATTAGGTCCAGCTCGATCACCTTGCCCTGCCGCACGCCGTTCACACCCTGGAAGCCGAGCGTGCCGAGCGCATGGCGCACCGCCTCGCCCTGGGGGTCGAGGACGCCGTCCTTCAGCATGACATGGACACGGGCTTTCATCTGCTTGGGCCTCTTAGTTGATCAGCGTGGGTTTCGTCATCGGTGTGGACTGGGTGGGCAGGACACCGAGGCGGCGGGCGACCTCGGAATAGGCATCGGTCAGGCTGCCCAGATCGCGGCGGAAGACATCCTTGTCGAGCTTCTGGCCGGTCTTGATGTCCCACAGGCGGCAGCTGTCGGGGCTGATCTCGTCCGCCACGATCAGGCGCATGAAATCGCCGTCCCAGATGCGGCCGATCTCGATCTTGAAATCTACAAGCTTGATGCCCGCGCCATAGAAGACGCCCGACAGGAAATCGTTGACGCGCAGCGCCAGCGAGATGATGTCGTCGAGGTCCTGCTGCGTGGCCCAGCCGAAGGCGACGATATATTCCTCGCTGACCATCGGATCGCCGAGCGCGTCGTTCTTGTAGCTGTATTCGACGATCGGGCGGGGCAGCGGCGTGCCCTCTTCCATCCCCAGCCTCTTCGCGATGGAGCCTGCGGCGAAATTGCGCACGATCACTTCCAGCGGAATGATCTCGACCTGGCGGATCAGCTGCTCGCGCATGTTGAGGCGGCGGATGAAATGATTGGGGATGCCGATGTTCGTCAGCCCGGTCATGAAGAATTCGGAAAGCCGGTTGTTCAAGACGCCCTTGCCCTCGATCGTCGCCTTCTTCTGGGCGTTGAAAGCGGTGGCGTCGTCCTTGAAATATTGCACGAACGTACCGGGTTCGGGGCCTTCGTACAGGATCTTGGCCTTGCCTTCGTAGACTTTCTTCCGGCGCGACATGGCGGCTCCCTTCGAGACCTCGGGATGGGGCACACGGTTGAAGGGCGCCCGGCTCGTCGCCCCTATAGGCCAGAAGCCCCTGCCCCGCAAGGCGCGGGATGGCGGTTCCACGTGTCCGCGAACCGGGTTAGCCTGCACCGAGAGGCGGACGGGAGGAGAGATGGGACGGGAAGCGACCTGCATCATCCGCTGGAAGGGCGAGGCCGCCGAGGGCAAGGCGTTTCTGGAGAGCGAAGAGATCGTCCTGCGCGGCGACATCCGCGCCCGCATCCCGCGGGCCGGGGTCACGCGGGCAGAGGTCGAGGGCGACGTGCTGCGGCTGCTGGCGGCGGGCGGCTGGCTGGAACTCGACCTCGGGGCGAAGGCGGCCGAAAGCTGGCGCAAGGCGATCCTCAAGGGACCGCCATCGCTGGCCGAAAAGTTCGGGATTGGCGCCGGGGCACCGGCCTTTGCGCTGACGCCCCTCACCGACGAGGCCGTCAGGGCGGCGCTTGCAGGGGCGGAGAGCCGGGGGGCCGAAGGCGCTGCCTTCCTGATCGCGGAGCTCGCGTCCGAGACGGACCTCCAGGCGGCAGTCGCCGCCGCCGGAGCCCCGTCCGCGCCGCCCGTCTGGTGCCTCTATCCCAAGGGCAAGGGCGCCGATCCATCGGACGCCCGCGTGCGCGAGGTCTTTCGCGCGGCAGGCTTCGTCGATGTCAAAAGCTGCGCCGTCTCTGCCCGGCTGACCGCCACGCGCTACCAACGGCGGCGGGGCTGACGCGCCCGCCCGACGTCATGACCGACAGCGCTCTGGACCTCGGCGCCACAATCCCTATATATTCACTCGGGATATCCGGGGAATGAGATGACCGTTGAACCGACCGAACCGATCGAAGGCACGCCGCTGATCAAACCCTCCTCGACCGACCATCCGCTCTACGACAATGTCGTGGACGCCTGCCGCACGGTCTACGACCCGGAAATCCCGGTGAACATCTACGATCTGGGCCTTGTCTACACGATCGAGATTTCGCCCGAGAACGCGGTCGGCATCGTGATGACCCTCACCGCCCCCGGCTGCCCGGTCGCAGGCGAGATGCCCGGCTGGGTGCAGAACGCGGTCGAGGCCGTCGACGGCGTGCGCGACGTCGATGTGAGCATGACCTTCGAGCCGCAATGGGGCATGGACATGATGTCCGACGAAGCCCGGCTGGAACTGGGGTTCATGTAGGGCGGGACGCCTGACTGCATGTGGCATTCATGGCGCTTTCCGGCCAGGTTTTCAGTGGCTATCTCAAAAGACAAAGTCCCTTGCGGGACCGACCACAGGCTATTCCATTGATTTTGGTAAAATTGGTGGAGCCAAGGGGAGTCGAACCCCTGACCTCTTGAATGCCATTCAAGCGCTCTCCCAACTGAGCTATGGCCCCACCGGAGGTCCGGGCCGTCCGGCCCGCGTGGGCTGTGCTATAGGCAGTCGGGCGGGCGGGTGCAAGAGGAAAACGAGGGTCACGGCGGAGTTTCTGCGGCTGCAGTGCACCCCCTGCCCGCCCCCGAAAACACCAACGCCGCCCCGGGCGTTCCGGGGCGGCGTTCGATGGGATTATCCCTGTGCGGCCGATCAGGCGTCGTCTTCGCCGCCGCCGACATCGGCGATATCGTCGAGCGAGACATTGTCATCCTCGTCGTCGTCCAGAAGATCGTCGTCGAGATCGGTATCGCTGCCGGTCTCGTCCAGATCGGTATCGTCCGCCAGATCGTCGAGGTCGATATCGCGCTCCTTCACCACGGCCTTCTCGGCGATCATCGTCCGGCCACGGGTCATGACAAGGCTTTCAGCGGTGAAGCTGTGGCCGCATTCCGGGCAGGTCATCGGGTCGCGCTTCAGGTCGTAGAAGCGGCTGGTGCAATGCGGGCAGAGGCGTTTGGTGCCCCATTCGTCCTTTGGCATGGAAATCTCCTTCCGTGCGCGTCTATCTCAGAGTCGCAGCCAAATGTCACAAGTGCCGGGGGCTGTCAAACGCTTTGCACCGGCGGCGCGGCCGACCCGAATTCGGGGCTTTCCCAGCCGCCCGGGACCGGCGAGAATGGCGGCGAGGAAAGAGCAGATATGAGCCACCACGATCTTCCCGGCCATCCGGGCGTTACCCTGGTTCTGCGGCGCTCAGCGCGGGCGCGGCGCTTTTCGCTGCGCGTCTCGGGGCTGGACGGGCAGGTCACCCTTTCGCTGCCTGCGCGGGCGCGCGAAGGCGACGCCCTGGCCTTTGCCGCCGGGCAGGCGGACTGGATCGTCAAGGCGCGCGCCCGCGTCGGCAGCGCTGTCGAGGTGAGGTTCGGAACGGTCCTGCCGGTCGAGGGGCAGCCGGTGGTGCTCGCGCCCGCCGATGTGCGCGCGCCGCGTCTCGAGGGGGGCGAACTCCTGTTGCCGCGCGACCCGGCAAAGGTCGCCGCGCGCACCGCCGCCTGGCTGAAGTTCCGCGCCCGGGCGCGTCTGGTGGAGGCGTCGGCGCGCTATGCCGCCCTTCTTGGCCGCACACCCGGCCCGATCACACTGCGCGACACGCGCTCGCGCTGGGGGTCTTGCGCGGCGGACGGGGCGCTCATGTATTCCTGGCGGCTGATCCTCGCCCCGCCCGAGGTTCTCGATTACGTCGCCGCCCATGAGGTGGCGCATCTGGTAGAGATGAACCATTCGCCTGCCTTCTGGGCGGCCGTCGCGCGGCTGATGCCGGACTATCAGCGGCACCGCCGCTGGTTGAAGCGCGAGGGGGCGGGCCTGCACCGATACCGGTTCGACGCCCGTTGACCGCATCCGGGACCCGTGATCACATGGCGTCATGATCGCCCCCCGCCCGCTCGACCCCGGCCTCGCCTCGCATGACCGCGTCTACCGGACGCTGCGCCAGCAGATCATGCATGGCGAACTGCCGCCCGGTCAGGCGCTGACGATCCGGGGCCTGGCCGAACAGTTCGGCCTGTCGATGACGCCGGTGCGCGAGGCGCTGAGGCGGCTTGCCGCCGAAGGGGCGGTGACCCTGTCGGCCTCGGGCCGGGTGGCGACCCCGGAACTGACCAACGACCGGATCGAGGAGCTGGCCGCGCTTCGCGCGCTGCTGGAGCCCGAGCTTGCCAGCCGCGCCCTGCCCCGCGTTCACATGGCGCTTGTCGAACGGATGCAGGCGATCAATGCCGCCAATCAGGAAGCCGCGCTCAGGCGCGACGCCGTGACCTACCTGCGCACCAATCTGGAATTTCACCGGCTTCTCTACCTGCGCGCCCAGTCGCCCGCGATCCTGGCGGTTGCCGAAACCGTCTGGCTGCAGCTCGGCCCCACGATGCGCGCCCTCTACTCGCGCCTTGTGCGGCGCGAACCGCCACAACATCACCGGATGATCATCGCCGCCCTGAAGGCGGGTGACGAGCCGGGCCTCAGGCTTGCGGTCAGGACCGATGTGACGCAGGGTCTCAGGCATCTGGTGACCTGACGCCGGACGGTCGGTCGGGCCAGACAATCTGTCGCTCCCGGCTTGCCGGGCGCGCGACCGTCGTCTAAACAGGCGCGGCGTTGCCCTCTTAGCTCAGCTGGCCAGAGCAACCGCCTTGTAAGCGGTAGGTCGTCCGTTCGAATCGGACAGGGGGCACGCGCGTTCACCCTGCGCAATCGCCCGATCAGCCGTCGCGCCGGTCACGGGCATTCGCGGTTGGAGTGGTTATTCTGTCGCCTGGGTCGCGCCCGTGGCCAAGCGCGACGCCCGGGCCCTCAGGCCTTTTCCAGGTCGAATGCGTCATGCAGCGCCTGGACGGCGAGTTCCATGTACTTGCGGTCGATGAGGACGGATATCTTGATCTCGGACGTGCCGATGACCTTGATGTTCACATTCTCCAACGCCAGCGCCGAGAACATCTTGGCGGCGACACCCGCGTGGCTGCGCATGCCGATACCGACCACCGAGACCTTGGCGACATCTGTATCGACCACCAGATCCTCGTAGACGATCGTTCCCGCCGCGCGGGCATCCTCGACCGCCTTCCTGGCGCGCTCGACCTGATTGACCGGGCAGGAAAAGGTCATGTCGGTGACGGCACCCGGGTGGGCATCATCGTGGCCCTTTTCGGAAATGTTCTGGACGATCATGTCCACGTTCACGCCCGCGTCGGCCAGCGGCCCGAAGATCGCCGAGGCGACGCCCGGCCGGTCCTCGACCGTCACGAGGGTGATCTTGGCTTCGTCGCGACTGTAGGCGACGCCCGAGACGACTTTCGATTCCATGATTTCCTCCTCGTCGCAGACCAGAGTGCCGGACGTTTCATCGGTATCTTCAAAGGACGACAGAACCCGCAGACGCACCTTGTAGCGCATCGCCAGTTCGACCGAACGGGTCTGCAGGACCTTGGCGCCGAGCGAGGCAAGCTCCAGCATCTCTTCAAACGCGATCTTGTCCATCTTGCGCGCTTTCGCGCAGATGCGCGGATCGGTCGTATAGACCCCGTCCACGTCGGTGTAGATGTCGCAGCGCTCGGCTCCGAAGGCCGCAGCGAAAGCGACCGCCGTCGTGTCCGACCCGCCGCGACCGAGCGTGGTGATGCGGCCCTCGTGGCTGAGACCCTGGAAGCCCGCGACCACCGCAACCTTGAACCCTTCGGCGAACTTCGCATCGAGATTGTCGCGCGGGATCGAGACGAAGCGGGCCGAGCCATGCGCCGAGGTGGTGTTGATCGGCACCTGCCAGCCCTGCCAGGACCGCGCCGGTACACCCATTTCCTGCAGACGCAGCGCCATCAACCCGGCGGTCACATTCTCGCCCGAGGCGACGACCGCGTCATATTCGCGGGCGTCATAGAGCTTCGATGTGGTTTCGACCCAGCCCACCAGCTCGTTGGTCTTGCCCGACATGGCCGAGACGATGACGATGACGTCATAGCCGCGCTCGACCTCTTTCTGGACCTTCTTTGCAGCATTTTCGATCCGCTCCAGATCGGCCACCGAAGTGCCGCCGAATTTCATAACAAGAAGCGGCATCTGCCCCCCTTTTGTCCCGGAACGGGTTCCGCTGATCGAACCGCGCGCTTCTTATGCGCGCGGGGGGGAGAGGGCAAGAGGCGAAAGCGGCGCGTCGATCAGGTCGCCTCTTCCTCCAGGTGAAGCTTCATGTCGATCAGCACCTTCTGGATCGCCAGGGTCTCGTTCAGAAGGCGCTTGGCTTCATTGATGGAAATCCGCCCGTCCTCGATCGAGGCATTATATTCCGCCATCAGCATCGCGAAACGCTGGCTGAGCGCCACCACGTCGGAATTCACGCCGCCCTTGCCGTTGCCCTTGCGGTCCTGGTCGTAGGACAGCGTGATGCCGCGCAGGTCCGCCAGGGCGGCGGTGACATGGGGAAAACGCGCGGCAGCCTCGAGCGACGCCACCACGTCGATCGGCATGAACCGGTCGCCGTGTTCGGGGTCGTCGGAGTAATAGCGGCCGAGCGTGGCCTTGGATTTGCCGGACAGGGCGGCGGCGGCCTCGATCCCCACGTCTTTCACCAGCGCCTCTGTATGCCGCCTGAGGTAGTTCGCTGCTGTCTTTGCCACGTTCCGCTCCTGCCTGTCGCGCCCCCCACGACATTTTCATGCGGGGAAAGGGCCGGTCTCTTTCCCATTAAGTCCGCGCCCCGGCTTTGTCATTGATAAAGCGTTCCAGACGTTACGGAACCTTGACGAGTGACCGCCTCTGGCGGGTTTTATCGTAGGGCGTCTCAGTCAATAGGGGGCTGGCCGGGGTACGGCTTTGGCGCTTGGTGGTGCAGGTTGATTTAGGTATTTGGCTCCTCCCGCAGCCCGCCGGTTGCGGGAGGGGCCGTCCTGAGGGCCAGCCCCCGCCTATCTTGCGGCAGATAGCGACGACGGGTTAATGGAGCCCATGGCCAAGCTTTATTTCCATTATTCGACCATGAACGCGGGCAAATCGACACTGCTGCTGCAGGCGTCCCACAATTACCGCGAACGCGGCATGCGGACCTATCTTCTGACCGCGCGTCTCGACGATCGCGCGGGTTCGGGCCGGATCGCCAGCCGGATCGGCATCGGCGAGGAAGCCGACATGTTCGATGCGACGACAGACCTGTTCCAGACGATCCGGGCGCGGCAGACCGCCGGCCCCGTCGATTGCATCTTCCTCGACGAGGCGCAATTCCTGAGCCGCGAGCAGGTCTGGCAACTGGCGCGCGCCGTCGACGATCTGGGCGTTCCGGTCATGTGCTACGGTCTGCGCGTCGATTTCCGGGGCGAGCTGTTTCCCGGGTCAGCGGCACTGCTGGCGCTGGCCGACGAGATGCGCGAGGTGCGCACCATCTGCCATTGCGGCAAGAAGGCCACGATGGTCGTGCGGCGCGGGCCTGACGGAAAGGCGTTGCGCGAAGGCGCCCAGGTCCAGATCGGTGGTAACGAGACCTATGTGTCGCTCTGCCGCCGCCATTGGCGGGCAGAGATCGGCGAGGCGGTGCTCGGCACAGACTGATCCGCATGCGGCGCCTTCTGCGCCAAGATACCTCTCGGGCCCCGCACCTTGGCACGGGACCCTTGGGTTTGCGATTGACCTCAGGCTTTGGCCGACACTTTGATCGTGGCCTTCATGTGCGGGTGGAAGGCGCAGACATAGGCAAATTCGCCCGGTGTCTCGAAGGTCATCTCCGCGCTTTCGCCCTTCGCGATCGCGCCGGTATCCCAGCTGCCGTCGACGGCGGTTGCGCTGTGCGGGGCGATATCCTCGTTCCGCCACACCACGCTGTCGCCCGCGATGATCTCCAGCGCTCGTGGCAGAAAGGCGAAACCCTTGACGCGCACCTCGACCTCATGGGAGCCGTTATGTGCCCCGGCGCCGCGTGGCAGTCCGGCCAGGGTCAAGGCTGCGCCCAGACCTTGACCGAACCTGCGCCGCGAGAGGACGCTCAGCCCGCGCACGCGAGCCCCGCGACCATCCGTTCGGCATGCGCCTCATGGGCGCGGAAGGTCCCGAGCGCGTCTTCGAGAAGCGTCTTCAGCGGCGCGACCGTCACGGCGGGGATGAAGCTGTCGGCCACCGTCTTGTTGACGATCTGGTGATAGCCAAGCTCGTTTGTCGCATAGGCGCAATCGAACGCATGGCCCGAAAGCGCCATCAGCTCGGCCCGCTTGGCGGCAGCGCCTTCGACCAGCGCCTGCGAAAGCGCATTGTCCTGCGGCACCACCTTCAGTTCGGCGATCAGCTGGCCCGCCGCATCGTTCACCGCCGAATGGTCGCGGATCATCGTCGCGGCGAAGTCCCGCACCGCCTCGTCTTCGGAAATCGCCAGCGCCAGATGGGCATAGCGGATATCGAGCGCGCCCGCCGTATAGGCGGTGTGCGCGATCTCGAGGTCGTTCATGGCCTCGTCGGCCTGAGCGGCAAGCCCGGTCGCCGCGACGGCGAGACCGAGAACCAGGGGAAGCATCTTCATCGTCATTCTCCGTTGTGGATGTCAGTGATGAGGGGATGCCACAGGTCCCCCGGCGTCTGAATGCCGCAGGGTCCGCTGTTCTTGCCTGATCGTCCGGAAGTCTGGACGAATGATCATTCGCAATATAGGCTCCGCCCATGCTGGACCTTCTGAGCGACATCCTCACCCGCCTCTCGCTGCGCGGCACGCTGTACTTCCGCACGAGCTTTTCGGAGCCCTGGGGGGTCAGGGTTCCGCCCTACCGCAACGTGGCGCGCTTTCACTATGCCCATCGTGGCGACTGTCTGGTGCATGTGCCCGAGACCGGGCAGACCGTGATGCTTGCGCAGGGCGATCTGGCGATCATCCCGCATGGCGCGGCGCATGTGCTGCATTGCCCCAAGACCATGCCGCCCGAGGCGATGGAGCTTGATTCCGTGCTGGAACGGTCCGGCTATCGCGGCGAGGGCGTGCTGGTCTGGGGTGGCGACGGCGGCAAGCGCGACATACAGCTCATCTGCGGGCATTTCTCGCTGGCCGAAGGCTCGCGGCACCTGCTGTTCGAAAGGTTGCCGCCGGTGATCCATCTGCGCGGCTATGGCACCGAGACCGGGCCTTGGCTGGAGGCAACGCTCAAGGTCATCGGGGCCGAGGCGGGACGGGCACGTCTGGGCAGCGACCTGATCGCACTGAAAATGTCCGAGGCGATCTTTGCCCAGGCGATCCGCGCCCATGTCGAGGAGGCGGCGGGCGGCGAAAGCGGGATCGCGGGTTTTGCCGACCCGCATCTGTCGCGGGCGCTGTCGGCCTTCCACCGCGCCCCGGCGCGGGGCTGGACCGTCGCGGACCTCGCACGCGAGGCGGGTCTGTCGCGCACCAGTTTCGCCGAGCGCTTCACCAGCCTGCTGGGCGTCACACCGATGGCCTATGTCACCTCCTGGCGGATGCAGATCGCGCGTGACGCGCTGTCGGCGCGGGGGCTGAGCGTTGCAGAGGCGGCGGAACTGTCGGGTTACGGATCGGAATCGGCCTTCAGCCGGGTCTTCAAGAAAGAGATCGGCATGCCGCCCGCCGCCTTTCGCCATGCGCAGGCCGATCTGGAAGCGGCCTGACCGACGTCCGTGTTTCCGGACGATCAGACATGACTTGCGAACTTACTGAACTTAATCGTCCGATCCAGTGAGGGTAGGAAGGCGTCAGTGCGGTACAGCCGCCAGACCCCAACCTCACGAAAGGACACCCAATGCAGTTCGTTACCAAGACCATCCATGCCTGGATCGACTATCCCGTCGCGATCGCCCTGATCGCGCTGCCCTTCCTTCTGGGCCTTGGCACCTCTCACCCTCTCGCCCTGAGCATATCGCCCGTCGTCGGGCTCGCGGCCTTCGCGCTGACCGTCTTCACCGATCATCAGACCGGGCTGATCCGGGTCCTGCCCTACAAGTTTCATCTGGCGGTGGACCTTTGCGTCGGGCTCCTGTTCCTTGCCCTGCCCTTCGTCCTCGGCTTCAGCGGGCTCGACGCGGCCTACTACTGGCTGAACGGCGCGGCCGTGGTCACGGTGATCGGCCTGTCCAAGCCGGAAAGCGCGCCGTTCAGTGCCTGAGCCAGACCCTTGAGCGGGCGCTAATAGAGCCGCCCGCCCAGGGGGACATCTTGCCCCGGGCCGATCAATACAACCTCGCCGTCGGCATCGGGTACGCCGAGCGTCAGGACCTCCGACATCACCGGGCCGATCTGGCGGGGTGGGAAATTCACGACCGCCAGCACCTGGCGCCCGATCAAGGCGTCGGCCGTATAATGTCTCGTGATCTGGGCCGAGGATTTCTTCTCTCCCAGTTCCGGTCCGAAATCGATCCAGAGCTTGTAAGCGGGCTTGCGCGCCTCGGGGAAAGGTTCGGCGCGGGTGATGCGGCCGACGCGGATATCGACCTTCAGGAAATCGTCGAAGGTGATCGTCATCGCCCAAGCTCCCTGCCCCGTTCGGCGGCGGCATGGACCGCCTCTTTCAGCAGCGCGGGGAAACCCCGGCCTTCGTCCATCAGCACCTTCAGCGCCGCAGCGGTCGTCCCGCCCGGCGAGGTGACATTCACCCGCAACTGATCCGGGGCCTCCGCCGCCGCCTCGGCAAGCGCGCCCGCGCCAGCGACCGTGGCCTTGGCAAGCTGCATGGCCAGCGCGGGCGGCAGGCCTTCGGCGGCACCCGCCGCCGCGAGCGTTTCGATCAGATGGAACACATAGGCCGGGCCGGAGCCCGAGACGGCCGTCACCGCATCCATCTGATGTTCGCCCTCCAGCCGCACCACCTGACCGACCGCCGACAGAAGCTCTTCGGCCAGCGCCAGGTGCGCCTCGGAAGCCGATCCGTTGCCGCAGATCGCGGTGATGCCCCGCCCGATGGCGGCGGGCGTGTTGGGCATGGCGCGCACCACTGGCGTCGCCGCGCCCAGCACCTGTTCATAGGTCGCAATGGTGGTTCCCGCTGCGACGGTAAGGAAGAGCGTATCGCCGCCGCCGAGCGCCGCGAGGCCGGGCAGCGCCGCCCCCATCATCTGCGGCTTGACAGCGATCAGCACGATGGCCGGATCGGGCGGCGGGCCCTGATTGATCCGCACACCCGTCGCCGTCAGCCAGGCGCTCGGGTTGGGATCGCTGACCCAGACGGCCGTCGGCGCAAGCCCGCGCTCAAGCCAGCCCGAGAGCATCGCCGATCCCATCTTGCCGCAGCCGATCAGCACGAGGCCACGGCGATCCAGTTCCTTCATCGACATGAACGTTCCTCCATCGCCCGCGACTTTACAGGCGCGGACGCCAGAGGAAAGGGGTCAGGCGCGCCCGTAAGCCTCGGTCAGCGCGACATCGAGCGCGCGCTCGGGCGCATCGTCGCCCCAGGCGACAAGCTGGAAGGCCGGATAGAACCTCTCTGCCGCCAGAACCGCCTGGGTGATCAGCCGGTCGATCTGCTCTGGCGTGGCGATCTGACTGCCCGCAAGCACAAGGCCATAGCGCCAGACCATCAGCCTTTGTTCGGCCCAGAAGGTGAAGGCGCCCGACCAGACCATGTCATTGGCCCGGTTCAGAACCTCGTACAGCGCAGGCAGTTTCTCGGCGGGCGGGTCCATCTCGAAGGTTGCGATCAGCCGCAGCGTCTCGTCATGGCCCGACCAGGCGAGCGTGACCGAATAGGTGCGCCACTGGCCCTCGACCGTCATCGCGATCTGGTCGTCGGTGACGCGGTCGAAGTCCCATTGATGCGATTCGGCAAAAGTCTCGACGATATCAATCGGATGGATCTCGTCCGATCCGAGGAATTCTTCGGAAATCGACATGCCCGGCCCTTGCTATTATTGGCACATGGGGCGCTACCCCCAAGTGCTCGGCGTTCCTACAAGGTTCGGCGTTGCCTGTCGCTTCCCCTTACCAGATATGGTGAACGCAGGGGTCGGGGCTGTAAAGCTTTATTTCTCCACAGGTTGCCACACAGGGAACAAACACCCCCTGAAAAGCAAAAGACGGGGCACGAGGCCCCGTCTTTCAGTCCGTCTGCCTGAAATCAGGCGAGCTGGAGGTTCGTCGCCGATTCGCGACCGTCGCGGCCCGCCTCGATGTCGAAGGTGACCTTCTGGCCGTCCTTCAGTTCGCGGATGCCCGCACGCTCAAGCGCGGTGATGTGGACGAACACGTCCTTCTTGCCGCCATCGGGGGCGATGAAGCCGAAGCCTTTGGTGGCGTTGAACCATTTCACGGAGCCGGTGGCCATCGTGTGTCTCCTGTAATACCCGCCCGCAGGATGCGGCGGCTCGGCGCAGTCAGGCAGAATCGAAAGCTGAGGCCGAAGTCGGAGACAGGGTCGATAAAGTAACGTCGCATCGCCCATATGGACCGGTTTTGTCCACAAAGCAAGGGAAATCGGGGCCTGGCGCGCAAGGTCAGGACTGTGGCCGGTCGGGATGGCGTCTGCGAACCGTGGCGGGCCGACCGGGGATGGTCAACCGCGCGTCATTGCGGTGCCGTCGTGAGATGACCTTGCCGTTCGAAACCACTGTCAGACGTTCGGCCCTGAGCCTCAGCGCCTCTGTCGGGTTCCCGGCGTCGAGGATGACGAGCGAGGCCTTGTCGCCGACCTTCAGCCCGTAATGCTCAAGCCCCATGATCCTTGCGTTATCCTCGGTCACCATGCGGAAACAGCGCGCCATTTCTTCCGGATGGGTCATCTGCGCGACATGAAGCCCCATGAAGGCCACGTCGAGCATGTCGGCTGTGCCGAGCGAATACCAGGGATCCATCACGCAATCCTGCCCCCAGCCCACAGTGATGCCATGCGCCTGCATCTCCTTCACCCGCGTCAGGCCGCGCCTTTTGGGGTAGGTGTCGTGGCGGCCCTGCAGCGTGATGTTGATCAGCGGATTAGGGATCGCGGTCATGCCCGACTCGGCAATCAGCGGCAGGAGTTTCGAGACATAGTAATTGTCCATCGAATGCATGCTTGTCAGATGGCTGCCCGCCGCCCTGCCCCCCAGCCCGTGGCGCGTCACCTCGCGCGCCATCACCTCGACATGGCGGGACATCGGATCGTCGGTCTCGTCACAGTGAACGTCCCACATCAGGCCGCGCTCGGCGGCCATGCGGCCGAGGTCGCGGAGGCTTTCGGCGCCCTCCTCCATCGTCCGCTCGAAATGCGGGATGCCGCCCACCACATCGACGCCCAGGTCGAGCGCGCGGATCACGTTCTCGCGCCCGGTCTTCGTGCGATAGAGACCATCTTGCGGGAAGGCCACGAGTTGCAGGTCAATGTAGGGCGCAACCCGCCGCTTCACCTCCAGCATCGCCTCGACGCCGCGCAGATGGTCGGGCGTCGTGTCGACATGGGTGCGGATCGCCAGAAGCCCCATCGAGGCCGCCCAGTCGCAATAGGTCACCGCACGCGCGACCATCTCGTCGACCGTGGCAATCTCCCGCAACTCGCCCCAAAGCGCGATCCCTTCCAGAAGCGTGCCAGAGGCGTTCACGCGGGGGATGCCGTAGGAGAGCGTCGCATCCATGTGGAAATGCGGGTCGACGAAGGGCGGAGAGACAAGATCGCCTGCCGCGTCGATCACCTCGCGCGCCTCGCCCTCCACCCGGCCCACGGCAGCGATCCGGTCGCCCCGGATCCCGATGTCGCCCACCGTGCCGTCCGGCAGCGTGCCGCCCTTGATCAGAAGGTCGAACATCAGCGTTCCCCCTTGTTGAACGGGATCATCAGCGCCGCGGGAACCTCCGCCCGCCGCGACATGAGGACAAGCGCGAGGATCGACAGGACATAGGGCACCATCAGGAACAGCTGATAGGGCACCACGGCCCCCATCGGCGTCTGTTGCAACCGCACCTGCAGCGCATCGAAGGCCGCGAAGAGAAGCGCGCCGAGCGCGGCCTTGCCGGGTCGCCAGGCGCCGAAGACGACAAGCGCGATGCAGATCCAGCCGCGTCCGTTCACCATTTCGAAGAAGAAGGAGGAAAAGGCCGACATGGTCAGGAAAGCCCCCCCCATCGCCATCAGACCCGAGCCCGCGATCACCGCGCCCATGCGGATCGCGGTGACCGACAGGCCCTGCGCCTCGACCGAGGCCGGGTTCTCGCCCGCCGCGCGCAGCGCGAGACCAAGGGGGGTGCGGTAGAGCAGGAACCAAACCGCGAGGATCAGCGCGAACGCCAGGTAGGTCAGCGCAGTCTGGGCAAAGAAGGCAGGCCCGATCAGCGGAAGTTTCGACAGAAGCGGAATCTCGAACGGCTGGAAGGGCGCGATCTTCGGCGGCGAGGTCACTTCGGGCAGCGACAGGCGATAGGCGAAATAGGCCGACGCGGTGGCCAGAAGCGTGATCCCGAGCCCGACCACGTGCTGCGACAGGCCGAACGGCACGGTGAGTACCGCATGAAGAAAGCCAAAGGCCATGCCGACCAGCACCGCGACCAGCACCCCGGTCCAGAGGCCGAAGCCGAGGTAGACGGTCATCCATCCCGCGAAGGCGCCCGCGACCATGATCCCCTCGATCCCGAGGTTGAGGACGCCCGCGCGTTCGCAGATGAGTTCCCCGAGCGTTGCGAAAATCAAGGGAGAGGCGATGCGCACGGCGGCGGCCCAGAAGCTCGCATTCAGGAGGATGTCCAAGAGATCCATCTTACCTCCAGCGGACGCGCGCATGGGTGAGCCTGAGCGCGAGCACCATGGTCAGAAGCGCGGTCGCGGTCAGGATATCGGCGATATAGGTGGGAACGGCGGCGGCGCGGCTCATGCTGTCGGCGCCGACGAAGACGCCCGCGACGAAGATGGCCGACAGGACGACACCCAGCGGGTTGAGGAGTGCCAGCATCGCGACGATGATCCCCGCATAGCCAAAGCCGGGGCTGAGATCGAGCGTCAGATTGCCCTTCAGCCCCGCGACCTCGGAAAAGCCCGCGAGGGCCGCGAGCCCCCCCGACAGAAGCGCGGTCTTCACCATCACCCGGCCGACCGGGATGCCCGCGAACCGCGCCGCCTCGGCATTCAGCCCGACCGCGCGGATTTCATAGCCCAAGGTCGTGCGGGTCTGGAGGACCCAGACCGCCGCCGCCGCCAGCAGCGCAAGCGCGAAGCCCCAGTGCAGGCGCAGCCCGGTCACGATGCGCGGCAGGCGCGCCTCGGGGATCAGCGCGGCGGACTTGGGCCAGCCCATGCCCATCGGATCCTTCAGTGGCCCTTCCAGGAGGTAGGACACGAAGAGCAGCATGATGAAGTTGAACAGAAGCGTGGTCACCACCTCGTCCACGCCGAGGCGGGTCTTCAAGAGTACCGGCCCGAGAAGGACCGCAGCCCCGGCGAGCATCGCGGCGAGCGCCAGAAGCGGCAGGAGAAGGGCGGCAGGAAGCCCCAGCGCCCCGGTCCCCAGAAGCACGGTCACGATCGCGCCCGCATAAAGCTGCGCCTCCGCCCCGATGTTCCACAGCCGCGCCCGGAAGGCGACGGCGGCGGCGAGCCCGGTGAAGATCAGGGGCGTCGCCCGGTTCAGCGTTTCGAGAAGCGCGAACTTCGACCCGGCCGCACCGGAGAGGATCAGGCCGAGCGTCGCGAACGGGTTGGCGCCCGCGAGAAGTGCCAGAAGCGAGGCAGCGATGACGGTGAGCGCAAGCGCGACGACCGGCAAGCCGACCCGCCGCGCGAGGCCGGGATTGGCGATCGGTTCAAGCCGCATGACCGGCCTCCCGGAACCCCTGCCCCGCCATCCACAGGCCAAGCTCCGCCGGGGTCTTCGTGCCGCGCGGGAAGCCGGGCGAAAGGCTGCCCTCGTAGATCACATGAATCACGTCAGACAGCGCCGTGACCTCGTCGAGATCTTCTGAAATCAGGAGAACCGCCGCGCCCGCGTCGCGCGCGGCGATCAGGCGGTTGTGGACGAAGGTCACCGCGCCGATATCAAGACCCCTGACCGGCTGGTTCGCAAGGATGATGCGCGGCCCGGCTTCCAGCACCCGGCCGAGGATCAGTTTCTGCATGTTGCCGCCCGACAGAAGCCGGATGCGGGCAGACGGCCCGGGGCAGCGCACGTCGTAGGTGTCGATGATCGCCTGGGCAAACCCTTCCGCCGCGCGCCAGTCCATCCAGCCCCGGCGGCTCATCGGCGCGCGGGCGTAACTTTCAAGGATCGCGTTTTCGGTAAGCGAGAAATCCGCGACGGTGCCGGTGCGGTGGCGATCTTCGGGAATGCGGGCGATGCCGGCAGCGATGGCGGCGCGCGGCGACCAGTCGGCACCGCCGTCCCCGGCCAGATCCATCCGGCCGGCGCTCGGGCTTTCAAGACCGCCGATCAGCGCGGCGAGGGCCGACTGGCCGTTGCCCGACACACCGGCAAGCCCGGTAATCTGCCCGGCCCGAAGCTCCAGCTCGACGCCCTTCAGCCCCGGCGCATTGCCCCGGCGCGGCGTCTCGACGCCCTTCAGGGTCAGAAGCGCGGGTCCGGGCATCCGCTCCGCCACCTTCGGAGCAGCGATTTCCGCGCCCACCATCATCTCGGCCAGCCGGTGACGGTCGGTTCGCGCCGTCTCGACCTCGCCCACCAGTTTCCCGTGACGCAGGACCAGAACCCGGGACGAGATTTCCATCACCTCGTGCAGCTTGTGGGATATGAAGATGATCGAAAGGCCAAGCGCCACGGCTTTCGTCAGCGTCGCGAAGAGCGCCGTGGTTTCCTGCGGCGTCAGGACCGCCGTGGGCTCGTCAAGGATCAGGATGCGCGCATCGCGATAAAGCGCCTTCAGGATCTCGACCCGCTGGCGTTCGCCGACCGACAGGGTGCCGACCCGGGCATCGGCATGCACCGCGAGGCCGAAGTCCCGCGCCAGCCCGTTGACCCGCGCCCGCGCCGCCGCCTTGCCGAGCCGGGGCGAAAAGAGCGGGCGGGTGCCGAGCAGGATATTGTCGAGAACCGACAGGTTGTCGGCGAGCGTGAAATGCTGGTGCACCATGCCGACGCCCGCCGCGAGCGCCGCGCGGGGATGGCCGGGCGGCAAGGACCGGCCGAAGACCTCGACCGTTCCTGTGTCGGCAGTATAATGGCCGAAGAGGATGTTCATCAGCGTGGTCTTGCCTGCGCCATTCTCGCCGAGAAGGGCAATCACCTCGCCCTTCTTCAGATCGAAGCTGATCGCATCGTTGGCCAGAAGCGCGCCGAAGCGCTTGGTGATGCCGGAGAGGCGGAGCACAACCTCCGCCCCGCCCCTGTCCTTGCCGGTCACGACGATTTCGGCTCGCCATCGTCGATGGCGACGGTGAAGGAGCCGTCCCTGATCGCCGCTTCGCGTTCGGCGGCCAGTTTCGCCGCCGCCTCCGGCACCTTGCCCTCGAACGTGCCCAGGGGCGCGAGCGAGCAGCCGCCTTCCTTCATGAAGGAATAGACACCGTAATTGTCGGCCTTGAAGCTGCCGGCCATCACGTTTTCAAGCGCCTTGTTGAACGTGGGCTCGAAATGCCAGAGCGCCGAGGCGACGACCGTATCGGGATAGTCGCCCTGGGTGTCGATCACGTTGCCGATCGAGAGAACGCCACGTTCCTTGGCGGCGTCCGACACGCCGAAACGTTCCGCGTACAGAAGGTCGGCGCCCGCGTCGATCATCGCGAAGGCCGTTTCCTTGGCCTTGGGCGGATCGAACCAGGAGCCGATGAACGAGACCTGGAACCTGGCGTCGGGCTTGGTTTCGCGCACCCCGGCCATGAAGGCATTCATCAGCCGGTTGACTTCGGGAATCGGGAAGCCGCCGACCATGCCGACATTGCCGGACTGGGTCATTGAACCGGCAATAATTCCAGATAGATAAGACGCATCCTGAATGTAATTGTCGAAGACGGCGAGGTTCGGATAGGCCTCGTCCGGCATGAAGCTCGACCCCAGAAGGAAGGCGACCTCGGGATAGTCGAGCACCACTTCGCGCGCCTCCTGTTCGGCGCCGAAGATCTCGCCCACGATCAGCTTCGCGCCGCCTTCGGCATATTCGCGCATCACGCGGGGGTAATCGGTGTTCGCGGTATTCTCGGTATAGCTGTAATCGACGAGGCCCGCGGCCTTCGCCGCCTCGGCCGCCTTGTGGATGCGGCTGACCCATTGCTGTTCGACCGGCACCGTATAGATGCCCGCGACCTTGACCGGGTCGGCGGCCAGGGCGCGACGCGGCAGGAGGGCAAGGCCGGTGGCGGCCCCGGCGGTGGAAAGAAGCGTGCGCCGGCTGAGGCCGGCGAAGGGCGATTTGTTGGTCATCTTGGTCCCCGTTGGTTGGCAGTCGATATTTTTATCAATTGGTAAATTTTATAGCAGATTCGCGCAACTTTATTTTACGTCGCGTCAGAGAAACCGGGGAACTATTTCGTCCTGCGCAGCGCGTGGGCCGATCCGCCGGGAGGGCCCTGCCCTCCCGGAGTATTTCGGGACAGAAAGCGGGGCGCGGGGGCGCCGGCGCGAGGTTCAGCGGGTCTGGCCGGGAAAGAGCCGCCGCGCATCTGCGGTGCTGTAGCGGCCGAGGCGGACATCCTCGGCCACGGCGGTCGGATCGCGCCGCGCCGGATCGCCGTAGCCGCCACCGCCGGGCGTGCGGACCCGGACCCGGTCGCCGGGACCGAGCGGGATATCCTGCGCCTTGGACAGGTGCTCGGGTACGATCGTGCGGCCGGGCTTGATGATCTCGACCCGGTTCACCGCCCCGTCCGCGCCGCCGAGCGCGCCTTGCGGGCCGGTGCGGCCATGGTCCATCACGAAGCTCGCCCGCGCGCTGCCGCGCAGGAGTTCGATTTCATAATCGAGACCGAAGCCGCCGCGATGCTCTCCGGCGCCGCCCGAACCCTCGTGCAGCGCATAGCGGCGGTAGAGCACGGGATAGGTCTGCTCCATGATCTCGACCGGCGGGGCCTTCGATATGCCGATGGTCGAGCAGCCGTTCGACAGCCCGTCATGGTCGGCATTGCCGCCATAGCCGCCGCCCGAAATCTGATACATCACATAATCGCGCCCGCGTTCGGGATCGTGCCCGCCCAGGCCGAAATTGCCCGAGGTTCCGGCCGGGGCAGCGGTGACGCGGTCTGGCAGCGCCCGGACGAGGGCGGCGAAGACGGCTTCCGCAATCCTTTGGCTCACTTCGGCCGCGCAGCCCGAGACCGGTCGCGGGTAATGGGCGTCGAGAAAGGTGCCTTCGATGTTCACGATCTCGAACGGTTCGAATGCGCCCGCCGACATCGGCACATCGGGGAAGATATGGCGCATCGCCAGGTAGACCGCAGAGAGGGTCGTGGCGCGGACCGAGTTCATCGGCCCCATGCAGGGCGGCGAGGAGCCCGCGAAATCGAAGGTCAGCCGACCGCCCCGGCGGATGACCGTGAGCGCGATGGTCAGGGGCTCGTTCACCACCCCGTCGCTGTCGACGATGGCCCGGCCCGTCCAGGCGCCATCCGGGATCAGGCGCACATTCGCTTCCATCTGCTGTGCGGCGCGGCGGCGCATCTCGGCGATGGCCTCGCGGACCGCCCCGTCGCTATAGCGGTCGAGGATGGCCGTCAGCCGTTCGGCCCCGACCAGCAGCGCCGATGCCTGCGCCTTCACATCGCCGATCCTCTGTTCGCTGACGCGGATGTTCGCGCAGATGACCTGCCAGAGTTCCTCGTCCAGCACGCCCTTCTTGAAAAGCTTCACCGGGGGCAGGCGCAGCCCCTCCTGTTCGGCGCTGATGGCGGAGGCGGAGAAGCCGCCCGGCACCGCGCCGCCCGTGTCGGGCCAGTGGCCGGTGTTCGAGAGCCAGCAGAAGATCTCGCCCTGGCGGTAGAAGGGCATGGCGAAGCGCACATCCATCAGATGGGTGCCGCCCAGATAGGGATCGTTGACGATGTAGATATCGCCGTCTTCCGGCGGCTTCGTCTGGCCGGACGCAATCCGTTCGATGATATGGCGCGTCGAGAATTGCATGGTGCCGACGAAGACCGGCAGGCCGCGCGACCCTTGTGCGATCAGGCTGCCATCTTCGGGGTCATAGATCCCGTCGGACCGGTCGTCGGCCTCGGCGATGACGGGCGAGAAGGCCGCGCGCGAGAAAGAGAGGTCCATCTCGTCGCAGACCTGCTGCAGGCCCGCCTGGATGACGGCGAGAGTGACCGGGTCAAGCATGCGCGCCTCCAACCGTCACGATCAGGTTGCCTTCCGCGTCCGTTTCAAGCCGGTCGCCGGGTTCGATCACGATCGTCGTATCCATCTGTTCGACGATGGCCGGGCCGGACAGGCGGGCGTCGGCCGGCAGCTGGTCGCGCCAGTAGATCGGCGTCTCGACCCAGCCGCCAAACCAGACCGGGCGCGTGCCGGTCCGGGCCTCGGAGAGGGTCGCGCGGCGCCCGGCAGGGTCGATGAGGGTGGAAAGGTCGATGGCGGTACGCTGGCCGATCACCGAGCAATTGAGGTTCACGAGGTTCGCCCGGATCGTCGGCAGATCGACCCTGAACCGGTCGTGATAGGCGCGCTCGAACGCCGCTTGCAGAGCTTCGCGCGTGGGCGCGCCGTCGGGCAGGCGGACGCGCAGAAGGTGGGTCTGGCCGATGAACTGCATGTCGGCCGTCCACTCGATCCGGATATGGCGGACCTCGATCCGCTCGGCACCGATCAGGCGGCGGCCCTCGGCCTCCTGCGCGGCCCAGATCGCATGGACCTCCGCCATGTCCACATTGTCGAGCGGGCGGTTCAGGGTGCGGACGAAATCATGCCTGAGGTCGGCCACCACGCAGCCGAGCGCATTGGTGATGCCGGGACGCGCCGGGATCAGAACCTTGGGGATCGCCAGTTCGCGTGCCAGCGCGGTGGCATGCAGCGGCCCCGCCCCGCCGAAGGCAAAAAGCGCGAAATCGCGCGGGTCGGCACCGACCGAGATCGAGACCATGCGGATCGCACCCGCCATATGAATATTGCCGAGGGTCAGAACCGCCTCTGCCGCCTGTTCGGCCGATAGCCCCAACGGCGCGCCGATCCGCTCGGCGAAGGCGTCGCGTACCCGGTCGAGTGCATGGCCGAAGCGCGACGGCGACAGGCGACCCAGAAGGACATTCGCGTCGGAAATCGTAGGCTCGGTCCCGCCGCGTCCGTAGCAGATCGGGCCGGGCTGGGAACCCGCGCTTTCCGGGCCGACCCGCAGCATGCCGCCCGTATCCACCCGTGCGATCGACCCGCCCCCTGCCCCGACGGTCCGCACATCGACCATCGGCACATGGATCGGCATCGCATATTCGACCTCGATCTCGTTCGACACCGGGGCCCGGCCCGCCCGGATCATCGCCACATCGGTCGAGGTGCCGCCCATGTCGTAGGTGACGAGATTCTCCATCCCCGCGCGCCGCCCGGTATAGACGGCGGCCATCACGCCCGAGGCCGGGCCGGACATCACCGTCTTGACCGCCTCCCGCGCCACGGCGCGGGCAGAGACCATGCCACCGTTGCCGTTCATCACCAGAAGCTCGCGCCCGTAGCCGCGCGCGGCCAGTTCGTCCGACAGCCGCGCCATGTAGCGTTCCAGAAGCGGCTGGACCGAAGCATTGACCGCCGCCGTCACCCCGCGCTCGAACTCGCGGCTTTCGGACAGAAGCGCGTGGCCGCGCGTGACATAGCGGTTGGGCCAGAGGCGCGCGGCAATCTCGCCCGCGCGCAGCTCATGCGCCGGATTGGCATAGGAATGCAGGAAATGGACGACCAGGCTTTCGCAGCCGAGATCGAGGAGCTTGCGCGCGGCGGCAGCAACGGCTGCCTCGTCCAGCGGCGTCAGCACCCGGCCGCGCGCATCCATCCGCTCGGGCACCTCCAGCCGCAGGTCGCGCGGGATCACCGGCACGAAGCGGCCCGTCATCCCGTAGGGCTGCGGACGGGTGCGTCGGCCCAGTTCCAGCACGTCGCGGAAGCCTTCCGTGGTGATCAGGCCGGTACGGGACAGCTTGCGCTCAAGGACGGCGTTCGTGGTCGTGGTGGTGCCATGGACGATCAGATCGAGCGTGGCGAGATCGGCGCCCGCCTCGTCAAAGGCGGCCAGCACGCCGAAGGCCTGATTGTCGAGCGTCGTCGGCACCTTGGCCAGCCGGACCGCGCCGCTTGCGGCATCGAAGATCACCAGATCGGTGAAGGTGCCGCCCACGTCCACGCCTGCGACCTGCCCTGCCATCACACCCCCACATAGGTCTGGAACTGCGGCGCTGCGGGCGCGAGCGTCGACGCCTCCGCCACCTCGGCTATCACGCCCGCAGACACGAAACCGATCCGGTCGGCGACCGACAGGGCCACATCCACCCTCTGTTCGATCAGGATCGTGGCGACGCCCGTCGCCTTCAGGTCGCGCACCGTGTCGCGGATGAGCGCGATCATCGAGGGCTGCAACCCCTCGGTCGGTTCGTCGAGCAGAAGGACCTTCGGTTCCAGGCAGAGCGCGCGCGCGATGGCGAGCATCTGCTGTTCGCCGCCCGAAAGCGTGCGGGAGACCTGAGAAAGCCGCTCTCGCAGGCGGGGGAACAGCGACAGCACATGATCGCGCACCCGCGCGCCCCGGCCCCGGGTCATCAGCCCGACCTCCAGATTCTCGGCCACGGTCAGATCGCCGAAAAGCCGCCGCCCCTGCGGGACGAGGCCGATGCCGCACTTCGGTACCTCATGCGCGGGAAGGGTGGAAATCGTCTTGCCGTCGAGCATGACCTCGCCGCCGGAAACCGGGACAAGACCCATGATCGCCCTGAGGAGCGTCGTCTTGCCCGCACCGTTACGGCCCATGAGGCAGAGGACCTCGCCTTCGCTCGCCTTGAGCGTCAGCCCGTTCAGAACCTGCACGGGCCCATAACCCGCATGGATGGCGCTGACCGTCAGCATCTACGTGCCCCTGTCCGGCCTGTGTGCCTCATGCCGGCCCCCCGAGATAGGCGGCCTGAACGGCGGCATTCGCGCGGATCGCTTCCGGCGTGCCGGTCGCCAGCACCTGGCCGAAGTTCAAGACGGTGATCCGCTGGGCAAGGTCCATCACCACATCCATGTTATGCTCGATCAGCAGCACCGTCCGCTTCGGCACCAGCCCTTCGATCAGCCGCTTGAAATTCTCGATCTCGCCCAGAGCCAGCCCCTGCGTCGGCTCGTCGAGGATGAGAAGGCGGGGGTTGAGCGCAAGGCCCATGGCAATCTCCAGAAGCCGCTGATGGCCATAGGAGAGCGTCCCCGCCACCTCATCGGCGCGGTCGCCAAGACCGACGCGATCAAGCGCCGCGCGGGTCTCGCGGGCGAGTCTCTTCGAGACGCCCCTGCCCTGAACGGCCAACGCCACATTGTCGAAGGTGGTGAGGTTGGCGAAGACTTGCGTGATCTGGAACGTATAGGCGATGCCCTGTCGGACACGGGCATGGGCGGGCTGGCGCGTGATGTCCCGGCCCGCGAACCGGATGGTGCCGGACTGCGCCAGGGTCCGCCCCGACAGAAGGCTCACGAAGGTCGTCTTGCCCGCGCCATTCGGCCCGATGAGCGCATGAATCTCGCCCTCAGCCAGATCGAAATCCACCCCGTCCACGGCCTTCAGCCCGCCGAAATGCCGGGTCAGGCCGCGCGCCTCGAGAAGGGTCACGGCAGCCATGTCCGCCCCTCCTTGCCGAGACGGTCGCGGAGCGCGCCGAGAGCACCCTTCGGCGCGAAAAGGACGAGCACCACCAGTGCCACGCCCACCACCAGAAGGGTGGCGGAGGTGAGCACCGAGGCATAGTCGATGAGATAGAACATGAAAAGACAGCCGATGAACGGCCCGGCCACTGTCCCCGCCCCGCCGAGAAGAACCCAGAGCATCGGCAGGATCGAATATTGCACGCCCGCGAGCGAGGCGCCCGCATAGCCGAACATCAGCGCGTAAGCCGCGCCCGCCGCCCCGGAATAAAGGCCCGAGACCGTCAGCGCCGCGAGCTTTACCGTGAACGGATTGTAGCCCAGCATCCGCGCCCGCTCCTCATTCTCGCGCATCGCCACCATGACCCTTCCGAAGGGCGAGCGAACGAGGCGCAGGCAGGCAAGAAGCCCCAGCGCAAAGAGGGCGAGAGCGGCGAGATAGCGCGTGGCGCCGTCCGAGAGATCGTAGCCCGCGATCCGGCGCAGCGGCTGGGCAATCACGATCCCCTCGTCGCCACGCGTCCAGCGCCCGAGATAGAGGATCGTTAGATATCCCGCCTGCGCGAACATCAGCGTCACGATCATGAAGGAAACGCCGCGCGTGCGCAGCGCCAGAAGCCCGACCGCCGCCGCCATCACGGCGCCTGCGGCGAGGCCTGCCCCCAGCGCGGGTGCCCCCGCCCAGCCCCAGAGCGTCAGCGGCATCGCCGCGCCGTAAAGCCCGGCCGCGAAGAAGAGCGCATGGCCCAAGGACAGCATGCCGGTATAGCCGAAGGCGATGTTGTACCCCATCGCATAGACCGACAGGACCAGCACCTTGGCCACCGCATCGTGATGATAGGCGGGCAGAAGCCAGTGCGCGCCGAGAAGCAGGGCGAGGAGCCCGAGATGGAGGAGAAGCGCGCGATCCCTCATGCGGCGCGCCTGCCGAACAGGCCTTCTGGCCGGAAAACGAGGACGAGCGCCACCAGAAGTGTGGCCACGATCTTGGCGAAGGTCGGCGGAAAGAAGAAGGCGGTGGAAAGGAGCCCGTCCAGAAGACCGATCAGCAGGGCCGCGATCAGCGTGCCGCGGAGCGAACCGAGGCCGCCGAGAATCACCACGATGAAGGACAAAAGCAGGGGATCGCCGCCCATCAGATAATGTGCCTGCTGGATCGGCACGACCAGAACCGCGGCAATCGCGGCAAGGCCCGCACCGATCCCGAAGGTCATCGCATAGACCCGGTCGACATTGATGCCGAAGGCCCGCGCGGTGGTCCTGTCGATCTGGGTCGCGCGCATCACCAGACCAATGCGGGTCCGGGTGATCAGGAGCCAGACAAGCAGCAGCAGGACCGCCGCCGCGAGGATCACGAACAGCTTGTAGCCGGAATAGCCGAACCACGGCAGCTGCACGCGGAAATTGAAGGGTGGCGCGACCGGCCGCGCGTTCGGGCCAAAGAAGCTGAGCGCCGCCTGCTGGAAGATGTAAAGCAGGCCGATGGTGGCGACGATCGTCGCCTCGGGCTGGTAGTTCAGCCGCTTCAGGATCAGGACATCGGCAAGCACCGCGATCCCGGCCACGATCAGGGGGCAGACGACCATGGAGACCAGGAAGGCAAGGAGTGGCGCATCGGGAAACCATTGGCTGACGAACCAGGCAAGCACGGCACCCAGCATGAAGAACTCGCCATGGGCGACATTGACGACCCGCATGATGCCGAATGTCAGGCTGAGGCCCACGGCGGTCAGCGCCAGAACGGCGGCCGTCACCGTCCCTTCCAGGATCGCCAGCAGCAGAAGCGGTCCGAACCCCATCTGTCCCCTCGTGGTTCGGGCGGGGGCATCGCGCCCCCGCCCCCTTTGTCAGAAGCTTTGCGACGTGTAATCGACCTCGTCGGGATACATGCCGTCCTCGATCGACGTCCTGTGCGCCACCACAAGCTTGCCACCCTCGACCTTGGTGATGTTCTGGATGCCGAAGGTCTGGTGGGTCTTGCCGTTGAAGGTCTTGGCCCCCTGCGGATGATCCTCGCCCTCGTCGAACCCGGTCATCGCCTCGATCGCCTCCACAAGCTTCTGGCGGTCGGCCGCACCGGTGTAGCCCGCCGCCTCCATCCCCGCCTTGATGACCGACAGCGTTTCCCAGACCGAGAACATGTGGCTGTAGGTCGCCACATCGGCCGCGTCGCTGACCGAGGCGCCATTGTCATCGACGCCCACCGCCGCGCGATAGGTGGCCTCGGCCGCCGAGGCATCGGCCTGCCTGTAGCGCGGTTGGGCTTCCCAGAAATGCGAGCCGTCGAGGAATTCCAGGCCGGGAGAATTGATGTCCACCGCTTCAAGCGAATCGATGAAGCCGAATAGCTCGGGCCGCGCACCCGAGCCGTAGAACTCGCCCAGTTCCTTCACGAAGGTCAGGACGGCGGGACCGACCATCACATGGTAGAGCACCTCGGTTTCCGCCGGGATCTGCGGGAAATAGCGGGTGAAGGAGGTTTCCGTCGGCGGGATCGCGATTTGGGCGATGACCTCGCCGCCCTGCGCCTGGCAGGCGGCGGTGAAATAGTCGCGGTGATCGTGGCCGAAGGCGAAGTCGGGGAAGATCATCGTGACCTTCTTGCCAAGGTTTGACGTCACGAAGGGCGCCATCGCCTGGACCTGGCTCTTCACATCGGTGATGCCGGGCTGCATCGTCCAGCGGTTCAGCATGCCGGAGGCGACATGGTGGCCCTCCGAGCAGACGAGATAGGGCACCTTCAGTTCCGCGGCGCGCGGCGCGGTGCCGATCACGACGTGGCTGAAGAGCGCGCCGAAGACGAGATCGCAGTTCGATTGCGTGGCGAGCTTGCCGAAGACCTCGGCACCGCGCGCCGGGTCGGTGCCGTCATCCTCGAACAGGATCTCGACCGGCCTTCCGCCGATGCCGCCCGCCGCGTTCATGCGGGCAAGTGCTGCCGTCGCGGTGCGTTCGTACCAGCGGCCATAGGCCGCGCCGATGCCGGTGCGGTGCAGCTGGAAGCCGAGCCGGATCGGTTCGGACGACTGGGCGTTGGTATAGCCCGGGAAGAAGCCCGCCGCCGTGATGGCACCGATGCCTGAAAGCACCGTACGGCGGGTGGGTGTGAGGGGCAGTCCTTTGGTCATGTCCGTCTCCTCTCTGTTGGGACGCGGGTCTTTTGCCCGCGCCAGTCTTCCGTTTTGCGTGTGTGCATATGAAAAACCGTTACAAATCAACCAATTGCGGGCGCCGCCAATAGCCACAGGCCGAAGCAAGTGTAAAGAACCATCAGCGCGGTCAGCGGCAGTTCCTGCCAGGCCGTCAGGCGAAGACCGGCCTCCGCCGCGATCCGGTGCGACAGGAGAACCGCCGTCAGATGCGCGCCGAGGATGATCGCGAATTGTGCCGTCCAGATGGTCCAGACCGCATCCTGGTCGGCCAGAAAGCCGAAGCCCACCCAATGCGGACCGAGGCCAAGAAGATCGTCGCCGCGGGCCAGAGGGTCGGACAAGGCAGCGATCGCATACTGGCCCTGGGTCAGAAGCGCGGTCAGGTAATGCGCGACGTGATAGCCCGCCGCAATCGGCAGGAAGGACAGCGCAAGCGGGCCGAGAAGCTCCGGGAACCGCGCCCTTTCTCTGCCGAGGGACACGGCGATCGCGCCGCAGATCAACCCCGCCATGATGGCCCAGGTGGCCAGAAGGCCCGCAGTGTTCACGCCCACGACAGCAGAGCGGCCGGGATAATCGAGCGGGTTGAGGCCGATGGCACCGACCCAGAGGTAGGTCTCGTGCAGCCCGTCGAAGCTGACCGAGGCGATCATCAACAAGAGGAAGGCAATGGCGGAGCTGGAAAGCGGCGGCAGCCCCGCCACCTGCGCGCCCGGCAGTCCGGCCTTCACCGTCACTCTCCCGCCGTCATACTCCGCCCAGAAGGGGGCAATCCGCGCGACATTGGTGAAGAAGACCGTCAGGAATTCGCCCTGGGCCAGCCAGGTCTCGCCCTCGGCCACCGCGAGGGCGAACATCGCCAGCCAGTAGAGGGCGACGATCACGGCCAACTCGCCCGGGTCGTCGGGCGAAAGCGAAACGATCTCGAACCAGGCGAACGCCAGAAGGCCAAGCGCGGCGGGCCATTGACCGAGCCGACAAAGGCCCGCGCCGTCCGTCCGACCGAGAAGGCCGCGCAGCGTGCGGACCGGCCCTGTCCAGGGGTTGAGGTCGCGCCAGAGATTGCCGAAAAGCACCTGAAGCGCGGTGAGCCCGACCCAGAGCACCGTCCAGATCCAGAGCGGCAGGGGATTTTCGTAGGGATCGTGGGTGCCGCAAAGGCCCGCGAGGATCAGGACCAGAAGAAAGGCCGCCAAGAGCCAGCTTGTCAGCCCGTCGGGGGCAAGCTGGCGGCGGGCGAACAGAGTGCGGGCGGCAAAGGCCGGACCGCGGCGCGTCAGGCCAGAGATCAGCGCCGTCAGCGCCACCACCGCGCCTGCCCCCCAGACGAAGCCCTTCGTGGGCAGCGTCATCAGGACCGCGCGCTGCGAGGCATGCGCCATCGCCGCGCCGGGCGCGCATGCCAGAAGTGCCGCCGATGCCCGCGCCGCCTGTCTCACCGCAAGCCGTCCTCGCCCTTCACCTGTGACAGCTCCAGCCCGCCCATGCGGGAATGGATGCGCGGCCCCTTCGCCATGGCAAGGACGAAGAGAATCTCGTCGGCGCGCGGGCCATCGGGCATCGAGACGGTCATCGCGTCGAAATGACCGCGCACATAGGCGGCGTTGATATGGCCGAGCGGCACATCGAGCGTGGCGCCCATCGCGCCCACCTTCATTGCCGAGGGCACGATCGCCCGGCTTTCCCCCAGCCGCTCGCGCATCGCATAGCCGCCCGGTACATGCCAGAGCGCGCCATGTTCCGCCTCGCCGTTCGCGCCGACCAGCGCGCCCTTGCCATAGGCGTCGATCCCCGCCCGCCCGCCGAGCGCGGCAATCAGCCGGTCGGTCATCATCAGGCCGAGAGGTTTGAGAACGTCCATCGCGGGCTGCAGATCGGGCTCATATCGGCCCGCGAACGGGTTGGCACAGAGCGCGAGGATCGCGGCCCGGCTGCGCGGCGGGGTGGCGGCGGGGCCGCCGTCGTGATGGATCTCGTCGATCAGGATCGCGAGTTTGCGCAAGGTGAAATCAGACAAGGCACACTTCCTTTCGGGGCATGGTTTCGCCGCCTCTGGCGGCGACCCGCCGGGGAGGGCTCTGCCCTCCCCGGACCCCTCCCGGGATATTTGTGAACGAAAGAGAGGGGGAAGCGGAAGGGGGAAGCGTCCTGATCTGCCCCTGAAGGCAGAGCGCCGCGGCGGCGATCACCCCCTGGGCCTGCAGGGTCCGGGCACAGCGGAGGCCATTTCCGAGGGCTTCGGCGCATTCGGACGCCAGGAGCGGACCCACGCCGGTCGTGACGAGGCGGGCGCCGAGGTCGCTGTCGGCCTTGATCTCCTCGGCCGGGCGGCGGGTGATGGCGGGATGGCCGGGCAGATCGACCGCATTGGCGATGATCGTGGCGGCGGCGTCGGCCATCGCGGCGGTGGGGGCGAGGATGGTCGCGGCATCGGCGATGCCCAGCGAGAAGGAGCGGCCACGCCAGCCCGAGGTCGCGATGCCGCGCACCGGATCGTCGTGGCCGACCGTCACCCGGTCGGGCAGGCCCGCGCGCGCGGCGATCACCGCGGTGAGGCTTTCGCCCGGAGTGAGGTAAAGGGCGATGTCGCCGCCATTGTTCACATAGGCCTTGGTGATATCCTCGCCCGCGAGAGCTGTCAGCACCCGGTCGGCGACCGCGCCAGCGACGGCGGCCATCGGCGTGATGAAGGCGGGGCGGAAGGGGCGGACGGCATCGGCCATGGCGCGGGCGGTGAGGCCGTCGACGGGCCGGTCGTCCGCCGCCCGCAGGGCGGGAAGTTCGCTGACGAGTTCGTCGAGGAGCGGTTCGAAACAGGCCCGGGCGCGGGCATGGGCGGCGCGGACGGCGTCCGGGGCCCCCCAGGCCTCGACGATCAGGTCCATCGGTCCGTGCTGAAGATGCAGGCGGCCATCAGGCAGGAGGTGGGCCAGGGCGGTCATTCGTCCCTCCCCGGCCAATGGTCGAGGCGCCCGGCCATCGTATATTCGCCGCCCGTTGCCGCGATCTCTTCCAGCGAGCGGATCGCGCCCTCATGGCCGCCGAGCGCGACATAGGCGTCGCGCGGCAGGGTGAATTCCAACGGCGCGACGAGGGCGGGCGTGGGCACATAGCCGAAGGCGCCCCGGGGCAGGCGCGTCACATCGACCATGAAGGTGATGCCGCCGCCCGGCCAGACATAGCAGGGCGCGCCGCCCGCGGTGAGCCGCGTCTCGCGCCCCTGGACCGAACGGGTGAGGCGCACGGGGTTCCTGGTGACGCCCGCGCGCAGACTTCCGCCCGCGCCGCCCATGAAGAGAACCGTGCAGAGCGAAGGCTCGCAATTCTCGTCGATGAGCCGGACGGTGGCTTGCAGATTGTCGGGCAAGGGCTGGCGCACCGGCTGAAGGGCTTCGTCCAGCACGTAATAGGCATATTCCTCGCCGGTGGTGGAGACCATGAGGAGCGTGAGCCCCACGCGCGCGCCGCGCTTGCCGTCCCAGGGGCCGAGGATCTCCAACGGGTCGGTGATCCGCGTGCCGCCCCAGCCAAGGCCGGGTTCGGAGACGCGGAAATAGCGGCCGGGCGTCGACTTGTGGCCCTTCACCCTGATGCCGGTGGCCTGCCAGCCCAGCACCTTGCCCGCCTGATGTTCCGACACGACCCCGGTGATGTGGTCATCGACCACCACCACCTCATCGACAAGCCCTTGCCACTGCGCCGCGAACATGCCGATGGTGGCCGAGCCGCAGCCCACGCGCATCCGGTGCTCTTCCTTGCCGTCGACGATGGGCGCGCGGCCCGCCTGGACGATGACGGTCGAGCCGCCGTCGATCGTAAGCGTCGCCGCCTCGCCATTGCAAAGCGCCAGAAGCGTCGCGCAGGTCACGCGGCCCTCGGGCTTGGAGCCGCCCGTCAGATGGTGGACGCCGCCCAAGGACAGCATCTGGCTGCCATATTCGGCGGTCGTGACATGGCCCACCGCCTCGCCTTCGGCGCGGACCGTCGCGCCCTCGGGGCCGAGGAACCGGTCTGTGTCGATCTTCACCTTGACGCCGCAATAGGAAAAGATCGCCTCGGTCACGACCGTCACCATGTCGGCGCCCTCGACGCGCGAGGAGACGATGAAGGGCGCGGGCTTGTAGTCGGGATAGGTGGTGCCCGCGCCGATACCGGTGACGAAGGCATCGGCCGGCCGGATGATCTCGCCATCCCAGGCGGGGGCGGCGAAGGGCACGATCCGGCCACCCTGTTCGAGCGTCTTCGACAGGATCGTGACCGGATCGCAGCGGACGATCCGTCCGTCGTGGTTGGCATAACGGTCGCAGGCGCCGGTCTGGCCGGGGGCGATGTAGCACATCACCGGGCAGGCATCGCAGCGGATCTTGTCGGGGTTCTGCATGTCAGGACCTCCCCTGCCCGCCCGGTCCCGCGGGGGCCCTGCCCCCGCACCCCCGAGGTATTTCGGCCAAGATGAAGAGGGTCATGTCCCGTTTCCCTTCATGGCTGCCAGAAGCCGGTGCGGCAGGACCGGCAGCCGGGTGACGATCGCCCCCGTCGCGTGGCGGATCGCATTGAGGATCGCGGGCGCCGTCGGGATCAGCACATGTTCGCCAAGGCCTTTTGCGCCGAACGGCCCTTCGGGATGGGGAACCTCGATGATCAGGCTTTCGATGGGCGGCACGTCGCCCGTGGTGGGGATGAGGTAATCATGCAGATTCTCGGTGCGGCCGGGGATGTAATCCTCCATCAGGGCCATGCCGATGCCTTGCGCGATGCCGCCCTCGATCTGGCCCTCGACCAGCGTCGGGTTGATGGCCCGGCCGACGTCATGGGCGGCGGTGATCTTCAGAAGCTTCACCGTGCCAAGCGCCATGTCGACGGCAAGCTCCGCCATCTGCGCGCCATAGCCGTAGACGGCATAGGGCAGGCCCTGCCCGTCCGCGTCGAGCGGCGTCGTGGGCGGGTCATAGCTTTCCTGGGCAGAGAGCACATAGCCGAAGGCATCACGGGGCAGACGCGAAAGGTCGATGCTGCCGCTGGCTGACCGGAGCGTGCAGCCATCGAGGGTCAGACCGGCATCGTCACCCCAGTTCCCCAGCCGCAGGATCGCGGCGCGGAGCGCGCGGGCCGCTGCCTCGGCGGCGCGCCCGGTCACGTAGGTCTGGCGCGAGGCGGAGGTCTTGCCGGCATCGGGCGAAAGCGCGGTATCGGGGCCGACGAGGGCGAAACGCTCGACCGGCAGGCCGAGCGCCTCGGCGGCGATCTGGGCGATGACGGTGTTGGAGCCCTGCCCGATGTCGGTTGCCCCCTGATGCAGGACCAGCCCCCCCTCGGCGGTGAGACCGATGCGGATGGTCGATGGGTTCGGCAGCGAGGTATTGCCGCAGCCATACCAGCAGGACGCAAGACCGACACCGCGGCGGGTCCGGTTGCCGCGGGCCGCGCCCGCCTCGGCCAGTGCGCGCGTCCAGTGGGGGCGAAGGGCTGTCAGGCAGTCGTGAATGCCGGTGCCCTCCATCACCTGACCGGTGGCCGAGATATCGCCGTCGCGCAGCGCGTTCCTGAGCCGGAACTCCAGCCGGTCGATCCCTGCCCTGTCGGCCAGCCGATCATAAAGCGTCTCCTGCATCACCGCCGCCTGCGGCACGCCGAAACCGCGGAAGGCGCCGGACACCGGCCCGTGGGTATGGATCGCGCGTGCCCGGGCGCGGACATGGGGTGTCCGGTAGGGGCCGGTTGCATGGACCGGTACGCGGTTCGCGACAGTGGGGCCCCAGCTCGAATAGGCGCCGGTGTTGAAGATGCCGTCGAAGTCGAGCGCGGTGATCCTGCCGTCCGCATCGCAGCCGATCCGCGCCCGGATCGAGGCGGGATGGCGCTTGGTGGTCGAGGCCATGCTCTCGGTCCGGCTGTAGATCATCCGGCAGGGGCGCCCGGTCTTCAGGGCAACGAGGCCGACGAGCGGCTGCAGCGAGACATCGAGCTTCGAGCCGAACCCGCCACCCACCGCCGAGGGGATGATCCGTACCCGTTCCGGCGGCAGGCCGAGGATCGTCGCCGTATCGTCGCGGTCCATGTAGGGCGCCTGGGTGCAGGCGCGGATCACGAGCACCTCGCCCTCCATCCAGGCCGCGCCCGCCTCCGGCTCGATATAGGCATGTTCGACGAAAGCGGTCTCGACCTTGCCCTCGACCAGGTGGACAGAGGCCGCGAGGGCGGCGTCGGCATCGCCGCGCCGGACATAGCCCTGCGTCAGCAGGTTGCCTGGCCGGGCGGCATGGATGAGCGCGCCGCCCATCGCCGCCGCCGGATCGGCAAGCGCGGGCCGCTCCGTCCAGCGGATCGGGAAATCGGTCAGATCGGGCTCGGTCCCGTCGTCCTCGAAGGCCACAAGCGCCACCGCCTCGCCGCGGAACCGCGCCACGCCCTCGGCGAGCGCGGGCTGGTCGGCGAAGGCCGGAATGACGCCGAAGGCATTGCGCCCCGGGATATCGGCGGCGGTGAAGACATGGGCCACACCCGGACGCGCGGCGCACCAGGCCATTAGGTCGCCGAAGGTGAAATCCGCATGCGGATAGGGCGACCGCACGGCCTTCAGCAGCAGCCCGCCCGTCTGCCAGAGGTCGGCGCCGAACAGGTCGCGCCCCTCGACCTTCGGCCGTCCGTCCAGCCGTTCGATACGTTCGCCGACCCTGCCCCGGACCTGATCCGGGGCCTCGTCGGCGACCGTTTCGGCCGCCGCATCGAGGACCGCCGCGATGATCTTCTGATAGCCGGTGCAGCGGCAAAGGACACCGCCAAGCGCCGCCTCGACCTCCGGTCTTTCCGGCGCCGCCCGCTCCGCAAGAAGCGCGCGGGCGGCCATCAGCATGCCCGGCGTGCAGATGCCGCACTGAGCGGCGCCCTTGCGCAGGAAGGCGGCGCGCAGCCGATCGAGGATCGGGTCTTCGGCCTCGACCGTCTGGACGTCCGCCCCCCGGATGCGTGCCGCTGGCGCAAGGCAGGCGCAATGCGCCGCCCCGTCGATCAGAACCGTGCAGGCGCCGCAATCGCCCGCATCGCAGCCGACCTTGGTGCCGGTCAGCCCGCAGTCCTCGCGCAGCACCTCCGACAGGCGCCGCGTCGGCGGAACGTCGACGGCGACCGGCGCGCCGTTGAGGATAAAGCGGACCTCAGCCATGCCCGCCCCCCTCAAGACCGTCGCCCGCAAGCTCCGTCACCGCCCGCCGCACCAGTTCGGTCGCGGCCTCCAACCGATAGGCCGCGGTCGCCCGCACATCGTCGATCGGCGCCAGCGCCGCCGCGACATCCCGGGCCAGAATCCGCCCTGCCGCTTCTGCGAGCGGCGCCCCCTCCAGCGCCGCCTCGACGGCGGGAAGGCGCCGCGCGACCGGCGAGCAGGCGCCGACCGCGATCCGCGCCAGGGCCACATGACCCTCGCGCTCCAGAAGCCGGGCAGCAACCGAGGCGATTGAGATCACCAGATATTTCCGCGCCCCGAGCTTGAGGAAGCGCGATCGACCCATCAGCGCGGGACGCGGCAGATGGACTGCCACCAGCAGTTCACCGGGCGCGAGCGCGGTCCGTCGCGGGCCGGTGACGAAATCGGCAAGCGGCAGCCGTCGCGTGCCGCTGGCCGAGGCAAGCTCCACCTCGGCCTCAAGCACCAGAAGCGGCGGCACGCCATCGGCCGCGGGCGAGGCATTGCAGAGATTGCCGCCGACCGTGCCTGCATTCTGGATCTGTCGGCCACCGACCTCGCGCGCCGCGTCCTGAAGCGCGGCAAGTGCGGGCGGCAGTGTGGCCGAGGCAATCGCCGCCCAGGTCGTTGCGGCGCCTATGCGCAAACCATCCCGGTCGAGCGTGAGCCCGGACAGATCCTCCAGGGCGGAGATATCCAGAATCCGGCCGTTCAATACGCGCTGGTTCGTGGCCGGATAAAGGTCGGTGCCACCGGCCAGGGGCGACCAGCCGCCCCGCGCCAGCAGCGCCAGCGCGCCGCCGAGGCTTTCGGGCCGTTCATATGCCGCCTCGGCCGCCATCCGTTCAGCCCCTCCCCGACCCCGGATCGTTTGCATGCAAATTATTCTGCGCCCGACCCGGCATTCTGTCAACGCCCGAGCGGCGCACCCTTGCCGATACCCTCGCCCGCTCGGTGCTTGCGCGCAAGACCGTGACGGATTATGCCCCTGCCATGGCGACGGGAAAGAATTACATTCTTGACGACCAGATCGGGTTCGTGCTGCGCCGCGTGACCCAGCGCCATCTTGCGATCTTCACCGATGCGATCCCCGAGGTCACGACGACCCAGTTCGCGACCCTCGCAAAGCTGGCCGAGATGGGCCCGCTGTCGCAAAATCTGCTCGGCCGCCTGACGGCGATGGACGCGGCGACCATCAAGGGCGTGGTCGACCGGCTGCGCAAGCAGGGGCTGATCGAGACGACAGCCGATCCCGACGACCGCCGGCGCCTGACCGTCAGCCTGACCGATGCGGGCCGCGCGCTTTTCGAGCGCGCCGTGCCTGCCGCGCAAGCGATCACCGAGCGTACCCTTGCGCCGTTGAGCGACGAAGAGCGTCAGGCACTGCAGGCCATCCTTCTCAAACTCGCCTGAGACGCGCGAAAAGCGGATGACGGGCCGGTTGAATCTGCACTAAGATTTCGACCGACGGGTCTGGAAATGCGCCGTGTCCCGACGATATTGTGAATATGTTTAACATGAGGGAGCCCCATGGCCGACTTCAACGCCCAGATCCTTGAAAGCCAGAAGCAGGTCGCCGAGGCCCAGTCGAAAATCTCCGACCTCACCGCGCGGATCGACGCGGCGCGCAGCAATGTCGCGAACGGTCAGGCGATCGACATCGCCAATGCGACGCTTGAGGACGTGCACAAGCATGTCGATGTGATGAACGCCAATATCGCCGAGCTGATCATGGGGCTTGACGATGTGACGGCGGGCTTTTCCAAGGATTTCGACGCGATGCGCTCGAAAACCGGCTGGGAAAGCTTCATCGGCATCTTCTCCTCGGCCAAGTCGGAATCGCTCCGCCAGGAACGGCTGCGCACGGCGAGCGTCGATGAAAAGCTGCAGGACCTGATCGCCAAGTCCGACACGATCGTGAAGCTTCTGGAAAACCAGCTGGCCACGCTGAGCGAGCACAAGGCGCGGGTCGAGAAGAACCTGACCGAGACGCTGACCGATCGGGAGACGACGGTGTCGGAGCTGGAGCAGGTGCGCGCGATGCTGCAAGGGATGGACCCCAAGATCATCGAGCTGGAAAACAAGATTTCCGTAGAGGTCGATGCCGCCGCCCGCACGCGCCTCGAAAGCGAGCTTGCGGAGCTGAACAAGCAGCATAATGCGCTGGTGCAGGAAGAGCAGGTCAAGGTCGCGAAATCCCAGACGCTGGAGCGCTATATCGAGACCGGCAAGACCTGGGTGGACAGCTTGCAGAACCAGGCCGCGACACAGATGGTGCTGATCAACAAGCTGCAGACGGACACCAAGCAGCGCGTGGTGCTCTATGATGCGCTGACCAAATCCTTGAAGACCGCCCAGCAGCAGGATGTGGCCCACCGGATCAACGAGATCGGGGTGGAAACCGACAAGGAAGCGCAAGCGGCGATGGCCGCGATCGGCGCCGCCACCAACGACCGGATGGCCGACATGCTGGAACGCCACGAGGGCGACATGGTCTTTGCCCGCAAGGTGCTGGAAGAAAAGGCCAAGGCCGACGAACGCTTCGCCCGCCGCTTCCAGGCAATTGTCGAGAAGCACGACAAGAACCTGTATGGTGGGTGATCCGTGCCCGAAACGGACCTGACCGACGACCACAAGCTGCTGACCGACGATCTCGCCGCGCGGCGCTATTTCCGCAAGTTCGACCGCATCACCCAGATGATGACCGGGGCGGCGGGGGCGATGCGGGGCGATGGCGGGCTATCCGCGCTCGATCAGGAAGTGCTGGAGGGCTATGCGCGCGCCATCGCCTCGACCTTCAAGGCGCTGTCGATGAAGTACCTCGTGTCGGGGCGGCTGAAATCCGGCGCCCGGCATCTGACCATCGACTTTCACGAAAGCGGCTTTCCGGTCTTTCAGGAGATCGTGACGCTGGCCAATGACGCAGCCCAGGCCGCGACGCACCTGAAGTCGCTGCCCGACCCCGACCGGCTGAAGGACGAGATGGTGAAGATCATCATCTCCGAACGCCGCCCGCCGGTCGAGCTGCAATATGCGATGTCGCAGCGGCTCTATTTCCAGCGGCTGGCCGAAGGCGGGCTTTTCTTCGCCCAGATGCACCCCGAAGCGCGCTGGACCGGCGATCTACCCAACGGCCGTCGCCGCTTCCTGATCCACTGGGCCGTCTACGACAGCCAGATGAATGTGCCGGTCGTCTATCTGCTGGATTGCGACGACAGCGGACGGCGCGCATTGCCGAAGGACGAGGGCCGCTGGCCCGCCGCACAGGCCCATCTTCTGGCGCAGTCGGTGGGCGGGCTGAAGCTTCTGACCATCGCCAAGGGGTTCGACACCGACTTCGCCGATCTGCATCCAAAGCGGCTTCGCCGCTTTTTCCTCGGGCCGATGTATTCCTCGGCCTATAC
>JAWKWX010000008.1:0-153059 GCA_041397305.1 Paracoccaceae bacterium | reverse complement strand
GAAACCGTTCGCCCGCAAGGAAGCGGGCAAATACCTCTGACCACTTCCGTGTCAAACATCCCGCCGGAATCCGGCTGCGACCAGAGCGCACTTGTGGCCCCCGGCGCCCGGGCCTAAACTCTGCCCATGACACCGCTCATCGATCCGTTCCAGCGTCCGATCTCCTACCTGCGCGTCTCGGTCACCGATCGCTGCGATTTTCGCTGCACCTATTGCATGGCCGAACATATGCAGTTCCTGCCGAAGAAGGATCTTCTCACGCTCGAGGAACTCGACCGGCTCTGCTCGGCCTTCATCCGCCTGGGTGTCGAAAAGCTGCGCATTACCGGCGGCGAACCCTTGGTGCGGCGCGATATCATGACCTTCTTCCGGTCCATGTCGCGGCATCTGGCATCCGGGGCGCTGCGCGAACTCACGCTCACCACCAACGGATCGCAGCTCGCCCGTTTCGCGGGCGACCTCGCTGCCGCGGGCGTGCGGCGGGTCAATGTCTCGCTCGACACGCTGATCCCGGAGAAATTCGCCGCGATCACCCGCTGGGGCCGCCTGCCGCAGGTGCTGGAAGGGATCGAGGCCGCGACCGAGGCCGGACTGAAGGTCAAGATCAATACCGTGGCGCTCAAGGGCTTCAACGAGGACGAGCTGTTCCCCCTTCTGGACTGGTGCGCCGCGAAGGGCCATGACCTCACTTTCATCGAGGTCATGCCGATGGGCGAGATGGGCGAGGAGATGCGGCTGGACCAATACTGGCCGCTGAAGGATCTCCGCGCCCGCCTTGCCGAACGCTTCAACCTGACCGAACTGGCCGAGCGCACCGGCGGCCCGGCCCGCTATGTGCGGATCGAGGAAACCGGCCAGAAGGTGGGCTTCATCACGCCGCTGACCCATAATTTCTGCGAAAGCTGCAACCGGGTGCGCGTGACCTGCACGGGCGAGCTGTTCATGTGTCTCGGGCAGGAGGACAAGGCAGACCTGCGCGCGCCTTTGCGGGCCAGCACGGATGATGACGCGCTGGAACAGGCGATCCGCGCCGCGATCGCCCGCAAGCCCAAGGGCCACGATTTCGACTATTCGCGCCAGAAGGTGGCGGGCCAGATGTCCCGCCACATGAGCCACACCGGCGGCTGAACGAAGCCGTCAGAACCGCGCCCGGCCAGAGATATTGAGACCGACCTTGCTGTTCTTTCCAGCCTTCGCGCCGGTGTCGCGGCAGGTTGCCTTGGCGCTGGCGAGGTCTGCATTGCTCTTCAGTTGCGTGAAGAAGGTAAGGTCCTTCAGGATCGGCTTTCCATCCAACGACACTGTTGCCTTGCGCATCAGATCGCGGGTCTGACTCTTGTTGGAAACATTGACATATTTCCCCGCGCCGCAGACGGCGAGCTGGCCATCGTGCAGGATGACCAGCCACCGAAATTCGTACCCCTTGCCCTGCGACGGCCAGGTGACGTCGTCGACCCAAAAGTCACCGTCCACCGGTATTGCAAAATCCGAAGCCGAGGCGGTCGATGCAAAGGCCAAAGCAGCGACAGCACCAAGAAACGAAAGACGCATCATGTTTACCCCAAAGTTGATTCGTCAGGAAAACGAAGCAACTTTGAGGCAAGCATGCAATGGGCTTGATGTCACGCGGCCGGCATCCTTGTCTCCACCATGCCAGCATACCAGCTCGATCCGAACGGAATGACGTCATCGTCGAAATTATAGGCCGGGTGGTGGACCATCGCCGTATCGCCATTGCCGACGAAGATATAGGCGCCGGGGCGTTCGAGCAACATGAAGCTGAAATCCTCGGCCCCCATCAGGGGCGCGGTGTCGGCATCGACATGGCCCGAGATGGCCTTGGCGACTTCGGCCGCATAGCCGGTATTCTCGGGCGTGTTCATCGTCACCGGATAGCCGCGCACATAGTTCACCTCGGCTTTCGCGCCCAATGCAAGCGCCGTCCCCGCGGCGATCTCGCTCACCCGGCGCTCGACGAAATCCTGAACGGCCGGATCCATCGTGCGGACGGTGCCCTTCAGCTTCACCACCTGCGGGATCACATTGTGCGCGGTCGAATCCGTCTCGACGGTGCAGATCGACACGACGACCTGCTTCATCGGATCGACATTGCGCGAGGCGATGGTCTGCATGGCCACGATGATATGGGCGGCGACCACTGTCGTATCGACGCAATCGTGGGGCTTGGCCGCGTGGCCGCCCTTGCCGGTCACCGTGATGTCGAACTGGTCGGCCGATGCCATCATCGCGCCGGGCCGGATGGCGAAATGCCCCACCGGAATGCCCGGCATGTTATGCATCCCGTAGACTTCCTGAATGCCCCACCGGTCCATCATCCCGTCGGCGCACATCTCGCGCCCGCCGCCGCCGCCCTCTTCGGCGGGCTGGAAGATCACCACGGCGGTGCCGTCGAAATTCCGCGTCTCGGCAAGGTACTTGGCGGCCCCCAACAGCATCGACGTATGGCCATCGTGCCCGCAGGCATGCATCTTGCCGGGCACTTTCGAGGCATAGGGCAAGCCGGTCTGTTCCTTGATCGGCAGCGCGTCCATGTCGGCACGCAGCCCGATCACCCGGCCCGATCTGTCGGTCTTGCCCCTGATCACGCCGACAACGCCTGTGCGGCCGATCCCCTCGACCACCTCGTCGCAGCCGAATTCCCTGAGAAGCCCCGCCACTTTCGCAGCCGTCCGATGGACGTCGAACAGGAGTTCGGGATTTTCATGGATATCGCGGCGCCAGGCGGTGATTTCGGGCAGCAGCTCGGCGAAACGGTTCTTGACGGGCATCGTCGGTCCTTTCGAAGTCAGTCACGGCCAAGCGGCATGCGCTGCTCGGCCAGGGTTGCGAAGAAGCTGCATCCGGCCGGGATCGCCTCGTCGTTGAAGTCATAGGCCGGGTGATGGCACTGGGCTGTGTCGCCATTGCCGAGGAAGATATAGGCCCCGGGCCGCGCCTCGAGCATGTAGGAAAAATCCTCGGCCGGCATGATCGGCTTGATGTCGCGCGCGACCTTGCCTGCCACGTCGCCGGCCGCGCGCGCGGCATATTCGGTGTTCTCGGCGTGATTGAACGTGACGGGATAGCCCCGCAGGTAATCGACCCTGGCAACGGCCCCGAACGCTTCCGCAGTGGTGCGGGCGATGGCGGTCACCCGCGCTTCGGCCAGATCGCGCGCTTCGGGGTCGAGCGTGCGCACCGTGCCCTGCAGGACGACCTCATGCGCGATCACGTTCGAGGCGCGGCTGTCGGTCTGGAAGGTTCCGACCGTGACGACCACGTTGGACAGGGGATCGATATTGCGGGCCACGACCGATTGCAGCGCCACCACGACATGGCAGCCGACGAGCGTCGTATCGACCGCCCGATGCGGTTCGGCCGCATGGCCACCCTTGCCGGTGATGGTGATCGTGAACTCGTCCGACGACGCCATCAGCGGTCCGGGCCGGATCGCGAACTGGCCGACCGGCAGGCCGGGCGCATTGTGAAGACCGTAAACCTCCTGAATGCCGAACCGGTCCATCAGCCCGTCATCGACCATGGCCAGGGCGCCGGCGCCGCCCTCTTCGGCCGGTTGAAAGATCAAGACCAGCGTGCCGTCGAAGTTCCGCGTCTCGGCCAGGTATTTCGCGGCACCCAGCAGCATTGCCGTATGGCCATCATGGCCACAGGCATGCATCTTGCCCGGTACCTTCGAGGCATGAGGAACGCCGGTGATCTCTTCGATGGGCAGCGCGTCCATATCGGCGCGAAGCCCCACGACCCGGCCCGACGCCTGGGACTTGCCGCGGATCACGGCGACAACGCCGGTGCGCCCGATCCCCTCGACCACCTCGTCGCAGCCGAAACTCCGGCACAGTTCCGCAACCCGTCCCGCCGTGCGATGCACCTCGTACATAAGCTCGGGATGTTCGTGAAAGTCGCGGCGCCAGGCGGTGATTTCGGGCAGCAACTCGGCGAAGCGGTTCTTGACGGGCATTCCATTCTCCTCTCGCCCGGCGACGTTGTGCCGTTTCGCCGCCGCGTTCAAGGCTCAGAGTGACGGGCCAAGGATGATTCTTGATCCGTCGGTAAAGCGTGAGAGGCGGAAACGCGCGATGTCATGGCCCGGATCGCGGCCCATCGCCAGATCCGCCGTCACTCGCCCGAGACCGGGGCCGATGCCGAATCCATGGCCGGAAAGACCGGTCAGAAGCGTGAGGCCCGGTAGCGCCGCGACATGGTCGATGACCGGCACAACGTCGGGCATCGTGTCGATCATGCCCGCCCAGGCTGCGGCAATCGCGGGCATTCCCACCTGCGGAAAGGCCGCGGCAAAGCGGGTGCGGATGTCTTCGATGAAGCGCGGGTTGGGTGCGGGGTTCAGGATGCGCATCCGTTCGAACGGGCTTTCCCGGCCCGCGTCCCAGCGGCGCGGCGTCATCCAGTGATCGGGATAGTGGCGTGGCGCGGCGGCATGGAGGCGGGTCGAGCGCCAGTCCTTCTTCAGGACCTGGAGATAGGCGCCGAGGTGGCGGAAGGCGTCCGGCCCGAGGGCGAAGTCATGCATCGCCCCGGGCGTCAGTGTCAGCCCGCCATCCTGCCGCTTGCGGAAGGCGAAATGACTGTCGGCGCTCGCGGTCTCGTGCGGGAAGTCGAACGGTACGGTCGCCGTCACCGTCGCCCTCACCGCAAGCTGCGGCAGGCTGACACCATGCGCCCGGAGGAAAAGCGATGACCAGACGCCGCCCGCAAGAACAACCCGGTCGGCGCGCACCCTGCCCTTCTCTGTCATCACGCCCGTGACCCGCCCGCCCAGAAGATCAAGCGCACGTACCGCGCATTCCTCATGCAGCGACGCGCCCCGCGCCACGAGAGCTGCCGCAAGCGCAGGCACCGCGACCCAGGGTTCGGCGCGCCCGTCCGACGGGGTGAGAAGCCCGCCCACCCATCCGGCAGCATTCGGCAGACGCGCGTCCAGCTCTGCCCTGGTCAGAAGCTGCGTGTCGAGGTCATGGGCACGGGCATGCGCCATCCAGGCCTCGAAATCCGCCATATCCCTGGGCTGATTGGCGATGTAGAGCACGCCCGCCTGACGGAACCCCAGATCGGCGCCCGCCTCAGCCTCCAGCCCGCGCCAGATGCGGTCTGCCTCGATCATGATCGGCAGTTCCGCCGGATCGCGGCCCTGCTTGCGGATCCAGCCCCAGTTGCGCGAGGATTGTTCGCCTGCGATCCGGCCCTTCTCGCACAGGACGACCTTCTGCCCGGCCTTTGCGAGGTACCAGGCGGTCATCACCCCGGCGATGCCACCGCCGATCACGATGACGTCGGCAGCCTCCGGCAGGGCGCCGGTGAAGCGGGGTGGCTGGTCGAGCGAGATCGGAAAGGGCGTCATGAAGCGAGATGTGCCACGAGCCGTTCCATGAAGTCGAGACCGGCGCGAAACTCGCTGAGTTCGATGAATTCGTCGGGCTGATGGGCCTGCGCGATGTCGCCCGGCCCGCAGACCACCACCGAATAACCGGCGTTCTGGAAGTGACCACCCTCGGTGCCGTAGCTGACGACATGGGTGCCATTGTCACCCGTCAGCGACCGCGCCAGCCGCTCCGCCCCGCCACCTTCCTCGGGCCGGAGCATCGGCAGGTCAAAATAACGGTCGAGCCGGATACGGGTCTCTGGATGGATGGCCCGCATGCCCGTTTCGATCCGCGCCACCTCTGCCTCGAAGGCATTCTGCCAGTCCGCAGAGGTTTCGCCCGGCACCGGCCGCATGTCGATCGTCAGATGGCAATCGGCGGCAGTGATATTGTCGGCCGTGCCGCCCCTGATCTGGCCCACATGCAGGGTCGTCCAGGGCGGGTCGAACGCGGCGGCCAGCGGCCCCGGCGCCTTCGACCGATTGTCGTCATTGCGTTCATTGACCCACTGGATGATCCGTCCCGCCTCCATCACCGCCGAGACACCCCGGTCGATCATCGAGGAATGAACCTCGAACCCCTTCACATCGACCCGGTAGCCGATCCCGCCCTTGTGGCCGGTCACCACTTTCATCCGGCTCGGCTCTCCCACGATCACGGCCGAGGCGCGCGGCAGAAGACGCGCCATCTCCTCGACCATGCCGATGCAGCCGTCGCAGCCCAGTTCCTCGTCATAGGAGAGTGCGATCTGCAGGGGCCGCTTCACCCCGGCCTTCAGCGCCATCGGCACGGCGGCGAGCGCGAGCGCATCGAATCCCTTCATGTCGCAGGTCCCGCGTCCGTAAAGGCGCCCGTCACGTTCGGTGAGCACCCAAGGATCGGAACTCCACGGCTGCCCGTCGACCGGCACGACATCGGAGTGACCCGACAGGACGACGCCGCCCGGCACCGAAGGCCCGACGCTTGCATAGAGGCTGGCCTTGGTTCGATCCGCGTTCCAGACCCGATGCGCGGTCACGCCATGGCTTGCGAGATAGCTCTCCACCCAGTCGATCAGCGCCAGATTGCTGTCCCTGCTGACGGTCGGAAACGCGATCAGCCGCGCCAGAATCGATCTTGCCTCTTCAAAGGGCGTCATGATGCCTCCTCGACCCAACCTGCGCAGTTTAGCGCGCGCTTCGCGAGCCGACACAGGTCATGTTGTATGTTTTCATCGGCATTTAGCATGAAAAAGCCCCGCAGGGCCCTTCAACTTTTGGGTGTTGCCCCGTGGGGGAAAATGGCTAACACTTCGCGCCAGACCGGGGGAAAAACCGGCGCAAAAACAGTCCGACTGGGGAGTCGTATATGCCCGATGGGGCCGAGCCCGTCCTTGACGTCAAGGGCCTGACAACCGTTTTCAGGATACGCGGCGGCGAAATCCATGCCGTGAACGACGTGAGCTTCGATCTGAAGCCCGGCGAACTTCTGGGCGTGGTGGGCGAAAGCGGATCGGGCAAGTCGGTGACGATGATGTCGCTGCTTGGTCTTCTGCCCTCGCCGCCTGCGGACATCCGCGGCGGCGAGGTGCTTTTCGATGGCTCCGATCTGCTGAAATGCACGCCTGAGCGCCTGCAGTCGGTCCGTGGCGCCGATATCGGATTCATCTTCCAGGATCCGATGACCTCGCTCAATCCGGTTTTCACGGTGGGCTATCAGATCATGGAGCCGCTGCGCCGCCACATGGGCATGGACAAGGCCCAGGCAAGGAACCGCGCGCAGGAGCTTCTTGAACTCGTCGGCATCCCGGATGCAGCACGGCGGCTGAAGGATTTTCCCCATCAGTTTTCGGGCGGGATGCGGCAGCGGGTGATGATCGCCATCGCTCTGGCCTGCGATCCGAAGGTGCTGATCGCGGACGAACCCACAACCGCTCTCGACGTCACGATCCAAGCGCAGATCCTCGAACTGGTGCGCGAGTTGCGCCAGAAGCTCGGCATGGCGATCGTCTGGATCACCCATGACCTTGGCGTCATCGCCGGGATCGCCGACCGGGTTCTGGTGATGTATGGCGGCCAAATCGTGGAACAGGGCCCCGTGGGCGAGGTGTTCCGCGATCCGCAACACCCCTATACCCGCGCGCTTCTGACCACCGTCCCCTCGATCCGCGGCGAACGGGCCGCGAAGCTGAATGTCATCGAGGGCCAGCCCCCGATCATGAAGGCAGCGCCCGCCGCCTGCGCCTTCCGCGACCGCTGCATCTTTGCCTTCGACCGCTGTGCGAGCGAGAATCCGCGCCGCATACGGGTATCGGACAGCCATGATGTGGCCTGCTTCTGGAACCCCAAGACCGGAGGCGCCCGCCATGTTTGACGCAAGCCCGCGCAAGCTGGTGGAGGTCAAGGGCCTCAAGATGTACTTTCCGATCACCGCCGGGATCTTCCGCCGCAAGGTGGGTGACGTGAAGGCGGTGGATGATGTGAGCTTCGAGATACTCGAAGGCGAAACGCTGGGGCTCGTCGGCGAAAGCGGCTGCGGGAAATCGACCTGCGGGCGGGCGATCCTCAGGCTCTACGATCCGACGGCGGGGGAGATCTGGATCGGCGGCGAGAATATCGCCCAGACCGACCAGGCCGACCTGCGCCGCCTGCGCCCCGCAATGCAGATGGTGTTCCAGGACCCGCAGGCCAGCCTCAATCCGCGCATGACGGTCGCCGACATCATCGGCGAGCCGCTGGAGGAACATACGAGGCTGACGCGCGACGAGAAGCTTGCCCGCGTCTACGAGCTGATGGATGCAGTGGGTCTGAACCGCGCCTTCGCCAACCGCTACCCGCACGCCTTTTCGGGCGGGCAACGACAGCGGATCGGCATCGCGCGGGCGCTGGCGCTCAACCCGAAATTCATCGTCTGCGACGAACCGATCGCGGCGCTCGATGTCTCGATCCAGGCGCAGGTCGTGAACCTTCTGGAAGAGTTGCAGGACAAGTTCGGCTTGACCTACCTCTTCATCAGCCATGATCTTTCCATGGTCCGCCATATCGCCGACCGGGTGGCGGTGATGTATCTCGGCCGGATTGTCGAACTTGCCTCGCGCGATGCGCTCTTCAACCGGCCGCTTCATCCCTATACCGAGGCGCTTCTGTCGGCCGTCCCCGAGGCCGACCCGGAAACCGAAGCCAATCGCCAGCGCATCATCCTCAAGGGCGATGTGCCCTCGCCCTCGAACCCGCCGAAGGGCTGCAATTTCTGCACGCGCTGCCCGAAGGTCTTCGACCTCTGCCACCGGGTGGAGCCCGCGACGCGCGAGGTCGAGCCGGGCCACCATGTGGCCTGCCACCTGTACGAGACACAACAAGAGACCGCCCGGACCGGGGCGGCGCCCGAGGCCAAAAAGAGCACCCAACAAGGAGAGCAACATGAAACTTAGATCAGCCCTATTGGGCGCAGCCGCCTTCACCGCCCTGGCCTCGGCCGCATGGGCGGAACGCGGTGCCGACGGCCATGTCAACGTCCTGTACTGGCAGGCGCCGTCGATCCTGAACCCCTATCTGTCGTCCGGTACCAAGGATGTCGAGGCTTCCTCGCTGATCCTCGAAGGCATGGCCGGTTTCAACGAAAAGGGCGAGGTTTTCCCGCGTCTGGCCGAAAGCGTGCCGACCGTCGACAACGGCGGCGTCTCGGCCGACCTGACCCAGATCACCTGGAAGCTGAAGCCCGGCCTCCTGTGGTCGGACGGCACGCCCGTGACCTCGGCCGATGCGGCCTTTACCTACGAATATTGCAAGCATCCCGAAGGCGGCTGCGCCCAGGCCGCGCGCTTTGAAGGCATCAAGTCGATCGAGACCCCCGACGATCTGACCGTCGTGATCACCTTCGACGGGCCGAAGCCCAACCCCTATCAGGCCTTCGTCGGCGGCACCTCGCCCATCATCCAGAAGGCGCAGTTCGCCAATTGCCTCGGTGCCGCGGCCTCGACCTGCACGGATCAGAACTTCGGTCCGATCGGCACCGGCCCGTTCCGGGTGACGGAATTCAAGACGAACGACACCGTGTCGCTTGAAGCCAACCCGAACTACCGCGATGCAGCCAAGCCCGCATTCGCCACCATGACCATCAAGGGCGGCGGCGACGCCGAGGCGGCGGCGCGTGCAGTGATGGAGACCGGCGAATTCGACTATGCCTGGAACACGCAGATCAATCCCGACATGCAGGCGCAGATGATCGCCGCAGGCAAGGGAACGCTTCTGAACGGCTTCGGCACGCTGGTCGAGCGGATCGAGATGAACATGACCGATCCCTCGCCCGACCTGCCGGAAGGTGAACGGTCGACCACGAAGCATCCCCATCCGTTCCTGACCGACATCCGGGTTCGCAAGGCCCTGTCGATGGCGATCGACAGGCAGGTGCTGGTTGACGTGGGCTACGGAAATGCCGGTCGTCCGACCTGCAACCTCGTACCGGCGCCGGAGCTTTATGCCTCCGACAACACCGAATGCCTGACCCAGGACATGGAAGGGGCCAAGGCGCTGCTTGACGAGGCCGGCTGGACCGACAGCGACGGCGACGGCATCCGCGACAAGGATGGCAAGAAGCTGTCGATCCTGTACCAGACCTCGACGAACCCGGTCCGGCAGGACTTCCAGGCCCTGATCAAGGGCTGGTGGAACGAAGTCGGTGTGGAAGTGGAACTGAAGAATATCGACGCCTCGGTCTATTTCGGCGGCGATGCGGGCTCGCCCGACACGTTCCAGAAATTCTATGCCGACGTCGAAATGTACGCCAACAACTTCGACGGCACCGACCCCGAGCCCTATCTGGCGCAGTATCTCTGCGACAAGATCCCCGGCCCGGACAACCAGTGGCAGGGCGAGAACATCAACCGCTTCTGTGACCCGGCCTATGATGCGCTGGTGAAGGAACTTGCCACGACCGCCGACATGGCCAAGCGCGGCGAAATCGCCAAGAAGCTGAACGACATGCTGACCAAGGACAGCTACACGGTTGTCGCGCTCGTCGACCGCGGCCGTCTGTCGGCCGCGTCGAACACGCTGGGCGGCGTCGTTCTCAACACCTGGGATACCGAATTGTGGAACGCCCAGGACTGGTTCCGCGTGAAGTGATCCGATCCCGCGCGGCCCCGGACAGGCTCCGGGGCCGCGCACCCTTTCCCAGACGGCTGATCAAAGGCGTCCTCAGATGCTCACCTACATCATCCGGCGACTTCTCCTCGCCATTCCGACGCTTCTGCTCATCAGTCTCGTCATCTTCTTTCTTGTCGATCTCGCGCCCGGCAGCCCGGCTTCGGAAATTCCGCTGACGGTCCCGGCAGAGGTGCGCGCCAAGATCCTCGAATCCATGGGCGTGAACGACCCGGTCTATGTCCGCTACCTCCTGTGGCTCAAACAGTTCGTCTGGGTCGAGCCGATGAACCTGATCGACCATTGGTTCGGCACGACCTTTGCCGAGGGGCAGCAACGGATCATCAGCTACCAGACCCGCGGACCGGTCTTCGACATCATCGTCCAGCGCATTCCGCAGACCATGACTGTGATCGGCACCGCCTATATTGTCGGCGTGCTGATCGCGATCCCGATCGGCATCTATTCCGCCTACCGGCAATATTCCTGGTTCGACCAGGCCGGAACGTTCGTTGCCATGGTGGGCTTCTCGGTGCCGACCTTCTTCACCGGCGTCCTACTGATCGTGATCTTCGCGGTGAAGCTCCAGTGGTTCCCCTCGATCTACGACACGACGCTCAAGATCACGGACTGGGCAAGCTTCATGAAGCAGGTCAAGCAGATGGTGATGCCGGTCACGGTACTCGCCCTATTCAACGCGGCGACGCTCAGCCGCTATATGCGGTCCTCGATGCTGGAAAATCTCGGGCAGGATTATGTGCGGACCGCCCGCGCCAAGGGCATGTCCGAACGGACGGTGGTCCTGAAGCATGTCCTGAGGAATTCGCTCATCCCGGTCGTCACCGTGATCGCACTGGGCATTCCCTCGATCTTCGGCGGCGCAATCATCACGGAGCAGGTCTTCAAGGTGAACGGGCTCGGGGCGGCGCTGATCGGCGCGATCCATGCCAACGACCTGCCAACGGTCCAGACGCTCGCCTTCATCTTCGCGGTGCTGATCGTCACCTTCAACCTGATCGCCGATGTGCTCTACGGCCTTCTCGACCCGAGGATCCGCTATGCGTGACGCGGCCGGAACCCAAGCAAAACCCGTCCGGATGGAGCGGCCCCGCAGCCAGTGGCGCGATGTCTGGGACCAGTTCAAGACCCACAAGGGCGCGCTGGTCGGCATGACCGTGCTGGCGCTTCTGGTGGCCTTCGTGGTGATCGGCCCGTTCCTCTGGCATGAGGAACAGCTGACCACGACCGAGAAGATCCTGATGAAGAACAAGCCCGCCTCGTTCAGGTTTCCGATGGGAACCGATCACCTCGGGCGCGACTATTTCTACCGGATGATGCAGGGCGGTCGCGTCTCGATCGCGGTGGGATTCGTGGCGATGACGATCTCGATCCTGATCGGCACCACGATCGGCACGCTTGCGGGCTTCTTCAAACGGCTTGACGGGCCCTTGATGCGGCTTACCGACCTTTTCCTGTCGCTGCCGCTTCTGCCGCTGCTGCTGGTCATGGTCATGCTGTTCCGTGACGCGCTGGCGCGGGTGTTCGGACCGGAGCTTGGGACATTCGTGCTGATCGTGATCGCCATCGGGGTCACGAGCTGGATGCAGTCCGCCCGCATCGTGCGCGGCGAGGTTCTGGCGCTGAAGGAGCGTGAATTCGTTCTGGCAGCCCGCTCGGTCGGCACGCCGAACCGGCGGCTCATCCTGCGCCATGTATTGCCCAATGTCGTCTCGCCGGTCATGGTCGCCGCAACCCTCAACATCGCCGAGGCGATCATCACCGAAAGCGCCTTGTCCTTCCTTGGCCTAGGTTTCCCGCCGGATTTCCCGACCTGGGGGCGGCTTCTCTACGACGGGCTGAGCTATATGCAGCAATATCCCGAACGGGTGATGTGGCCGGGCCTGGCAATCTCGCTCACCGTGCTGGCGGTGAACTATATCGGCGATGGTCTCAGGGACGCGCTTGACCCGCGCATCCGCGGGCGGTAGCGGCGGCCCATCCGCCCCGACAGGTGTCTCCTCCATGAGCGGGGAGCGGCCCGCTCAGTGCATTCCCCGCCGTATGCGACGGATCATCAGCCAGACCGCACCGAGCGTGACCGGGACAAGGATCGCCGTCAGCGCGCTCTTCGGCCAGTGCAGCGCCTCGGCCATGGGCAGAAGCGCATAGGTGGCAAGGCTCACCGCATAATAGCTGATCGCCACCACCGACAGGCCCTCGACCGTATGCTGAAGCCTCAGCGCCAGATCGGCGCGACGGTCCATGCTTTCGAGAAGCTTCTGGTTCTGCGCCGACCGTTCCACATCGACCCGCGTCGACAGAAGCTCCCCTGCCCGTTCGGCGCGCTCGGCCATCTGTTCCAGCCGTCGTTCGGCCGATTTCACCGTCCGCATGGCCGGATCATAGCGGCGGCGCATGAATTCGCCGAAGGTCTGGCGCCCCATGAAGCGCGTCTCGCGCAAGACGTCGATGCGCTGGTTGACGATCGCCTCATAGGCTCCCGTCGCGCCGAAACGGAAGGAATGCCGCGTGGCGAGGCTTTCAAGCCCGGCCGACAGTTCCAGCAGCGCGTGCAAGGTCGCCTCCGCCGCGCGATGATCGTCGGGCAGCGCCGCCACCACCGCCGACAATTGCGGATCGAGCGCATTGAGCCGTGCTGTCAGTTCTCGCGCGCGGCCAAGTCCCAGCATCGACATCGCCCGGTAGGTCTCGATCTCGCACAGCCGTTGCACGATCCGGCCGACCCGGCGCGCGCCAGTGCCTGGGCGGACGAAGGCCGCAAAGCGCATCAGCCCGGCGGGATCGATCTGGAAATCGCCCGCGATGATCGCCGCTTCGTCCAGTACCCAGGAAGCGGTGAGGCTTTCGGGCACGAACCAGTCCTCGAACTTGGCCTCGACCTCGCTCATGTCACCGGGCAGCGGCTCGACCCGGATCAGGACCGCGGCGATGCGCCTGCCGGGCGCTGCCGTCAGCCAGTCGGCCGGAAAGACCTCGGCCCCGCGCGGATCGAACGGACGTTCGCTCAGACCCGTCGAAAAGGCCGAATAGGTCACGAATTCGGTATGGCTTTCCCATTTCAGCACATGCCGCCCGATCTGCGCGGAATGATGGGTGGCGCCCGGGGCCGGATGGGCGGTGCCATGGCGGTCGAGAAGCGCGCGCAAGTGCCCCAGATCGCGTTCCCGGTCGCGGTTCGCCGCCTCGACCGGTTCCTTCACCGCCAGATAGACCGCCTGGCAGGGCACCGTCAGAGACGGAAAGGGCCGCGCGTGGAGCTCGTTCACAAGCGCATAGCGCTGGGGGTGGTCTTCGATCATCGCTTGGGTCTCCCGGGCCGCGACCATAGCGCGCGCGCCGGGGAATGCAGCATGGCCGGACGCCACACTGCGGTATACTTGCAAATCTGCAACGGGTGAGCGCTACCGGGGGGCAAGGAGCAAGGCGAGAAGCGCCCCCGCCCCCGCCACCGCAAAGGTCGCGACCGGGCCCGCCTCGACCCAGAATGCGCCCGCCATCGCATTCGCCAGCAAGGTCGCGAACCCGCCCACGAGGTTGAAGAGGCCGAAGGCCGTGCCGCGCAGCTCCGCAGGCGCGCTCCGGGCGACGAGCGCAGCGAGAAGCCCCTGGCTCAACCCCATGTGCAAGCCCCAGAGCGCGACGCCAAGAAAGACCGCGACAAGCCCGCCACCCAGAGCGAAAAGCCCGTGCGCGGCCGCGAGGGTCAGGATCGACAGCCTCAGAAGGCCGGAGGCGCCGATCCGGTCCGAGAGGATGCCCACCGGCCAGGCGGTCGCGCCATAGACGAGGTTCAGCACCACGAAGATCGCAGGCGCCCAGAGCGCCGCGAGCCCCGCATCGGACGCCTTCAGGATCAGGAAGGCCTCGGAAATCCGTGCCAGTGCCAGCGCCGCCCCGAAGAGCGTCACGTGGAAGAACGCCGGGCCGAGCGCCCGCAGCTGCGCCCGGCCGAACCGGGGCGGTGCGGCCATCGGTACCAACGGCCGGGCTGGCTCGCGCACGAAGACCCACAGGACCGCGACCGCTACCAGCGCCGGAACCGCCGCGACCCAGAACACCCGGCGGATGTCCCCCTGCCACAGCCACATGAGCCCGATCGCCAGAAGCGGCCCGACGAACGCACCGACCGTATCCATCGACTGGCGGAGGCCATAAGCCTCTCCTCGCCGCTCGGGCGGCACGAGGTCGGCCACCAAAGCATCGCGTGGCGCACCGCGGATCCCCTTGCCGAGCCGGTCGGCGAGGCGTGCTCCCAGAACCACCCCGGCGCCGGTCGCTAGCGCAAAGAAAGGCTTTGTCAGCATCGCGAGCCCGTATCCGGCCATGAGCAACGGCTTGCGCCGCCCGATCCGGTCCGACCAGGCGCCCGAAAAGACCTTCACGACCTGTGCCAGCCCTTCGCCCGCACCCTCGATCAGCCCGACTGCAAGCGCAGTCGCGCCAAGCGTTCCGGTCAGGAACAGCGGCAGAAGCGCATGGATCATCTCTGACGAGATATCCATGAAAAGGCTCACGAACCCCAGCGCCACCACGCCGACCGGCAATCGCCCCCGCATCCCGCGCTCCTCGTGCAAACCCGCAGCGAGGGAACCATATCGGCGGCGCGCCGTCGACAGGGGAAAGGTCGTGCCCTCAGCCGAGGTTTTGCGCGAAGAAATCAAGCGTGCGCGACCAGGCGAGTTCCGCCGCCGCCTTATCGTAGCGCGGCGTCGTATCGTTATGGAATCCGTGGTTCACGCCTTCGTAGATATGGACGGTGTAGCGCTTGCCGTTCGCTTTCAGCGCCGCCTCGTATTCCGGCCAGCCCGCGTTGATACGCTCGTCGAGGCCCGCGTAATGCACAAGCAGCGGCGCCTCGATCTTCGGCACGTCCCCCGCCGCAGGCTGACGGCCGTAGAAGGGCGCCGAGGCCGCGAGATCGGGATAGGCCACGGCCAGCGCATTGCAGACCCCGCCGCCATAGCAGAAGCCGACCGCACCAACCTTGCCGGTCGAGCCGTCATGGCCGCGCAGGAACTCGAAGGCGGCAAAAAAATCGGCCATCAGCTTCGCCGGGTCGAGTGTCGACTGCATCTCGCGCCCCTGATCGTCATTGCCGGGATAGCCGCCGAGCGGCGAGAGCCCGTCGGGGCCGAAGGCAAGGTAGCCCGCCTTGGCGGTGCGGCGCACCACGTCCTCGATATAGGGATTGAGCCCCCGGTTCTCATGCACGACAAGCACGGCGGGCAGTTTCGCCGTGGCACCCGCAGGTTTTGCCATCAGCCCGCTGATGCGGCCATTGCCCTCGGGGCTGTCATATTCGAGGCGCGCGGTCTCGATGGCCGGATCGTCGGGCGCGACCTGCGCCGCCAGCGCGTAATTCGGCTGCAGCTGGGCAAGGATCGCCGCCCCGGTCACCCCCGCTGCGGCATATTTGCCTGCCTTCTCGATGAATTCCCGCTTGGTCATGCGGCCGTGCACGTAGCCGTCAAAAATCTCCAGAATGCGCGGATCGAAGTCCTTGGCGCTCTTGCGCGCGCCTGGGCGTTCCGGTGCGTTCATGATATCCTCCCTGGGCTGCAAAGCCGGAAGGATAGCGCAGAACCGGATTGCGGCAGCGCACAAAAAGGTGACCCCGCCTCATCGGGCGGGGTCTCGCTTGTTTCACGGCGAATGCCGGTCAGTCGATCATCGGCAGAAGGCTGTCGAGGCTCTTCTTGGCGTCGCCGTAGAACATCCGCGTGTTCTCCTTGTAGAACAGCGGGTTCTCGATCCCGGAATAGCCGGTGCCCTGGCCGCGCTTCGACACGAACACCTGCTTGGCCTTCCAGCATTCCAGCACCGGCATGCCGGCGATGGGGGAATTGGGGTCTTCCTGCGCCGCCGGGTTCACGATGTCGTTCGAGCCGATGACGATCGCCACGTCGGTCTCGGGGAAGTCCTCGTTGATCTCGTCCATCTCCAGCACGATGTCGTAAGGCACCTTCGCCTCGGCCAGAAGCACATTCATGTGTCCCGGCAGGCGGCCCGCAACCGGATGGATGGCGAAACGGACGTTCTTGCCCTTGGCGCGCAGCTTGCGCGTTAGTTCGCTGACCGACTGCTGCGCCTGCGCCACCGCCATGCCGTAGCCCGGGATGATGATCACGTTGTCCGCATCGTTCAGCGCCGCCGCCACGCCTTCGGCGTCGATCGCGATCTGCTCGCCCGCGATCTCCATCGCCGGGCCGGTCGTATTGCCGAAACCGCCGAGGATGACCGAGATGAAGGATCGGTTCATCGCCTTGCACATGATGTAGGACAGGATCGCACCCGAGGAACCGACAAGCGCGCCGACCACGATCAGAAGGTCGTTGGACAGCGAAAAGCCGATCGCCGCCGCCGCCCAGCCCGAATAGCTGTTCAGCATCGAGACGACGACCGGCATGTCCGCTCCGCCGATCCCCATGATCAGGTGATAGCCGATGAAAAGCGCGGCAAGCGTCATCAGGACGAGCGGCAGGAGACCGCCGGTGTTGAAGTACCACAGCAGGCAGACGACCGAGAGGGCCGCCGCCGCGATGTTCAGAAAGTGCCCGCCGGGCAGTTTCTTGGCCTTGCCGTCGACCTTGCCCGCGAGCTTGCCATAGGCAATGACCGAGCCGGTGAAGGTCACGGCCCCGATGAAGATGCCCAGGAACAGCTCGACCCTGAGGATCGTGAGCTCCACCGGGCTCTTGTGGGCCAGAACCGCACCGAAACCGGTCAGCGCCGCGCGCGCGGCCTCATCCAGCCCGCCGACATGGGCAGCCTCCAGATGGGCGTTGTAGCCGATGAAGACGGCCGCGAGGCCGACGAGCGAGTGCATTGCCGCCACAAGTTGCGGCATCTCGGTCATCTGGACGCGCTGCGCGACGATCCAGCCGAGGATGCCGCCGCCCGCCACCAGCAGAAGCGACAGCCACCACAGACCCGCACCGGGGCCGTAAAGCGTGGCCAGAACCGCAAGCGCCATGCCGGCGATCCCGTACCAGACCGCGCGCTTGGCGCTTTCCTGCCCCGAAAGCCCGCCGAGCGAGAGGATGAAGAGAACCGCCGCGACGACATAGGCGGAGGTGGTGAAACCATAGTCCATTGCTGTTCCCGCCCCTTACGATTTCTGGAACATGGCGAGCATGCGCCGGGTGACCATGAAGCCACCGAAAATGTTGATCCCGGCCATGAAGACCGAAAGCGCCGCCAGAAGGATCACAAGGACCGACCCCGATCCGATCTGCATGAGGGCGCCGAGGATGATGATCGACGAGATCGCGTTCGTCACCGCCATCAAGGGTGTGTGCAGCGAATGCGAGACATTCCAGATCACCTGGAAACCCACGAAGACCGACAGCACGAAGACGATGAAGTGGCTCATGAAGCTGGCCGGGGCGTAGAGACCCGCCAGCAGCATCAGCGCGCCGCCGACAGCAAGAAGGGTGACCTGGCTACGCGTCTGCGCCTTGAAGGCCGCGGCTTCCTGCGCCCGCTTCTCCTCGACCGTCAGCTCACGCGCCTTTTCCTTGGGCTTCGCGGCCGCGATCGCCTGAATCTTCGGCGGCGGCGGCGGGAAGGTGATCGCGCCCTGATGGGTCACGGTCGCGCCGCGGATCACATCATCTTCCATATTGTGATTGACGACCCCGTCCTTGCCGGGCGTGAGGTCGGTCATCATATGGCGGATGTTGGTGGAATAGAGGGTGGAAGCCTGCGCCGCCATGCGACTGGGGAAATCGGTATAGCCGACGATGGTCACGCCGTTCGGCGTCACGATCTTTTCGTCCTTGACCGTCAGTTCGCAATTGCCGCCGCGCTCTGCCGCGAGATCGACGATGACCGAGCCGGGCTTCATCGCCTTGACCATGTCCTTGGTCCACAGGACCGGCGCATCGCGGCCCGGGATGAGCGCGGTCGAGATCACGATGTCCATCTCGGGCGCCAGTTCGCGGAACTTCTTCAGCTGCGCCTCGCGGAACTCCGGGCTGGAGGGCGCGGCATAACCACCGGTCGCGGCGCCGTCCTGGGTCTGTTCGGCGAAGTCGAGATAGACGAATTCCGCGCCCATCGATTCGATCTGCTCGGCCACTTCGGGGCGCACGTCGAACGCATAGGTGATCGCGCCGAGCGAGGTCGATGTGCCGATCGCGGCAAGGCCCGCGACACCCGCGCCGATGATCAGCACCTTCGCGGGGGGCACCTTGCCCGCTGCCGTCACCTGACCGGTGAAGAAGCGGCCGAAATTGTTGCCCGCCTCGATCACCGCGCGGTAGCCCGCGATATTGGCCATCGAGGACAGGGCATCCATCTTCTGCGCCCGGCTGATGCGCGGAACCATGTCCATCGCGATGACCGTGGCGCCCTGCTTGTTCGCAAGCTCCAGGAGATCCTTGTTCTGCGCCGGATAGAAGAACGAGATCAGCGTCTGGCCTTCGCCCAGCCGCTTGGTCTCCGCATCGGTGGGCGGACGCACCTTGGCGACGACATCGACGGCCTTGAAAAGCGCCGCGGCGGTCTTCACCACCGTCACGCCCGCCGCCTCGTAGGCCGCGTCCGAGAAACCGGCGCCTTGCCCGGCCCCGGCTTCAATATAGCATTCGTGACCAAGCTTCTTCAGTTGCAAGGCCGAGTCCGGCGTCATCGCCACCCGGTTCTCGCCCGCGAAAATCTCTTTCGGTGCGCCGATCTTCACCCCGTCCCTCCCGTATTATTTTACCATTTGGTAAAAATATGCGCCGCTTCACGCGCGAAAGCAAGAATCTTTCCTGCCTTGCTGCGTCGCGGCAATATACGGGAACCTGCGCTTAAATCCAGCGCCGGGTTACCTCCTGGTAGCGGAAATAATCCTCGCCGAACACCCGCGCCAGCCGCGCCTCCTCGGGTTCGATGAAACGGCGCGAAATCAAGCGCATGAAGTACGGCACGAGCGGCAGCGCGATCCAGGCGCCCCAACTGACGTAGAGCCCCGCCAGGAATACGGCATCGGCGAGGTAGATCGGATTGCGGCTCAGGCTGAACAGACCGCGCGTCACCAGACGGGCCGGGTTGCGGTGGGGAATCACCGTCGTCCCGGCCTGCATCATCTGAAGTGCGGCAAGCGCGAACATCGCAAGCGCGGCGATCACGATCAGTGCACCAAGTTGCGGCGCCAGGGGCAGTTGAAGCGGCAGCAGGGCGCCAAGCGCACCACCGAGCATTGCGAACCCGGCAAGCCATACAGGCGGATAGTCGACTTCACGCGAGATCATTCAATCACTCCGGATCGCGCGACCTTTCTGCCGGGAGATTTCGGCAAGTCCTTGACGCAGGCAAGGAAAAAGCTGGAAAAAGCTCCTGAACTATTTTAAACATGAAATAAATCAGAACAGGATCGCCATGCCCACCGATTTTGCCGCCACCCGCGCCGCCTTTGCCCTGCCGGACGGGGTGATCTATCTCGACGGCAATTCGCTCGGCCCGCTGCCCCGCGCGGCGGCAGGTCGGCTGACCCATGCCGCCGAGAAGGAATGGGGCGAGATGCTGATCACCGGCTGGAACAAGGCCGGGTGGATGGATCTGCCGCGGGCGCTTGGCGACCGGATCGGGCGACTGATCGGCGCGCCGAGGGGCACGGTCGTCCTTGGCGACACCCTGTCGATCAAGGTCTATCAGGCGCTGGCCTCGGCGCTGCAACTGAATCCCGACCGCAGGGTGATCCTGTCCGACACCGGCAATTTCCCGTCCGACCTCTACATGGCCGACGGACTGTGCCGCACGCTCGGCCAAGGCTATGCCCTGCGGACCGCGGCGCCGGAAGAGGTCGAGGCTGCGATCACTCCCGAGGTCGCCGTCCTGATGCTGACCGAGGTCGATTACCGCACCGGACGCAAGCATGACATGGCCCGCCTGATCAAGAAGGCGCACGAGGCGGGCGCGCTTGTGGTCTGGGACCTCGCCCATTCGGCGGGCGCGATCCCGGTCGATGTGACCGGAACCGACGCCGATTTCGCTGTGGGCTGCACCTACAAGTACCTCAATTCCGGCCCCGGCGGTCCGGCCTTCATCTATGTGGCCCCCCGACTTGCCGAAAAGGTCCGCCCGGCGCTGTCGGGCTGGCTCGGTCACGAGGCGCCCTTCGCCTTCGACCTCGATTACCGGCCCGGGTCGGGGATCGAGCGGATGCGGGTCGGCACGCCGCCGATCCTGCAGATGCGGGCGCTGGAAGCATCGATGGATATCTGGGACAAGGTCGACATGGCCGACGTGCGCGCCCGTTCGATCGACCTGACCGAGGCATTCATCACGGGGGTCGAGGCCGCCTGCCCCACGCTGACACTTGCATCCCCCCGCACCCCCGCGGAACGCGGCAGCCAGGTCAGCTTCCGCCACGCGGAAGGCTACGCGATCATGCAGGTACTGATCGCGCGCGGCGTCATCGGCGATTTCCGGGCCCCCGACATCCTGCGGTTCGGCTTCACGCCGCTCTATACGACGATGGAGGATGTGGAGGGCGCCGTGGCGATCCTGGGCGAGATCATGTCGACCTCTGCCTGGGACCGGCCCGAATATCGGCACCGCGCCAAAGTGACATGACGCTACGGATCCGCCGTTACCGTCCCGAGGATCGCCCCGCCTGCTGGCAGATATTCTACCGGGCGGTGCGCGAGGGCGCGGCGGGCCATTATTCCGAGGCGCAGCGCGCCGCCTGGGCGCCCACGCCCCTGCCCGCGCTCGATGGATATGACAAGCTCGACGCGCAGCTCTGTTTCGTGGCCGAGCGTGACGGGGCGCTCACGGGCTTCATGTCGCTGGAACGTGACGGCTATCTCGACATGGCCTTCGTCCTGCCCGAAGAGATGGGCAAGGGCACGGCGACCGCGCTTTATGGTGGCGTCCTTGCCGAAGCCAGACAGCTTGGATTGACACGCATGACCGTCCACGCCAGCCATCTTGCGCGGCGCTTCTTCCTCAAGCAGGGTTGGCGCGTGGTCTGGATGGAAAACCATGCGGCGGATGGCGAGGTCTTCGAACGGTTCTTCATGGTCGTCGACATCGGGGCCGATGGCGTGCGCGGGGAGCCATCTACATGAAGTTATTTTCGCATGTCCCTGTGAAATGAGGCTTTTTAACCGCCCGTCCGCCTGTGCACATGACCGGGCGCGCCGCGAACCCCGGCTGGCCCTCCCCGGCGCCTGGGCCGGGCTGTGGCGCCGCATGGGGATCAAGGCCGCGGTCGCCGCCCGTCCGCACTGAGGCGAAGCCCGGGCGGCGACGCCCGTTTCACCCCTGCAACGGAGACGAAGATGACCACCAGCTACGATCCCTCCTCCGAAGGCGCGCAAATGTCCTTCGACGGCCGCATGTCCTACGGCGACTATCTCGCGCTTGACCGTATCCTTGCCGCGCAGACCCCGCTCAGCGCCGCGCATGACGAGATGCTCTTCATCATCCAGCATCAGACCTCGGAACTCTGGATGAAGCTCGCATTGCACGAAATCGGCGCGGCGAGGGCCTCGATCCTGTCTGGCGCGCTTGAACCTGCCTTCAAGATGCTCGCGCGGGTCGCGCGGATCATGGAACAGCTCAATTCCGCCTGGGATGTGCTGAGGACCATGACGCCGTCCGACTACACGACCTTCCGTGAAAGCCTCGGCCAGTCCTCCGGTTTTCAGTCCTGGCAATACCGGCTGATCGAGTTCGCCGCCGGAAACCGCAATCCGGCGATGCTCCAGCCCCATGCCCACCGTGCCGACGTGACCGAACGCCTCAAGGCGGAACTGGCGCGGCCCTCGCTCTATGACGCGGCGCTCGGCGCCTTGAGCCGCGCAGGCATCGCCGTTCCCGAGGACATCCTGGCGCGCGACGTGAGCCAGCCCTGGGTCGCCGACGAGAGGGTCGAGGCCGCCTGGGCCAAGGTTTATACCGATCCCGCGCGCCACTGGGCGCTTTACGATCTGGCCGAAAAGCTGGTCGATTTCGAAGACTATTTCCGCCGCTGGCGCTTCAACCATGTCACGACGGTCGAGCGCGTCATCGGCCTGAAACGCGGCACCGGCGGCACGCAGGGCGTGAGCTATCTGAAGCGCATGCTGGAGGTTGAGCTTTTCCCCGAACTGTGGCGCGTGCGCACGGCTCTGTAGAACCGGACATGATCCTATTTCCGGCGCCGACACCTGAACATTCCGGGCTTGGCGCCGGTCTTGTTGCGCAAGATGCAAACGCATGGCGCCGGGGTTTTCCGATCAAATCGTCGGAATGAAATATCAAGAGAGAACAATGCCCTACACGGATCAATTACGGGTTGATTGATGTCTTGTTGCATCATGTAATTTCCCAAGCGGCGTCACATTTGCGCCTTCAGTTCACTTTAACCGCACGGCTATATTATTCGTCGAGGCAACAAGCCGACGACAAAAAGTAGATTTGGTAAGAGGTTTCGGGCATGCCTACCGGCTATCTTGTTTCCCTTGGCGGGAACAATGCGCTGAACAGCGGCGATGTGATCAGCGGGGGCACCGTCACTTTCACGACGCAGACCGCGCTCGGCGCGGGCCAGTGGATCTGGAGCGGCACCGCAGGCGGCACCACCTACACCAACACGACCGAGCCCGGCCAATATTACCTGGGAACGGATGGTAGCGTCTACTTCGTGCCCAGCTACGGGCCGGTCGATACGCTGAGCTCATCGAGCGTCGTCAGTTCTCCGACCTTCGCGCCGATCATGGGCACGTCCGGCAACGATGCGGCCCTGTCCGGCACGGCCGGAAACGACACGATCTACGGTGGCGCCTCGACCAGTGCCACAGGGACCGGTAACGATTCCATCTCTGGCGCGGCGGGCAATGACGTCATCTTCGCTGGCGACGGCAACGACACGCTGCAGGGCGGCGCGGGCGCGGATACGCTCTACGGCGGCGCGGGCAGTGACACGGCCAGCTATTCCGCGTCGGGCAGCGCGGTCAACGTCAATCTGGGTACGGGCGCCGCATCCGGCGGGGACGCGACCGGCGACGTCCTGAACTCGATTGAAAATGTCATCGGCTCTGCCTTCAACGACACGTTGACCGGCAGTTCGGCCGCCAACCAGATATTCGGCGGCGCGGGCGCGGATTCCATCGCTGCGGGGGACGGGGACGACACGGTCGACGGCGGCGATGGCAACGATACGATCGATGCCGGCGCGGGCAACGATTCCGTCACCGGCGGTCTGGGCAATGATTCGATCCTCGCGGGCGACGGCGCCGACACCGTTTCGGGCGGCGGCGGCAACGATGTGATCTATGGCGGCGGCGGGGCCGACTCGCTTCTCGGCGATGCAGGCAACGACACGATCTATGGCGGCGCCCCGCCCGTTGCCGCGACGCAGGAACATGTGAGCTGGATCGGCCAGGGCTCGAACGGCACCAATCTCGCGGGCGGTTTCACCCAGGACACCGGCGGCATGAATGTCTCCGCCAGCTTCGTCAACAATGGCGGCAACACCGCTGTCCAGACCTCCAACTCCACGCAGTATGTCGCCGGGGGCGAGCCCTACAGCACAACCTCGGGCCTCTATCTGACCGGCAATGCCGGCCCAGACGTTACCGCGACCCTGACCTTCAATGCCGAAGCCGGCAGCGGCCTGACCAACCAGGTCTCGGGCCTCTCGTTCCGCATCAACGATGTGGACATGGCGGGCTGGCAGGACATCATCACGATCAATGCCTTCGACATCAACGGCAACCCCGTTTCGGTTACGCTCACGCCCGCGGGCAACGACACTGTTTCGGGCAATACGATCACCGCGGGCAACAGCAGCGATACGCAGAATAGCGCGCAGGGCTCGGTCCTCGTCACCGTCGCCGGTCCCCTCCATTCGATCCAGATCATCTATTCTAACGGCGGAACCTCAAGCCAGGCGCTCTGGGTCACGGACGTCTACTACACCACCGTGCCGGACATGTCGGGCACCTCGGACGCGGGCGACGTGATCGACGGTGGGGACGGCGCGGACCTGATCGCGGCGGGCAATGGCGACGACACGATCCGGCTGACGGGCGTATTCGGAAACGACACGATCAGCGGCGGCGAGACCGGCGAGACCGCGGGCGACCTGATCGATTCCACCGCGATCACCGCCAACGAGACGCTGGCCTTCTCCGCCAACGAGGCGGGCACTCTCACCGACGGCACCTCCACCGCAAGCTTCAGCCAGATCGAGCGTTTCCAGCTCGGCTCTGGCAATGACACGGTCAATGCCTCGGCCACCACCCAGGGCGTCAATGTCGACGCGGGCGGCGGCAACGACAGCATGCTCGGCGGATCGGGCGCCGACACGCTCAGCGGCGGTCTTGGCAACGACACGATCCAGGGTGGCGCAGGCGCGGACAGCCTGTCGGGCGGCAGCGGAACCGACACGGTCAGCTATGCCAATTCCGGCGCCGGAGTGAACGTGAACCTCGCGACCGGCACCGGCAGCGGCGGCGATGCGGCCGGCGACACGATCAGCGGCTTCGAGAACATCACCGGCTCTGCCTTCAACGACACGCTCACGGGTGACGCGGGCGCCAATCTCATCGATGCGGGCGGCGGGGCCGATGCGGTCTTCGGTGGCGGCGGCAATGACACGCTCTACGGCGGCGCGGGCAACGATACGCTGAACGGCGGCGCGGGCGCCGACAGCATGCTCGGCGGCCTCGGCAGCGACCTCTTCACCGGTCTGGGGATCGGCGATGTGGTCGACGGGTCCGAGGACCCGGACAATTCAGACATCGACGTTCTCGACCTCTTCGGCTCGGGCTGGACCAAGGCCACCACCAACATCCTCTATGCCGGCGGCAATAACGAGGCGGGCACTGTCCAGTTCCTCGACGGCAGCGGCAATGTGATCGGCACGATGTCCTTTTCGAACATCGAGACGGTCGTCCCCTGCTTCACTCCGGGCACTCTCATCGACACGGTGAGAGGCTCGCTGCCGGTCGAGACGCTGCAACCCGGCGACATGGTCCTGACCCGCGACAGCGGCTATCGGCCCCTGCGCTGGGTCGGCCGCCGCGACCTGGGCGCGGCCGAACTCGCCACAACCCCTGCCTTCCGCCCGGTCCTGATCCGCCGGGATGCGCTCGGCCCGCGCGAGCCCGCCCGCGACATGCGCGTCTCCCCCCAGCACCGGTTCCTGCTGACCGGATCCGGGGCCGAACTCATGTCGGGCGAAAACGAGGTCCTGGTCGCCGCCCTGCATCTCGTCGGCCAGCCCGGGATCGAGCGGGTCACGCCGGACGCAGGCGTCAGCTATATCCATATCCTCTTCGACGAACATGAGATCGTCCGCTCTGACGGCAGCTGGAGCGAGAGCTTCCAGCCCGGCGTCGCCACGATCTCGGCGATCGAGGAAGCGCAGCGCGCGGAACTCCTCGCGCTTTTCCCCGAACTCGCCACGCCAGGCGGCGCCGCCACCTACCCCGCCGCCCGAATGTCACTCAAGGCCCACGAAGCGCGTGCCGCCTTTTCGAATTGATGTCGGCGCTGCCGGGCCCCGGCAATCGGGTTCATCCCAAGGACGACCAGTGAAATGTCCGTCATAAGCGAGGGGGCGGGCCGATTTGCCTTCACCGGTTGCGCTCGCCCCGTCTCCTAGCCCCGTCTCATCGCGAAGGCGCGCGCGGCATCGCCGAATGCCTCGAACAACGGGCGGGAGACCGGATCATGCGCGGCATTCCACTCCGGGTGCCATTGCACTGAAAGCGTGAAGCCCGGCGCGTCTCGCACATAAAGCGCCTCGGGCGTCTCGTCGGGCGCCCAGCCGACGATCTCGATCCGGCTTCCCGGCGCCTTGATCCCCTGGCCATGCAGCGTGTTGGTCATCACTTCCTCGGCGCCGAAAAGGCGGTGGAACGGGCTGTCCTTGGCGAAACGCACAGGGTGGCGCAGCGCGAATTTCTCTTCAAGCGTCCCGTCCGGCGGCATCCGGTGATTCATGCGGCCGGGAAGGTCGCGTATCTCGGGATAAAGCGTGCCGCCGAAAGCGACATTCACCTCCTGAAAGCCGCGGCAGATGCCGAGGAAGGGCTGGCCCCGGTCCACGCAGGCGCGCACCAGGGGCAGGGTGATCGCATCGCGCGACCGGTCGAAGGCGCCATGTGCCTCGGTCGCCGCCTCGCCATATTCCTCGGGGTGCACATTCGGCCGCCCTCCGGTCAGCAGGAACCCGTCACAGGCCTCCAGAAGCTCGCCGACCGAGACGAAGCGCGGGTCGGACGGGATGAGAAGCGGCAGACATCCCGCCACCTCCGCCACCGCGGCGGAATTGCTCAGCCCCCCGGCATGAACGGGGTAATCGTTGATGAAATTCATGTTGCCGATAATGCCGACAACAGGCCGAACTGCAGGCATGTCACCCTTCCTTGCGCGCAAGATATCCCTTGACTGTCGGAGTTGGAAGCCTGCGCGCGATACCGATCTGTGCGCCAGAGACGGGTGCCGGAAACGCTGCTGCACAGGAAGCAGGCGCGCCGATGCAGCGATTCACCAGTTGCAGTTTGCGCCCGTTTCAAAGAGTTTGATCAGGGACGGTCCCGCAGCCAGTTCGTCGCGGGACAACCAGACATTCAGACCGCCACCCCGATCAGGAGGCAGCATGCGCTACCACACGCCCACCAGTTTTCAGGAGGCCTCGCGCCTCGCCGCCGCATCGGGGGGTCTCTTGCGCTATCTGGCCGGCGGCACCGATGTGCTGGTCCAGATGCGCGCAGGCATGGTGCAGCCCGACGATCTGATCGATCTCAAGCATATCCCGGGCGTCTTCGACATTTCGCGCACGGCGGACGGCGGCTGGCGCATCGGCGTGGCGGTCCCCGGCCGCGTGCTCGGCGCGCATGAAGCGCTCTGCCGTGACTGGCCGGGCGTGGTCGAGGGGATGAACCTCGTGGGCTCCACCCAGGTGCAGGGCCGCGCGACCTTGGTGGGCAATCTCTGCAACGGCTCTCCCGCCGCCGACAGCGTGCCGGGGCTGGTCGCGGCCGGGGCGACGGTGACGGTCACCGGGCCGGACGGCAGCCGCGAAATGCCGGTCGAGGCGATCCCGACCGGGCCGGGGCGCACGGCGCTGACGAAGGGCGAGCTGATTTCCGCCGTCACCCTGCCGCCGCGCGGGCCGCGCGGCGGCGATGCCTATCTGCGCTTCATTCCCCGGACCGAGATGGATATCGCGGTGGTGGGCGCCGCGGTGAACCTCACACTCGACGGCGACCGGATCGGACAGGCGCGCGTGGCGCTCGGGGCGGTGGCCCCGACCGTGCTTCTGGTCGCGGAAGCGGCGGACGCGATCGTCGGCAGCACGCTCGACGAGGCGGCACTTGACCGGCTGGCGGCAGCGGCCAGCGGGGCGGCAAAACCAATTTCGGACAAGCGCGGCACGGTCGAATTCCGCGTCGACGTAGTGGGGGTTCTCGCGCGGCGCGCGGCAAAGATCGCCTATGACCGGGCGAAAGGAACGGGCAAATGAAGAAGGTACATGTCACCACCACCGTCAATGGCGACCGGGCGGAGTTTCTCGCCGACCCGCGCGAGACGCTTCTCGACTGCCTGAGGAACCACCTCGACCTGACGGGCACCAAGGAAGGCTGCGGCACCGGCGACTGCGGCGCCTGTTCGGTCACGGTGGACGGCACGCTCGTCTGTTCCTGCCTCGTCCTCGGGGTCGAGGCCGAAGGCAAGCGGATCGAAACCATCGAAGGCATGGCGCGCGAGGGCGAGGGCGAACTTCACCCCTTGCAGCGCAAGTTCATCGAACATGCGGCGCTGCAATGCGGCTTCTGCACACCGGGCATCCTCGTGGCGGCGAAGTCGCTTCTGGAGACGAGCCCGGACCCGAGCGAAAGCGAAATCCGGTTCTGGCTTGCAGGCAACCTCTGTCGCTGCACCGGCTATGACAAGATCGTCCGCGCCGTGCAGGACGCGGCAGCGGAAATGAGGGGGGCGGCCTGATGGCGAAAGACGAGATCACCAAGGGCTACCGGCTGGTCGGCACCCGTCCGAACCGGCCCGACGGGCTCGACAAGGTCACCGGCCGCGCGCGCTATGGCGCGGATTTCTCGCTGCCCGGCATGCTCTGGGCGGCGGTCGTGCGGTCGCCCCATGCACATGCAAGGATCAAGCGGATCGACGCCACCCGGGCGCTGGCGCTTGATGGCGTCAAGGCGGTGGTGACCCGTGCGGACCTGCCGACGGGGCTGGAGGGCGAGGACCTGAACCTTCAGGAAAACACGCTGGCCGGTGACAAGGCGCTTTACGACGGCCATGCGGTTGCCGCCGTCGCCGCGACCTCGGCGCTTCTGGCGCAGGATGCCGCGCGCCTGATCGAGGTGGAATATGAAGTCCTGCCCCATGTCACCGATGTCGACGAGGCGATGAAGCCCGGCGCGCCGGTGATCCGCGACGGGGCGGCCGACTATTCCGTGCCCGAAGGCATGCACCCGAATGTGGTGCGCCACATGGAATTCGGTCATGGCGATGTGGAGGCGGGCTTTGCCGCGGCCGATATCGTGCGCGAGGGAACCTATCGCACCGAGGCCACACACCAGGGCTATATCGAACCCCATGCCTGTGTCGGCCAGATGGGCGAGGATGGACGCGGCGAAATGTGGGTCTGCACCCAGGGTCACTGGTACATCCGCCGCATGTGCGCCGCCGTTCTGGGGATCGATGCCGCGAACCTGCGTGTCACGCCGTCCGAGATCGGCGGCGGTTTCGGTGGCAAGACCACGATCTTCATGGAACCGCTCACGCTTGCCTTGTCGAAAAAGGCCGGCGGGCGTCCGGTGAAGCTGGTGATGTCGCGCGCCGAGGTGCTGCGCGCCACCGGACCGACGGCCTCGGCCTCGATGAATGTGAAGATCGGCATGAAGAAGGACGGCACCGTGACCGCCGGTCAGGTGATGTTCCGCATGCAGGGCGGCGCCTTCGTCGGCATGTCGCCGATCGGCGAGGCCCTGCCCTGCGCCTTCGCCTGCTATGACATCCCGGCGCTGAAGCACGAAGCCGTCGAGGTGCTGGCGAACCGCCCGAAGGCGGCCGCCTATCGCGCGCCGGGTTCGCCCATGGCGGCCTTTGCCGTCGAAAGCCTGATGGACGAGATGTGCCGCGAGCTTGGCCTCGACCCGATCGACGTCCGGCTGAAGAACGCCGCGAAGGAAGGCACCAAGTCGAGCTACGGCCCGGTCTACAACCGCATCGGCCTGGTCGAAACGCTGGAAGCGGCGAAAGCCCATCCGAACTATACCGTCAAGCTCGGCCCGAACCAGGGGCGCGGTGTCGCCTCTGGCTTCTGGTTCAACCATGGCGGCGAAACCTCGGTCAGCCTCGCCATCGGCGAGGACGGGACGGTCCAGGTCTCGATCGGCACGCCCGACATCGGCGGCAGCCGCGCCTCCATCGCGCTGATGACGGCGGAGACGCTCGGGATTGCCTATGAAAATGTCCGGGTGAACGTGGTCGAGACCGGCGCGCTTGGCGTCAATGAACCGACGCATGGCAGCCGCGCAACCTTCGCCAGCGGCAAGGCCGCGGTCGAGGCCGCGCGGCAGGCGATCGCCGAGATGTGCCGCCGGGCGGCGGCGGACTGGGGGATCGAGCCCGACGCGGTCGAATGGAAGGACGGCGCGGCCCAGCCCGCCGGACCGAATGCGGGCAAGTTCCCGCCCATGACCATCGCCGAGATCGGCGCCAAGATGGGCTCGACCGGCGGCCCGATCTCGGGCCATCACGAAACCAACGCGGGCGGCGTGGGGGCAAGCTTTGGCACCCATGTCGTCGATGTCGAGGTCGATCCCGACACCGGCCGCACCACGGTTCTGCGCTATCTCGTGGTGCAGGATGCGGGCACCGCGATTCACCCGGCCTATGTCGAGGGCCAGTATCAGGGCGGTGCCGCGCAGGGCATCGGCTGGGCCCTGAACGAGGAATATGTCTATGGCGCCGACGGGCGGCTCCAGAATACCGTCTTCCTCGACTACCGCATTCCCGTCGCCTCGGACCTGCCGATGATCGACACGGTGATCGTCGAAGTGCCGAACCCCGGCCATCCCTACGGCGTGCGCGGCGTCGGCGAAACCGGCATCACGCCGCCCCTGCCCGCCCTTGCCGCCGCCATTGCCGAGGCGACCGGCGCACGGCTCCGCAGCCTGCCGATGTCGCCGCCGAAGGTGCTGGCGGCGATCAAGGCCAGGCGGAAGAGCTGAGATGGCGCGCGTCCATCTCTGGTCAAGCCTGCGGCGCTTTGCCGACGGCCAGGAGGTGGTCGAGGTCGAGGCCGCGACCGTTGGCCAGATGTTCGATGCGCTGGGGCGGGCCTATCCGGGCCTCGCGCCCGCCATCGCGGCGGGCCTGTCGGTCGCGGTCGATGGCGAGGTCATCGCCAACGGTCGCCATGAACCGGTGCGACCCGAGAGCGAAGTCTATCTGCTGCAGCGCCTGAAAGGCGGCTGAGCCCTGAAAGGGCGGCGCTCTTCGCGCCCTCCTCGCTGACGCTGCGGCCGGCGCGTGCATGAAATGCTCGGGGAGGCGCCCAAGGCCATCCCGATCCAACCTCCCCACACCATCAAGCGCAAAACACTTGCGGCGGCCGGATTGCTCCGCCAGACTGTGCCTGTCGGGGGGCGGCGCGACCTCAGGGTCTCGTCCGCGATCGGGGGGAACTGCAACCTGCCATTTGGCGTCGCTGGGGTCGTCCCGTAACATGTGTCCTGCGCCCGTGCTGAAAGAGAAACCCCGCGGTTTCATCATCCCGATCGGCGGGGGCGAGGATCGCGTCCGCGAACGCCATATCCATCGCCGGTTCGTTGAACTCTCCGGCGGCAAGAACGCCGATATTGTCGTCATCCCTACCGCGTCGGAACTGGAAACCACCGGCGCCGATTACAACCGCATCTTCAAGGGCCTTGGCGCCTCGGCGGTGGATTTCCTGCCGATCACCAAGCGCGCCGATTGCGACAATCCGCGCTATATCGACATGCTGGACAGCGCCACGGGCATCTTCCTGACCGGCGGCAATCAGCTGCGCCTGTCGACGATCCTCGGCGGCACCGGCATCGCCCGGAAGATCCGCCGCCGCAATGCTGCCGGCGTTGCCGTCGCCGGCACCTCGGCCGGCGCCTCGATCATGTCGGAACATATGATTGCGGGCGGCGAGAGCAATTCCGCCCCCGTCGTCGGCGCCGTCAGCCTCGCGCCCGGCCTCGGTCTGACGAACGCCGTCATCATCGACCAGCACTTCACCGAACGAAACCGTCTCGGTCGGCTCCTCACTGCCTCTTCCTACAATCCGTTCCTTATCGGCCTCGGCATCGACGAGGATACGGCGGCCTTCATCGGCCCCGATGGTCTGTTCGAGGTCGTGGGTTCGGGCACCGTCACTGTCGTCGACGCCTCGGGTCTTACCTTTTCCTCGATGTGGGACGCTTCGCCCGGCCAGTCGCTGTCGCTTCTGGGGCTCAGGGTCCATGTCCTGGGCCAGGGCTGCCGCTACGATCTTGTTGGCCGCCATGCCTATCCGCCGGATGAAACGGCGGACTTCTGCACGCTACCGAACATATCCAAGACCGGCTGACGAAGGCCGACAACAGGGGGGAACCGCTATGAAGATCGTGTCGACGAATGTCTTTGTCGGTCCGAATGTCTGGGCGGGGTTCCCGGTCATTCGCCATGTCGTCGATCTGGGCGTGCTGGAGGACTGGCCATCGGCAAAGATCGGCGAGGCCTGGATCGACGCGCTGGTCGAGGCGCTGCCGGGCCTTCGCGACCATGGCTGTTCCTACCGTGAACCCGGCGGCTTCATCCGCCGTCTGCGCGAAGGTGACGGCACCTGGCTGGGCCATGTGGCCGAACATGTGGCGCTGGAAATTCAAGGAGTTGCGGGATCGGACGTCACTTTCGGCCGCACCCGTTCGACCGGCGAGCCGGGCCGCTACAACCTTGTCTACGAATATCGCCAGCGCGATGTCGGTCTTGACGCGGGCACACTTGCCATCCGGCTTCTCATGCACCTTCTGCCCGAAGCGCTGAAAGCCAAGGTCGAGTATGAGTTCGATCCGGAATTCGATTTCGCGGCGGAGCTGAAAAGCTTTGTCCTGTCCGCCCAGCGGCGTGAATTCGGCCCTTCGACCGGATCGCTGGTGAAGGCGGCCGAAGAGCGTGACATTCCCTGGATCCGGCTCAACAACAACTCGCTCGTCCAGTTCGGCCACGGCAAGTTCCAGCAGCGCATCCAGGCGACGATCACCAGCCAGACCAAGCATATCGCGGTCGAGATCTCCTGCGACAAGGAAGACACGCACAATATGCTGAACGACCTCGGCCTGCCGGTTCCCCAGCAGCGCCTGGTCTATTCGCCGCGCGAGGCGGTGCGGGCGGCGCGGCGGATCGGCTATCCGGTGGTGGTGAAGCCGCTCGACGGCAACCATGGGCGCGGCGTGTCGATCAACCTGACCGAGGATGCGCAGGTCGAGGTGGCCTTCGGCGAGGCCAAGGCCCAGTCGAAAAGCCGCGGCATCCTGGTCGAGCAGTTCATCACCGGCATGGATCACCGGATGCTTGTGGTGAATGGCGAGCTGGTCGCCGTGGCCAAGCGCGTGCCGGGCCATGTGGTGGGCGACGGCAAGCACACGATTGCCGAACTGATCGACATCGTGAACTCTGACCCGCGCCGGGGCATCGGCCATGAAAAGGTGCTCACGAACCTTGAACTCGACAGCCAGGCCGAGCGTCTGATGGAAGCGGCGGGCCATACGCCCGCAACCGTCCTGCCCGCAGGCGAGACATTCTACCTGCGCTCGACCGCGAACCTGTCAACCGGCGGCACGGCCATCGACATGACCGATGTCTGCCACCCCGACAACAGGGACATGGCCGAGCGCACGATCAAGGCCGTTGGCCTCGATGTGGGCGGGGTCGATTTCCTGACCGCCGATATCACGAAAAGCTACAAGGATGTGGGCGGTGCCATCGTCGAGGTGAATGCCGCGCCCGGCTTCCGCATGCATGTGGCGCCGTCCGAGGGCAAGTCGCGCGATGTGTCGGGCAAGGTGATGGACATGCTGTTTCCCAAGGGCACCCAGTCGCGCATCCCGATCGCGGCGATCACCGGCACGAACGGCAAGACGACCACGAGCCGGATGCTGGCCCATATCATGAAATCCAGCGGAAAGATCGTCGGCCTTACCTCGACCGACGGGGTTTATGTGGATGGCAAGCTGACGGTGAAGGGCGACATGACCGGTCCCGCCTCGGCGCAGATGGTGCTGCGCGACCCGTCGGTCGATTTTGCCGTAATGGAAACCGCGCGCGGCGGGCTTGTGCGCTCCGGCCTCGGCTATCAGCGCTGCGACGTGTCGGCCTGCCTCAACGTGACGTCCGACCATCTGGGCATGGGTGGCATCAACACGCTCGACGAGCTTGCCGTCGTCAAGCGTGTGGTGGTGGAGACCGCAACCGACACGGTGGTGCTGAATGCCGACGACAAATATTGCCTCCGGATGGCGGATTTCTCGCATGCCACCCACATCTGCTATGTGACGACCAATTCCGATCATCCGCTGGTCAAGGAACATATCCGCGCGGGCGGGCGCGCCGTGGTTCTGGAAAAGGCCATGAATGGCGACATGATCACCATCTACGCAAACGGCCTGCACATGCCGGTCCTCTGGTCGCACCTGATCCCCGCGACGCTCGAGGGCAAGGCGCTCTACAATGTGCAGAACGCGATGTTTGCCTGCGCGATGGCCCATGCCTTCGGGCTCGACCTCGACAATATCCGCCACGGGCTCAGGACCTTCGACACCTCGTTCTTCCAGGTGCCGGGCCGCACGAATGTCTATGACGAGCACCCCTTCAAGGTCATCCTCGATTACGGCCACAACGCCGCCGCCATCGCCGCAATGGCGAGCCTTGCCGACCGGCTGGACGTGAAGGGCCGCCGCCTGATCGTCGCTGCCATGCCGGGCGACCGGCGCGACGAGGACATTCGCGCGGCGGCACGCGAACTTGCGGGCCATTTCGACCAATACTTCCTGAAGCCGGACGACGACCGGCGCGGCCGGGGCGAGATGGAGGTGCCGCAGATGCTGCGTGAGGAGCTTCTGAAGGCAGGCGTCCCGGACGACCAGATCAGTTTGATGCCGAGCGAGATGCAGGCGATCGACACCGCGCTCGCCGCTGCCCAGGCGGGCGACCTGCTTGTCGTCCTGGCCGACGAACTCGCACGGTCCTGGAAGCAGATCATCTATTTCAAGAAAGCCGAACGCGAGGCGCTTCTGTCAGCCAAACCCAAGCGGCCCGAGCCGAAACCGGCGGGGTTCGAGGAACTGATCTCCGAAGGCGACCAGCTGATCCGCGACGAACGCGGCGTCAGGCTTGCGCGCGTCGAAACCGAACAGTCCGACTGACGGGCCCGGACGTTGGCGCGATCAGACGAATTGCAGGAGGCGCTCGTCCTCCCGATCCCGGAAGACCCGGGGCTGGTGCTCGACGGCTGCCGCAGGCTCCTTGGCCCCAATCTCTACGGGCGGGAACCGGGCGCGGTCGGCGATTGTCTGGTCACCGGCCACGATGTGGCAGCGGTACTCGCGCTCTGGTCGGGCCATGCGCGCCGCTTCCTCGACCATCTCGGCCTGCCGCAGGCCGGTCTGCGGCTACGCCCGTTCGATGGCGGCGGCAGCCTCTATTTCCCGGCCCCTATCGACCAGCTCTTCACGGCCGCCTATGTGATCGAGACGGCCTGGTATCTGACCGCAGCCGGCCTTCTTGGCCGCTCTTCCATGGCACCTGAGGCGCTTGCCACTGAGCTGACGCGCATCAGCGGGATGGAGCAGTCTTCCATCCTCGCGGAGCTGACAGCGGAAGCGGCCCGGCGCGGCATCGACCGGCTACTGGACGACGACGCGCTAACGCTGGGCCATGGCGCCGGATCGGCGACCTGGACCACGGACGCGCTGCCCGAGGCGCCGGACTGGGCGCGCCTGCACGACATCCCGCTGGCGCTCGTCACCGGCACAAACGGCAAGACCACAACGGTCCGCCTCATCGCCGCGATGGGTGCGGCAGCGGGAAAGGTCTCGGGTCTCTCTTCAACGGAATTCGTGAAGGTCGGCGACGAAGTGCTTGATCGCGGTGATTATTCCGGCCCGGCTGGGGCACGTCTCCTCCTGCGCGATTCCCGGCTGGAAATCGGCGTTCTTGAGGTCGCGCGCGGCGGCATCCTCCGGCGCGGCCTGCCCGTCACCCGCGCCCGCGCCGCCGTGGTAACCAATGTCGCCGCCGACCACCTCGGCCAGTACGGCATCACAACGGTGCCAGAGCTGGCGCAGGTAAAGCTCTCGGTCCATCGCGCGCTTGCCCCCGGCGGGCAGTTGATCCTCAATGCCGACGATCCGATGGTGGTCGAGGCCGCAGGCTCGCTTGACGCCCGGCCGGTCTGGTTCTCGCTCAGCGCCGACAGCCCTCTCATCCGCCAATCTCGGACAGACGTCCGCGCTTGCGGCTGGCTGGCGGACGGCAGGCTCCACCTCTTCGACGGGATCGAAGACACTGCCCTGGTTGCAGCTGAAGACGTGCCGCTCACCCTCGGCGGGGCCGCCCGCTACAATATCGAGAATGCGCTCGCCGCCGCACTTGCCGCCCGCGCGCTCGGCCTGCCCGACGCGGCGATCCGCAAGGTCCTGACAAGCTTCCGCAGCGATCCGACCGACAATCCTGGGCGCGCCAATGAATTTACCGTGAACGGCGCGCGGGTTTTCGTCGATTTCGCCCACAATCCCCATTCCATCGCCGCGATCACCTCGGCACTGGCCGCCCTTCCCGCCAAGCGCCGCTTCGCGCTGATCACCCATGCGGGCGACCGGTCGGACGAGGACATCGCCGCCCTGACGCGCGGCCTTTTCGCGCTTCGCCCCGATATCGTGGTCGCCGCCGAAAATCCGAAATATCTGCGTGGCCGGCCCCCCGGCGAGGTTCCTGCCCTGATCCGTCGGGCCTGCCGGGACTGCGGGCTGGCCGAGGACCGGATCCTGCCCGCCGCCAGCCCCGCCGACGGTGCCCGAAAGATCGTCGCCCGGCTCGAACCGGGCGACCTCGCCCTGCTTCTCGTCCACGACGAACGGGCCGCGATCTTCGATCTGCTGCGCGCGCCGACAGGCGCCGCCTAGCGCCGCGCGATTACTGTGGGGGATAAAGCGGCAGACCGTTCGCCGTCCAGGCCTCGATCCCGCCCCGATACCAGAGCGCGTTCCAGCCGATCGCCCCGGCGCGGAGCGCCGCGTTGTAGGCGGAACGGTCCTGCATGCCAGAGCCGAAGAAGATCACCGGCAACTGGATGTTGCCCCCGGTCTGGTTGCGCAGGAACTCGTCGATCATCTTCTGGAAATTGTCGCGCAGGCTGCCGTCGCGGCCCGCGTCCGTGACCACGATCGCATTGGGCAGACTGTCGCCGCGCCCGTTGGTGTCGATGAGCAGCATGGAGCCACCACCATTGATCAGGGCCGCCAGATCTTCGGTCGTGACCACCTGCGCGAACGGGTTCGACACCGGTGTGGCCCCACGATAGGGCGCCAGGAACAGCTCGCGCGTCTCCGGCACGCCCATATCCTGCAACTCATCAAAGGCGGGCGCCACCGGGGCCGCGCCGCTGCCGCCGAACGGATTGGTCGCGCCGCCCGACGTGCCGCCCGAAGCGCCAAAGGGATTGGTGCCGCCCGATCCGCCCGACCCGCCACCGGCGAACGGGTTGTTGCCGCCACTTGCCGGCGCAGGTGCCGACGCCTTTTCCTCGCCATTCACCGTACCCATCTCGATGTCCGAGATCATCACGATGATATATTCGACGAGGTTGTAGCACATGGTGATCGTGCCTTCGCGCGGATCGTACCAGGCGTTCAACTCGTCGCAGTCGCGGTAGATCACCTCGATCGGGCGCGGCAGCGCAAAGTCCGCCGAAAGCCCGTCGACGTAGCCCTGAAAGGTGCCGCTGTCGCCGATGACGGCCTTGACGAAATCGCCCACCCGCGAGCGCGACGGCTCGAACCGCGCGGTGATCGCGGCCCCTGGCGCATCTGCTGGCTGCTGCCCCTCGGGGTGGAAGGCCGAAAGTCGGGTATGGGGCGCCAGGATCGTCCGCCAGGCGCGGTTCTGCTTGGTAAATTCCTCCTCGCAGCGGTAAAGCGTGCGCTCGTCCATTCCGACCTGTTGGGCAATCGGCGCGAAAAGGTCCGGATTGCCGCCGTACATCACGCAGAACGTATTGCGGAACCGCTTCAGGTCGGCAGTATGTTCGTCCTGCCAGGGCACATCGGCACCGCCGCTCTGGGCCTGGACCATGCCGGAATAGTACCATTGCAACGCGGCATAGGTCGCCATGTCCTCGTTGAGTTTCGTCGCATCCGCGGTCGGCCCTTCCAGCGCCGAGGGCGAGGAAATGCGCAGGGCCGAGAAGATGTCGACCGCGTCCTCCTCGGGCCCGGTCGAGGGGATCTGCAGTTCGCCGATCAGCGCATGGCCGAACTCATGCAGAAAGATGCCGGTCATCACGCCGAGATAGGTTGAAGTGATGCGTGCGCTGTCGCCATCGAACATCGGCAGAGGTCCGGTCAGGCCGCCCTGCGCTCCGCCGCCAGAACCGTCACCGGTGCCGCCACCCGACCCGACGCCACCGGACACAGGCGTCGCGCCCCCGTCCTGCCCGAGGCCATTCGCGATGGTGAAGCCGCCCAGATAGAAGCGGCCGCGCTCATAGGCCAGAACGCCGATGTCCGCGCCGAAGGCGGGATTGTTCTCCACCTGGCCCACGATCTGGCCGTTCACCAGAAACTGCGCCACGCCAGGCAGTTCCAAAAGCTCGACGATATCGGAACCATCAAGCTTCGCGATCCCCTTCAGGCGTCCGATCTCGTTCGCCTTTCCATCCACGTCGAAGCACAGCATCAGCCCGTCGCCAGCGCCGGTGACCTCACCCAGACAGGAGGCGTTGGCCTGCCGGTTCTCCGCGATGATGCCCACGGCAGAATAAGGCATGTCCTCGATCTTGAGCCCGCCCGCGGGCGCGATGGCGACACTCAGCCGCGTCGTCCGACCATCTTTCCCGACCTGGCCAACCGGGACGGTAAAATAATGCTCGTCAGAGGCGACGGTCGCATTTTCCATCACCAGCCAGTCATCCTGGAGAGAGAGATCCCAGCCGTCGCGCTTCTGCGAATTGGAAAGCGTCGCGGCAAGCGGGCCCATGATCGTGTCGAGCGTGGGCGTGCCGCCGCCCGACGCCGTTCCACCACCCTGCGCATCGCCGGCGCTACCGCCCTTGGGCGGCAGACCGCCGCCCCCGGCGCCGCCGCCGGCACCCGCCGTGGCGTCGCCCACAACATTGCCGTTCGCGTCGAGGAGCGAGATCCGGAAATCCGCGATCCCGAAGGTGCCGCGGTCATAGGCCATTACCCCGATTTCGGAGCCGAGCGCAGTCGCGCCCTTCAGATCGCCGATCGTCTGGCCGTTCAGGTAAAACCGCGCGCCTCCGGGCACGTCCACCATCTCGATCACATCGCTGCCGTCGAGCTTGGCGGCGTTGGGAACCGTCGCGACCTCCTGATACTCTTTGTTGACCACGCAGAAGAGATTGGCCGAGGCCGCGGCTGTGACCTCCATCAGGCACAGGCTGCCCGCAGGCTGGTTACGCACGAGAATGCCGACCGAGGCGGTATTTTCCTGCGAGGAGAGCGAAACAGTGACCGATGTCAGGCGGCCATTGTCCGGCGCGGGTCCGAGAGTGACGGTCAGCGCCTGTTCGGAATTGTCGGCCTGCGGGTTGCGCAGCACGAACCAGTCGCCTTCCGCGCCGGCCTGCCAGTCCCTGAGCAGCTGCTGGCCGAGCGCACCGCCGAGCGGGCCGATCAGGTTCTCATACTCTGCGCGCGCGGGCGACGATGTCTGGAAAAATGCGGCCAATAGAACCGCGACTGCTGCGAGGGGGCGCAAGCGCATCTCCGTCTCCGTAACTCAAACCAAAGGCCAGTCTAACGGGTCGCCCGCCCCCCTGGGCAGCCCGGTTTCACAGCATTGCCATACCGCCGTTCACATGCAAGACTGCTCCGGTTACGTAAGCCGCTTCGTTGCTGGCAAGATACAGCACGGCTGCCGCGACCTCCTCCGCCTCCCCCATGCGTCCGGCCGGAACCTGAACGAGGATCGTGTTTTTCTGATCGTCGGTCAGCTTCTCGGTCATCGCCGTGGTGATGAAACCGGGTGCCACGCAATTGACCGTGATATTGCGGCTTGCCACTTCCTTGGCCAGCGATTTGGACATGCCCTCGAGACCCGCCTTGGAGGCCGCGTAATTCGCCTGGCCCGGGTTGCCCTCTAGCCCCACGACCGAGGAGATATTCACGATCCGTCCCCAGCGGGTCTTCATCATGCCCCTGAGCACCCCGCGGCAGAGCCGGAAGGAGGCCGTGAGGTTGACGTCAAGGACCGAGGACCATTCCTCGTCCGACATGCGCATGAAGAGATTGTCGCGGGTGATGCCTGCGTTGTTCACGAGGATGTCGACACCGCCCATCGCCTCCGTCGCCGCCTTGGGCAGCGCCTCGACCGACGCCGGATCGGAAAGGTTGCAGGTCAGGACATGGGCGCGGCTGCCAAGCTCTGCCGCCAGCTCGTTCAGCGGCCCCTCGCGCGTGCCCGACAGCGCCACGGTCGCCCCTGCCTGATGCAGTGCCCGCGCGATCGCGCCGCCGATGCCACCGGAGGCGCCGGTGACCAGTGCCGTCTTTCCCGTCAGATCGAACATGTCGCCCTCATTTCTTCCGTTTGCAAATTTCCCGGGTGGGGTGCGGGGAGGGCAGCGCCCTCCCCGCCTCAGGCCGAAAGGCCCGCGATATCTTCCGGCGCGCCGACCGCCTTGCAGGTTGCGTCCTTCGCGATCCGCCGGATCATGCCCGAGAGCGCCTTGCCTGCGCCCACTTCCCAGAATTCGGTGACGCCCTGCGCGGCCATCCATTCGACCGACTCTCGCCAGCGGACCGAACCGGTCACCTGCCGGACGAGAAGCTCGCGGATTGCGCCTGCGTCGCTGTTGGCCGAGGCCAGCACATTGGCCACGACCGGTACCGCGGGCGCCTTCACCTCGACCGAGGCCAGCGCCTCGGCCATCCGGTCGGCGGCGGGCTGCATGAGCGCGCAGTGGAAGGGCGCGGACACCGGCAGAAGGATCGCCCGCTTGGCGCCTCTGGCCTTGGCAATCTCGAGCGCCCTCTCGACGGCACCCCTGTGGCCCGAGACCACGACCTGCGCCGGGTCATTGTCATTCGCGGCCTGGCAGACCTCGCCCTGCGCCGCCTCTTTCGCGACCGCATCGGCGGCGGCGAAATCAAGGCCGAGCAGCGCGGCCATCGCGCCGATGCCGACGGGAACGGCAGCCTGCATCGCCTGGCCGCGGATGCGCAGAAGCTTTGCGGTATCCGACAGGCCAATCGCGCCTGCGGCGCAAAGCGCGGAATATTCGCCAAGCGAATGACCCGCGACGAAGGCCGCGTCCGTCACCGCATATCCGTCCGCCTCCAGCGCCCGCAGCGCGGCAATGGATGTGGCCATCAGCGCCGGCTGGGCGTTCTGGGTCAGTGTCAGGGTCTCCTGGTCGCCCTCCCATATGAGAGTGGAAAGCTTCTCGCCCAGCGCCGCATCGACCTCGTCGAAGACCGCGCGCGCGGCCGGATAGGCATCGGCGAGCGCGCGGCCCATGCCCACGACCTGCGCCCCCTGCCCCGGAAATACGAATGCCTTCATCTCACTCCCCTCGGTCGCCGCCAGCACCTGGCCAATTCATGGCCGTTTCCCGCCCCATACCCCGCATCGCCCCGCGCTGCAACGCGCCGATTGCCGCGCGCCGCCTGCGGGTTGCGTCGCACAGGACCTGTGCAACTGACGCCTTCCACCAACGGCAAGCGCGGCCTATCTTCGCCCCAATCCCCGGGTCCGCAGCATCGGAAGCGACACCATGCCACTGTCCAACACCGCCCGCTCCTACGGCAGCGCCGCCCGCCTGCTGCACTGGGCCGTGGCGCTCCTCATTCTCGCGAACATCCCTCTTGCCTGGTGGGCCGAGGGGCTGCCGCGCGGCTCGGACGCCGACGCGGCGCTTCTGGCGCGCGTCTATTCGGCCCACAAGACCATCGGTGTTGCCGTCTTCGCGCTTGCACTCGCGCGGATCCTCTGGGCGATGACGCAACCGAAACCCGCACCCATTCACCCCGAACGGCGTCTGGAGACCTTTCTGGCGGAGGCCGTCCACTGGTCGCTTTATGCCGCGATCCTCGTCCTGCCGCTCTCGGGGTGGATCGGACATGCGGCCTCGACCGGCTTCGCGCCGATCCTCTGGCCCATCGGCCAGTCGCTGCCCTTCGTGCCGAAGTCCGAGAGCCTCGCCCATGTCGCAAGCGCGGTCCATGGCGCAGCCTCGAAACTCCTGATCCTGTCGATCGTCCTTCATGTCGCGGGTGCGCTGAAACATGCGCTCCTTGACCGCGACGGCACGCTCGCGCGGATGATCACCGGCCGCGCCGCCGGCAGCGGCACGTCAGAGACAGGCCGCCGCCCCGCGCTTCTGTCGCTTGCGGTCTGGGGCGCGCTGATCGCCGCGGTCCTCGCCTTCGCGCCGCCCCCGCGCGGGGAAAACCCTGCGGCGGTCGCGACCGCCACCGGCGGCAACTGGGCCGTGAGCGAGGGCACGATCACCTTCACCGTCCGCCAGATGGGTCAGGAGGTGACCGGCAGGTTCGCGGACTGGAGTGCCCGTATCAGCTATGACCCCGAAAGCCGGACCGGCGAGACCGAGGTGACGATCCCACTCGCGGGCATGACGATCGGCGCCGTCACCGAACAGGCGGCAGGGCCGGAATTCTTCGATCGTGCCGCCTTCCCCGAGGCAAGGTTCGCCGCGACAATCGCCGATGAAGCGGGCATGCCGACCGCGCGCGGCACGCTCGCTCTGCGCGGCAGGGAGGTGCCGGTCACGCTGCCCTTCACCCTGGCCATAGACGGCGATCAGGCGACGGCGGCCGGGACCGTCACCCTCGACCGGCGCGATTTCGGCATGGGGCCGAGCTATCCCGACGAAACCACGGTCGGCTTCGCTGTGCGCGTCGATATCGCGCTGACGGCGCGGCGCGGCGGCTGATCAGAGCGTATCAAGGCGGAACTTGCGGAAGCGTTCGCCCTCATAGTCGATCTGGTCGATCTCGACCGCGCCGAGCCGCGCAAGTGCGCCAAGATGGCGGCGCGAGGGCGGCAAGAGAAATGTGACGAACGGTATCCGGGCATCCGCACGCGCAAAATCAAGCGCCATGCGCGCGATGACCATGCCGAGGCCGAAGGCATCGGGTCGCAACACGAGGCCAAAGTCCCATTCCTCGCCCTCCTTCTGGAACCCGCCCCAGCCGACATAGCGCCCGTCGGCGAGAAAGGCCCAGTGACCGAGCCCGTCGCGCTGCCAGGTGGCCTCCTTCGCGGCGACGAACCCCGCGACCATTTCCGGCGTCCATGGCTCGGTCAGAAGCGGCATGTGCATGGCCATCCGCGGATCGGACATGTGATCGAGGATCGCCTCGGGCGCGATCGCGGTCAGCCGGACGAAGCCGATCACCGCCCCTTCGCGTTTCACTGCGCCGGTGTTCGTCGGTGTCGTGATCATGCGGGCCCCCGAAGCGGTTCGAAATGCGGGCCGAAAAGGCTACGGGCCGCCGGAAGCATCAGGACAGTCATTGGAAATCTCCGGCCGGGTAATCGTCGCGACAGGATTAGGCGATCCGCCGCGCAGCCGACAATTCGGCACATCCCCACACGACCTGTTCGCAGACAAACATCCGGTGCAGGCGGGCCGACGGTCATTCGCGCGGCCCGCCCGGCAGTTTCAATAGATCCTCTCGACCGGATCGCCGAGCGTGATCGACCCTGTGTAGAGCCTTTGCACCTCGCGCCGCATCGGGTGGTAGCGCGCGCCCTGCACGTCGCGGAAGCGCCGTTCGAGACCGGCGGCACGGTAGAAGCCCTGACCGGCTGCAACCTCCATCGCCAGTTCGACGGTGCGGATCGCGTTTTGCTCGACCAGCTGGCGACCGATCATCACCTCGCTGACACTCTCAGCCGATGGCGCCATCGTCCCGGCCGTCGTGACCATAAGCCGGTGCGCCATCTGGGCGGCACGCAGGGTTGTTTCCATCTCGCCCACCAGCCGGGGCTGGCGCGCCTCGCCCTTGCGGCTGCGGGCCATGTTCAGCGCGATGTCGCGGGCGCTTTCAGCGACCCCGAGATAGGCGCCGTAGATCAGCGGGAAGGCAAGCGTCGCGATGATCTGGAAGAGCGGATGCCATTCGCCCGCCGGACGTTTCAGCGCGACCTTGTCGTCGGGCAGGAAGAAGCCGTCGATCTCGACATCCTCGGACCCGGTGCCGCGCATGCCCATCGTGTGCCAGGTGTCCAGGCGCTTGACCTCCGGCGCCGCCATAGGCAGGCCGAAATGCAGGATGCCCTCGTCCGAGATGGCGGTGGTCATGAGGATGGTTCCGGCGGGCGCGCCCGACACGAACCCCTTGCGGGCATGGATGCGCCAGCCGCCCTCGGCCTTCTCGGCCCGACCCGAACCCCCGATCCAGTCGCCGCCGCCGGAGGACAGAAGCACGATGTTCTTCTCGGCCACCATCTTCAGAAGCGACTCGACCTTGGGCACCGCCTGCGGCTGGTGACGCCAGCGCCAGGCCGGGATCACCACCTGGTGGGTGTGCATGGAAAAGGCGAGCGCCGTGGACCCACAGCCATGCGCGAGCCTGCGCACGACATCGGCCATTTCACCCACTTCGGCGCCGAGGCCGCCGAGCTCCTTTGGAACTGCCGCCGCGATCAACCCTTCGGCCTTCAGCCTTTCATAGTTTTCGGCCACGAAACTTTCGTCGCGGTCATGCGCTTCGGCCCGCGACGCGCAGTCCTGGGCCAGCCGGTCGGCTTTTGCGGCCAGGGTCTCGTGCCCTATTGCCTGATCCTCCCGATGCAATACTGCCATTGTCATTGCCACTACTCCCTTGTTCGGCAAACTGATAGCGTCACCATCCGCCCCTGCCCGCCGTCTCTCAAGTTCAGGAACTGTAGCGGCGCTAGGTCTGTCTGTCGCGTTGTGCTATGCTGGCATCTTGCGTGGAGGGATCATGACCGAACGAGGAGGCTATGGGCAGTTCTGCCCGGTTTCGATGGCGGCCGAAGTCGTCTGCACCCGCTGGACAGCTTTGATATTGCGTGAGTTTCTCTGTGGGTCCACCCGTTTCAACGACCTGCGGCGGGGCGTGCCGAAGATGTCACCGACCCTTCTGTCAAAGCGACTGAAAGAGCTGGAAGAGGCCGGAGTCATCGCCAGTGTCGATCTGGGTTCGGGTGGCAGCGAATATCGGCTGACCCCCATGGGACGCGATTTGGAGCCCTTGATCATCGGCCTGGGCGAATGGGGCCATCGCTGGATCGAATCCAGGCTTTCACTGAAGAATCTCGACCCTTCTCTGTTGATGTGGGACATGCGGCGGAACCTGAAACCCGCCCCGCTGCCCGGGCGACGCTGCACGATTCAGTTTCTGTATCCAGAACTTGTCGAAGGCGACCGCCAATGGTGGCTGGTCGTCGAAGAGGGCGAGGTCGACCTGTGCAAGATCGACCCGGGCTTCGAGGTCGATCTGCTGATCACCGGATCGTTGCGGTCGATGACCTCGGTCTGGATGGGAATCACGTCCCTGGGCGAGGAACGGACGGCCGGGCGGCTGATGATCGACGGCGATAAGGCGATCGCGCGGACGATCGACCGCTGGCTGGGGCTGAGCACCTTTGCCGTCATGTCGCGCCGTGTCGCCTGACGACCGACCCTTGCACCCTGCGGCCAAATCTGTATAAGGCCCCATCCTTCCGCCAATCACTTCAACCGGCGAAGCCTCTCCCATCGGGTCGCGGAAGGTCAGACCCGCCCGTGAAGCCGCCCGAGACGAAAGGAATGCCATGCCGCTTTACGAGCATGTGCTGATCGCGCGTCAGGATCTGTCGAACGCGCAGGCCGAAGGCCTCATCGAACATTTCTCCACGGTCCTCTCGGACAACGGCGGCAAGGTCGTCGGCACCGAATACTGGGGCGTGAAGACGATGGCTTACAAGATCAACAAGAACCGCAAGGGCCACTATGCCTTCTTCCGCACCGACGCGCCCGCCACGGCCGTGCAGGAGATGGAGCGTCTGGCGCGTCTGCATGACGACGTGATGCGCGTGATGTCGATCAAGGTCGACACCCATGAGGAAGGCCCCTCGGTACAGATGCAGAAGCGCGACGAGCGCGAGCGCGGCGACCGCGAAGGCGGCGACCGTCCCCGCTTCGACCGCGGTGATCGTGGTGGCGACCGCGGCGGTGACCGTGGCGGCGAGCGCCGCTCGTTCGGCGACCGTCGCTGAGCCCGGCTTGTTGAAAGGATAGAAAAATGGCGAACAAACCCTTCTTCCGCCGCCGCAAGGTCTGCCCGTTCTCGGGCGACAACGCGCCGAAGATCGACTACAAGGACGTGCGTCTGCTGCAGCGCTATATTTCCGAGCGCGGCAAGATCGTGCCGGCCCGCATCACCGCCGTCTCGGCCAAGAAGCAGCGCGAACTGGCCCAGGCCATCAAGCGCGCCCGCTTCCTCGCCCTCTTGCCCTATGCCGTGAAATAAGGAGCGACCCCCATGCAAGTCATCCTTCTTGAACGCGTGGCCAAGCTTGGCCAGATGGGCGAAGTCGTCAAAGTGAAAGACGGCTATGCCCGCAACTTCCTCTTGCCCCAGGGCAAGGCGCTGCGCGCCTCGGACGCAAACATCAAGTCGTTCGAGACGCAAAAGGCCCAGCTTGAGGCGCGCAACCTCGAGACCAGGAAAGAAGCCTCGGCTCTGGCCGAAAAGCTCGATGGACAGAAGTTCATCGTGATCCGCTCCGCCTCCGACGCTGGCGCGCTCTACGGTTCGGTGACGCCGCGCGACGCCGCCGAAGCAGCCACCGCCGCAGGCTTCTCGATCGACCGCAAGCAGGTCGTCCTGCTTCAGCCGATCAAGGATCTGGGCCTGCACGATGTCCGCGTCGTGCTGCACCCGGAAGTGTCGGCCACGATCACCATGAACGTCGCGCGTTCGGCCGAAGAAGCCGAACTGCAGGCCTCGGGCAAGTCGGTGCGCGAGCTTGCCGCAGAAGCCGAAGCCGCCGCCGATTTCGAGATTGCGGAACTGTTCGACGAAATGGGCTCGGCCGCGACCGAAGAATAATCCTCGACAAGACGAGGGACAGAAAACCGCGCCGGGGCAACCCGGCGCGGTTTTTCTTTGTGCCGGCAGATTGTGGCCGACCGGGATTCCCGCGCTTGCCACACAACCGTTTCAGGTCTTCCATAGGATGGTGTTCTGCTATGGAGGGAAAAATGGCTATCCAACTGACACGCCGCGGGTTCATTGCCGGTTCGACCGGTCTTCTGATCCTGCATCCGTTTGCCGTCCGCGCCGAAGCGGGTCAGGCGCATTTGCGGATCATGGAGACGACGGATCTGCATGTGCATGTTTTTCCGTACGACTATTACGCCGACAAGCCGGTCGATACCGTGGGCCTGGCCCGCACCGCCAGCCTGATCGCGGGCGTCCGGGCCGAGGCGGCGAATTCCCTCCTGCTCGACAATGGCGATTTCCTGCAGGGCAACCCGATGGGCGACTATATCGCCTATGAACGGGGGATGGACCCGGGCCAGATGCACCCGGTCATCGCGGCGATGAACACGCTGGGCTACGATGGCTCGACGCTGGGGAATCACGAGTTCAACTATGGCCTCCGCTTCCTTCTGAACTCGGTCGCCGGGGCGAATTTCCCGGTGGTCTCTGCCAATGTCGCCAAGACCGCGGGTGCCACCCCGCGCGAGGATGAGACGCTTCTGCCGCCCTACACGATCATCGACCGCAAGGTAACGGACGGGGCGGGGGCGGAACATGCGATCCGCATCGGCCTGATCGGCTTCGTGCCGCCGCAGATCATGAACTGGGACGCGAAGCATCTGGAAGGGAACGTCACCGCGCGCGACATCGTGGCGACGGCCAGGGCCTGGGTTCCCCAGATGCGCGAGGACGGGGCGGAACTGGTCGTGGCGCTCTGCCATTCCGGCATGGGTGAGCCGAACGCGGCGGACGGGGCCGAGAACGCGGCGATAGCCCTGGCAGCAGTCGAGGGGATCGACGTGATCCTGACCGGCCACAGCCACCTCGTCTTCCCCGGCCCGGATTTCGAGACGCTGGCAGGCGTCGACAGCGCGGCGGGGACCATCGGCGGCAAACCCGGGGTGATGGCGGGCTTCTGGGGCAGCCATATGGGGCTGGTGGACCTTTTGCTCGAGAAGCAGGCGGACGGCTGGAAGGTGATCTCGCATACGTCCGAGGCGCGGCCGATCTCCAGGCGGAACGAGGATCGCAGCATCACCGCACTGGTCGAGGATACGCCCGCGGTCCTTGCAGTAGCGCAGGGCGAACATGACGCAACGCTGGACTATATCCGCCGCGCGGTGGGCAAGACCGAAGCGCCGCTCCACAGCTATTTCGCGCTGGTGGCGGACGATCCTTCGGTCCAGATCGTGTCAATCGCGCAGATGTGGTATATAAAACAGATGCTTGCGGGCACGGAATATGCCGACCTGCCGCTTCTGTCGGCAGCGGCGCCGTTCAAGGCCGGGGGCAGGCAGGGGCCGGACTATTATACCGACGTCCCGGTGGGTGACGTGGCGATCAAGAACGTCGCCGACCTCTATCTATATCCCAACACCGTGCGGGCGGTGGTCATCACCGGGGCGCAGGTCAAGGACTGGCTGGAACGATCCGCCGGAATCTTCAACCAGATCACCCCCGGTCAGGCCGACCAGCTGCTGATCAACCCGGACTTCCCCAGCTACAATTTCGACGTGATGGACGGTGTGACCTACAAGATCGACCTCTCTCAGCCCTCGAAGTTCGACAAGGACGGGGCGGTGGTGGCCGAAGGGGCAAACCGGATCGTGGATCTCGCCTACAATGGCGCGCCCATCGACCCCGCGCGGCGCTTCGTCGTGGCCACCAACAACTATCGCGCGGGCGGGGGCGGCAAGTTCCCCGGCGCGGACGGGACAACCATCGTCTTCGAGGGGCCCGACACCAACCGCGACGTGATCGTGCGCTATATTGTCGAACAAGGCACGATCAACCCGGCTGCCGATGCAAACTGGGGCTTCGCGCCCCTGCCGGGAACGACGCTCCTGTTCGACACCGGGCCGGGCGGCACCAAATACCTCAGCGACATCAAGGGTGTAACCATCGAGGCCGCAGGCGAGGGCGCCGATGGATATGCCCGCTTCCGGATCACGCTCTGATTCAATTGCGCGCCGGGTCGGCCCGGCGCGTTTTCTATTGTCCGCCTGCCGGTTTTGCGGAACCGACAAAAAACTGCGACAGACCCAAGGAATGATCGCGCCCGTGCGTCGGAAGGACATATCCGCCGGATCAGGGAGGACGCGATGGATCTTGGGCTCAACCTCGGCACGCTGGCGCTCGTCGCCCTTCTGGCCATGCTCGACATGGCGCGGGCCTGTGTGACGCCGCCCATGGCTCCCGATGCCGAAACTGCGGCTGTCGGCGACGGGACCGATCCGACCGTGGCAGAGATCGCGGGCCTTCAGTGGCGGATCGACCGGATCGGCGACATGATCCTGCCCGAGGGGACCGAACCATTCGTGAGCTTCGCCGCCGACGGATCGGCGCGCGGAACGCTCGTCTGCAATCGTTTCACCACCGATTTCGCGGTGATCGGCAATCCGACGGCGATCGGCAGCGTCATGCTGACGCGTGCCTTTTGCGAGGGCGCCGCGCTCGAGACCCGCCTGACGGAGGCCCTGTCTTCGGTCGCGGGCCACAGCCTCAGCGAGGACGGATGGACGCTGACCCTTGCCACCGGCGAAGGCACGCTGGAACTCCGCCGCGTCGATCTCTACTGATCCCGGTCGTCTTCAGGCAATCGCTGTCGTGAAACGACCTTCCGGGCACCCGACTTGATCCTAAAGTGGCGCCATGGCCCACCCCGGGCCACCGGGTGCCCGATGTTCCTGCGATCCCGCCGCCTTAACGGCATTCTCTTCCTCCTGGCGGGGATCGCGGTCTTTTCGGTGCAGGACCTGATCCTGAAATTCCTGTCGGGCGCCTATCCGCTGCATGAGGCGATGGTCCTGCGCAGTCTCGCGGCGATCCCCGCGCTGCTTGTGCTGGCGCTCTGGGACGGCGGGCTTGCCACGCTCGCCTCGCGCGGCTGGCGCGCGATGGCGGCGCGCGGGGTGCTGAATTTCTGCGCCTACACCGCCTATTACCTTGCGCTTGCCGCCCTGCCGCTTGCGACCACGGTCGCGCTGTTCTTCACGGCGCCGCTTTTCATCACCGCGCTTTCCGTCCCCTTTCTGGGCGAGCGGGTGACCGGCGCGCGCTGGATGGCGCTCCTGGCCGGGTTTGCGGGCGTCCTGATCATCGTGCGGCCGGGAAGCGCGCTCTTCGACTGGGCGGCGCTGCTGCCGCTCTTCTCGGGGCTCTTTTACGCGGCCGCCCAGATTTTCGCCCGCCGCATGGGCGTGCGGGAAAGCGCGACCGCGATGAGCTTCTATTCCAACCTTGCCTTTCTGGGCGGCGCAACGATCCTGTCAGCCGTTTTTGGCGGTGGCGCCTTCGCCGATGAGGGGCAGGCAAGCCTTGGCTTCCTGACCCGGGGCTGGTCCGATCCGTCGCTGCGTGACCTCGCTCTCATGCTCTCCTGCGGTGTGATCGCGGCCGTCGGCCTGACGTTCCTGACGCAGGCCTACAAGCTCGCCGAGGCAAGCCTGGTGGCACCCTTCGAATATACCGCGCTGATCTGGGGCCTGACCTGGGGCTGGTTCTTCTGGCAGGACTGGCCGGAACCCATCGAATGGGCAGGCATCGCCGTGCTTGTGGCGGCGGGGCTGATCCTGCTTTATGGGGACCGACACAGCGCGGAGCCCGAGCCCCAGCAATGACCCAGGATCGCCTTGCCGCCACGCTCGCCGCCATCGACGCGGCGAACGAGGCCGACCCCGACCAGAGCGAGGGGGCGCCCGCCGCCCGTCTCTATGGCCAGCGGATGACCGAGGAACTCGACCGGCTGTTCCCGGAGGCCACGGACAGCCTTCGCATCGCCGCCCGCGGCCAGCATATCGAGCGCTGGACCTCGCCGCGCAGCGCCTATCCGGAGGGCAAGCAGGGCTACCTGAACTGGCGCCGCGACCTCGGCATCTTTCACGCCCGACGGGTGGGAGAGATCATGAGGGCCCATGGCTACGGCGCGGACGAGATAGAGCGGGTTGGCCAGATGATCCGCAAGGAAGGGATCAAGCGCGACGCCGACGTGCAAGCCCTGGAGGATGTGATCTGCTTCACCTTCCTGCGCTGGTATTTCAAGCCCTTCGCCGAGGGGCGCGACCCGGACGCGCTTTTGAAGATCGTCGGGAAGACGGCGCGCAAGATGTCCGACTCAGCCCGCGCCCGGGCACTGGTAGAATTCGCGCTGCCCGAGCCGTTCGCGGCGGCTTTCCGGGGCTGAGTTCGCGCCTTTCCGGCAACAATGCTGCAAATTTGTGACAAATGCCGCAACTGTGGATAACTCCCGGCCGAAAGTCGCTTGTCCGCACGCGAACATGTCGCAATCTCTATTGACGATGCCGCAAACCGACCCTATCTGCGCCGCGCCATTGCCGTGCGGATACGGAAAGATGGTGAGGCAGAGAAGGGACGGCCGGGAAACGGCCGAAGAGTGGGTGCGAAGATGGACAAGGTGCAGCAGATGGGTGCGGCGCGTCCGGAGGACCGACAGGGCGACGAGCCCCGCCGCGTGCCGCAGGCGCGAGAAAGCCAGATGAGCCAGCAGGCCGGGGGGGCGCAGACGCCCCGCCAGATGCAGGCCACGCAGTTCAAGGACTGGGCATCGATCTGAGCTTGGGCAGGACGCGGCCCTGAGCTAATCAGGGGCATGGCCTCGCCCGTCTCATCGATTCCCAATCTCGGCCCCGCTTCGGAGGCGGCCTTCGCACGCGCGGGTATCCATTCCGCCGAGGACGTTCGCGCCATGGGCGCCGACGCGGCCTATCTGAAACTCCTGCAATCGGGATCGCAGCCGCATTTCATCGGCTATTACGTGCTGGTCATGGGCCTGCAGGGGCGGCCCTGGAATGATTGCAAGGGCAAGGAAAAGGCGGCGCTTCGCGTGAAGTTCGATGCGCTGAAGGCCGAGGCAGCCGCCCGCCCGAACACCGCGGGCGATCTGCACCGGTTGGAGAGGGTCTTCAACGAGATCGGGCTGCGGCCAAGGGCCTGAGGGGCCGTTCATCCTGCGCGGACGCGCAGTCTTCGCCGACGTGAGCGATGAACGCCGCGAGGCGTGAGGAGCGACCCGCCCCTCAGGCGCGGCCAAGCCGTTCCAGACGCGCGGCCCGCAGCCGGGCGAAATCGTCGCCCGCATGATAGGACGAGCGGGTCAAGGGCGTTGCCGACACCATCAGGAAGCCCTTGCCATAGGCAGACGTCTCGTAGGCCTTGAACTCGTCCGGCGTCACGAAACGGTCGATGCGGTGGTGCTTGGGCGTCGGTTGCAGATACTGGCCTATGGTCAGAAAGTCGACGTCGGCCGCGCGCATGTCGTCCATGACCTGCAGGACGGCCTGCCGGTCCTCGCCCAGACCCACCATGATGCCGGACTTGGTGAACATTGCCGGATCGAGCTCCTTCACCCGCTGCAGAAGCCGGAGCGAGTGGAAATAGCGCGCGCCGGGGCGGACCGAAGGGTAAAGGCCGGGGACGGTTTCAAGATTGTGGTTGAACACGTCGGGCCGCGCCTCGACCACCTTTTCCAGCGCGTCGGGGGTGCATTTCAGGAAATCGGGCGTCAGGATCTCGATCGTGGTGCCGGGCGAGCGGTGGCGGATCGCGCGGATCGTCTGGGCGAAATGCTCCGCGCCGCCGTCCTCCAGATCGTCGCGGTCGACCGAGGTAACGACGACATGGTTCAAGCCGAGCGTCTGGACGGCATGCGCCACCCGCCCCGGTTCGAACTGGTCGAGCTGACTGGGCTTCCCGGTCGCGATATTGCAGAAGGAACAACCGCGCGTGCAGATATCGCCCATGATCATCATGGTCGCGTGGCCCTGGCTCCAGCATTCGCCGACGTTGGGACAGCCCGCCTCTTCGCAGACAGTGACGAGCTTGTTCGTCTTCAATATGTCGCGGGTTTCCCTGTAGCCTGCCGAGGTCGGCGCCTTCACGCGGATCCAGGCAGGCTTCTTCGGCTGCGCCTGATCGGGGCGATGCGCCTTTTCGGGGTGACGCTCCTGTGGAATTTTGATGTCCCGCATCGGATTTTTCCCCTGAAAGGCCCGCGCCTTTCCCAATAGTGTTTCGCTTGCGGGAAGGCAACCGCGCCCGCCGCCTTCGGGCAGTACAGTCAGGCTCCGGGGAAGGGGCCGCAGGAGGGACAATGACACGCAAACTCATCGCCGAGGTGATCGGCACCGCCATACTGGTTCTGCTAGGTTGCGGATCGGCCGTCATCGCCGGTCCGGCAATCGGCTTCACCGGCATTGCACTGGCCTTCGGCCTTGCCATCGTCGCGGCGGCGTACGGGCTCGGCGCCATCTCGGGCGCCCATCTCAACCCGGCCGTCTCCTTCGGGATGGCGTCGGCGGGCCGCATGTCCGTGGCCGAGGCCATCCAATATTCCGTCGCGCAGATCGTGGGCGCCATCGTCGGCGCCGGCGTGCTCTACATGATCGCGAGCGGCAAACCGGGCTTTTCGCTCGGCGAATGGGGCCTCGGTTCCAACGGCTACGGCCCCGGCTATCTGGGTGAATATTCACTTGGCGCTGCCCTCATCTTCGAAGGAGTGATGACGTTCCTCTTCGTCACCGTGATCCTTGGCGCCACCGGAACCGGCGCGGCACCGGGCTTCGCCGGGCTGGCGATCGGCCTCACGCTTACCGCGATCCACCTCGTCGGCATCAATGTCACCGGCGTTTCCGTGAACCCGGCCCGCTCGATCGGACCTGCGCTCTTCGCGGGTGGATCTGCCCTCGCGCAGCTCTGGGTCTTCATCGCCGCCCCGCTTGCGGGTGGCCTTTTGGCCGGGGCGCTCTACAAGTCCGGCCTGACCCGGGCGGCCTGATCCGCGCGGCCCGACCCCAGCAACCGCACCCGAGCCAGCACGCTCCGTCGGGCTGGCCGTTCCTTGCCGATCACGGCAAAGTTTTTCGTGACCTCCGGCTCCCGGTCTTTTAGAATCATTCTAGACCGCCATGATGGCGCGGAACGGAAGGGCGAGCCCTTCCCGCAAGGATTCAAGGGACCAGGAGGATTTCGATGGACGGCAACGATACCCAAGGCAAGTGCCCGGTCATGCATGGCGCCGCACGCCCGGCGACGCGGTTCAGCGGCCGGGGCAACCGGCACTGGTGGCCAAATCAGCTGAACCTCGCGATCCTGCATCAGCATCAGCCGGTCTCGAACCCGATGGGCGCGGAGTTCGATTACCGCGCGGCCTTCGGCAAGCTCGACTACACGGCACTGAAAGCCGACCTCGCGAAACTGATGACCGACAGCCAGGACTGGTGGCCCGCCGACTGGGGTCATTACGGCGGCCTGATGATCCGCATGGCCTGGCATTCGGCCGGCACCTACCGCACCGCCGACGGCCGCGGCGGCGCCTCGACCGGCACCCAGCGCTTCGCGCCGCTCAATTCCTGGCCAGACAACGGCAACCTCGACAAGGCACGCAGGCTGCTGTGGCCGGTCAAGCAGAAATACGGCAATGCAATTTCCTGGGCGGATCTGATGATCCTTGCGGGCAACGTGGCGCTGGAATCGATGGGGTTCAAGACCTTCGGCTTCGGCGGCGGCCGGGCGGATGTCTGGGCACCGGAAGAAGATATCTACTGGGGCGCCGAGACCGAATGGCTCGCGACCTCCGACAAGGAAAACAGCCGCTATTCGGGCGAGCGGGCGCTGGAAAACCCGCTTGCCGCCGTGCAGATGGGCCTGATCTATGTGAACCCGCAAGGGCCGGATGGCGTGCCCGACCCGGTCGCCTCGGGCCGCGACGTGCGCGAGACCTTCGGGCGCATGGCGATGGACGACGAGGAAACCGTGGCGCTGGTTGCGGGCGGCCACACGTTCGGCAAGGCCCATGGCGCGGGCGATGCGGCCCTCGTCGGCCCCGACCCCGAGGCCGCACCGATGGAGGAAATGGGCCTCGGCTGGATCAACAGTTTCGGCACGGGCAAGGGCATCCATACAACGACCTCGGGCTTCGAGGGCGCATGGAAACCCAATCCCACCACCTGGGACCACGGTTATTTCACGACGCTCTTCAAGTATGAATGGGAACAGGCCACCACCCCGGCAGGGGCGATCGTCTGGCTGGCCAAGGATGTCGAGCCGCAGGACCTGATCCCCGATGCGCACGATCCCAAGATCAAGCATCGGCCGATGATGACAACCGCGGACCTGTCGCTGCGCTTCGATCCGGTCTACGAAAAGATCTCGCGCCGGTTCCTTGCCGACCCGTCGGCCTTCGCCGATGCCTTCGCCCGCGCCTGGTTCAAGCTCACGCACCGCGACATGGGGCCGAAATGTCTTTATCTCGGACCGGAAGTGCCGACCGAGGATCTGATCTGGCAGGACCCGATCCCGGCGCGTGATCATGCGCTGATCGATGCGACCGACATCGCGCAGCTGAAGGCCACGATCCTTGGCAGCGGCCTGACGGCGGCGGACCTGATCTTTACCGCCTGGGCGTCGGCCTCGACCTTCCGGGCATCGGACAAGCGCGGTGGGGCAAACGGCGCGCGGATCGCGCTCGCGCCGCAGAAGGACTGGGAGGTCAACGAACCCGCCCGCTCCGGTCCGGTGATCGCGGCGCTGAAGAAGGTTCAGGCCGATTTCAACGCCACGGCCACGGGCGGCAAGGCGGTATCGCTGGCCGACCTGATCGTTCTGGCGGGTTCGGCTGCGGTCGAGCAGGCGGCGATCGCAGCTGGCCATCCGGTCGAGGTGCGCTTCACGCCCGGTCGCATGGATGCGCGCCAGGACCAGACCGATGTCGAAAGCTTCGCCGCGCTGGAGCCGGAGGCCGACGGTTTCCGCAACTGGCAGCGTCAGGCCTATCGCACCACCGCCGAGGAAATGCTGGTCGACAAGGCACAGCTTCTGACACTCTCGGCGCCCGAGATGACAGTGCTGGTGGGCGGCCTCAGGGTGCTGGGGGCCAATCACGGTGCCAATGTGCAGGGCGCCTTCACCAAGCGGCCCGGCGCGCTGACCCAGGATTTCTTCGCCGAAGTGCTGGACATCGCCACAACCTGGGCGCCGACTTCGGACGCGGCAGAAAGATTCGAGGGCCGCGACCGGGCGACCGGCGCGCAGAAATGGCAGGCAAGCCGCGTCGATCTGGTGTTCGGTTCGAACTCGCAACTGCGCGCCCTCGCCGAGGTCTATGCGCAAGGCGACAATTCCGCGAAATTCGTCCGCGACTTCGCCGCCGCCTGGACCAAGGTGATGGAGCTCGACCGGTTCGACCTGCGCTGATCCCGAAGGGCCCGCCATAGTGCGGGCCCTTCCTTCCGGCCGCCTAGCGCGCGAGGATCAGTTCCGCCTTCAGCCCACCCAGCCGTTCGCTCTCTCCAAGCCGCAGGCTACCACCGTGGCTGCGCGCGATGTCCGCCGTAATGGCGAGCCCAAGACCGACGCCCGAGCCCTGATCCTGATTGCGTCCGGGAACCAGACGCACGAAAGGTTTCAGCGCTTCATCGCGCTTGTCCTCGGGGATGCCCGGCCCATCATCCTCCACGGCAAAACGCACCGATTTCTCGAGGATCGCGACAGTCACTTCGGCCGTCCCGCCGTAGGTGACCGCGTTCGAGACGAGATTGTCGAGCGCGCGACGCACGGCACCTGCCCGCCAAAGGGCCGTGCCTTCACCGGTCGCGCCCTGGAAAATCACATGGCGCCCCATCCGGTGCGCATCGTCGACCGCGCGGCGCGCCAGCTCCGCCGGATCGACCTCTTCTGCATCCTCTTCGAGCGCATCGGTGCGGGCGAAGGCAAGGAAGCCGTCGAGCATCCGGCGCATGTCTTCGACATCGCGCTCAAGCGCCTTGACCTCCTCGCCCTCCCCCAGCATCGCCAAGCCGAGCTTCAGCCGGGTGAGCGGCGTACGCAGATCGTGGCTGACGCCCGATAGCATCTGCGTCCGCTGTTCCATCTGCCGCTCGATCCGCGCCCGCATGTCGAGAAAGGCCGCCCCCGCGGCCCGGACCTCGGTCGCGCCCGCGATCCGGTAGGGTACGGTACGGCCCTTGCCGAACGCCTCTGCCGCCACCGCCAGCCGCCGGATCGGGCGCAGCTGGTTGCGCAGGAAGACAAAGGCAACAAGCGTCATGAGCGCCCCGGTCGCCAGCATATAGACCAGCAGCTGGTGAGGGTTGCGCGCCGTCACCCGGTTGCGGCTGAACTGGAGCTCGTAGGGGCCGTGCGGGCTGTCGAAGGACATGCGCACTGTCCGCAGATCGGCCAGATCGACGCCCCTGAGGCTCTCGAAAGCTTCCCGCATCGTCCGGATCACCACACGGCCCGAGAAATCGTAGAACACGCGGCGATCCTCCGTCTCCGCCACCGCTTGCCGCGTCAGAATGAGCCCGAGCCCGCCGGCCCGGTTCGCTGCCGCGGCAAAGCCCGCCTCGGCGGACGCCGCGCCGCGCAGCTCCGTCTCGATCATGCGCAATTCGGGCATCATGTTGCGCGACATCTGCTGGGTGACATCGGTGAAATAGCGCTGGACAAAGATCACCGAGACGACCAGTTGGATGGTCAGGATCGGCAGGATCAGGATAAGCGCCGCCCGGCCATAAAGCCCCTTGGGCAGAAGATGCTTGAGCCAGGTGAACATGATCCGAGCCTAACGGCAGGCGCGAAGGGAGGAAAGCCTCATGCCCGTCGAAATCTCCCCTGCCCCGCCCGGCGTTGCCGAATGGCTGCGCCCCGGCAAGGATGGCGGCCTGAGACGTGTTCTGGCTCCGAACCCCTCGCCGATGACCGGCCGCGGCACGAACTCCTATCTCGTGGGCACCGGCGCAGTCGCCGTCATCGACCCCGGCCCTGACGATACCGGACATCTCGCGGCGATCCTCGCGGCACTCGACCCGGGCGAACGGATCAGCCATATCTTCGTCACCCACGCCCACCGCGACCATTCCGCCCTCGCCCCACGCCTTGCCGCCGCCACCGGCGCGCCGGTCCTTGCCTTCGGCGACGCCGCGGCGGGCCGGTCCCCGCTGATGGAAGACCTCGCCCGGCGGGAGCCGCCGACAGGCGGCGAAGGCGCTGACCGGATGTTCCAGCCCAATATCCTCGTCGCCGACAGGGACTGCGTCAGCCACGGCGACTGGTCGCTCACGGCGCTCCATACGCCGGGTCATTTCGGCAACCATCTATGCTTCTCCTGGCAGGGAGAGGTCTTCTCCGGCGATCACGTGATGGGCTGGTCGACCTCGATCGTCGCGCCGCCCGACGGCGACATGGGCGCCTACATGCGCTCGCTCGACCGGCTCGCCGCCGCCCGCCCCGTGCGGCTCTGGCCCGGTCATGGCGATCCCGTCCCGGCACCCCTCCACCGGATTGCGGACCTGACCCTCCACCGCCAGGCGCGCGCGCGCGCCATCGTCGAGGCCCTCCGCTCCGGCCCGGCAACACCGTTCGATCTCGCCCGGCAGATCTACACCGACACACCTGCCGCCCTTATGGGTGCAGCAGCTCTCAATGTCTTCGCGCATCTGATTGAACTGTCAGAGAAAAATGAGGCTTCCGCCGATGGGGATCTTCGTTTCTCCGCCTGCTTCCGCCTCACCTGACCACTTGCGGACGGGCGCACCAAAAAACTTGGATTACCCACTGGACGCCCCCCGGGCCACTTGCTATATCGCCCCCCGTGTTCCGGCGTAGCTCAGCGGTAGAGCAGTTGACTGTTAATCAATTGGTCGTAGGTTCGATCCCTACCGCCGGAGCCAAAAAACCCAAGAGAAGCAAGAAGTTGCCTGCCATCCCGCGAGGGCTTCCCTTGGGGCGTTTGGCACGAATAGGCAGATAGTAGGCAACCTGCCCCGATGTGCCGAAAGGCTTACACAGTGGGTGGGTGCCAGACCGGGCCGAAATCGGGCCGCCAGCCGCATAGCCAAGGTGCGATCCCGCCCGTATATGGTGAGGCTCGCACCTTCCAGCAGGCCATCCGACCAACGGCAGAAGCCATAGGACACCCCTGCAGCGGCCTTGGTCATGTGATGAAGGAATGTGTAGGGAAGCCCGCGGCTGCGGGCGAAGTGCAGCATCCGCTCCAGCTCCTGCGGCGGCGGCTGGTTCGACAAGGTGGGTGGCGGCCCGATCCAGATCGGCCGCGCCTCCGCGAGGCCTGTCGGCGATCCTGCACCCGAATGGCGGCCGAGCCATGCCGAGTTTAGCGCCAGCCAACGCGCCACGGCATCCACCAGCGTCATCTGGAAATTGAAGGCAGGCTTGCGCGTCCACATTCCGCTCGAACTGCGCCGCCGCGGCGGCCGCCCCCGGATCCTGCCGCCGAAGCATGTCGAGGCCGCCATGGGTCGCGGGCAGGATCCTCACCTGCTGCGCGCCATTGGCCGGGCATGGGGCTGGCGGCAGCGGCTGGACCGCGGCGACGTCGCCACGCTTGCCGACCTCGCGGCGGACGAGGGCCTATCGGACCGCTACATCAGCCGCCTCCTGCGCCTCGCCTGGCTCGCGCCTGAGGTGCTCGAGCGGCTGGTCGTCCACCGCGAGCCCTCGACAATCAGCATCTATGATCTGTGCTTCGTGGCGTCCCTGCCGTGGGACGAGCAGCCGGGCCGGGTGTTCGACTGAGACGAATGGTCAGTCAGGGCTCGCGTGAAGCCAAACCCGGTCGGGGGAGAGCAACGTCTCACCCGGGCGCAGTTCATACGTTACGAGCGGCCCATCCTTGCCGGCGGAATAGTCTAGGCACAGCGCGTTCGGAGCCTGCAGGACCGGATCGCCGCTGAGCCAGTAGTGACCGAAGAAGACGGGGCGTTCGTGGGCAGGATAGGTCTGCGCCATCAGGGTTCCCGGTAGTGGTACATCGGGCAGATCATCCGGAACAGGAACCGAGATAGCGATATCACGCCAGGTCCGGGCCCCTGCATTCCACCATTGCAGCCGAACGTGATCGCGGTGGGTGCCGTCCTTGTCGCGGAATGCAAACCCATCGGGAAGCTGGTGTTCGGGCCCCTTCGTGATTTCCTCGGCAAGGTGGTAAAGCTCGTCGGCAGGATCAGCCGCGCGGATCAACTGCGCTTCGGACAGTACGCCGTCGTCGGTGAGCGCCCGCACGCGGTTGATCGTGGGGTCGACCCAGCAGGCATGCACGGCGCGGAATCCCTCAGCTTCCAGAAACAAAGGGAGGCTGCGCATCCACGCCAGCGCCTCGCGGGTCTCGTCGGCACCGACGGGAAACTCCGCCAGGAAGCTTGCGTGCTGGCGCAGGTTTTTCTCCGAATGAGCGCGGAGGGGCTGGCCGGTCTCGGGGTGAGCCGTGTGGAAGTGAAGGGCATTGAGCTCGTGGTTGCCCATGATCGCGCGGGCCTTGCCGCTGTCGATCAGGTCGCGCACCAGGTGAATGACGGCCCGGTTCTCCGGCCCACGGTCGATGAAGTCGCCCAGAAAAACGATGGTCCGCTCCGGGTCGGGATGGATCCAGCCTGCCGCGTTCCGCCGCCATCCGAGTGCATCAAGCGCTCCCCGTAGTTTCGCGATCTGCCCGTGGATGTCGGGGATGATATCGACTGTTCCCATGCACTCTCCTGAAAATCGTTCCATATGATGATGGCTGGTTCGCAAGTGCCGTTGGTCACCGTCCTGCGCCTTGTAACGCTAACGAGTTCAAGTCCTTTTGTCGTCGGGGTTTTCCAGTTCTCGTCACGGGCGGACATCGCCACCGCTACGCGCCATTCGGCCAGCGCACCCAGCGGCTGCGCCTCTCGCTTGTTGCGGCTCTGTTCCCTTTGAGCGCGATGGAAATAAGGGGCGAAGTTTTGGCGGCGTAGAAACTCAGGCCATTGGAAATGCGTGGAAAAGTTCGACCGAACCGAATTCGACGAGGTTCGCCCGAACGGAGACGAAGAGCCGTTCAGAGCCCAGAACGGGCCTGAGGCGCAGTCTCAGAGGTTCGCGTTGGGGAGGCAAAGCCCTTTGAAAACACGACTATTTCCGCGCCGCTATGGGCGCCTGTCCGTGTTCGCAACAGGGATGATGGCGGAGGGGATGGGCCTGTCGTCAAACCTTCTCCAGCCCGATGACAAGCTAATATCTTGTTTTCATTACAAACCTAAAGGGGGGGCCGATGGGACTAGAGAGACATTGAACGAGGACCGGCGGTTGCATCTCGAGATCTTTGGCGCCCTCGTCCTGACTGTCCAGTAAGGCGATGTCCGTGAGCGGCCCAAATGCCTTGTCGACGAAGGCAAAATCCGAAGTGCGGAATGCAAACGTTTCCAGAACACGGACGTACTGCGGAAGCTCGTGGCGCCAAGGGTACTGAATGGTCAGCAGGACGACCGGTGAACCGCAGTAATGCATTGAAGTTAACTGAAACGGGCTGGGATCGCTGGCACCTTCGCCATCGAACTCATGCTGGCGCTCGAAACCGGTTTGAGTGTTGTGCAGCGTGATCGAAAAGCGGACATCCTCATCGACCGGTTCCAGTACAATCAGAAGGTCGCGGGTCTCGACAGACTGTTCAGCCAGTGTGGAGCGGTAGACCACCTCTTGAGCTGCGCAGGCAAGAGCGGAGACGGCCCATGCGACCATCGACAGAAGCATCGTCCTCATTCCGCGTCCTCGAACCTTGGGCGGGAAACGGAGAAGCGGCAAATGCCGTCAAACTGTCCACCGTCCCGAATCGAAGCCATGTGTTGCCGCCGCTCTCCATAGCTGTCGGTGTCACGGTTGATGCGCTCCGTTATCGCATCGGTCGCGCTGTCGGTGAGCCCTTGGTCTGCAAGTGCGGCAAGATCGCGATCGAGCCAAAAGAACACGGCCGACCTCACGGCATACAAGGGTTCGGCAGCGCGGTCCGGGTCGGCTTCGAAGTCAATTTGTTCACCGAACGTGTTCTCGTGCCAGACAGTGAACTCCCGATAGTTAGCTCGGCCTGTCAGTTGAAAGAGCCCACGGCCGCGAAAGGCCCATCCGTCGCCACTGGCGGCGTCCCCATTGCCGTTTCGGTTGGCTAATGCCAAGTTTGCAATTGCGACCTGGTCGGCCGGGTGTTCTTCGGTGCGTCCGAACCGTTCTGCGTCTTCAGGGTTATCCCTGTAGTAGCGGTAGGTCGCGATCAGCCCGCGCACATTGTAGTTGAAGCCCTCCACAAGTCGTGCGCTGCTACCGGCTTCCTGGCGCATCTGCGCAAGGAAGTGGATAAGTCGTTCTCTTGTATCGAGCCGCCCGGAAACAACGAGAGGGTCCACCTCTTTTGCCATCTCCGCAAGGCGGCCCAATGGCGCGTCAGGAAACGCGGCAGATAGTCTGTCACCAGTCAGAATGTCGCAGACCGCGGCTTCAGGAATCGTCTGAGGATCAAGGACCGGCTCTGCCGTGCGTCGGCAGTTCCAATCCTGACCAGGATGTCCACCTGCGGGTGGTGCGGACCATGCGAAGACTTGATCGTCGTTTTCTGCATGAGCAGCGCGAACGCGCCTGTCGTCCGCACTGCGCCAGATGTAGGTCTCGAGTTGGAGCGCGTCCCTCTGGAAAAGGCCGCTAAGCGCTTCCGCGTATCGCGCCAAGATTGCATTGATAATTGGATCGTTGGCATTGACCGGCACGCCGGTTTCGGTCAGTCGATCCGCGACAGAGGCGCGCAGTTGCTCCCGGATCGCCGTGAGGTCGACAGATGTAATGTCAATGCTGACGCCCTCGGGGAGAAATGCGTTCAGCCGGGCAGCGCCTGCGGCCAGTGCATCGTCGATGACGCTGTCGAGGAGTCGGTCGGGGACCACCGAGAACTTGACTTCCGGCACCCGGACCGGACCAAGCGGCAAGACAAAGACGCTGTTGCCGCCTGACCTGATCCAGGCCGCAAACTTGCTTTCGTGTCGCATCGGCTCCTCCGAGTCATTCCCCGAAAGCAGTATCAGGTTGGAGTTAAGGCTGCATTAACCCACCGACCTCGCCGTTTACTTGGCAGAGAGGGTTGGATTTTGGGGACGTTCGGGTGGCGGACAGAGAGGGATTCGAACCCTCGAGACGGTTCCCCGCCTACACACTTTCCAGGCGTGCGCCTTCGACCACTCGGCCATCTGTCCGTGGGCGGCTCTTTAGCCTTTTGCCGGGGCGGGATGCAAGGGGCATCGGGCGAAATCGGCGATCAGATCGAGATGCGGGCGCCAAGCTCCACCACCCGGTCGCGGGGCAGCTGGTAGAACTCGCTCGGATCGGCGGAGAACCGGCCGAGCGCGATGAATATCCGGTCGAGGATGCGCCTGAACCCGTCATTGCCACCAAGCACGACCTTGCGGCGGCCGAGGAAGAAGGTGGTCGTCATCACGTCGAACTTCAGCCCCTCGCGCCGGGCACGGCCAAGGGCGCGGCTGATATTGGGGCTTTCCATGAAGCCGAAGCGCAGGATCAGGCGCCCGAACCGCTCGTTGATCGGCGCATATTCGGCGCGGTCGCGGTCGCCCACCATTGGTACACGCACCGTCTCGACGGTGAGGACCACGTTCCTCTCATGCAGGACACGGTTGTGCTTGATATTGTGCAGCATCGCAGGCGGCACGGCGTTCGGGTCCGAGGTCAGGAAGAAGGCCGTGCCCGGCACCACATGGACCGAGCTCTTCATCATCGAACGGGCGAAACTGTCGAGATCGACCATCTGCTTGTGGGCGGCCTGAACCGCATGCTGGGTGCCCCGCCACCAGGAATACATCAGCGCGGCGATGGTGATCGACAGAACCACCGGCACGAAGCCGCCCGCGAAGAACTTGGTCATGTTCGACAGGAAGAAGGTGCCTTCGAGCAGAAGGAACGGCGCGGCGGCGGCAAGCACGACCCAGAGTTTCTTGTTCCAGCCCCGGCGCGCGTAGATCATGGCAAGCGTGGTGTCGACGATCATCGCACCGGTGACGGAAATGCCATAGGCAGCGGCCAGCGCGCTCGATGTGCGGAAGTTCAGGACGAACAGCAGCACACCCGTCAGCAGAAGCCAGTTGACGGCGGGCACATAGATCTGGCCCGACTGGCTTTCCGACGTATGGACGACGGAAAGACGCGGCAGGAAGCCGAGCTGGATCGCGGCGCGCGTCATCGAAAAGGCGCCGGTGATCACCGCCTGCGAGGCGATGATGGTGGCGACCGTGGCAAGCCCGACCAGCAGCGGCAGGAACCAGTCGGGTACCATCAGGAAGAAGGGGTTTTCCAGCGCCTCGTGATTGCGCAAAACGAGCGAGCCCTGTCCGAGATAGTTCAGCACGAGCGCGGGAAAGACCAGGATGAACCAGGCCAGCCGGATCGGCCGTTTGCCGAAATGGCCAAGGTCGGCATAAAGCGCCTCGGCCCCGGTCACGGCAAGGAAGATCGCGCCCATCACGATGAAGGCGACAAGGCCGTGGTCGATGAGGAAAGCGATCCCGTGGTAGGGGTTGAAGGCGGCGATCACGGAGGCGTCCTGCGCGAGCTGCATCACGCCTGTTGTTGCCATGGTCAGGAACCAGATCGCGGTGATCGGCCCGAAAGCGGCAGAGATCGCCTGAGTTCCATGCCGCTGGACCACGAAAAGACCAACGAGGATGCCGACGGTGATCGGCAGGACATAGGCATCGAGTTTCGGCGTGACGAGCTTGATCCCTTCGACCGCCGAAAGGACGGAGACGGCGGGCGTGATCACCGCATCGCCGAAGAAGAGCGCTGCCCCCGCGATCCCGAGCCCGAGCACCGCATAGCTCCTGCGCCCGATCGCCAGGCGCGAAAGCGTGTAAAGCGCCAGGATACCGCCCTCACCGCGGTTGTCCGCCCTGAGAAGGAAGAGCACATATTTGACAGTCACGATCAGGATCAGCGTCCAGATCAAGAGCGAGACGACACCCAGAACCTCGCCCACCGAAATCCCGTCTTGGGACACCGGATGCAGTGCTTCGCGCATGGCATAAAGCGGGCTGGTGCCGATATCGCCATAGACGACACCGATCGCACCGAGCGTCAGCGCCGCAAGGCTTTGCTTATGCGCGCCGTGACCGTTTTCGACAGCCGAACCGGCTTCGTCATCGGGCCCTTGCGCAAGGGCCGTTTCGGGATTTGACATGTTCGGTTCAGCTCCGCCCGGCAAGCCAGATGGCTCGAACCGGGACTTGTCTTGAGACGTTCCGGCGCAATTGCACCCAGATTTCTCCAGATTTTCCGCGCGGGCTGGCAGGCCGTCGCGCGCCCCAGATTTCAGGCGAGTCTGCGACCCGCCCGGCTGATGGCCAGACTAGTGCTATCTGACGGAAAGTTTCAAGTTGTTTCGCTGCATCACAGCATCAGAGCCCGCGTCAGTCGCAAAGGTGCAGCGTAATGCGCCGGTTCTGGCGTCCCTTGTTTTCGATCTTGCCGATGGTTAGTCGTCCGATCTCGGCCGTGCGGGCCACATGAGTGCCACCACAGGGTTGCAGGTCTACGATTTCGTCCGCATCGGCAATCCGGACCAGCCGCACCCTGCCCTGCCCCACCGGCGGCTTGACCGACATGGTCTTCACCAGCCCGGGATTGGCCGCAAGCTCCGCGTCCGTGATCCAGTCGTCGGAAACGGAAAGATCGCGCATCACCAGACGGTTCAGCGCCTCGTCCAGCGCCGCGATATCGGCGGGCGGTTCCGGCATGTCGAAATCGAGCCGCCCGCGTTCGGCCCCGATCTGACCGCCGGTCACCGGCAAGGGCACGACGACCGACAGAAGGTGAAGCGCGGTATGGACCCGCATATGGCGATATCGGCGATCCCAGTCGAGGCGCTGCAGGACCGGCGCCCCGATTGGCGGCAGGACCGAGCCGGGGGCGGGCATCAGCACCACAGCCCCGCCGTCGCCCTTCACCGCGGTCGCGATCTCGACCCGCCCGCCATCCCAGTCGAGATGGCCGCGGTCACCCGGCTGGCCGCCCGAGGTCGCATAGAAGACCGAGCGATCGAGGATCAGGCCACCCTGATCGCCGTGCCCCACCAGCCGGGCTTCGGCCTCGCGCAGATAGGGGTCGGTACGGAACAGAAGGTCGGTCATTCCTCGTCCTCGCGTTCATCAACGCGGGGGTCGTAATTGATCGCCTCGGGCGGAATTGGGTCGGGGGTGGCCGCCTTGGGTTCAACCGGCGCGGAGGCGGCGGGCTTTGCAGGCTTCTTCTTGCCGGACGCGCCGGGCGGTGTGGTTTCCGCCCGTTCGATGCGCAGGGGATTCCTGATCCATATATCGCGCTGCGCGAAGGGAATCTCGATGCCCTCGGCGGTGAACCGTTCGACGATCTGGTGCAGAAGCTCGGTCTGCACGTCGAGCTTGAAATTCACGTCCGACAGGATCGCGCGCACTTCGAAATTGAGGCTGTCGGCGCCGAGCCCCACGAACTGCACCTTGGGCGCCGGATTGACCAGCACCAGCGGCTGCGCCTCGACGATGTCCCGCAAAAGGGCCTGTACCTTGCGGGTATCGCTGCCATAGGCAACGCCCACCGGCAGGATCAGCCGCCCGGTCAGATTGCCGCGCGTGAGGTTGGTGACGATGCCCGACACCAGATCGCCGTTCGGCACGATCACGTCAGTATGGTCGAAGGTCTCGATCCAGGTCGAACGGACGGAAATGCCCTTCACGATCCCGAACTGGCCGTTCACCTCGATCATGTCGCCTTCCGAGATCGGGCGTTCGATCAGGAGGATGATGCCCGAGACGAAGTTCTGGACAATGTTCTGCAGGCCGAAACCGATACCGACCGACAGCGCGCCGGCGACGATGGCAAGGGCGGAAAGGTCGATCCCCGCCGTGGTGATCGCGGCAAGCGCGGACAGGAATATCCCCACATAGCCGAGCCCCGACACGGCGGCGTTCTGCGCGCCCTTGTCAAGCTTCGTGCGCGGCAGGATCGAGGAACGGAGCGCCCCCTGCACGAGGCGCGTGATCATGTAGCCGATGACGAAGACGACGAAGAGGGTGAGGATCGCCGTCGGCGATATCCGCGCGCCGCCCAGCGTGACGCCCGCCTGTATGCGCGCCCAGACCTCCGACAGATCGGCAGGCCGCGCGCCCCAGGTCAGGGCAAAAAGCGGCAGCGACGCCACGGCGAGCAGGAAACCGGTCAGGACCGGAATCAGCGCCTCGCGCCCTTCCTCGCCGGTGCGCGTCACCGCGACATAGATGTCGGTCAGGAAGCGCTGAAGAAGGATGATCGCGCCGATCAGCGCCGCCGATCCGACGACCGGCCAGATCAAGGCGTTGGCAGCGGTGACATAGCCGACGACCGCCAGCAGCGGCGCAATGGCGGCGGCAGCGACCATCACCGTGCCGCACAGGCCGATCATCCGGTTGCGGAACAGGACCGCATCCCCCTCCTCTGCCCCTGCCAGCCGCTGGCGGCGCAAAAGCTGGCCGAGCCGGAACAGGAAAAGCGCGACGATGAGGACGAGCGGCGTCAGCCAGACCGCCTGCGCCGCCTGGCTGAGCGGCGGGCGCACTTCTGTGGTGAAGGCGATGCGGAATTCCTCGATCGCCTGCAGAAGGCCGATCATCTGGACATGAAAGCGCGCTTCGGCGGGCCGGTCGGTCAGGTTCGGCCCGTGCGCGCGCCGTTCGTCCGGGAAAAGCCAGCTCGCGAGCCAGCGCGCGGCGAAAAAGGAAAAGGCCGCGACCGGCAGCGCCTCGGCCAGCGCAAGCAGGCGCGAACCGGCCATCCCCGAAATGGTGATCGCCAGATGGACGAGCATCATGCCGAAGACCGGCACGATGACCTGTCCAAGCGATACGACCGCCGCCACGACATGACGCATGCGCATCGCCGTCCGGTCCTGCAATCGGCGCGACAGTCGCTCCATGAAGCCCGGACCGCGCAGCATCAGCAGCACCGCGACCCCGAGCGATATGAAGATGCCAAGCAGGTTGTTGCGCAGGTCCGTGCGGCGCGCATCGCTTGACCAATTGGCATCGATCTCGCTCCAGAGCGTCTTGCCGCCCTGTTCCAGGACCGCGCCGGCCGAGGGCCAGTGCAAGGGGTTCAGCGGCGTCGGCATCAGCCGCAGGAGTTCCTTGGCCTGACGGTCGCGGATAAGCTTGTCGATCTGCTTGACGATTCCGTCCGCGCGGCGATAGGCGGCGACCGCCTCGACCCCGGGCGCCTGCAGGCGCGACAGGGTTGCGGACAGTTCCTTGCGCTTGGCAGCGATCTCCGGCGCTTCGGACGCCCCTTCCCCCGGCACCGGCCCAAGATCGGCGATCTGTGCCTGCACCACCTCGATCTGCGGGGCGTTGACCGCGCGGGCGGCGTCAAAGCTCTGGCGCCACTCGACGATCTTTGCGCGCAGTTCCTCGAACGCCTTGTTCGATGCCTTGGCGCTTTTCAGCGCCTCTTCCGCCGCCTTGGCCTCGCGTTCCCAGATCGCGTAGTCGACCGGTACCTCTGCCTCCTGCGCAAGCGCCGGTTCCGTCAGATATACCGTCAGCGGCCCGGCGGCAAAGATCAGCGCGAGGACGAGAAGCGCCGCCGCCAGGACCCGCCGCATCGCCTCAGCCCTCGAAGACCGAGGGCAGATCCTGCGGCGCGCGGTCCAGCCAGCCGGGCACGGGCAGACCCTTGGCGCGCAGGAAATCCGGGTTGAAGAGCTTGGACTGGTAGCGGTTGCCGTAATCGCACAGGACCGTGACGATCGTGTGCCCGGGGCCCATCACGCGCGCCATGCGGATTGCGCCCGCAACATTGATGCCCGACGAGCCGCCAAGGCAAAGCCCCTCTTCGGTCAGAAGATCGAAGACGATGGGCAACGCTTCCGCGTCCGTGATGCGGAAGGACATGTCCGGCGTGATCCCTTCGAGGTTCGCGGTGATCCGCCCCTGCCCGATGCCTTCGGTGATCGAGGAGCCTTCGGCCTTCAGGACGCCGGTGGTGTAATAGCTGTGAAGGGCCGCGCCCTCCGGATCGGCGAGCGCCACCTTCACGCCCTTCGGCTGCAACGCCATCGCCAGACCCGCAAGCGTACCGCCCGAGCCCACCGCGCAGACGACACCATCGACCTTGCCGCCCGTCTGCTCCCATATCTCGGGCCCGGTCGTTTCGATATGCGCCTGACGGTTGGCCACATTGTCAAACTGGTTGGCCCAGATCGCGCCGTTGGGCTCGCTTTGCGCCAGGCGCTGCGCGAGACGCCCGGAATAGCGGACGTAATTGTTGGGGTTGGAATAGGGTGCGGCCGGAACCTGGACAAGCTCGGCCCCAGCGAGGCGCAGCATGTCCTTCTTTTCCTGGCTCTGCGTCTCGGGGATGACGATCACCGTCTTGAACCCCATCGAGGCACCCACGAGCGCCAGCCCGATCCCGGTATTGCCCGCCGTCCCCTCGACGATCGTGCCGCCGGGGCGCAACTGCCCCTTTGCCACCGCATCGCGAATGATGAAAAGCGCCGCGCGATCCTTGACCGACTGGCCGGGATTGAGGAATTCCGCCTTGCCGTAGATCTCGCAGCCGGTGATCTCGCTGGCCTTCTTGAGCCGGATCAGGGGCGTCTTGCCCACCGCATCAGCCAGATCTTTGAACGCGCGCATCGCAGGGCCTCCATTGGTCGGTCCATACCTAGGCCGCTCAGCGGGATTGCTCAAGCCCTCGGGCGGATGTGCGGCCTGTTCGGGGCGCTGCAACCCGATGCGGGGCGAGAATCGGACAAGCGACCGGGTTCGGCGCGGCGAAACAATCCGGCGACTATTGAGTGACTGCGGCTTGCCTCGGCGAACAATTGCGGCAAAATCATGTCAAAACCTTGCCAAGCCGCGCCGATCAACCTAGAAGTGCCACAGCGTTAACTTTACCGGGTGCAGTCATGTCCTTCCGCCTCGTTTTAGGCTTTCTCCTTGCCCTCGCGCCCCTCTCCGCGCAGGCGCTGACCGTTCAGACCGTCGCAACCGACGATACCGCCTGGAACATGGTCAACACCAGCCAGACGGTCGCCCTGCCGAACGGCGCGACCTGGACATCGGCGCCCCTGCAGATGCCGAACAGCTGGTTTCCGCAGGTCGATCCCTGCATCTCCTTCTGCTCGCCGTTCGACCCGGGCATCTACGGCACCAACCAGACGATCGGCGCCACGCCGCTGCCCGGATGGCAGCAACTGCCCTTCTGGGCGACCTGGCAGACGGCGGACCGGTCGAATGTGAATATCCTGTCCTTCAGCGGCATCCAGAAGGGCCTGAGCCTGCTCTGGGGCTCGTTCGACGTTGGAAACCTTATCGAATTCGTTCTGAACGGTGTCGTCGTCGGCTCGGTCGCAGGTGATCAGCTCGGCGTGCCGGTCGGCAATCCCGGCCAGGGTGCCGCACTTGTCAGCCTTACCGGCATCCGGTTTGACGAGCTGCGTTTCTCTTCGACGCTCGGCGGTTTCGAATATGCCAATATCGAAGCTTCGCCTGTGCCGCTGCCCCTTCCGGTGGCTGGCCTTGGCGGCGCGCTCCTGATGCTCGGCTTCGCGCGGCGGCGCCGGGCCTGAGCGGCCGCGCGCGCGCCATCCGCCCCTTTACCATTTCCCCCGGACGCCCGCCGACCACGGCGGGCGTCCGGCCTTTTGGCGACAGGCGCGCCATTTGCGACCGTGCCGCGCGCCAAAACCAGGATTGGGTCTTAATTGTGTCACTTGGCGCATCATTTATGTCCGGATTGTGGCGTAAAGTTGACTTCCCCTTCCCCCGGCGTAAAGTCGTCTCATTGAGGTAGTTTCGGTTCGAGCGGTGAAGAGTTTCCATTTTCCGATATCGCGCCGCCTGACCCGTCCGGGCACCACACCCGGCGGTCATCAGGATCGGGCTGCATTTTGAACAGATTTATTGGTTGCTGCTTTTTTGGGGTGGGAAGATGCCGGACGACTTTCTGAACCTGGGTGCGGGATCGCCCTTTGGCGCGTTCGGGCATGGGCGCCCGACGCACAAGACCGTGCTGGTCGCCGGGGGTGCCGGTTTCGTCGGCTCGCATCTCATCGACCGGCTTCTGGCGAACGGCCACCGCGTGATCTGCCTCGACAATCTCTCCACCGGCAGGCTCGGCAATGTCGCGGCCCATGCCGCTAACGAACGATTCACCCTGATCAGACAGGATGTCTGCGATCCCATCCAGATCGCGGGGGCTGTGGATGAGATCTTCAACCTGGCCTGTCCGGCGTCACCGCCGAAATATCAGAAAGACCCCGTGCACACCTTCCGGACGTCCGTGATCGGCGCCATGAACCTGCTGGACCTTGCCCGCGCAAAAAGCGCGCGCATCTTTCAGGCCTCCACGTCCGAGGTCTATGGCGATCCCGAGATATCGTTGCAAAGCGAAAGCTACCGGGGCAACGTCAACACTTTCGGGCCACGCGCCTGCTACGACGAGGGCAAGCGCGCCGCCGAGACCCTGTTCCACGACTATCACCGCCAGCATGGGGTCGAAATCCGGATCGCGCGGATCTTCAACACCTACGGGCCACGCATGTGCCCCGACGACGGGCGTGTCGTGTCGAATTTCGTGGTCCAGGCGCTGACCGGGCGCGACATGACGATCCACGGCGACGGCAGCCAGACCCGGTCTTTCTGTTATGTCGACGATCTGGTCGAGGGCATCCTGCGGCTGATGGCCTCGGATGTGGCCGAGCCGGTGAACCTGGGCAATCCCGGCGAGTTCACCATGGCGGAACTGGCCGCAATCGTGCGGGAAAAGACCGGCACCAACGCCCGGCTTGTCCACAAGCCGCTGCCGATCGACGACCCGCGCCAGCGCCGCCCCGACATCTCTCGCGCCCGGAAGGCGCTTGGTTGGGCGCCACTCGTTGCCCTGTCGGAAGGGCTCGACCGGACTATCGCCCATTTCGCGGCCGAGCTCGGCCGTCCCCTCCCCTCCAGAACGGAGAAGGCTGTCTGATGCGTGTGAGTAATTCCCGGGTATTGGTGACAGGCGGCGCAGGTTTCATCGGCGCCCATGCCTGCAAGGCACTGGCCGAGGCGGGCGCACTGCCCGTGGCCTACGACAATCTTTCGACCGGCCATCAGGACGCTGTCCATTGGGGGCCGCTCGTCCGCGGCGACGTGCGGGATCGTGGCGCGCTCGCCTCGGCGCTGAAACAGTTCCGGATCGACACGGTCATGCATTTCGCCGCCTCGGCCTATGTCGGCGAAAGCGTCACCGACCCGGCGCTCTATTATGACAACAATGTCAACGGCATGGTGGCGCTTCTTGATGCGACACGCGCCGCCGGCGTAGGCCAGATCGTCTTTTCGTCTAGCTGCGCGACCTATGGCGTTCCGGAACTTTTGCCGATCTCGGAATATACACCGCAGGCGCCGATCAACCCCTATGGCCGCACCAAGCTCGTCTGCGAACAGATGTTGAAGGATTACGGCACCGCCTATGGCATCCGCCATGTGGCTTTGCGCTATTTCAACGCTGCGGGGGCGGACCCGTCGGGCGTGATCGGAGAACGGCACGAGCCGGAGACACACCTTCTGCCATTGGCGCTGCGTGCGGCGGCTGGGGGGCAGCCGCTCAATGTCTTTGGTACCGACTACGACACGCCCGACGGAACCTGCATCCGCGACTATGTCCATGTCTCGGACCTGGCGCGCGGCCATCTCCTGGCACTTGCCTACCTGCATGCGGGCGGCAAGAGCACGGGGCTGAACCTCGGATCGGGGCGCGGCCATTCGGTGCTGGATGTCTGCGCCGCGATCGAGCGGGTGACGGGCCGCTCGGTCCCTGTGCACTTCGGCCCGCGCCGGGCGGGCGACCCGCCGGTTCTGACGGCGGATCCCGCGCTCGCGGCGCGCGTGCTCGGCTTCAGGACGCGGCTGTCCGACATCGACACGATCGTCAGCCATGCCGCCCCGTGGTTCGGCCTGTCCAACAGCCGGGTCAAGGTCGCCTGAGATGGACCGGCGCACGCGCTTTCTGGAACCGATGCTGACCGGGCGTCAGGCGGTGAAGTACCGGCGCGGCGCCTTCCTGTGGCTGGTTGCGGCGGTGTTCTTCTGGTCCTGGTGGCTGCAGCCCGGCCATGTCCTCGGCTGGCCGCGCTTCCTGATTGCCAGCGCCTGCCTGTTCTGGCTGTTCTTCCTGCAGGCCTATTTCGTGGTGGTGTTCCTGAACGCCCGCCGCACCGCGGCGCCCACGCCGGTGCCCGGCGACTGGCGGGTGGCGATGATCGTCACCAAGACCCCGGGCGAACCCCTGAGCCTTCTGAAGCGGACGCTGGCCGCGATGCTCGCCCAGGACTATCCGCACGATACCTGGCTTGCCGACGAGGATCCCTCCCCCGAGACCATCGCCTGGTGCACGGAGAACGGCATCTGCATCTCGACCCGCAAGGGGGTCGAGGCCTATCACCAGCCGGTCTGGCCGCGCCGGACCCGCTGCAAGGAAGGCAACCTCGCCTATTTCTATGACCATTACGGATACGATGCCTATGATATCGTGGCCCAGCTTGACGCCGATCACGTGCCCCAGCCCGGCTATCTGCGCGAGATGCTGCGTCCCTTCGCCGATCCGAAAGTGGGCTATGTCAGCGCCCCCTCGATCTGCAACGCCAACAGCGCCGACAGTTGGGCGGCACGAACGCGTCTGGATACCGAGGCGGCGTTCCACGGTGCGCTGCAATGCGGCTATACTGGCCTTTTCACCTCGATCTGCATCGGGTCGCACTATGCGGTGCGGACTGCCGCGCTGAAGGCAGTGGGCGGCCTGGGCCCCGAACTGGCCGAGGATCATTCCACCTCGATGGTGCTGGCGGCGGGCGGCTGGCAGGGCGTGCATGCGATCGACGCGATCGCCTATGGCGACGGGCCCGCGAATGTCGCCGACCTCGCCACCCAGGAATTCCAGTGGTCACGCAGCCTCGTGACCCTTCTTCTGTCGCACACTGGCCGCTATCTGCCCACCCTGCCCGCGCGGCTGAAATTCAGCTTCCTTTTCGGCCAGTCCTGGTATGTGTTCTTCGCCTTCTTCATGCTCTACATGTACCTGTCGCCGATCTATGCGCTGACCTTCGACGCACGGTTCGCCAATGTCACCTACTGGGCCTTCGTCCTGCATTCGGCCCCGACGGCAGCGCTGCTCACCTGGTTCGCCCTGCAGATCAAGCGCGACGGCCTCTTCCGCCCCTACAACGGCCGCATCTTCGGCTGGGAGAAGATGCTCTTCATCTTCCTGCAATGGCCCTGGGTCTTCTGGGGCGTGCTGATGGCCGCGCGCGACAAGGTGACCGGCAGGTTTGTCGATTTCCGCGTGACGCCGAAGGGCGAGGCGGCGACCAAACGCCTGCCGACCAAGGTCGTCGCGATCTATACGGCGCTTGCGACCGGCGCGCTTCTGCCGCTTCTTTTCGTCAATGCCCAGGATGCGCAGGGCTTCTATCTGCTCTCGGCGCTCAATGGTCTCATCTACACGGTCTGCGTCGCAGTCATCGTCCTTGAACATCTGCGCGCCAATGGTCACGAGCTTGTCCTCAAGCCGCGGACATTTGCCCTGCAGGCCGCCTCGGTCGCTTCGCTTGTTGCCCTCATGGCAACAGCGACCGTTGTACGCGGCAAGGAAAGCCTTTATGCGCTCACCATGGGAATGGAACCGTTCCAGCTGGTGCGCGCCCAATATCTCGTCTCCGGCGCCGGCCGATCGAACGACCGGCTGATCGTCTACGAATTCGACCTGGCCTGGAACTGAATGGACATGCGGTTCTCGAGGGGGAAGTGATGCGGACAACCAATCGCCTGAAACCTTTGGTGCTAAGCCTCCTGATGGGCCTGTCGCCGTGTGCCGCGCTGGCCGCACCGCCCGGCACCGTGCCCTTCGGCGCCTATGACCCCGGCGGCGATTTCACCGACGATGCGGAACTGGTGGTCGAACATCTCTTCCTGCCGTGGGAGGATGTCTACCTGCCGTCGCTGAACGATGCCGATGCCTATGCGCTGGAACGCAACCGTGCGCTTCTCATCACGCTCGAACCCTGGACCTGGTCGCGCAGCGAGCGGAACACCCCGCAATATCTGCGCAGCGGCATCTTCGCGGGCCAGTATGACCAGAACATGCGCGACATCTGCTCGGTCATGGCCGAGTTGAAAAGCCCAGTCACGCTACGCTGGGCGCATGAAATGGACGATTATTCGGGCCAGTTCATCTGGGCCGGCTGGAAGCCCGAAGACTATATCGCCGCCTACCGCCGCATGGTCACCATCTGCCGCGAGGCGGCGCCGAACATTCAGGTCATGTGGTCGCCGCTCGGCGACGAGGGAATGGAGCGCTATTATCCGGGCGACGATTATGTCGATATCGTCGGCATTTCGGTCTTCGGGCTTCAGGCCTGGGATCAGGCGAAGTTCGGCCGTGACCGCAGCTACCGGGAGGTCATGGAACCGCGCTACCAGCGTGCCGTCGCCTTCGGCAAGCCGGTCGTCGTGGCCGAGCTCGGCTATTCGGGCAGCGAGGACTATGTGAATGCCTGGGAGAACGAGGTGCGCGTCGCCCGGCCCGATCTGCCCAACCTCGTCGGCGTGATCTATTTCGACCAGCGCGAGGTCTATCCCTGGCCCGAGAATTTCGGCCTGCCCGACTGGCGCCTCAAGAACCGCATCATCCGCTGAATTGCCGGTCATTCCGTCCGCGCGGGTAGCCATGGCCGTCTCTGGGCTGCCTGCGGTCGCGGCTGGCTGAAGTAACAGCTATAGGCGGGCTGGCGCAAGCCAGCGAAAATGCGGCAAGAATGTGTCATGCCCTTGATAGAATTGACAAATTAACCAACAAAACCTCTCGCATGGCCATATTGGCGGCGCATTGCTCGTCTACCTCTTGAAGAAGCTGCCCCGGCCTGTGCCGGACGGGCGATCCTCGCGACGCTGCTGTCGCCCCGCCCCTCCGCCCTGTCGGCCCTTTTCGAGAGGTGATGTTGTCCGTGTCCCTTCGTCCTGTCCGACCCGCCCTTCGCGTTGGCCTCGCTGCCCTGGTCGCCGTTTCGCTGAGCCTGCCCGCCATCGCCCAATCGGGCGCCGCCACGGCCCCGCGCGGCATTGCCGTCGTCCAACTCTCGAACGGCGCGACCTTCAACTGGCTTGCCAGGAAGAAGGCGCCGCAGGTGACGGACACCATGCTTCTGTCAAGCGACGGCGCCTCAAGACTGCGCAAGCAGCGCTTCTTCGGCAAGGGATCCTACATCTGCTCGCCCGCCGGCTTCGGCAAGAAATCCCGCTGCTTCGCGCGCTGAACCCTATTCCTGCAAGTCCCTGAGATAGTCGGCCAGCGCCAGAAGCGTCTCCGGAACAGGGGTCTCTATGCCGTCGCCTGTATCGACGATCACGGTCGGACTGTCCTGGAACACCTGCCCCATCTCGGGCATCACAGAATGCCGGTCGTTGCGGCGCGTGTAGCCGTCGATCTGCGACAGAACCTTCGCCAGAGGGAATGTCCCGCCGTTGCGGGCCGCAATCCCGGTCAGGTCGGCGGGTTTTTCTTCCAGTTGCCGGCAAGCACGCCGTCGCCCCTGCCGCCCGGCCCGTGGCAGGCCGCACAGTAATCATCGTAGAGCACCTTGCCTCGGTTCGGGGCTGGCCCTGTCGTGACGCAAGCCGCAAGCAGCACCGCCATTGCGCCACCCACCCCCAACACCCTGACCAGCTTCGCTTGCATGTCTGCCTCCTCTTGTTGCAGGCAAACTTGCACGGGCGCCGGGCCCCGCGCCTTGATCCGGATCAGACGGCCGCCTTTCAGCCGCTGATGCGGCCGGCCTCCAGGCGAACGGTCCGGTCCATGCGCGCGGCAAGATCGGGGTTGTGGGTGGCGATAAGCGCCGAAAGACCCGTGGCGCGGACGATCTCCATCAGCAGATCGAAGACCTGATCGGCGGTGGCCGGATCGAGGTTGCCGGTCGGTTCATCGGCCAGCAACAGTTTCGGCGCGTTCGCCAGCGCCCTGCAGAAAGCCACCCGCTGCTGCTCGCCGCCCGACAGTTCCGCAGGACGATGACGCGCGCGCGCGCCAAGGCCCACGCGTTCCAGAAGGTCGGCGGCCCGCGCCTCTGCCGCGCTGCGCGTCACGCCATCGGCCAGTTGCGGCAGGATGATATTCTCGGCCGCCGTGAATTCCGGCAGCAGGTGGTGGAACTGATAGACGAAGCCGATCTCGCGCCGCCGAACCGCCGTCCGGGTACGGTCGCCCTGCCCCGCCATCGCCTGGCCACCGATGGTGACCTCGCCCGCATCGGGACTGTCGAGAAGACCCGCAATATGCAGAAGCGTCGACTTGCCCGCGCCAGAGGGCGCCACCAGCGCCACCACCTCGCCCCGCGCGACGGCAAGGTCAAGCCCGTCGAGCACCGTGATCTGTGACGGCTTGCCGGGATTGTAGCGCTTCACGATGCCCTTGAGGTCCAGCTCATTCATAGCGCAGCGCCTCGACCGGGTTGAGCCGCGCGGCGCGGCGGGCAGGGAAATAGGTGACGATGAACGACAGGATCAGCGACAGGCCGACCGCGCGGCCAATGTCCCAGGCCTGCAACTTCGCAGGCAGCCGGTAGATGCCGCGGATCGACGGGTCCCAGGCATTGCCGCCGGACAGCCAGTTCACGCCCGACATGATACTGTCGATGTTCCAGGCCAGAAGGCAGCCGAGGATCACCCCCGCCAGGGTGCCGATCACGCCGATGAAGGCGCCGCACAGGAAGAAGACCCTCAGGATCGACCCCTCCGTCATCCCCATCGTCCTCAGGATGCCAATGTCGCGGCCCTTGTTCTTCACCAGCATCACGAGACCCGAAGTGATGTTCATCGCCGCGATCAGCACCACGAGCGCGAGGATCACGAACATCACGTCATCCTCGATCGACAAAGCCTCCAGATAGGCGCCCGAGGCATCCTTCCAGGTCCAGAGATAGACATCCTGCTGTGCCGCATCGGCAATCGGTCTGGCCAGACTGTCGACGTCCTCGGGATCGGCGACCATCACCTCGATCTCGTCGACCCCGCCCTCGCGGTTGAAGAAACTCTGCGCCTCTTCCATCGGCATGTAGATGCGGGTCTTGTCGATCTCGTAATGCCCGGCGCTGAAGATATAGGTGACCTCATAGGCATTCACGCGCGGGCTGGTGCCGAAGGCCGTGCGGGCGCCGTTGGGCTGGATCAGCTTCACCCGGTCGCCCGGCACAAGGCCCAGATCGCGGGCGATGCCGGAGCCGACCGCGATGCCCCTGGTGAAATCGCCGATCTCGCCCAGACTGTCGCCGGACTGCGCGATGCGCGGGATGGATTTCAGATCCCCGGCCGAAATACCGTAAACTTCCGCGACATTCGCGCGGTCATTGAAGCTGACCATCGCCTGGCCGCGCACCACAGGTGCCGCCCGCACCACGCCCGGCACGGCCGCGATCCGCGCCGCCGCCGCCTGATAATCGCGGAAGGCATTGGTCTGCGCGCCAGTCTCGTCCTGATAGAAGGGCTTGTAGACCGTCACATGGGCATTGGCGCCAAGGATCGTGCCGACGAATTCCGCCCGGAAGCCGGCCCTGACCGCAAGCGTCGCCACGAGCGCCATCACCCCCAGCGCGATGCCGATGAGGCTGATCCAGGTCATCACCGAAATCCCGCCCTCGGCGCGGCGGGCACGCAGATAGCGCCAGGCGATCAGAAACTCGAAACGCGAAAAAGGTCTGGTCGAACCGGCCATCCGGCCCTCCGGTCAAAGGATGGCCAATCCTCATTCATCTTGGCCAAATACCTCGGGGGTGCGGGGGCAGCGCCCCCGCGCGACCCGGTTTCAGCGTCCCGCGTAAATCCGGGCCACGCGGTCGACGGCGGCGTCGGGCGACATTTCCTCGCTTTCGCCGGTGCGGCGCGAGGTGAGTTCCACGACGCCATTGGCCAGCCCGCGCGGACCGACGGTGATCCGCCAGGGCAGACCGATCAGGTCCATCGTGGCGAACTTCGCCCCCGCGCGCTCATCTCGGTCGTCATAAAGCGCCTCAAGCCCCCTGGCCTTCAGCGCCTTGTAGAGCCCCTCGCAGGCCGCGTCCGCCGCGCCGTCGCCCTGCTTCAGGTTCACGATCCCGACCGGGAAGGGCGTCACGCCCTCGGGCCAGATGATCCCTTTGTCGTCGTGGGAGGCCTCGATGATCGCACCGAGAAGGCGGCTCACGCCGATCCCGTGCGACCCCATGTGGACCGGCACGCGCTCCCCCTTGTCGTTGACGACGACCGCCCCCATCGGTTCGGAATATTTGGTCGAGAAATAGAAGATCTGGCCGACCTCGATCCCGCGCCCGACCTTGCGGTGGGCCTCGGGGATACGGTCGAAGGCCGCCGGGTCATGCGTCTCGTCGGTACGGGCGTAGAGCGTGGTGAATTCCTTGCAGACTTCGGCCACCTGTCCCCGGTCGTCATAGTCGATCTCGCGCGCGCCGAGCTTCAGGCCCGTCACCCGATCGTCGTAGAAGACCTCGGACTCCCCCGTGTTCGCGAGCACCAGGAATTCGTGGGTATTGTCGCCCCCGATGGGACCAGAGGCCGCGCGCATCGGGATCGCGGTTAGGCCCATCCGTTCATAGGTGCGCAGGTAGCTGACCATATGGCGGTTGTAGGCATGCAGCGCCGCCTCCTTGTCGATGTCGAAATTGTAGCCGTCCTTCATCAGGAACTCGCGGCCCCGCATCACGCCGAAGCGCGGGCGCAATTCGTCGCGGAACTTCCACTGGATGTGGTAAAGCGTCAGCGGCAGGTCCTTGTAGGACGAGACATGCGACCGGAAGATGTCGGTGATCATCTCCTCGTTCGTCGGTCCGTAAAGCATGTCACGCTCATGCCGGTCCTTGATGCGCAGCATCTCCTGTCCGTAATCGTCATAGCGCCCGCTCTCGCGCCAAAGGTCGGCGGGCTGCAGCGTCGGCATCAGAAGCGGAATGTGCCCGGCGCGCACCTGTTCCTGATGGACGATCTCCTCGATGCGCTTCAGCACACGGTAGCCGAGCGGCAGCCAGGAATAGATCCCCGCCGCCTGCTGGCGGATCATGCCCGCGCGCAGCATGTAGCGGTGGCTGACGATCTGGGCGTCGGCAGGATTTTCTTTCAGGACAGGCAGGAAGTAACGGGAAAGGCGCATCTGTTCGCTCTGGCTGTTGTCCTGCATGGGCTTATGCGAAAGGCGGGCAGCAGGCAAGGTGCGTGCCCGTCGGCCGATGCCCGCCCTATTTCACCCGGGCGGGTGCGGCTTCCGGGCCTGCGGCGCCGAAGACCAGAAGATCCTCGACGAAATGCGCGGCAAACTGCGCCCGGCCCGAGGTACCGGATTTGGCATAGATGCTTGTCATCTGCGCCCGCACCGTTCCCTGCGCGGCCCCGCGAAGTCCGGCGATCTCGGCCACGTCGAACCCTTTCAGCGCCAGAAACCCGATCTCCCGTTCGGCAGGCGTAAGGCGCCATTCGGCAAAGCGCGCCGCGATCACATCGGCAAGGGCGCCACTCGCGGTCGCGAGCGCATCTTCCTGGTCCCGGATCACCTCGTGACTGCGGCGCAGTTCCGAGATGCCGAACAAGGTCCCGAGAAACAGCCCCGCCGCGATGAAGGCCTCGATGAACGTATGCTGGTCAATCGCGCCGCTCGCCATGTCGTTCACCGCGTCCGAGATGAAGAACAGCCCCGCGAGCGCCTGCAGCGAGGCAAAGAGCGCGAAGGCGGCGCGGCGCCGCCTTCGTTCCCGGTTCAGGTCTTCGCCAACGAACGCCATCCGAGCCTTGACCTATCGCCGTCCAGTCCTGACGCCGATCATAGGCCGCACCAGATTGCGCCGCAATGCGGCGCTTTCGACCAGCACCCCGGCCAGATGCAGGACGGCGAGCAACAGAAGAAGGTTCGCCGCCGCCTCGTGCAGGCCCTTCACAAGGCCCGAGCGATCTTCGTCATCGCTCTCCCGGCTTTCGCCGGTCTCGACAAGCGTCGACCAGTCGCCGGTCGTCACGACCGCGTTCCGCCGGGCGATTTCCATCGGCGTCGCGCCCTTCGTCATCATCAGGCCGGTGCCGATCGCGACGGCGATCACGATCCACAGGGCATAGACCATCATCGCCCCGGCGGGATTGTGCGAAGGATAATCCCGGACAGTGCCGCGGATCAGGTCCCTGAGGTGGCCAAGGGCGGCCAGCGGCCGCGGCGGAAAGGCGGTGAAGCGCGCCGCCTTCGGCCCCGCGATGCCCCAGACGAGCCGCAGCGCGAGAAGGGCCATCGCGATCCAGCCGAGCCAGATGTGAACCAGCCCGCCACCGTGCGTGAAAAGCGCGTTGGCGAGCACGATCCCGGCCACCGCCCAGTGCGTCAGCCGGACCACGGGATCCCACGGGTCCGGCGGGGCGTCGCCCGCCGGGCGAGCAGCGGCGCGCGCCATCTCAGTCGGCCGCCTTTGCGTCAGCGATCGCGCCGGTCTTGGGGTCGATATAGAGATCCCAGACCTTGCCCGAGGCGGTTTCCGTGCAGCGGGCCTCGACCTTGCCGTCCTCCATTTCGAACCCGTTTACTTTGCAGCCCTGCGCCTCAAGTGCTGCGGTCGCGTCATCCGCATTGGTTCCGACCATATCGCCGACCTTGGGTTCGGCGAACGCGCCGACGGGAAGGGCCGCGACAGCGAGCGCGAGCAGAAGTTTCGATTTCATTTCAATGCCTTTCAGTTCGGTTTCAGATGCCGGTGCGCCGCCACCCTCGGGAAAGAGGCGCCGACGACCGTTTCATCTGCGCCCGTCGGACAGGAACCGTCGATGGGCCAAAGGCTTATGTCGCCGCCCCTAAGCAGATGCTGACGGCGGCCTTTCGCCGACCTGCCTGCTTGAAACCGGGGGCACGCTCTGCCATGTCACGACAAAAGGCCGAGGAGAGTTTCATGGTCCTGCCCGTTCGCCAGCAGGCGACCTACTGGGGGATAGCGACCCTTCTGTTCTTCGCCGTGCTCTGGGGGCTCGGCAATGTGATCCTGCCCTTCATCGTGGGCGGCGCGATCGCCTATTTCCTCGATCCGGTCGCCGACCGGCTGGAACGGGCAGGCTTTTCGCGCAGCATGGCGACCGCCACGATCTCGGTGATCGCGCTTCTGATCTTCACGCTCCTGGCGCTTCTCATTATCCCTACCCTCATCCGCCAGCTGGTCGAACTGGTGAATGCCGCGCCCGTGATCTTCGGCAAGCTGCAAGCCTGGCTGACCGCCCGCTTCCCCCATATCATGGACCAGGATTCGGTCGTCCGCGACACGCTCCTGTCGATCGGCAGGACCATCCAGTCGCGCGGCGGTGAACTCGCCTCGGGCCTTCTCTCCTCGGCGGTTTCGGTCATCAACGCGCTGGTCTTCATCGTCGTGGTGCCGGTGGTGGCTTTCTACCTGCTTCTCGACTGGGACCATATGGTCGCCCGCATCGACGAGGCGCTGCCACTCGACCATCGCGATACCATCCGGGGGGTCGCGCGCGACATCGACAGGGTTCTGGCGGGCTTCGTGCGCGGTCAGGTCTCGGTCTGCCTCACGCTCGGCACCTATTATGCGGTGGCGCTGATGGCAGCGGGGCTGCAGTTCGGGCTGATCGTCGGCGCGATCTCGGGCCTCATCACCTTCATTCCCTATGTCGGGGCGCTGGTGGGTGGCGGCCTGGCGATCGGGCTCGCGCTTTTCCAATTCTGGGGCGACTGGATGCAGATCGGCCTCATCGCCGCGATCTTTGCGGTGGGCCAGTTCCTTGAAGGCAACATCCTGACACCGCGTTTCGTGGGCAAGTCGGTCGGGCTGCACCCGGTCTGGCTTCTCTTCGCCTTGTCGGCCTTCGGTACGCTCTTCGGTTTTGTCGGCATGCTGGTCGCCGTGCCCGTGGCCGCCGCTATCGGCGTTCTTGCCCGCTTCGGCGTCAGCCGCTACAGAGACAGCCGCCTCTACCGGGGCCTGATCGGGCAAGAAACCCCCACCGACGAAAGCTGACCCTCCGCGATGCCCCGTCAACTGACCCTCGACCTGCCGGTGCGCCCCGCACTGGGGCGCGACGATTTCTTCGTCTCGCCCGCCAACGCGCTCGCCGTGGCGATGATCGACGCACCGCAAAGCTGGCCGCTTGGCAAACTGCTGATCGCCGGGCCGGAAGGGTCGGGCAAAAGCCATCTCGCCACCGTCTGGGCCACGCAGGCCGGGGCCGTGACGCTAGCGGCCGATGACCTCGAAGGGGCAGACCCTGATGCACTCGCCCAGGGCGCGCTCGTCATCGAGGATGCCGGGCGGGTCGCGGGCCGCCGCGCGGCGGAGGAAGCGCTCTTCCACCTCCACAACCTGATGCTCTCGCGCGGCCACCGGCTTCTTCTGACCGCGCGCTGCGAGCCGCGCCAATGGGCGCTCACACTGCCCGATCTGAAAAGCCGCCTCGAAGGCACGGCGCTCGCCCGCCTTGAACCGCCGGACGACGCGCTTCTCGCGGCGGTGATCCTGAAACTTTTCGCCGACCGCCAGATCCAGGTGCCGCCGACGCTCGTGTCCTATCTGGTCGCCCGGATCGACCGGTCCTTCGCTGCCGCACGCAAACTTGTCGCGGCGCTCGATGCGCGCGCCCTCGCCCATGGCCGCCCCGTCAGCCGGGCGCTTGCGGCAGAGCTGCTGGACAGTCCCGGCCCGGGCGCGCAAACATGGGGCGCGCAAACATAGCGTCATCCAACCGTTACACGCCGTTCCGATAAGGGCGACATGACCCAGGCCGATTTTCTCAAAGCCCCCTTTCCCGCCGCGAAAGAGCTGCCCCCGCAGGAGATTACGGGCCCCCGCCGCTTCTTCAACCGCGAGCTTTCCTGGCTCGCCTTCAACTGGCGCGTCCTCGACGAAAGCCGCAATCCGCGCGTGCCGCTGCTGGAGCGGGTCCGGTTCCTGTCGATCTCGGCGACCAACCTCGACGAATTCTATACCGTCCGCGTCGCGGGCCTGCGCCAGCTCGCGCGCGCGGGCAATGCGCTGCCCTCCGACGACGGGCTCGCGCCTGCCGACCAGCTGAAACAGATCAACGAGGACGCCCGGCGCCTGTTGGCTGTCCAGCAGCAGGTCTGGAACCGGCTGAAGAAGGAACTCGAGGCGCAGCGCATCACGCTGCTGACCCGTCCGAAACTGACGCGCCGCGACGAGACCTTCCTTGAGGATTATTTCCTCAACCAGGTCTTCCCGGTTCTCTCGCCGCTCGCCATCGACCCCGCGCATCCTTTCCCCTTCATCCCCAACACCGGCTTCTGCCTGGCGATGGAACTGGAACGCGCCACCGACGGGCGGCGCATGCAGGCACTCCTGCCGATCCCCCAGCAGATCCGCCGGTTCGTGGCCCTGCCGGGCGAGGCGCGCTTCCTGCCGATGGAGGAACTGCTGCTTCTCCATCTCGGCTCGCTCTTTCCGGGATACCGGGATGTCGGCCATTGCAGTTTCCGCGTCCTGCGCGACAGCGACCTCGAAGTCGAGGAAGAGGCCGAGGATCTGGTGCGCGAGTTCGAGACCGCTCTGAAGCGCCGCCGCCGCGGCCAGGTGATCCGCATGAAGATCACGTCCGGTGCGCCGGAGGGCCTGCGCGCGCTGATCATGGAGGAACTGGGCGTCCTGCCCGACGAGGTGGTCGAGGTGAAGGGCATGGTCGGCATGGCCGACGTGAAGGAGCTTATCCTCGACAGCCGCCGCGACCTCCTCTGGCCGCCCTTCACGCCGCGTGTGCCCGAGCGGGTGCAGGACCATGAAGGCAACATGTTCGCGGCGATCCGCAAGAAGGACATGCTGCTGCATCACCCCTACGAGACGTTCGACATGGTGATCCGCTTCCTCGACCAGGCCGCGCATGACCCGAACGTGCTGGCGATCAAGCAGACGCTCTACCGCACCTCGCAGGACAGCCCGATCGTGGCGGCCCTCTGCGAGGCGGCGGAGGCTGGCAAGTCGGTGACGGCGCTGGTGGAGCTGAAGGCGCGGTTCGACGAGGCCGCAAACATCCGCCAGTCGCGCAGGCTGGAACGGGCGGGCGCCCATGTCGTCTACGGGTTCACCAACTACAAGACGCATGCCAAGATCTCGACCGTCGTCCGGCGCGAGGGCGATCAGCTGGTGACCTATACTCATTACGGCACCGGCAATTATCACCCGATCACCGCGCGCATCTACACCGACCTGTCGTTCTTCACCTGCAATGCGGCTCTGGGGCGCGATGCGACCAAGGTCTTCAACTATCTCTCGGGCTATGTTCAGCCCGAGGGGCTCGAAAATCTCGCGATCTCGCCCACGACGCTGAAGCCCCGGCTTCTGGAACTGATCGCGGCCGAGGCCGACCATGCCCGCGCCGGGCGGCCCGCCGAGATCTGGGCCAAGATGAATTCGGTGATCGAGGCCGATGTGATCGATGCGCTTTATGCGGCCAGCCAGGCGGGCGTCCGGATCAATCTTGTCGTGCGCGGCATCTGCGGGCTTCGGCCCGGCATCAGGGGCCTGTCGGAGAATATCCGCGTGAAGTCGATCGTCGGACGCTTCCTCGAACACAGCCGAATCGTCTGTTTCGGAAGCGGCCACGGCCTGCCTTCGAAGAAGGCGCGGGTCTTCATCTCGTCGGCCGACTGGATGGGCCGCAACCTGACGCGCCGGGTTGAAACCCTGATCGAGATCCAGAACGACACGGTGAAGGCGCAGATCGTGAACCAGATCATGGCCGCCAACCTGGCCGACGAGGCGCAAAGCTGGGTCCTCGGACCCGACGGCCGCTACCTGCGCGAGCTGCCCGAAGACCGGGAACTGTTCAACTGCCACCGGTTCTTCATGGAAAATCCCTCGCTCTCGGGCCGCGGATCGGCCGGGGCAAAAGATGTGCCGAAGCTCGCCCATGCCACGGACTGAGACTTTCGCCCCGCCTTCGGCGGGCCGACCCGCCGGGGAGGCTCTGCCTCCCCGGACCCCTCCGGAGTATTTCGGGACAGAACGTGAAGCGATTCACGATTTGTTAGGCACGCCTCGGCACTATGTCCCTGCGGTACAGGCTGGAGAGCCGATGACCGCGACAGGACGTGACAGCCCGCTCCCGGACCGGAGCGGGCTGTTTCACGTTCTGTCGCGAAATACTCCCGCCGGAGGCCCCCGAGGCGCCCGCGCCCCGGCGCGGGTGCCGAGAGATGTCTTGGCGCCGCTCTGCGGCGCCGCAATCGGATCACTTGTCGGCGCCTGCCGCAGCCTCGGGTCTTTGCCACCCGGCCGTGAGCCGCTAGTCTGATCTTGAGAATCTGTGATGGCCCACCGGAGACGCCCATGAAAAGAAAGTCCGAATCTCCGGCGGAAGACAGCGTACATTTCGATCACCCGCTCTTCGACGACCCCTCTGCCCGCGCACTGGAACGGGTGGGCGTCGTCGATGTCGGGTCGAACTCGGTGCGTCTGGTGGTCTTCGACGGTGCGGCCCGAAGCCCCGCCTATTTCTACAACGAGAAAATCATGGCGGGCCTCGGAAAGGGCCTGACGGAAACCCGGTCGCTGCATCCCGCGGGCCGCGCCCGGGCGCTGGCGGCCTTGAAGCGCTTCGCGGCCCTTGCCCGCGGCATGGATCTGCCGCCCCTGACCTGCGTCGCCACGGCCGCGGTCCGCGAAGCGACCGATGGGCCCGCCTTTGCCCGCGAGGTCGAGGAAACCACCGGCCTCAGGCTCAATGTCATCGACGGGACCGAAGAGGCGCGGCTTTCCGCCCAAGGCGTTCTGCTGGGCTGGCCCGAGGCGCAGGGCATTGTCTGCGACATCGGCGGCAATTCGATGGAACTGGCCGAGCTGAAGGACGGCGAGGTCGGCCGCCGCGTCACCTCGCCCCTTGGTCCCTTCCGGCTGCAAGAGGTGAAGGGCGGCAAGGGCGCGGTGCAGAAACATGTCAGGAAGATCGTGGCGGACCTTGCCGCAGAAATGGGCACGCACCACGAACGCATCTATCTCGTCGGCGGCTCCTGGCGGGCAATCGCGCGCCTCGACATGGAGCGGCGCGCCTATCCGATGACGGTGCTGCACGAATATCGGATGGAGCCGCAGATGGTGATCGACACCGTCGACTGGATCGGCTCTTCCGACCTGAACGAGCTTCGCCAGAAGACCGGCACATCGCAGGCCCGGATGGATCTTGTGCCGCTCGCCTCTCTCGTCCTGAAGGAACTGGTCGAGACCTTCCGCCCGAAGGAGATCGACGTCTCCTCCTACGGGATCCGCGAGGGGCTGCTTTACGAACAGATGCCCCAGAAGCTGCGCCGCCGCGATCCGCTGATCGAAGCCTGCCGCTATGCCGAACAGACGATGGCGCGGATGCCAGGCTTCGGCAAGAAGCTCTACAATTTCCTCCTGCCGCTCTACGAGACCGCCAGCGCTGCCCGGCTGCGAATGGTCAGGGCGGCCTGTCTTCTGCATGATACGACCTGGCGCGCCCATCCCGATTATCGGGCAGAAGTCTGTTTCGACAATGCCACCCGCGCCAATCTCGGTGGGCTTTCGCATCAGGAACGCGTCTTCCTTGGCCTGGCGCTCCTGCACCGCTACAAGAATTCGCGCGCGGGCTCGCGGCTGGAACCGCTTTTCACGCTTCTGTCGGCCGACGACATCCAGCAGGCCGAAATCCTGGGAAAGGCCATGCGCTTCGGCGCGATGCTCTCGGCGCAGAGCCCCGAGAAGACCGGCCTTCTCGCCTATGATCCGGACGTCCGGCGCCTGACCTTCAGCCTCAAGCCCGGGCAGGAGGCGCTCTTCGGCGAAGTGGCGGCGGCGCGTTTCCAGTCGCTGGCCGATGCGCTCGGCGCCGAGGCGCAGGTCGACCAGGAGGGAGCCGAGGCGCTCACGGAGGCCTGAGCCGGGCCAGAGCCGGGCTTGACCCCCGCCGCCCCCGCGCCCACATTGGGAGCCTCCTCGCCAAGGGGCCCCCGATGACCTTTCCCTTCGACAATTCCTATGCCCGTCTGCCCGACCGGTTCCACGTGCGCCAGGCGCCGGTGCCGGTCGCGGCCCCCGCGCTGGTTGTGCTGAACGAAGGCCTTGCCCGGCGGCTGGGGCTTGACCCGGCGGCGCTTGAGGCAATGGCGGAGATTTTCGCGGGCAACCGTGCGCCGGAGGGCGCCGATCCCTTGGCCCAGGCCTATGCCGGCCATCAGTTCGGCGGCTGGGTGCCGCAGCTCGGCGACGGGAGGGCGCTCCTGCTGGGGGAGGTCGTGGCCCCGGACGGCGCGCGCTTCGATATCGCGCTCAAGGGTTCCGGTCCCACCGCCTTTTCGCGGCGCGGCGACGGGCGGGCCTGGCTCGGGCCGGTGCTGAGGGAATATGCCGTCAGCGAGGCGATGCATGCGCTTGGCGTGCCCACGACTCGCAGCCTCGCGGCCGCGACGACCGGAGAGACGGTCTGGCGCGAGACCGCGCTGCCGGGCGCGGTTCTGACCCGCGTCGCGGCAAGCCATATCCGCGTCGGCACCTTCCAGTATTTCGCCGCGCGCCAAGATCATGAGGCGCTGCGCCTTCTGGCAGATCATGTCATCGCGCGGCATTATCCGGGGGTGACAGGGCCGGAGGACCTTCTCGCGGCGGTGATGGGGCGGCAGGCGAAACTCATCGCGCGCTGGATGTCCCTGGGCTTCATCCATGGGGTGATGAATACCGACAATATGGCGATCTCGGGCGAGACCATCGACTATGGCCCCTGTGCCTTCATGGATGCTTATCATCCGGCCAAGGTCTTTTCCTCGATCGACAGCCAGGGACGGTATGCCTATCACAACCAGCCCAATATCGCGCTGTGGAATCTCGCGCAGTTCGCGTCCTGCCTTCTGCCGCTGATGGGCGAGGAACAGGCGGCGATCGCCGCCCTTACCGAAATCCTGAACCGATTTCCGGCGGCCTACGAAGCCGAATGGCTGCGTCTCTTCCGCGCCAAGATCGGCATCACCGGCGCCGACGATGGCGACGCGGCGCTGATCGAGGAGCTCATGGCGATCATGACCACCGGCCGGGCGGATTTCACCCGCACGTTCCGCGGGCTCACGACCGGCCTCGCCGCGGCAGAATTCGCCGACCCCGAGCCGTTCCGTGCCTGGGGACGGCGCTGGCAGGACCGGATCGCGACGGAACCCGCGCCCGAAGCCGTCATGCTGGCGGCGAACCCGGCCTATATCCCGCGCAACCATCGGGTGGAGGAAATGATACAGGCGGCGGTCGCGGGCGACCATGCGCCCTTCCACCGGCTGAACCAGGTGCTGTCGCGCCCGTTCGAGGACCGGCCGGGCGCGGAAACCTATGCGCTCGGACCCGAGCCTGAGCAAGAGGTGCGCCGCACCTTCTGCGGCACCTGATCCGTCAGGGCCGGCGGCGGAAGGCCTTGCGGAACAGGCGCCGGTTGGCGCGCACGAATTCCGCAAGCGCCTCTGTCAGGCCGCCGAGGCTGCGGCCCTTGAGATAGAGAAAGCCCGCGAAAGCACCGAGGCTCGCGCCGACCGTGTCGAGGATCAGGTCCCACATCGTGTCGACGAGGCCCGATTTCTGCATGTTGAAGCCGAAGAGCTGATCCATGCCGAATTCGAAGATCTCCCACAGGGTGCCGATGGTCACCGCCAGGCAGAAGCCGGTGAAGGCCACCGCCCAGGCGGGGGCGGCATAGCGGTCGCCCTCGAAAAGCATGAAGACGAAGAGAAAACCGACCAGCCCGAAGCCCACCGCGGACCCGCCGTGAAGCGCGATATCCCACCACCACAGCCGGTTGTAGAAATCCAGCGCCTCGCCGAGGAAGATGGTGGCAAAGACGAACAGGGCGATGGCGCCCACGAAACGCAGCGGCAGGCGGATGCCGAAGCGCCGCCCCGCCAGCTCCGGCAGCAGGGTCAGCACATAGGCGGCAAGCGACACGAAGGCGAGCGACCAGCGCCCGGTCACGAGCGCAGCGAGGACCGCAAGGATCAGCACCGCGCGCACGATCTGCGCCAGATAGGATTGGGAACGGAACCATTTGCCGATCATGATCGAGAGTTAGGCAACCGTCGTGACCTCTTCAACCGTTCGCGGATCGGCCCTATGTCTTGGACATGACACTCCGGCTCCTGTCCTACAATGTCCATAAGTGCGTCGGCCTCGATCGTCGCCGCCGACCCGCACGCATCGCCGAGGTGCTGGCGGACGCAGGCGCCGACATCGCAGTGCTGCAGGAAGTCGATCACCGGCTGGGCGCACGGCCCGCAGCCCTGCCGCGCGAGATGGCAGAGCGGGCGACGGGACTGAGGCTCTTGCCCTTCGCGCTCTCGCCGGTCAGCCTTGGCTGGCACGGGCAGGCGATGATGGCGACCCCCGCGATCACGCCGCTCTACATCCGCCGCATCGCCCTGCCCGGGCTGGAGCCCCGGGGCGCGATCCTTGCGGAACTGGACACGCCGAAAGGCGCGTTGCGGGTGATCGGCGTGCATCTGGGGCTGATCGGCCGTTACCGCAGGCTGCAGCTCGCGGCGATCGGCGCCTTCCTGTCGCACCGGCCGACGATGCCCACCGCCGTCATCGGCGATTTCAATGAATGGTCGCAGCGTGGCGGTGCCGACGGGCTTGGCCCGGGGTTCCATCTGCATGCGCCAGGCCCGAGTTTCCCCGCCGCGCGCCCGCTGGCGCGGCTCGACCGGATCGCCGCGGGACAGGGGCTGCATCTCGTCGATATCGGGACGATCGACCGAGGTGCCGCGCGCAGCGCCTCCGATCACCTGCCGATCTGGGCCCGGGTCAGCCTTTCTGCAGCGCGGTGATGCAATCGATGAAGACCTTGATCGAGGCGCTTGATCCGGCAAGCGAGTAGCTTTCCACCGCCTCGCCCTTGTCATTGCCGAGATAGAGCCCGTTGCCGCGCATCACCTCGGAAATGAAGGTCATGCCATCGTCGCCGTCGGGCAGGGTGAAGAAGACGCTCTGCTTGTGCATCGAGGCATTGTTGAGCGTCCATGAGGGCCGACTGTCGATCTGGACCACGAGATTGGCGGTGTTGCCCTCGCCGAGGTCCCAGCCGGAATCGTAGAACTGGATCTCGACCGAGGCCTGCGCGTCGGCCCACATGGAAAAGGCCTTGTCGCCGGTGCTGACCTGCGCCATGCAGGAAAAGCTGCCATCATCCCAGCCAACAATCTGAACCTGCCAGTCCTTGTGGGTGAAGAGCGTCTCCGACGTCGATTCCGCCGACGCGACCGATCCGGACATCAAGGCCGCCAGCGCAACCGCCCGGGCAAGATAGGCCATTCTCTTTCCCTCCTGAACAATCGGAAGAGATTTTCCTTCGAAGCGCCTGAGATGCAAGTCTTTATTTACCCGGGCAGGGTCAGGATTTCCATTCCCAGGGCCGGGTGAACTGCCCCAGAAGATGCACGACAGCCGCTTCATCGACCGCCCCCTTGCGCTCAAGCCGCGCGACCAGCCCGCGCTTCTTGTCCTCGACGACCTCGACAACCTCGGCAGCGAGTCCCGCATCCGCCAGCGCCTTGCCATAGACCCGCTGGATTGCCAGGCGGCGCAGGTCGGGCTTGAAGATCTTGCCCACCGCCGTTTTCGGCAGTTCGGGAAGAATCTCAAGATATTTCGGTACGGCTGCGCGTTCGGGGATCTCGCGCGCGGCATGCTCCATCAGCGCCTCGACTGTCGCCTCGCCGCCCTTCACCAGTTCGACATAGGCGCAGGGCAGTTCCCCCGCGAACGTGTCTGGCTGGCCGATCGCGCCCGCGAAGGCGACGGCCGGATGGGTCATCAGCGCCTCTTCGATCATCGCGGGATCGACGTTGTGGCCGCCGCGGATGATCAGATCCTTCGCGCGGCCGGTGATCCAGAGATAGCCGTCCGCGTCGATGCGCCCCAGATCGCCGGTACGGAGGAAACGGTTCCCGGCGAAGAGCCCGATGTTCTTGTCGACCTCGGTATAGGTCGACCCCTCGAAGACACCCGGGTTCGACACGCAGATTTCGCCCACCTCGTCGGTGCCGCACTCGCGCGCGATGCCGCCTGCACTGTCCATCTGCAGGATCTTCACCTCGCAATAGGGCATGATCACGCCGACCGAGCCCACCTTCTTCTGCCCGTCGACCGGGTTGCAGGAGACAAGGCACGTCGCCTCGGTCAGGCCATAACCTTCCGATATTTCCACGCCCGTTGCCGCCTTGAACCGGTTGAACAGCTCCATCGGCATCGGCGCCGAGCCCGAGATCGCGGTCTTGAGCGTGGAGACATCGGCATTGACGGGCCGCTGCACCATCGCGGCGACGGCGGTCGGAACCGTGATCAGGAACGAAACCTTCCAGCGTTCGATCAGCTTCCAGAAATTGTCGAAGACGCCGTCACCCCGATAGCCCTGAGGGGTCGGAAGCACCATATGCGCGCCCGAACCGATGCAGGACATGAACACCGGATAGGCGGCGAAGACATGGAAGAGCGGCAGCGGGCAGATCAGCACGTCGGTCTCGTCGAACAGAAGCTCCGCCCCGAGCCAGCCATTGTAGATCATGCCGGAATATTTGTGCTGGGCAACCTTCGGCATGCCCGTCGTGCCGCCGGTATGGAAATAGGCGGCGATCCGGTCGCCCGCACTGTCGGCAAAGGTCAGCCGGTCACCCGGCTGGCGCGCAAGCTCGGCCCGGAAATTCAGGATGCGCGCCTTGTGGGTCGCGGGATTCTTCGGGCGGATCAGGGGCACGATCCAGCTTTTCGGCGGGGTCAGATAGCGGTTGAGATCGACCTCCAGCACCGTCTCGACCCCCGGCGCCTGCGCCAGCGCGGCGGCGGCCTTCTGCGGCAGGTCGGTCTTGGGGAAGGGTTTCAGCGTGACCAGCACCTTGGCCCTGGTCTCGCGCAGGATCGCGGCGATCTGTTCGGGCTCCAGCAGCGGATTGACCGGGTTGACGATACCCGCCACCGCACCGCCCAGAAGTGTGATCGCGGTCTCGACCGCGTTGGGCAGCAGATAGGCGACCACATCCTTCTCGCCCACCCCCAGGCTGCGGAAAAGGTTCGCCGCACGCGTCACCTCGGCATGAAGCGCCGACCAGGTGAGGGTCTCGGCCTTCGATCCCGGATCGGACAGGATCTGGAAGCTCAGCGCATTGCGCGCGCCGTGGGCTTCTTTCGTACGGGTCAGGAACTGGTACATGGTCGCGGGCAGCCCGCGTGCCGCATAGGGCATCTCGTTCTCGATCGCGTCGCGGTCGGCGACCGTGGCGAATTTGGCCATCGTTCCTCTCCCCAGCCGCCCGTTCCCCCGGGCGTTCGTCCCTGTCGTTCGACAATGCGGTGAAAGGCCGGGTCGGGCAAGTCGCGAGCGGCGCGCGCCCGCAAAAACCTCGCGTCATTTCTGGCGCGGCGACGTTACCGCCGCGCCGCACGAGGGGCTCAGGCCTGCGGAATGCGCAGCACCTGGCCGGGATAGATCTTGTCGGGATGTTTCAGCATCGGCCGGTTCGCCTCGAAGATTTCGCCGTAGCGGTTGGCATTGCCGAGCGTCTTCTTGGCGATCGCCGACAGGGTCTCGCCCTTGGTGACCGTATGGAAGACGGGATCCTTGCCGGGCGTCTTGTCCTCGACCTTGGCGATGCCTTCGACATTGCCGACGGCGGTGATGATCTTTTCCTTGACCTCCTGGCTTACGGCAGTGCCGCTCAGTTCGACCCTGTCATCGACGACCTTGATGTCGATCCCCTGGGCGTCGAGCCCCAGATCCTCGATCTCCTTGCGCAGCGCCTCTTCCTTCGGAACCTCGGCGGCCTCCGCCGCGCCCCCGAAGATCTTCTTGCCTGCACCTTTCACGAAATCCCACATACCCATAGCAACCTCCATAAACACATCAGGACCGGATCGCCCGAAGGCTTCCGGCGCGAACAGTCTTGGCAGGTCGGACCGGGGGATCAAGCAGGTTCGGCAGCCTACGTGGCGTCAACCGCAATGGCGGGCGGAACTTCGCCGCTGGCGAACTGCAACCGGGCGAGCCGGGCATAGAGACCGCCTTCGGCGACGAGCTTCTCGTGCGGACCCTCCGCCACGATCCGTCCCTCGTCGAAGACGACGATCCGGTCGGCCTTCTTCACCGTCGCCAGGCGGTGGGCGACGACGATCACGGTGCGGCCCTTCGACAGGCCCTCGACCGCTCTTTGCACCGCCCGCTCGCTTTCGGCATCAAGTGCCGATGTCGCCTCGTCGAGAAGCAGCACCGGTGCGTCCCGCAGGATCGCGCGGGCGATCGCGATCCGCTGTTTCTGCCCGCCCGACAACATCACGCCACGCTCGCCGACATAGGTGTCATACCCGTCCGGCAACGCGGCCAGAAACGCGTGCGCCGCAGCCGCCTTCGCGGCCGCCTCGACCTCGGCATCCGTCGCCCCGGGGCGGCCGAAGCGGATATTCTCGCGGGCAGAGGCTGCGAAGATCACCGGATCCTGCGGCACGAGCGCGATGGCGCGGCGGAAATCGGCCCGCGTCATCGCGGCAAGGTCGACCCCGTCCAATGTGATGCGCCCCGCCTCGGGATCCCAGAACCGCTGCAGAAGCTGGATCACCGTGGTCTTGCCCGCCCCGGACGGGCCGACAAGGGCCACGGTCTCGCCGGGCCGGACCTTGAGTGTGACCTCCTCCAGCGCCGACCGGTTCGGCCGCGACGGATAGTGGAAGGTGACTTTCTCGAACGCGATCTCGCCCCGTACCGGACGCGGCAGCGCCAGGGGTGAAGCCGGATCGCGGATCGTATCCTCGGCCGACAACAGCTCCACCAGCCGTTCCGTCGCCCCCGCCGCCCGCTGCAATTCGCCCCAGATCTCCGAAAGGGCCCCGGTGGAGCCTGCGACCATCACCGCATAGATCACGAACTGGACGAGATCGCCGATGGTCATCGTTCCGGTGCGCACATCGCGCGCGCCGATCCACAGAACCCCGACCACCCCGGTGAAGATCAGGAAGATCACGATGACGGTCATCAGCGCACGCGCCTTGATACGGACCTTGGCCGAGGTGAAGCTCTTTTCCGTCACGGCGCCGAAATCCGCCCGGCTTTCGGCTTCATGCGTGAAGGCCTGCACCACCTGCACTGCGCCCAGCACTTCCGACGCCTGGCCCGAGGAGGCGGCGATCCAGTCCTGGTTCTCGCGTGACAGCCGTCTGAGACGCCGACCAAGCAGGATGATCGGCCCGACGACCAGCGGCACGAGCAAAAGCACGAGCCCGGTCAGCTTGGCCGAGGTGAAGAACATCAGCACCAGCCCGCCAAGAAGCATCAGCATGTTGCGAAGCGCGATGGACACGGACGAACCGATCACCGACAGGATAAGCGTCGTATCGGTGGTGATCCGGCTCAGCACCTCGCCGGTCATCAGCCGTTCGAAGAAGGCCGGGCTCATCCCCACCACCCGGTCAAAGACCGCCTTGCGGATGTCGGAGACTACCCGCTCGCCGAGGCGGGTCACGAGATAGTACCGACAGCCGGTTCCCACGGCCAGCAGCGCCGCGATACCGACGGCCGCAAGGAAATACTGATCCAGCAGCTCGCCGCCCTTGTTGAACCCGTCCACCACCCGACGGACGGCAATCGGCAGGACAAGGCTCACCCCGGCCGTAAGCGCCAGCGCCAGAAGCGCGCCCAACGCCATCAGCCGGTAGGGCCTGACGAAGGGCCACAGGGCCGCGAGTGCCCCCACCTTGCGCGATGGTGCGCGGTCTTCGTTCATCTCAACGGGTCGGCGGGCCATCGGAACTCCGGTCTTTCGTCGCGTTCCTCCCCTTTAGGCGCGCAGCCCCCCCGTCACAAGCGCCCGAGTGCCGCAGGTCCGCGCGCCGCGGGTCCGGCGGCACGCAGGGAGGGCGGGAAAGGGCAGACCAGGCTCCGGGCACCTTCGACCGGCCAGGTCGCGTCCAGGCTCGCGCCGTGGTAGTATCGGGGCGATTTCGGGGGAGGGACGGATGAAGACCAAGGCATCTGCAGCCGCACTGGCGCTCGGGCTTCTTTCGGGGTGCGCCAATGTCAATTACGAAACCACCCGCGCCGGAACCTTTCAGGGCGACCTTGTCGTGGTCTGGCTGCGCGACACCGGCCCGGCGGGCGACGGAACCTTCGTCTATGTGCCGAGCCCGCGCGATCCCTTGACCTTCACGCGGCCCGACGGCAAGACCCGGGTGCAGGTGATCGAGCCCGGGATGATGTATACCGATGGCGGCTCGATCCCGCCGATCGGCCGGGTCTTCAACGGCCTCACGCCCTGGAACTACGGACCCGCCTACATGATCCACGACTGGCTCTTCGCTGCCCGCCAATGCCTGAACGACGGCAGGACCGACGCGGCCTACAGGAAGATCGAAGACGCGACCTTCCAGGATTCGGCGGAAGTCATCGCCGAGGCGATCAAGGCGCTCGAGGAAAGCGGGAAAGTGAAGAAGCGCGACATCTCGGGGCCGACCGTCACCTATGCGGTCACCAGCCCCTTCTCGCTCGACCGCTGGAAAGTGAAGGGCGCCTGCGACCCCGTCACCCCGGAGGACCGCAAGCTCGCGCTCCGCGCCATCGGCTTCACGCCCCAGATCGGCGATATCGCGGGCTTGCGCACCTTCACCAACGAGGAGGGCGCGGTGATCAGCGAACCGGCGGCCGAAGTGGTGGCGATCTTCTCCTTCTGAAGGCCGGGCCTGACGGACGCCCTTCCCGCTTGCCGTCCGGAAATACTCTCGCCGAAGGCCCCGCCCCTGCGCGGGCCAATGCCCGCGCAGGGAAAGATGGCATGCCGCGCGCCAGCGCGGCGCGATCGGATCACGACGCCGTCGCAGGGCCAACGGGAAAGGATGGAGCGGGTGATGGGAATCGAACCCACGTATTCAGCTTGGAAGGCTGCTGCTCTACCATTGAGCTACACCCGCATGGCCCCCCTATAGAGGCAGAGACCTGCCCCGCGCAAGGGAGGGGGAGTGAAATTCGCCCCCGTCCGCGCTAGCCTCCGCCCATGACCCGACGTGGCCGCCCGCCCCATGACGACCGTCTCACCCCCGCCGAATGGCGGGTGACGGAGCTTGTGCGCCACGGCCTGTCGACCGCGCGCATCGCGACCCATCTCGGCATCAGCCTGTATGGCGCGCGCTCCCTCGCCCGGTCGGCGACTGCAAAGCTCGGCCTCGCGGGCCGGGCCGAACTGCGCAACTGGACCGGCGTCCGCAAGGGCAGCGCCCGCGCCCCCTCGACAGGAGCAGACCCCATGCACCCCCTTGGCCCCCTCGGCCAGATCGCCCGCCGCGTCGAAAACCTCGACCGTGCCCGCGCCTTCTGGCGCGACCTTCTCGGCCTGCCCGAGCTTTACGCCTTCCCCGGCCTCGCCTTCTACGATCTCGGCGGCACAAGGCTGATGCTGCGGGAGACCGGCAAGCGCGAGGAAGCCGACATTCTCTACCTCGCCGTGCCCGATATCGGCACGGCACATGCCCATCTCACGGAAAAGGGCGCCGACTTCACCGGCGCCCCCCATCTGATCCACCGCCATCCCGACGGTTGCGAGGAATGGATGGCCTTCTTCAAGGATGACGAAGACCGCGACCTCGCGATTCATGCCCGGATCGGGCCGTAGGCCCGGGCGCCTCATCGCGCCCCGACGGCCGCTCTTCGGCGGTCACCCCGCGAAGTGGCCGGTCAGGGCCGATGAGCGACCCGGTTACTGACCGAGCTTCCTGATCCGCCCGTCGAGGACCACATTCACCGTCCCGAGCTTTTCGACATAGGCCATCACGTCATTGGCCACGAGATGCCCCGTCGGCCCGTCGGTCACGATCCGCCCGCCGCCAAGCGCCGCATAGCCGTCGCCGCCGCCAAGGATATAATCGTTGACCGCGACCTTGTAGAGCTTGTCGGCCTCCAGCGGCGCGCCGCCGACCATGACCTCCGACACGCGCGCGCCGGCTTCGGCCGATGCGTCGAACGCGAAGGTCAGGCCGGAGACCTGCGGGAAGCGGCCCGCGCCCTTCTCGACCTGGCTCACGCCGTTTTCCAGCGCCGCCAGAACCTGGCTGCCCGGCAGTTCGGTGACCACCGTGATATTGCCGAACGGCAGTTCGGTCAGGATGTCGCGGCGGGTGAGCTTCGCCCCCGCGTCATAGGTCCGGTCGCCCCGGATACCGCCGCCGTTCATGATGGCGATATCGGCCCCGGTCTGGTCGCGCAACGCGTCGGCGATCAGGTCGCCCATCGTCGCTTCCTCGGCCCGCACCACATTGCGGCGGCTGTCGAGTCCGCCTTCCAGCGTGCCGATCTCGACCCCGAGCGTCTCGTCCATTTGCGCCGACAGCTTGTCGGCCAGAGCCTGACTGTCGGCATCGGGCTCCACGTCGGCCGTATCGATGAAGCGGAAATGCGGATACCACTCGACCTGGCGCTTGCCGTCCTTCTCCTCGACGGTGACAAAGAGGTCGACCGGCGACAGGAATTGCCCGTCGATCGAGGTCTCGACATAGGCGGTGACCCCGTCATAGGCGGTCGCATAGGAATGGTCGTCGCCCGACAGGATCACGTCGAACGCATGGCTCTTGATCAGCGCCCGGTCGTTTTCCATGTCGGTCTGCACCACGCCGACGACGATATCGGCACCGTCCTCGCGCGCCTGCTTGGCCGCCGCGACCGCGGTGTCGACCGTCGGCAGGAATTTCAGATCTCCGGTCGAGGAAACCGCGGGCGACGTATCCTGCGCCACCGGAACGAGCGCGACCTTGAGCCCGCCCACCTCCTTCACCATCACCCCGCCAAGCCCTTCGACGGCAGAGCCATCCGCATTGGTGATGTTGATCGCCGCCCAGGGGTAGGCCGATGCCTTGACCTTCTCGGCAAAGTTCTCCGGCCCGAAATCGAATTCATGGTTGCCGGGGACGGCCAGGTCGAACGGCACGAGATTGGTGAAATCGATCGTGTTCTGGCCCTTGTCGAAACCCGACATCAGCGAGGGCGACAGCATGTCGCCGTCAAAAAGGTACAGCGTGTTGGGATTGGCCGCGCGTTCGGCCTTGGCCACGGCGTTCAGCCGGGCAAAACCGCCCCGCCCGTCCTCTTCCTCGAAATTGTAGACATCGCCGACGCCGAGGAGCGTAAGCTTCACCGTCTCTGCTGCGGCGGGAAAGGCGGCAAATCCGGCCGCAACCGCGAGCGCGGCGAAGGACAATTGCGAGCTCATTCTTTTCATGATCAATCTCCCTGAAGACTCGATAGCGGATCGTGCGTTCCCCGCGCCGCCCTGTCAAAGATTATTGCGCCTGTCGTAACGACAGCGCGACGGGCTTGACCGGCGGGCCCTTCACAGGGCAAGAGCGCGCCATGCTGATCCTGAAGATCTTCCGCAGACCTGAATGGGACGCCTTCCGCACGGCGGGCGAGACGCGTGGCGCGCCTGTCGATCTCGCCGATGGCTATATCCATTTCTCCACCCCCGCCCAGGTGACCGAGACGGCGGCGAAACATTTCGCCTCCGAAAGCGATCTGGTTCTGGTCGCGGTCGATCCCGACCGCCTCGGACCCGATCTGAAATGGGAACCCTCGCGCGGCGGCGCACTCTTTCCCCATCTCTACCGGCCGCTGCGCCTCTCGGATGTCGTCTGGGACAAGTCGCTGCCTCTGGGCGCGGTCGGCCATATCTTTCCCGAAGGTGTCTTGTGACCCTATTAGAACGCGCGGCCCTCGCCGCCCTCCACCGCTGCGATCCCGAACGCGCGCATGGCCTGTCGCTCCGCGCCCTTGCCACGGGCCTCGCGCCGCTGCCCGGCCCCGTCACCTCGTCGCGGCTTGCAACGACCGTGGCGGGCCTTGCCCTGCCGAACCCGGTGGGCCTCGCCGCGGGCTATGACAAGAATGCCGAGGCCGTCGCGCCCCTCGCCCGCGCGGGCTTCGGCTTCATCGAGGTCGGCGCCGCCACCCCGCGCCCGCAGCCCGGCAACCCCAAGCCGCGCCTCTTCCGCCTGACCGAGGACCGGGCGGTGATCAACCGCTTCGGCTTCAACAATGAAGGCATGGAAGCGATCGGCGCCCGCCTCGCCCGGCGCCGCAAGACCGCCGTGCCAGTCGGCCTCAATCTCGGCGCCAACAAGGACAGCGCCGACCGCGCCGCCGATTTCGCCCGCGTGCTCGCCCATTGCGGGCCGCATGTCGATTTCGCCACGGTGAATGTCTCCTCGCCCAACACCGAGAAACTGCGCGACCTGCAGGGCAAGGCGGCGCTCGCCGCCCTCCTCGCCGGTGTGGTCGAGACCCGCGCAGGCCTTGCGAACCGCCCCGCCCTCTTCCTCAAGATCGCACCCGACCTCTCGCCCGCCGAACTGGAAGACCTGGCCGAGGTGGCGCTTGAAAGCGGTATCGACGGGATCATCGCCACGAATACGACGCTTGCCCGCGATGGGCTGAAAAGCCGCCACGCCAGCGAGACAGGCGGGCTTTCCGGCGCCCCCCTGTTCGACCGCTCGACCCACGTCCTTGCCCGCCTGTCACAATTGACCGAGGGCCGCCTGCCGCTGATCGGCGTCGGCGGCGTCGGTTCCGCCGAAGAGGCCTATCAGAAGATCCGCGCCGGCGCCTCGGCCCTGCAGCTCTATTCGGCGATGGTCTATGGCGGCCTTTCGCTCGTCACCGAGATCGCGCATGGCCTCGACGCCCGCCTTGCCCGCGACGGGTTTGCGACTGTCGCAGACGCCGTCGGCACTGGCCGGAAGGACTGGCTATGACATTGACCCTCTGGCACAATCCGCGCTGCTCGAAATCCCGCGAAACGCTCGCCCTTCTCGAAGCCCAAGGCCATCGTCCGACAATCCGCCTCTATCTCGAAGACCCGCCCTCGGCCGCCGAACTCCGCGCGGCGCTCGCGCTTCTCGGCCAGCCCGCCATCGCGCTCGTCCGCACCGGCGAGGCCGAATTCCGCGACCTCGGCCTCAGCCGCGACACAAGCGAGGCCGACCTCATCGCCGCCATGGCCGCCCATCCGCGCCTGATCGAACGCCCGCTCCTCATCGCCAACGGCAAGGCCGCGCTCGGCCGCCCGCCAGAAGCGGTTCTCGCGATCCTCTGATACGTTCTGTCCCGAAATACTCCCGCCGGAGGCACCCCCCCGGATGCGGCCCCGCCGCAGCCGGGGCAGAAAAGTCGTGCCGCGCCCCCGGCGCGGCTCCGCCGGATCACGTCTGGTCCGGGAAAACGAACGCCTCAGACAAGCCCCAGCCGCCGCGCCTCGATCTTCGGACAGCGGTTCTCGATCACCGTGATCCCCGCCGCCCGCGCCTTCGCCGCCGCCTCGGGATGGGACACACCAAGCTGCATCCAGATGACCCGGAGGTCGGGCAGCGCCGCCAGTGCCTGATCCACGATCTCCGGCACCGCGTCCGAGCGGCGGAAGATATCGACCATCTCGACCCGCGCGTCCATGGGAAGATCGCCCAGCGTCGCGGCGATCCGCTCGCCGCCATAGGTCTGTCCCGCCTGGCCGGGATTGACCGGGATCATCCGCATGCCGCGCGCCTTCAGGAAATCGGCAACCCCGTGCGAGGGCCGTTCCGGGTTGGGCGACCAGCCCACCACCGCCACCGAGCGGACGGAGGTGAGAATCGCCCGTATGATCTCGTCACTGGGGTTGGTCATGGCCCATCCATCCCAGAAAAAAGCGCCCGGGCCAAGGGCCGGGCGCCAGTCGCGGAACGAGGGACAGTGAGCTGAGGCACGGCTGTTCCGGAGCCGGCCTCATTATCTTGATGTAGGAATGTAAAGCCTGCGTAAAAGACCGCTCGCCCGATTGTGATCACGCCGCGGTCCGCCCCTGGTGGCCCCTAGTGCCCCTCGAGCGCCGCCCAATTGCCTTCGGCCGCCGCCACGATCTCGGGCAGGCGTTCGCGCTTCGCCGCCAAAAGCGCGTCAGTGTGCATGAAATAAAGCTTGCCATCCTGGATGAAGAAGGCGGTCGGCGCGGGTGAAACGGTGTCCCCCTCCGACATTCCATAGGCACAATGACCGCCGAACTGCGGCGCAAAGGCCTCCGGGTCCATCTCGAAGGACATGAGCGTCTCGGTGCTGGCGAAATACCAGGTGGCACCGCGCCAGATCAGCGCATGGTCGGCCTCGCCCTCCACCGGCACACCTTCGGTGAAATAGGCCACGACATCATAGCCCGAAAGGGCAATCCCGCCCGGCGCGAAATAGCCCGTGTCGTCGGCAAGCGCCGCGTGCGGCATCAGAGCCGCCACGACAAGGGCGCCGGCTGCGATGCGCGCCGTCATCTGTATCGTCCTTCGAATCCCGCTCATGACAGCAAAATGCCCCCGGCGGGCGCCGAGGGGAATAGCCCTCCCGCAAGCGTGATGGCGCGTGACCGCCAGGGCGGCCGCAGGGACACAATTGCTGTCAGCGGGGCCGGATTGACGCCGCATACAGAGATACCGCCGCCGCGTTTGAAACATTGAGCGAGCCGAACCCGCCACCATAGGGGATTTTCACCAGCCGGTCGCAGGTGGCTCGCGTGCGCTCCCTCAGGCCCGGCCCCTCGGCGCCAAGGACAAGGCCGAGCGGCCGGTCGCCCACCTCGGCGAGCGCCTCGCCCAGCGTCGCCTCCGCCTGCCCGTCGAGGCCGAGAAGGACATAACCCATCGCTTTCAACTCCTCCATCGCGTCGGCAAGATTGCCGATCCGCAGATAGGGCTGACGTTCGAGCGCCCCGCTCGCGGTCTTGGCAAGCGCGCCGGTCTCGGGGGCGGAATGGCGCAAAGGCGCCACGACGGCGCGGGCACCGAACACTTCCGAGGACCTGAGGATCGCGCCGACGTTATGCGGATCGGTCACCCGGTCCAGAAGCACCAGAAGCGGCGCGCCCGCGCCGCTGACCGCGATATCCGCCAACTTGCCCCAGTTGAGCGGCTTCACCTCCAGCGCCGCCCCCTGATGGACGTTTTCCGGATCGAGCGGCACCTGCGCCTCGAACCGGCGCGGCTCCACCAGTTCGGGCTGAAGCCCGGCTGCAGCGATCGCCTCGGCGAGCTTGTCGGCGGCATTCTTGGTGACCACGAGGCGCAGCTTCACCCGCGCGGGATTGAGCAGCGCGTCGCGCACGGCATGCAGGCCGAAAAGCCACACCGTCTCGGTCGCGGCAGCGCGCTTGGCGCGTTCCTTCTCGATCACCCAATCCGGCTTTTTCATGCACGGGTCCTTCCGCTTCTGACCGTGCACAATGGAACGGAGCCACCCCGGAGCGCAAGGCCGTAAGCCCGCCGATCCCGGGCTTTCCGCACAGAAATTCCGCCTTGACGCCTCCCGCCCCCCCGCGTATTCAGCCCGCCATTGGGCGACGTGCTGCAAGGTGCGGCAGCGGACTGTAACTCCGCCGAGGAGACTCACGCCTGGTTCGATTCCAGGGTCGCCCACCATTCCCCGCAGGATGACTGCCCTGGAATCCGCGTGCGGCAACTGCCCCACGCTCTTGCTGCGCTTGCCCGTGCATGCCACCCCTTCGCGGCAAGGACTTACCGCCCGGCAATCGCTGGACGCGCGCGCCGGAAGATCGCCGAACCGGCGCGGTGGCGACGGCGATTCTGTTAGCCGGCAAGCAGCGCGCGCGCTGCCTCGCGGGCCGCGTCGGTGACTTTTTCGCCGGCGAGCATCCGGGCAAGCTCCGCCACCCGCTCCTCGTCGGAAAGCTGCAGCACGGTCGAGGTGGTCATCTGCCCCATGACCCGTTTTTCCACCCGCCAGTGATGGGCGCCGCGCGCCGCGACCTGGGGACTGTGGGTGACGACAAGGATCTGCGCCGCTTCGGCCAGCCGGGCAAGGCGGCGGCCGACGGCGTCGGCGGTCGCCCCGCCGACGCCCCGGTCGATCTCGTCGAAGATCATCGTCAGCGCCTCGCCGCCGCGCGCCAGCGCAACCTTCAGCGCGAGGAGGAAGCGCGACAGTTCTCCCCCCGAGGCGATGCGGTTCAGCGCGCCCGCGGGTGCGCCGGGGTTGGTGGCGACGGTAAATTCCACCAGATCCCGCCCCTCCGGCCCCGGATCGGCAGGGCCGAGACGGGTTTCGAAATGCGCCCGCTCCATCTTCAGCGGCGCGAGTTCGGCGGCGATCGCCTTGTCGAGCGCCTTTGCCGCCTTCGCCCGCGCGGCCGACAGGGCGGCGGCGGCGGCCTCGTAGGCGCCCTCTGCCGCCGTCACCGCAAGGCCGAGCGCCTTGAGATTGCCCGATGCACCGTCCAGCCGGTCGAGCTTGCCCCGCATCTCCGCGGCAAAAGCGCCGAGATCGTCGGCCAGTACCCCGTGCTTGCGCGCCAGCGCGCGGATGGCGAAAAGGCGCTCTTCCACCCGCTCCATCTCCGCCGGGTCCCATGTCAGCGCCTCGAGGCAATCCTCCACGCCCTGCGCCGCCTCGCCCAGTTCGGTGACCGCCCGCCCGAGGGCCGCAAGCGCCGCGTCGAGCCTGCCTTCGGCCTTCTCCGCCGCGCCCTCGAGCCAGCGGCCGGCATCGCACAGAAGCCCCTCCGCACCCTCGGGTCCCAGCGCTTGCGCGGCACGCGCGATATCCTCGCGGATGCGCTGCCCGGCCTGCATCATGCGGCGGCGCGTATCGAGGACGGCCTCTTCGCCAGGCTGCGGATCCAGCCGGTCGAGTTCCGCCACCGCATGGCGCAGATATTCCTCTTCGGCCTTCAGGGCCGCAGCCCCGGCTTCAGCTTCGGCCAGCGCCTGACGGGCGGCCTGCGTGGCCATCCAGGCCGCACGCACCGCGCCCGTGTCGGCGCCCGCGAACAGGTCGAGCATCTGGCGATGCCCGCGCGGGTTCAGTAGGCCGCGGTCGTCATGCTGGCCGTGAAGCTCGATCAGACAGTCCGACAGATCGCGCAGAGCCTCCGCCGTCGTCCGCCGGTCGTTCACGAAGGCCGTGCGCCGCCCTTCGGCGGTCACCACGCGCCGCACGATCAGCTCGTCCCCGGCCTCGATCCCCGCCTCTGCAAGCAGCCCGCGCGCCGCATGGCCCTCCGGCAGATCGAAGATCGCGGTCACCTCGCCCTGCGCCGCGCCCTGCCGCACCAGGTCGGCGCGGCCTTTCCAGCCGAGAACGAAGCCCAGACAATCGAGAAGGATCGACTTGCCCGCCCCGGTCTCGCCGGTCAGCACATTGAGGCCGGACCGGAACTCCAGTTCCAGCCGGTCGATCAAGAGCATATCACGGATATCGAGCGTGCGGAGCATCCCGTTCCCCAAGGCGTCCCCAAGGGCCGTCAGGCCGCCCCGTCCCTCGTGTGCCCCATCACAGCCATTCGCCCTTGATCATCTGGCGATAGATCGAGGCAAGCCAGCTGTCGCCCCGCGCCTTGGGCGCAAGACCGCGCTTGGTCAGCAGCCGGTGGCCGTCCTGATACCAGTCGGTGGACTGGAAGTTGTAGCCCAGGATCGCCCCCGCCGTCATCGCCTCGTCCTCGATGCCGAGCGAGAGGTAGCATTCGATCAGCCGGTAGAGCGCTTCGGGCGTATGGGTCGTGGTCTGGTACTGTTCCACCACGACGCGGAAGCGGTTGATCGCGGCGGTGTAATGCTTCTTCTTCAGGTAATAGCGGCCGATCTCCATTTCCTTCGCCGCGAGATGGTCGAAGGCGAGGTCGAATTTCAGCATCGCCGACTTGGCATACTCGCTGTCGGGATATTCCTCGATCACCGCACGCAGCGCCTGCAGTGCCTGGAAGGTCAGGCCCTGGTCGCGGCCAACCTCGTCGATCTGGTCGTAATAGGACAGCGCAAGCAGATACTTGGCGTAAGCCGCGTCTTCCTCGGCGGGATAGGTGTCGATATAGCGCTGCGCCGTGGCGCGGCTGTTCTCGTAATCGCGGTCCTTGTGATAGGAGAAAGCCTGCATGATCAGCGCACGCTTGGCCCATTCCGAATAGGGGTAAAGCCGCTCGACCTCCGCGAAATAACGCACCGCGTCCTTGCCCTTGCGCGAGGTTTCCAGCGTGAATTCGCCGCGACTATAGATTTCCTCGGCCGATAGCGTATCAAGCGGCGCTTCCTGCTGGCCGCCGCCGCAGGCCGAAAGTGCCGCCACCAGGGCCAGGCTTCCGACAAGATTTGCCGCTCTTCTGCCCCGCACCATGACCTGCCTACCCTATCTCTGTTCTTCCTTTTTCCGGGTCCAGACGCGCGCGCGCAAGCCCCGGTTCGCCCTTCGGCTTCGCCCCTCCTAGCACAGAAAAATCGGCGGCGCAAAACGGCTTTGCGTGCTTTCTGATGCAGATCGGGGAAGGTATTGCGGCCTCAGGCGACGGCCGGAATATCGGCCGTGCGGACGCCCGCGCCCGGCAGGCGGCGACGCAGGCCGGCATCGCATTCGCGCACCCGGTAAGCGTCGGGCCGCGCAAAAAGCGCGCGCAGAAGCTTGTTGGTCATCGCATGCCCGGCGCGGTAGCCGGTATAGCGGCCAAGGATCGGCGCACCCGCAAGCGCGAGATCGCCAAGCGCATCGAGCATCTTGTGGCGCACCGCCTCGTCGGCGCGGCGGAAACCGCCGGGCGAAAGGATTCGCTCGCCCTCGACCACGACGGCATTGTCATAAGTCCCGCCGAGCGCGAGGCCCGCGGCGCGCATCTGGTCGACATCGGCCTGACGGCAGAAGGTGCGGCAATCGGAAAGTTCACGCACGAAGGCGCCATTGGCCATCGACAGGCGGCGGCGCTGCTGGCCGATAGCCTCGTCGGCGAAATCGATCGCGAAATCGATCTCCAGCGCGTCGGACGGTTCAAGCCGCGCCACCGCATCGCCCTCGCGCACCTCGACCGGGGCCAGGACTTCGATACACAGGACGGGTTCGGACAATTCGCGCAGACCGCGCCCGAGGATCGCCGCCACGAAGGGCTGGGCGGACCCGTCAAGGATCGGCACTTCCGGCCCGTTGATCTCGATCAGCGCATTATGGACACCGCACCCCGCCAGCGCCGCCATGATATGTTCGATGGTCGAGACGCTGACACCGGAGGCATTTTCCACCACGGTGCAGAGCCGCGAGGGCGTCACCGAATCCCAGATGGCGGGCACCATCTGGTCGCGCCCGACCACGTCGGTACGGCGGAACCAGACGCCATGATTGGCAGATGCTGGCCGCACCACCATCCGCACCGGCAAGCCGGTATGCAGGCCGACGCCCTGGAACGAAGCCGCTGATCTGAGAGTGGTCTGCAACGAGTGCCCCGATTATACGGTGCCGGATTGGTCGGCCCGCTTTGGCTGGCAAGGAGGTAACCACGCAGGCGAAAAGACTCAATTCACTCTTTGTAACGGATTGAAACAAAGACATGTCAGTTCGACGATAAGGACTTTCTGACGGGCAATTAGTTGATTCTAAAAGAAAAAGCCGGGCGATCCCGGCTTCTCCTCCTCACGGTGACGTTGCGTCGCTGCGTACGCACTGCCGCAGCGCAGCAATCTCTCAGTTGGCCTGACGGCGCAGGAAGGCGGGAATCTCCACCCGGTCCTGATCGGGGCTCGCACCCTCGTCCTCTTCGTACTGCTGCACGGCACGCGGCTGCTGGGCCGAGGGCTGCTGCGAGCGGAAGGAGGGCTGAGCCCGCTCCGGCGCGACCTGACCACCGGTCATCCGGTTGATCAGGGAATTGATGCCGAAGCGCGGCCTGTCCGTCGCATTGGGCTGCGGCGCGGCAGGCTGCGCAGGCCGGGCCATCGACGGCGCCATCGGCTGGGTCGAGGGTTGGCGGCTGACCGCGGCCTGCAGGCGCGCAAGCGCCTCGGGCGAGGGCGTTCCGGGCGTGCGCGGGCGCGGCGCGACGAAGGCTGCCGTATCGTCATCGACATGGTGCAGGTCACGCTGCGCGGTCTGCGCATTCGTCGGCTGCGGCCGGTAGGCGGGCGGCGGCAGATCATCTTCGGCCGCTTTCGGCGCCACGAAGGCAGGCGTCTGGTCGAACAGCGACGGCTCGACGGTCGCCGCTGCGGCGGGCTGCTCAGCCCGGACAGGCTCCTCACGGACCGGTTCGCGCGCCGGGGCGGCCTGGGCCGCCACGGGCTGCGCCATCGGGGCGGGCTGCGGGGCGGGTTGGGGCGCCGGTTGCGCCGCAGGCTGCTGGGCCAGCGGCTCGGCCATGCGGCGGCGGGTCACCGGCACTTCGGCCTGGGCCTGGGCCGCGTCGATACCGGTCGCCACGACCGACACGCGCATCGTGCCTTCCATGCTTTCGTCCAGCGTCGAGCCCACGATGATATTGGCGTCGGGATCGACCTCTTCGCGGATGCGGTTCGCCGCCTCGTCCAGTTCGAACAGCGTCAGGTCGGTGCCACCGGTGATGTTGATCAGCACGCCCTTGGCGCCGCGCAGCGAAATCTCGTCCAGAAGCGGGTTGGCGATGGCCTTCTCGGCCGCCTGCACCGCGCGATCCTCGCCCGAGGCCTCGCCGGTCCCCATCATCGCCTTGCCCATCTCGTCCATCACCGCGCGAACGTCGGCGAAATCGAGGTTGATCAGGCCGGGACGCACCATGAGATCGGTCACGCCCTTCACGCCCTGGTAGAGCACGTCATCCGCCATCGCGAAGGCTTCGGTGAAGGTGGTGCGTTCATTCGCCAGACGGAAAAGGTTCTGGTTCGGGATGATGATGAGCGTATCGACGACCTTCTGCAGCGCCTCGATCCCCTCTTCGGCCTGCCGCATCCGCTTGGCGCCTTCGAACTGGAAGGGCTTGGTCACCACGCCGACGGTCAGGACACCGAGTTCGCGCGCGGCCTGCGCGATGATCGGCGCCGCGCCCGTGCCGGTGCCCCCGCCCATGCCGGCGGTGATGAAGCACATGTGCGCGCCCGCGAGGTGATCGACGATCTCCTCGATCGTCTCCTCGGCGGCGGCGGCGCCAACCGACGGCCGCGCCCCCGCGCCCAGACCTTCGGTCGCGCGCACGCCCATCTGGATGCGGGCCTGTGCATGGTTCTGCGCCAGCGCCTGTGCGTCGGTATTCGCCACCACGAATTCGACGCCCTCAAGCTCCTTCGCGATCATGTTGTTGACGGCATTGCCGCCTGCCCCGCCCACGCCGAAAACCGTGATGCGTGGCCTCAGGTCCTCACGATCGCTCATCGTCAAATTCAATGCCATTGGTAACCGCCTGCAATTGTTGGGCCGAACCGGCCATGCCCCCACATTCCGGGGATTTTAGTGACAGAATCGCCTCAGGTCACGCGAAAAACGCGTGATTACCCACAAAATCTGGGGGGAATTTGACCAAAATTCGGCGGTATTTCGCCGAGGACACAGTATTTGGGGGTTACCAGTTGTCGCGGAACCATTTTACCGCGCGCCGTAGCGACCTTGCGGGATAGCGTTCGGCGGGGACTTCGAAATCCCACCACTCGTCCTGCGGGTGCGCGGCAAAGAGCGAAAGCCCGACGATCGACGAGAAGGCGGGGCCCGTCGCCGCCTGCGGCAGGCCCTGTACGCGCAGCGGCCTGCCAAGGCGCACGTTCTGGCCGAGGACGCGGGCGGCAAGGCCGTCAAGGCCCGGCAGCTGGCTCGCGCCACCCGTCAGCACGATCTGCTGCGAGGGAAGCTGGTCGAAGCCCGCCGCATCGAGCATGGCGCGCGCCTCCTCGAGGATCTCCTCGACCCGCGGCCGGATGATGCCGATCAGCTCGGTCCGGCTGACGGTGCGGCGGTCCTTGTCCCAGTCGCCGCAATCCGCGCCGATCTCGATCATCTCGCGGTCATCCATGCCGGTGGCGAAGACGCCGCCGTGATAGGTCTTGATCCGCTCGGCCACCGACATCGGCACATGGAAGCCCTTCGAGATATCGGCTGTTACGTGATCGCCGCCCAGACGCACCGCGTCGGTGAAGATCATGTGCTTCTTGATGAAGACCGATATCCCGGTCGAGCCGCCGCCCATGTCGATCGAGGCCGCGCCCAGTTCCTGCTCGTCCTCGACGAGGGCCGATATGCCCGAGACATAGGCCGACGAGGCGAGCCCCGCGAGTTCCAGGTCACAGCGCTTGATACAGTAGAGAAGGTTCTGCACCGCTGGCGTGTCGATGGTGACAAGATGCATGTCGGCAGCCAGCCGGTTGCCGACATGGCCGCGCGGATCGTTCATGCCGCTGCGGTGGTCGATGGCGAAATTCACCGGATGGGCGTGCAGCACCTCGCGGCTTTCGCCGAAATCCGGCACGTCGCAGGCGGCCAGAACCCGGCCCACATCCTGCTCGCTCACCTGGCCCGCGGGCAGCGTGATCTCTCCGGCCAACCCGTAGGACCGGGGCCGGGCGCCCGCGAAACAGGCGATCACATGGTCGACCCGCGTCTGGGCCATCTTCTGGGCGGCCTGAACTGCGGTACGGATCGCGCGCTCGGTTTCAGGGATCGCGTCGATCTCGCCGAACCGAACCCCGCGCGACCGCGTCGTTGCAGCGCCGATCACCCGGAACTGCGACTGCCCGGCCAGGGAGCCGAGCCCGTCCTCGCGCGCCGCGACGTCGCCGTCGAATTTCAGGACAAGGCAGGCGATCTTCGACGTACCGACATCGAGAATGGCCACCACCCCGCGCTGGATCGCCGCACGCCGCATGTTCCGCATTGCCCGCTGCGCCTGATAGAGCCCTGTCATTGTCCTGCCACCTTCGTCACGTTTGCCGCCATTGTTTTCATTGTCTCGACCGCCTGAGGCCCAAGCCTTACCGTCGGCCTGTCCGGGTTGCGCAGATCGACCGTGATCAGGTCGCGCGCGAGCATTTCTTCCGCCGTATCGAGCGCCATCACCCGCTCCACCGCCTCGACCGCACCGGTTTCGGGCAGCATCACCCGCTGCCCCCGGTCCAGCACCAGATCCCAGCGCCGGTCGCCCACCCGGACGAGGCCGCGCACTCGCGGCAGGACCGGCCGTGCGGCGGCAAGGATGTTCAGCGCCTCGGGCACCCGTTCCTCGGCCCCGACCCCGGCGATGACCGGCAGATCGGCGCGCGCCGCACGGGTCTTCAGCGTCGCAACCCGATGCCCGGTCGCATCGAGCATCTCGAGCGAGGCTTCGGTGCGCCACAGGACGGCCGGCTTGCGCTCGCGTATATCGACGGCGAGCACCCCGCCCGGCTTCAGCTTCACGCTTGCGCTTTCGACAGCGTCGATCTGCTCGATCGCGGCGCGCATCGCTTCCAGATCAAGCCGGAAGGACGAGGTCGGCAAGGGCTCCGTCACCATCGCGCGGACCGCATTCGCAACGGGAACGGACGCCCCGTCGATCGACATGAGCTTGACCATGAATTCCGGCCGGTTCTCGATCTGGGCGCGCAGGCTTGCGAAACTGTCGCCGATCGCCGCGCGCCGGTCGGCATCGCTGAGATAGAGCCCGACCGCCAGTGCGACGGTCAGCACCGGCACGCCATAGCGCATGAAGCGCCGGAACAGCGGGGTGAGCCAGAGCCGTTCCATCCGGTAGGCAAAGCGCGACGGCGCCGGATCGCGCCGCTCGCCCGCGTCGGAACGCCTGTCGGCCCGTCGGTCCGGGCGCCCGACAGGCGCGCGCGCCGCTTCGGCACGACGCGGAGGCATCGCGGCGACGGGCCGCTTCAGTAGATCGCTCGCGCGCGCAATTGCCGCGGCGGCGCGTTCATATCCGGCGATATCGTCCTCTTCTGCCTGTGCAGGTTCTGCCTGTGCAGGGGCCTCGGCCGCCCGCCGTGCCGAAGTGAAGAAGGGCCGGTCTGCATCCCGGACCACGACCTCTTCGACCTCATGGCCCACGGCGTCAAAGTCTTCGACCGACAAACCGCCCGAAGCGACATCCCGTTCAAAGAGATCGAACTCGCCAGGGCCACTCTCGCCCGGCCACCCGGGTGGCGACGCAACCGGTGTTGCGGCTGGCGGCATTTCCTCCGCCATAGGCCGGCTTGTCTCTTCGGCCACCACACGGACCGGCGGTTCCGAACGCGGCGCATGTCCTGTCACTGGCGGCTCTGGCCGCAATGCGCCGGGGCGGCGGTGCCAGACGGGGCGCTCTCCGGCCATCAGCGGGGGCATGAGGCATCCTCCACCAGCCAGGCGCAGAGCTGCGCGAAAGTCATCCCCTCCGCCGCCGCCTGTTCGGGCGACAGAGATGTGGGGGTCATGCCGGGTTGGGTGTTGATTTCCAGAAGGAAAAGGCCAGCCAGCCCCTTCGTGTCGTCCCAGCGGAAATCCGTGCGCGACAGGCCCCGGCAGCCGATCGCGATATGGGCGCGCAGCGCATAATCCTGACAGGCCTTCGCGATTTCGGCCGGAAGGTCGGCCGGGCAGACGTGCCGCGAGCCACCCGGCGCGTATTTCGCGTGATAATCGTACCAGCCGTCGGTGACGATTTCTGTCACGCAGAGCGCCCGGTCGCCCAGCACAGAACAGGTCAGCTCGCGCCCCGGAACATAGGCTTCGACCATCACTTCGGCGGGCATGTCCGGCGCCAGTACCGGCGGGCCGTTCGCGCTTTCCTGAACGATATAGACGCCGACGGACGAGCCTTCATTGTTGGGCTTCACCACATAGGGTGGCGCCATCACATGACGGGCCTGAACCTCGGCCGTCGGGGCAATAAGGCTGTCGGCGACCGGCAACCCTTCGGACCGGAACACTTTCTTGGTCCGCGCCTTGTCGATGGCAAGCGCCGAGGCCAGAACACCGGAATGGGTGTAGGGAAGGCCCAGCCACTCCAAGAGACCCTGAACGGCCCCGTCCTCGCCATAGGGACCATGCAACGCGTTGAAACAAACGTCGGGCCCGATCTCGGCAAGGCGCAGGGCAAGGTCGCGGCCGGCATCGACCTCGACCACCTCATATCCCGCCTCCCGCAGGGCTTGGGCGCAACCGCGTCCCGTGCTGAGAGAAACCTCCCGCTCTGCGGAAAGGCCACCCATCAGTACCGCCACCTTGGGGGCTTGCCTGCTCGACCTGCCCGCCATCTGCCTGTTTCCGGGACTTTCCGCCCCTGTTGTCCGGGGAATTTATCCCCAGGATTAGTCTTTGGTTTTGTTTATTTATCCGCCGCCGGTTCGCCGACGCGCATGATTTCCCACTCTAACGATATTCCGCTGGTTTGGAAAACCCTTTTTCGCACTTCTTCGCCCAAACCTTCCAGATCGGCGGCCGTCGCCCCGCCCGCGTTCAGCAGGAAGTTCGCATGCATCTCGCTCATCTGCGCGCCACCCCGGCGTGCGCCGCGCATGCCGGCGTCGGCGATGAGCTTCCAGGCCTTGAGGTCATGAACATCATCGGCCCGGCCGGTCGAGGAAAAGCCTGCAGGATTGCGGAAGGTGGAGCCGGCGGAGCGGTCCCTGGTGGGTTGGGATGCGTCGCGTTTGGAAAGCTGGTCGGCCATCCTTTGGGCCAGCGCGGCCGGGTCGGCCAGCGCGCCTTCGAAGGTGGCGGAAGTGATGACGGCGCCTTCGGGCAGGACCGACTGGCGGTAGGAAAAGTGCAGATCCTCTTTTGATAACAGGATCTTGGTGCCATCGCGCAACACCGCCTCGGCCGAGATGAGGTGATCGGCGACATAGGAGCCGTAGCAGCCTGCATTCATCCGCACCGCGCCGCCGATGGACCCCGGGATGGTGCGCAGGAAGGTGAGATCGACACCGGCCTCCGCTGCCCGTTTCGCCACGCGCGCGTCGAGTGCGGCGGCGCCTGCGGTGACCTTTTTCCCTGTGATTTCAGTTCCGTTGAAGCCGCGTCCCAGGCGGATTACAACTGCCCGGATACCGCCGTCGCGCACGATGAGGTTGGAGCCCACCCCCATCGGAAAGACTGGCACCGCAGGATCGAGATTGGCCAGGAAGGCCGCGAGGTCATCCGCATCGGCCGGTTGGAAAAGCCAATTCGCCGGGCCACCAACACGCAGCCAGGTCAGGTCCGCCAACGGCTGGTTGGGGGTCAGCGTACCACGGACCGGAGGAAGAGGATGTGTCATGCTGACGTCAGTAGCCGGGATCGGGGCCGGGGTGCAAGAGTGACGGCAAGTGGGGCCGTAAGCCGTTGGTTTCGCCGGATATTGCCGTATGGCAAGCGTCCAGTATCCGTCCCGCAAGCGTATGGCATCCGTCCCGACAGTCGTTCATAGGGAATTAAGGAATATGCCCTCTTGAGATTTCTATTGCGGAACCTTCGCGTCAAACATCTCGCTACGACAGGAGGAACAAAAGGATCGGAATAATCGCGCCGTAGACGACCGGATGCTTATCCGCCCACTCAATGGCTTTCTTTGCACCATCCCTAACTTTGATCGCGCCGCCGCTGGTGAGAACCAAGATACGCAATAGGCGGCTCTTGGTCTCGTACATCGCCAGTTGCTGATCAGCCGACGCTTCGGGCCCGACCGCCACGCGTGCAGCGACCGGCAGTTCTTGGTTCAGCTCACCTTCGGAAATCTCTGCACTTCGATCGGCTGCCTCCACCAGGGTTTGCGCGATCTCGGCGGGCGGTGGTGTCTGGCGAGTAGCCGCGCGGGCGGTTTCCGCTTCACGAACGTCCGGATCGAACGCCATCAGGTCACCGGAGACGCCCGCCAATGACGTGACAAAATCCCGGACGAGCGCGTCGTTCTTAGGGCAATCGCCGCCTTTCTCTTTCAGGGTGACGCGCTCAACCACACGGCGGCTGATGCGGAGCAGCATGACAGGACGATGCGCATAGCGCGCGCAGGCATCTTCAACGATCCTGCATTCGCCTTCCAGTGCAGCATAAGGACCGTTGGGCCCGCCGTGACCGTCGAAGATATGTGCCGCGTCAAGAAGGGTGTCGACAATGTCAGCAAGATGCTTGGCGCTCAAATGTGACACCGGATCGGCACGGATCAGACCCGTTTCAGGGTTGATGCTGATGACTTCAGCATTTGGCGTCCGAGCAATCGCGAAGGGAATTTCGATTTGCGCAATCGCCTCCGCCACCGCGCCTGGCCCAGCCTCCCAGACCTCATCCGGGATGAGTGCTACTTCAGCAGGTAGACTGGGGTCAGGTTGTATTCCAAGCAGCGCCGCTTCGTACCACCGTTGCCAGAATGAAAATGTCTCCCCCTGCTTGGCCCACTCACTCCTGACCTCGTGCCAAGCCTCCTCCGCCAAGAAGGGACTGGTGCGCCAGAGGCGTTGACCCGGAAGCCACTCCCGATTTGCAATAGTGATGACGTCCTCGACAACGTCGTCCATTGCCCACCTGCCCCCGTAGCCCGGCGCGGAGTAGGTATCGTATGCCGCTTCATCGTGATTGTAGGTACTGTCGTCAGAATAGCTGAGAACGGCGGCTGCCGGGTAGAATGCGTCGCCTGTGTCGAGGTAGATTTTTGCTCGCGCTCCAGCCTTCAAGGAAAGTCTTTGCAGAGTCTCGTCGCCCGGGAACAGTCGCAGCGCGGAAGTTGTAATCAAAGAGCGCAGGTATGGCGTGTACATCGGTTCGCGCGGGTAGCCATAGCCTTTCGCGATCCTCGCAAGCCACATCGGAGCGCCTCGCAATGAGATGCGCTCGGCCAAGGTGGCGAGAACGTCACCTTCCTGTCGTGCGAGCCAGTTCCTGAACTCGGGGCTTTGGACAAATTCGCGGTCCACGGCATCGCTCCTGACTTTGCAACCTATGGGGAGGTTAGCTAGCCTCGCACACCGTTCAAGTCATATCACCTTCCGTCTCACCCACCGCCAGAGATAGATCAGCGGCCAGCGCAGGATCGAGGCGGCGGCGGCGAGGAGGATCAGGCCGAGGGTCGGGCCGTTCGCCCAGGTCACCCAGCCGAGGATCGGGATGCCGACGGCGATCAGCCGGTAGGCGGCGCGCCAGTGGTAGTCGCGCGAGGGCAGCGCGCCGATGAAGCAGGCGATGACGATCCACAGAAGGGCGGCACCGAGCGACCAGTTCATTCCCGCCCCTCCCCCGTCGGGCGGCCGAGCGCCTTGCGGGCGAAATAGAGCAGCGGGCGGCGGAACATCGACAGGAACCCCGCGAGGCCGAGGAGCGCGGGGATGGTCCCGTGCTCCGCCCCCACCCAGATCAGGATCAGGGGGGCGAGGATCAGGAGCGTGATCCCCGGCGGATACTGGCGGCGCATCGGCAAAAGCGCGGTCACGGTCGCGGCGAGGACCCAGAGGAAGGCGGCGAGAAGCGAATGGCTCATCGCGTCGGCGTCCTCGGGCGGGGGCCGGTCAAGCGGCCTTCTCCGCCAGCCGCGCGGGCAGGTTGTTCGCCCAGGCCGAAATCGTGCCCGCACCGAGGCAGACGACCATGTCGCCGGGGCTGGCATGATCGCGGATGAGCTGGGCGAGGTCATCCTCGCTGGCGATGCCGCTGGCATGGCGGTGGCCGTGGGCGATGAGGCCATTCACGAGATCGTCGCGGGAGGCGCCGGGAATGGGCTCTTCCCCCGCCGCATAGACATCGGCGATGGCGACGACATCGGCCTCGTTGAAGCAGGTGCAGAAATCCTCGAAGAGGTTCGAAAGCCTCGTGTAGCGGTGGGGCTGGTGGATGGCGATCACACGGCCTTTCGTCGCCTGGCGGGCGGCGCGCAGGACCGCGGCAATCTCCACCGGGTGGTGGCCGTAATCGTCGATGATGGTGACGCCGCCGAGGACCTCGCCCACCTTGGTGAAGCGGCGGTTGACGCCGCCGAAGGCGGCGAGGGCCGCGCGGATTTCCTCTTTCTTCATGCCGAGATGGCGGGCGACGGCGACGGCGGCAAGCGCGTTCGATACATTGTGGTCGCCGGGCATCGGCAGGGTGCAGCCTGCGATCAGGCTGTTCTCGCCCTCGCCCTGCAGCGCCACGTCGAAATGCGCGATGCCGTCTTCATAGGCGAGGTTGACCGCGCGGACGTCGGCCTGGGCGTTGAAGCCGAAGGTCACGACCCGGCGGTCGGTGACGCGGCCGACGAGCGCCTGGACCTCGGGGTGGTCGGTGCAGCAGACGGCGATGCCGTAGAAGGGGATGTTGGTGACGAAATCGTAAAAGCCTTTGCGGAGCGCGTCGATCGTGCCCCAATGCTCCATATGTTCGGGGTCGATGTTGGTGACGATGGCGATGGTGGCGGGCAGGCGGTTGAAGGAACCGTCCGACTCGTCGGCCTCGACCACCATCCATTCGCCGGCCCCGGCGCGGGCGTTCGAGCCATAGGCATGGATGATGCCGCCGTTGATCACCGTCGGGTCGAAGCCGCCCTTGTCGAGAAGGGTGGCGACCATCGTGGTGGTCGTGGTCTTGCCGTGGGTTCCGGCGATGGCGACGTTCGAGCGCATGCGCATCAGTTCGGCCAGCATCTCGGCCCGGCGCACGACCGGCAGGCCGCGGCGGCGGGCCTCTTCCAGCTCGGGATTGCCCTTCTTGATCGCCGAGGAGATGACGACAACCTCCGCCGCGCCGATGTTTTCAGCCCGCTGGCCTTCGAAGATGGTGGCGCCGAGCCTGGCGAGCCGGTCGGTGATCTTCGTGGCCTTGGCGTCCGAGCCCTGCACGCGGTAGCCGAGCGTGATCAGCACCTCGGCGATCCCCGACATGCCGATGCCGCCGATGCCGACGAAATGGATGGGGCCAAGTTCGAGCGGCAGTTTGGTGGCGGCGTTCATTGCGGTTCGGTCCGGGGTTTGGGGGCGGCCAGCGCTTCGACGAGGGCCGCGAGTTTGACGGTTGCGTCCGGGGCGGCCTGGGTCAGGGCGGCCCGGGCCATGGCGGCGGCGGCCTCCGGGTGTTCGAGGACCGAGGCGATGTGGCCCGCGAGCATGGTGGAGTCAAGCCGGGATTCGGGGATGAGGATCGCGGCGCCCGCCGAGACAAGGCCGCGGGCGTTGGCGGTCTGTTCGTCGCGGATCGCGGCGGCGAGCGGGATCAGGATCGCGGGACGCCCGATCATCGCCAGATCGGCGACCGAGGAGGCGCCCGAGCGGCAGATCACCAGCTGCGCCTCGGCCATGCGGCGCGGCATGTCGGCGAAGAAGGGCGCGATCTCGGCGCGGATGCCTGCGGCGGCATAGGTGGCCTCGACCGCGGCGCGATCCTCGTCGCGGGCCTGATGGGCGACGCGGATGTTGCGGCGGAGCGTCTCGGGCAGTTTGGCGACGGCGGCGGGCACGGTGTCGGAGATGATGCGCGCGCCCTGGCTGCCGCCGAAGACCACAAGGCTCATCGGATAGTCGCCCGGCGGGATATAGGGGGCGCCCGCCCGGTCGGCCACCGCCTGGCGGACCGGATTGCCGACCTGGCGGCCGAAGGCGCCATCGGGCAGTTGCGTGGGCCAGGTGCCGCAGGCCACCACCTCGACCCGGGTCGCGAAGGCCTGGTTGACCCGGCCGAGGACGCCGTTCTGTTCATGGATCATGCGCGGCAGCCGCAGGATGACCGCGGCCCCGATCGCCGGGATCGACGGGTAGCCGCCAAAGCCCACCACGACCTTCGGCCGGTCGAGAAGCGATTGCCAGAGGACTTGCGCCACACCCGTGGCGATGCGCAGCGGCACCATCAGCCTTGCGGCGATGCCGCCCCGCGCGAAGGTGGCCGACGGCACCTGCCTGACCTCGACCGCTTGCGGAAAGCCGCCGGTGTAGCGTGCGCCGCGCGGGTCGGTCGAAAGCCGCACGCGCCAGCCGCGTTTCAGCATCTCCTCGGCGAGCGCCTGGGCGGGGAACATATGCCCGCCGGTCCCGCCCGCCGCGATCAGCAGGAGCGGTGGTTTCTCACGCTCGCCCGCCATCACCGGCCCCGCTTCAGCAGGATCTCGGCCATCCGGCCCTGCGGGCGGCGGCGGGTGAGCGCCAAGAGCATGCCGACCGCGATGCCCGAGGCGATGACCGAGGAGCCGCCGTAGGAGACGAAGGGCAGCGTCATGCCCTTGGCGGGCAGGAGGCGGACCGCGACGCCCATGTTGATCAGCGCCTGAACGCCGAAGGCGCAGGCAAGGCCGGTGCCGGCGAGGCGGGTGAACGGATCGCGTTCGCGCATCAGCCGGATGAGGGAGCGCACGGTGATCGCCATGTAGAGCGCGATGATGATGCCGACGAGGATGAGGCCGAACTCCTCGGCCGCGACCGCGATGATGAAATCGGTATGCGCGTCGGGAAGCGTCCATTTCACCGTGCCCTGCCCCACGCCGACGCCGAAGAAGCCGCCCTCCTGGATGGCGTTGGTCGCATAGCCGATCTGGGTGCGCGGATCGATCTCGGTCGAGAGGAACCCGTTGATCCGGCGGGCGAAATGTTCCGACGCCGAATAGGCGGTGACGCCGCCACCCACGACGAGCCCGCCCACCACCATCAGAAGCAGGATCGGCGCGCCGCCGACGAAATACATCACGCCCCAAGCGAAGAGCACCAGGCAGGCCTGGCCGAAATCGGGCTGAAGCGCCAGGAGGATGACCACCGCCGCGGCGACAAGGAAGGAATAGAACCGCCCGGGCGGGCCACCCAGATCCTGCGCCGCCGCCATCAGCCAGGCGCAGAGGATGACGAAGCCGGGTTTCAGGAATTCCGACGGCTGGAAGGACGCGAAGCCCAGCGAATACCAGCGGATCGCACCCTTGCCGAAGTCGGTGCCAAGGACCGGCAGGAACAGCAGCGCGATGAAGGAGGCGACAAAGCCCAGAACGCCGAGACGCCGGACGAGCGCGACCGGCAGCATCGAACAGCCGATCATCGCGCCAAGCGCCATCACCCCGAAGAACACCTGACGGGTCACGTAATAATAGGGCGGCAGATCGTTCTTCTCGGCGAGCGGCACCGAGGCCGCGAGGCCGAGAAGCAGCCCCACCCCGAAGAGCGCGAAGACAAGGCCGAGCGTCACCCTGTCGATCGTCCGCCACCAGCGTGGGAGTACCGGATCGCCCGCGCGCGAAGGCGCGGTGCCGAACACCATTTCCGTCATCTGACCGCTCTCACTGCCTGTGCCTCGCCCGTTTTCCGGGTCTCGGTTTCAAACTAGCGGCAAATCGGGTGGTTTGAAAGGGAAAACCGGGCGTCAGGGCCGTGCCGCCGCCCTTTCCTTCATCGCCGCGCGCCGGGCCAGCGCCTCGGCGGGCCAGAGGGCGGACATGTCGTAATATTCCTCGAACGCGGGTGTCCCCGGGTCGAGCAGTACCCAGGGAAGCCTTGTCGACGTGAAGATATGTGCGCCGGGCGGGCACTGGCCCGGATCGTCGAGCGTGCCGACCCGGACGAAGGCCGAGAGCCGTTTCGTGCCGGAATAGTGGCTGAAGATCGCCACCCGGCAGTTGGAACAGCGCACGATCTCCTGGCCTTGACCGGAGGCAGAGGGGGTCATCACATATTCGACCGGCCCCGAGACTTCGAGCCGGTCGGTTTCGATGACCGCGTTGAGGGCGAAGGCGGTGCCTGTCTCGCGTTGGCACCAGGTACAGTGACAGCAGTTCACGAACATCGGTTTGTCGTGCAGCCGGTAGGTGACTGCGCCGCAGGTACATCTGCCTTCCATGTCGCCCTCCCTGGGTCCGCCTGCGGACCGGTGGAACATCAGCCGATCAGCGCCCTGACGCGACCGGCGAAATCCTCGCCACGCTTCTCGAAGTTCGGATATTGGTCGAAGGAGGCCGCGGCCGGGGCGAGGAGCACGGTCTCGCCCGCCTCTGCCTCTTGCGCCGCGCGGGCGACGGCGCGCTCCATCGTCTCGCAGATCTCGTGTGCCGTCTCGCCCAGCTCCAGCGCGAAATCGCGTGCCGAATGGCCGATGAGATAGGCCTTCACCACCGATCCGAGGAAGGGTTTCAGTGCGGAAATTCCGCCCTCCTTGCCAAGGCCGCCCGCGATCCAGCGGATGCGGTCGAACGCCTGCAAGGCCTTTGCCGCGCTGTCGACATTGGTGGCCTTGCTGTCGTTGACGAACCGCACCCCGCCCTTCTCGCCCACGATCTGGCTGCGGTGCGGCAGGCCCTCGAAGCTGCGGAAGGCCTGTTCGATCAGTTTCGGCGCGACGCCGAGCGCGCGAACCGCCGCATAGGCGGCGCAGGCATTCTGGTGATTGTGGGCGCCGGGCAGGCCCCTGATATCCCTCAGGTCGATCGAGGCGACCTGCCGCCCCTTGCGCCATTCGGCGAGAAAACCCTTGCGGGCAAAGACGGTCCAGCCCGCGCCTTCCAGTTTCTGGCCCGAGGAGATGCGGATCACGCGGTCGTCGGCCATGCCCGCCGAAAGCTGGTTCGCCAGAAACGCGCCTTCGACCTCGTCGACGCCGATCACGGCGCGGTCGGGACCGCCCTGGGTGAAGAGCCGGGCCTTGGCGGCGAAATAGCCGCCCTTGCCGCCGTGCCGGTCGAGATGGTCGGGCGAGAGGTTGGTGAAGATCGCGACATCGGGGGTGAGCGCCCGGGCCAGTTCGGTCTGGTAGGAGGAGAGCTCAAGCACCACCACCTCGCCGTCCTGCGCCGGATCGATGGAAAGGACGCCCTTGCCGATATTGCCCGCCATCTGCGTCGGCCGCCCTGCGACCTTCAGGATATGGTGGACAAGCGCGGTCGTCGTCGATTTGCCGTTCGATCCGGTCACGGCGACCACTTTCGGGGCCTGATCGAACCGGTCCCAGTCGGGCGTGGCCCAGGAGCGGAAGAAAAGCCCTATGTCATTGTCGACCGGCACGCCCTGGCCAAGCGCGCGGGCGATATGGCGGTTGGGCTGGGGGTAGAGATGCGGGATGCCGGGCGACGTGACCAGAAGCGCCAGCCCCGCCCAGGCCGCGTCGCGGGTCAGGTCGGTCAGCGCGAACCCCTCGGCCTCGGCCTTCGCCCGCGCCTCGGGCGCGTCATCCCACAGAAGCGGCTCCGCGCCCCCCGCCTGAAGCGCGCGCGCCGTCGCAAGGCCCGAGCGGCCAAGCCCCAGTACCGCGACCTTCTGGCCCGCATAGCCCGTGACCGGAATCATCGGCGCCCTCCCTTGCTGTTCAAAGCCATAGGCCAACTGACGCCGGTCGAAAAGGGTCGGGCGCCGGCCGGTCAGGCCGCAAGCCCGTCGAGCCCTTCGACCTCGCGCTGCAGATCGGCGCGGCAGCGGGCGATGATGAAATCGGTGAAGGTGCGGATCTTCGGGTCGCGCAGGCGCCGGTGCTGGGTCAGGCAGGACAGCTGCACCGGCAGGGGCGGCGTGGCGCGCGCCACGGGAACGAGCGCGCCGGACTTGAGGTGATCGGCGATCTCGAAGATCGGCTTCATGACGATGCCGCGCCCGTCGAGCGCCCAGATCGTCAGCACATCGCCGTCGTCGGTTTCGAATGGCCCATTCACCTCGAACCGTTTCGGTCCCTCGGGAGTGATGAGCGTCCACTGGAATTCGCGCGCGCCGGGGAACCGCAGGTTCAGGCAATCGTGGCGGTCGCGTACCAGCGCCTCGCCATCCTCGGGCATCCCGCGCTTGTCGACATAGGAGGGCGCGGCGCAGAGAACGCGCGGGCAATCGGCGACGACGCGCAGCTTCAGCGTGCTGTCTTCCAGCGTTCCCATGTGAAAGGCCATGTCGAGCCCCTCGCCCACCACGTCGATCTTGCGGTCCGAAAGGCGCAGCCGCACGTCGATCTGGGGATAATCGTCCTTGAAGACCGGTACATGCGGGGCGATGAACCGCCGCCCGACGCCCAGGGGCGCGGCGACGAAGATCGTGCCCCGCAGGTTCAGCGTCGAGGCCATGACCGCCGCTTCGGCATCGTCGATCGCCTCCAGCACCTTGCGGGCGCCCTCGTAGAAGAGGCGGCCGTTCTCGGTCGGCTGCAGGCGCCGGGTGGTGCGGTTGAAGAGCCGGACACCCAGGTGTTTTTCCAGTTCCGCCACCCGCGCCGAGGCCACGGCGGGCGAGGTGCGCTGATCGCGCGCCGCCGCCGACATCGAGCCAAGCTCCAGCACGCGCACGAACATCTTGATATTGTTGACGTAAGACATTCCCGGCCCTCCCCGACCCGGCGCCCCCTGCAGGGCCTGGCGAAAGATTATCAGATTATCTTTGAAAGTCATAAGGCATTAAACGCAATATGACGAAGATCGCCGACGCGTTAGTCTGCGCTCAACGGGAGGGACCATCATGTATGATTTCATCGTCCTCGGCGCATGGCTGGAATTCGCGGTCCGCTGGCTGCATGTGATCACGGGGGTCGCCTGGATCGGCTCGTCCTTCTATTTCATCGCGCTCGACCTCGGGCTGCACCGCGACCGCAACCTGGCCACCGGCGCCGACGGCGAGGAATGGCAGGTCCATGGCGGCGGCTTCTACCATATCCAGAAATATCTCGTGGCGCCCGAGAAGATGCCCGGCGATCTCGTCTGGTTCAAATGGGAAAGCTACATGACCTGGATATCCGGGTTCGCGCTGCTGTGCCTTGTCTATTACCTCGGCGCCGATCTCTATCTCGTCGATCCCGAGGTGCGGGAGCTGACCACCTGGCAGGCCATCCTGATCTCGCTCGGTTCGCTTGCCTTCGGCTGGGTCGCCTATGACCAGATCTGCAAGTCGCGCTTCGGCGATGACAATACCCGCCTGATGATCGGCCTTTTCGTCATTCTCGTCGGCATGGCGTATTTCTACACTTCGGTCTTCTCGGGCCGCGCCGCGCTCCTCCACCTCGGCGCCTTCACCGCGACGATCATGTCCGGCAACGTCTTCTGGATCATCATCCCGAACCAGAAGGTGGTGGTCGCCGATCTGATCGCCGGGCGGACACCGGACGCCAAATACGGCAAGATCGCCAAGCAGCGGTCGACCCACAACAATTACCTGACGCTGCCCGTCATCTTCATGATGCTGTCGAACCACTATCCCCTGGCCTTCGCGACCGAAAACAACTGGCTGATCGCCAGCCTCGTCTTCCTGATGGGTGTCACGATCCGCCACTGGTTCAATACGCATCATGCCCGCAAGGGCAATCCGCATTGGACCTGGCTGGCAACCGTGCTTCTGTTCCTTGCCATCGCCTGGCTGTCGACGGCACCGCTGTTCAAGACGGGCGACGGCGAAGCGCAGGGCGCCGTTCGGCTTACGCCGGAAGGCGAGCGCTATGCCGCCGCCGAGGGCTTTTCCGACGTGCAGGACATCATCCTCGGCCGCTGCTCGATGTGCCATGCGACCGAGCCCGGCTTCGAGGGCATCCATTGGGCGCCGAAGGGCGTGATCCTCGAAACCCCCGAGGAAATCGCCAATGCCGCCCGCCGCATCTACATCCAGGCCGGCCTTACCCATGCCATGCCGCCCGCCAATGCCTCCTACATGGAGCCGGAAGAGCGGGCAAAGATCGTCGCCTGGGTGCGGGCGGCGCGCAGCGGCTAGGGCCGACGGTCCCGTCTTATCGGCTAAACGCGCGAGAACCGCCATTCCGTGACCTGACGCATCGTTTCGCCGGGCCTCAGCTCGATTGACGGAAACCCGGCCCGGTTCGGCGCGTCGGGCCAGCCCTGCGCCTCGACGGCGATGCCCTCGTAGGCCGCGCGGCCCGGCCGCCGGGCGCCACGCCCGTCGTAAAGCTGCAGGCCCGGCTCGGTCGTCGCCACTTCCATCGTCACGCCGGTCCGGCCGGTCAGCCACATCACCGGGGTCAGACTGCGGCGGGCGCGCGACAGGACGAAGCAATGGTCGATCGGCGGCGTTCCGGGCGCGGGCGTGGCCGCGGCGCGAAAGTCGTAGGCCGTGCCCGCGACCGCCTCGACCGCGCCAGTCACGCAATCCTGTGCATCTGTCGGCAACCGTTCCGAAGCCTGAACCCGCAACCGGTGGCCGGCCCAGTCCGCGCCGCCATCGAGGTTCCAGTAGCTGTGGTTCGTGGCATTGAAGAAAGTCGGCCGGTCGGTCGTGGCGCTGATCGTCAGCCGCAGGGCGTTACCCGTCACCTCGAACGCCGCCTCGACATGCCGGTTCCCCGGAAAGCCGCCCTCGCCGTCGGGCAGGTCCAGCGCCAGGACGGCCGAGGCGCGACCAGCCTCGGCCAGACCCCAGATCTTGCCCTGGGTCCCCGCCGAGCCGGAATGAAGCGTCATCCGGTCGGCGTGGTTGCGCTCGAACGCCAGTTCCCGCCCGTCAAGCCATGCCCGCGCGCCGGAAATCCGGTTGGCGACCGGCGCCACGAGCGCGCCGTGATAGATCATTTCGCCTTCGTAGTCGGCCAGCCGGTCGGACCCGAGCGTCAGACTGTAAGGCACGCCCTGCAGCCACAGCCCCTGCAGGACCGCGCCCCGGGTCAGGAGGCGCGCCGTGACCTGCCCGGACCGCAGGGCGATGGCTTGGACGGTCCGGCCGTCGGCCGTTTTCCCGAATTCGGTGATCTCCGCGCCGCCCATTCCGCCCCCAATCTCAGCGCGACCAGATGGACTGGCGCGGGGTGGGGCGTCAAGCGTCGGGGCCACCCTTCAGATAGGGGAACCAGTCGGCGCGCAGCCGCTGGCCCGGTTGCATCCCATGTTCGGGGAAGGGCGGCGAGGTCCGCCCCGGCCGCTCGACATAAAGTGCATCGCGCCCCACCAGCCTGAGCGAGAAGGCGCGCCGCCGCGTCGCGGCCTCGTTGCCGCGCGCGCCATGCAGCGTCTGATAGTTGAAGGCGACCGCATCGCCCGGCTCCATCGCCCATTCCATCACCCGCATCCCTTCGGCATCGGGGTCGGGGACCGGCATGTAGGCATCTGGGTCGGGGTAGAAGCTGGTGTCGGCCAGCCAGCGTTTGGGCAGCACCTCCCTGGGCCAGAGATGCGAGCCCGCGACACAGCGCAAGGAGGCCTCGCGCACCGGATCGACCGGCGACCAGAAGCTGATCGTCTGACGTCCCTTCACGAAATAATACGGCCCGTCCTGGTGCCAGGGCGTGGGTTTCGCGGTGCCGGGCTCCTTCACCAGAACATGATCGTGGAACAGCTGGACGATGTCCGACCCCATCAGCCGCGCGGCAACCTCTGCGACGGCCGACTGGCGGATCACCCGATCGAATTCCGGGATGCGCTGCCAGTTGCAGTAATCGTCGAAGAACCGCCCCGCCTCGCCCGGCTTGAGGTTTTCCGCCGCATAGGGCCCGGGCTCGGCCATGTTGCGCGCGATGCCCGCGCGGATCTCCTCGACCCAGTCTTTCCACAGCCCCTTCACCAGCACGACCCCGTCGCGCTGATAGGTCTCTATCATCTCGTCTGTCACCTGGACCATTCTGTCCCCCTTCGATCTGCTTGCAGGATGGCGCGGTCCATGCATAATTTCCAATAATATTCATAAATAGTGCAAATAACCCCATGCTATCCATTACGCTCCGCCAGCTTGAATATGCCGTCGCCGTCGGCCGCACGGAAAGCATGACGCTCGCCGCCCAGACGCTGAATGTCTCCCAGCCCGCGCTGTCGGTCGCGCTGTCGCAGCTTGAGGCTCAGATCGGCCAGCCGCTGTTCCTGCGCCGCCCCGGCGGCCCGATGCGCCCCACTCCCTATGGTCGCCACTTCCTGGTAGAAGCCGAGCGCATCGTCGGGCGCATAACGCAGCTCGCCACCGGCACCACGCCCCGGTCCGCCCCGGTGACGTTCGGCTGTTTCGAGGATCTCGCGCCGATCGTGCTTGCGCCCCTGATCGCCGCCGCGCGCGCCCGGGACATCCTGCTGATGCCCATGGTCGCAGGCTTTGAAGCGATTGCCGACGGGCTGGGCGCCGGTCGTATCGACCTGGCGCTCACCTATGATCTCGGCCTTGGCGAGGCGATCGCCCGCGAGGAGATCGCCCGCATCGGGCCCCATGCGATCCTCGCCGCCGACCATCCGCTCGCCACCCGCGACGGGCTCGGCCTGCGGGACATTGCCGCGGAGCCCCTGATTCTCGCCGATCAGGGCCTGTCGGTCAGCCATATGCGCGCGCTCTTCACCCGGGCGGGGCTCAGCCCCCGCATCGCCCACCGCGCCGCATCGCTCGAACTGATGCGTTCGTTCGCGGCCAACGGCCTCGGCATCGGGCTCAGTTACACCCGCCCCGCGCCGGACGTCAGTTACGACGGCCGCCCGCTCGTCACCCGGCCGCTGACGGATGCCGGCCCCGGAGAGCCCGTCATCCTCGCCCGTCCGGCGCAGCTGCCGGTTTCCCCCGCCGCGGAGGCGCTCGCCGCACTGGTGCGCGGGCTTGGCATCCGCTCCTGACCGGCAGAGGCCTCAATAGCGCGTCGTCATCCGGTGGCCGCGCGCGAACGAGAGCCGCACATGGGTGATCGCCTGGCCCTGCCACCAGGTGGTGCGCTCGACGGTGAAGACCGGCTCGCCCTCGCGGCAGTCCAGCGCCGACGCGACCTCGCCCTCGGCCGCGGTCGCGAGGAAACTGATCTCGACCTCGGAAAAGGGCACGGCGCGGATCAGCCACTCGTTCGGGCCGATCCGGTCGAACGGCTCCGCCTCGACCTCGGGCAGGGCCGCCAGGCTGATCCATCGGTCCTCGAACTGATAGGGCGCCCCGTCCGCGCTGTGCAGGCAGGTCAGATGCAGCACCCGCGCGCCCGGCGCCAGCGACAGCCGCGCCGCGAGCCAGCCGGGCGGCGGCGTGACGGCCCGGCCGATCAGCCGGTAGCCGTAGGCCTGCCCTGCCGCCTCGATCTCGGCCCTGACCAGCGGGATCTCGAACCGCGCCGCCCTGAGCGGCGACGGCCGGACCCGCGTTCCGGCCTTGCGTCGGCGCTCCAGAAGCCCCTCCTCGGTCAGTTCCCGCATCGCGCGGTTGACCGTCGCGCGTGCCACGCCGAATTCGGCGGCAAGCTCGACCTCGCCCGGCACCAGATCGCCCGGCGCCCAGACCCGTGCCAGGATGCGGCCCAGGAGATCGGCCTTCACATCGCGAAAGCTCGTCTTCTCATCGCCCATGGACCACGCCCGCTCTCCCGTCTATTTGTCTGACCATAACCAGCCCGAAGGCCCCGCCGCAATGCGCCTCATCACATCCGACCAGTTCGCGACCCAAGCCTGGAAGAACGGCGGCGGCGTGACCCATGAAATCGCGCGCGCGGATCGGGACGGGCGCCTTCTCTGGCGGTTGTCGATCGCCGAGGTCACTTCGGACGGCCCCTTTTCGGCCTTTCCCGGCCTCACCCGTATCCTGACGGTGATCGAGGGCGCGGGCCTGTACCTTGACACGCCCGACGGCCGCCTCGATGCGCTGCCGCTCGCGCCCGTCCGTTTTTCCGGCGAACTGCCCATCACGAGCCGCCTGATCGACGGTCCGGTCCGCGATTTCAACCTGATCTGGGACGCGGCCCGCCTTGCCGCTTCGGTGAGCACCGTCAGCGGACCGCTGCCCGACTGCCCGCCCGCCCCGGGACGCAGCTATGCGTTCCTCGCCCTGGCCCCATTCGATACAATGGCGATTCCGCAGGGCGCAGTTTCCCTTTTCGAACATGCTTCCGCGCAAACATCGGGTGAGGCACGCGGCCTGCTCGTTACTTTCGAACAAACCGCCTGATCCACTTGCTGTCGCGAAATACTCCGGGGGCAGTCCCGGACCCCGTCCGGGACGGGGGGCAGCGCCTCCTACCCGGCCAGAAGCGAGGCCACCGCCTGCCGGTAGCCCGCCACCACCTCGTCCCGCGCGACATGGCGGCCCGCCCGCACCTGATGGCGCCCGGCCGACCAGAGGTCGGTGACCACCCCGTCCGGCGCGGCGAAGGCCAGCCCGTCCAGCAGCTGGTCGCCCGCGAGCCCGCACAGCGCCGGATGATCGCCGTCCAGGGCCAGCAGATCGGCCAGCCGCCCCGCCGCGATCTCGCCCGCATCCCGCCCGAGCGCCCGCGCCCCGCCCGTCGCGGCGCCACGATAGAGAAAAGCGCCTACTGACCCTTCGCCCTGCACCAGCACATTGCGTTGCAGGTCGCGCAGCCTCTGGGAATATTCCAGCGTCCGAAGCTCCTCGACCAGCGAGATCCGCACGTTCGAATCGGACCCCACCCCGAAGGCCCCGCCCGCCGCGATCCAGCCCGGCCCGTTGAACGGCCCGTCGCCCAGATTGGCCTCGGTGATCGGGCAGAGCCCCGCCACCGCACCGGACCGCGCAAGCCCCCCGGTTTCCGCCGCGGTCATGTGGGTCGCATGGATCGGGCACCAGCGCCCGTCGACCGGCGCATTGGCCAGGAGCCATTCCACCGGACGCGCGCCGAGCCAGGCCGAGATATCCTCGACTTCCTTCGGCTGTTCGGCCACATGGATATGAACCGGCCCCGCGCCCGCCAGCGGCAGCGCTGCCGCCAGATCCTCGGGGCAGGTCGCGCGCAGGGAATGCGGCGCGATCCCCACGACCGTATCGGCCGCCATCCCCGCCGCATGACCGCGCGCCGCTTCAAGAAGGCGCGCGAAACCATCGACATCATTGCCAAATCTCAGCTGGCCACCCGCAAGCGGCGCCTTCCCCGCGCCCCCGTAGGAATAGAGGACCGGCAGATGGGTGAGCCCGATCCCGGTCTCGGCCGCCGCCGCCATGATCCGCGCCGACATCTCGGCGCGGTCCGCGTAGGCCGCGCCGCCGGGCTGGTGGTGGACATAGTGGAACTCGCCCACGCTCGCGAAACCCGTCTCCTGCATCTCGACATAGACCATCGCGGCGATCGCCTGCATCTGGTCGGGCGTGAGGCGATCGAGAAAGCGGTACATGATCTCGCGCCAGGTCCAGAAGCTTTCCCGCCCCAGCGCCCGCACTTCCGTCCGCCCCGCCATGGCGCGCTGGAAGGCGTGCGAATGCAGGTTGGCGAGCGCGGGCAGCAGCACATCGACCTGCGTGTCGTCCGCCTCGGCCCGCGCATTGGAGGCGACCGTGCCGATCCGCCCGTCCCTGATCGTGACACGCACATCCTCGACCCAGCCAGAGGGCAGAAAGGCACGGCGGGCGAAAATCATTCTGGTCTCCATTATGTCTAGACATATTCCTTATAACCGCCTAGAACGCCTCCAGGCAACCGGAATCGACAAGATGACCCCAGTCCCCCTTCTCCATGTGAACTGCCGCGCCGCGACGCTGTCGGGCGATGCGCCCTATGGCCTGATCGAGGATGCCGCAATCCTGGTCGAGGGCGGCCTGATTCGCTGGATCGGCCCGCGGGCCGAGGCGCCAAAGGCCCCCGAACATGATCTCGGTGGCCGCCTCGTCACGCCCGCGCTGATCGACTGCCACACCCATATCGTCCATGGCGGGCACCGCGCGGCAGAATTCGAACTGCGCCTGAAGGGGGCAAGCTACGAGGAAATCGCCCGGGCCGGTGGCGGCATCATCTCGACCGTCAGCGCCACCCGCGCCGCCTCGGTCGAGGATCTGGTCGCAGCGGCGCTTCCCCGTCTCGATGCGCTGATTGCCGAAGGCGTCTCGACCGTCGAGGTCAAGTCCGGCTACGGGCTCGATATCGACACGGAACTGAGGATGCTGCGCGCCGCGCGGGCGCTCGCGGCGCTGCGGCCCGTCACGATCCGCACCAGCTTTCTCGGCGCCCATGCGATTCCGCCGGAATTCAAGGGCCGGCCCGATGCCTATATCGACGAGGTCTGTATCCCTGCGCTGCGCGCCGCGCAGGCGGACGGGCTTGCCGATGCGGTCGATGGTTTCTGCGAGGGTATCGCCTTCGGCCCCGCCCAGATCGCCCGGGTTTTCGACGAGGCCGGACGCCTCGGCCTGCCGGTCAAGCTGCATGCAGAGCAGCTTTCCAACCTTGGTGGCGCAGCGCTGGCCGCCCGGTACGGCGCCCTGTCCGCCGATCATCTGGAATATCTGGACGAGACAGGCGTGCAGGCCATGGCCAAGGCCGGAACCGTCGCCGTGATCCTGCCCGGCGCCTTCTATGCGATCCGCGAGACGCAGGCGCCGCCTGTGGCGCTTCTGCGCCAGCATGGGGTCCCGATGGCAGTTGCGACCGACATGAACCCCGGCTCCTCGCCCATGACCTCGCTGCTTCTGGCGATGAACATGGCCTGTACCCTCTTCCGCCTCACGCCCGAAGAGGCATTGCGCGGCGCAACCCAGCACGCCGCGCGCGCCCTCGGCTTCAATGATCGCGGTACGCTTGCGCCCGGCCTGCGTGCCGACCTCGCCGTGTGGAATGCCGACCATCCGGCGGAACTGGCCTACCGGATCGGTTTCAACCCGCTTCACCAACGCATATTCGGAGCCTAAAAGTGACCCTGACCCTCACCCCCGGCGCCATCAGCCTCGCCGACCTTGCCCGCATCTGGTTCGAGGACGAACCGGTTCGTCTTGACCGAAGCGCGAAGCCCGCCGTCGAGCGTGCCGCGGACGCGATCCGCAAGGCCGCCGAGGGCGATGTGCCGGTCTATGGCGTCAATACCGGTTTCGGCAAACTCGCCTCTGTCCGCGTGGCGCCGAAGGACACGGCGACGCTGCAAAGGAACCTCATCCTGTCCCATTGCTGCGGCGTGGGCGAGCCGGTCAGCCGCCGCCATGTCCGCCTGATGATGGCGCTGAAACTCCTGTCGCTCGGCCGGGGCGCCTCGGGCGTGCGCTGGGAACTGATCGAACTTCTTGAAATGATGCTCGAAAAGGGCGTCACCCCGGTGATCCCCGCCCAGGGTTCTGTCGGCGCCAGCGGCGACCTCGCCCCTCTTGCCCATATGACGGCCGTCCTCATCGGCCATGGCGAAGCGGACCATGAAGGCCAAGTACTGCCCGGGGCGGAGGCGCTGGCCAAGGCGGGCCTGAAACCCATCCAGCTCGGCCCCAAGGAAGGGCTTGCCTTCATCAACGGCACGCAGTTTTCGACGGCCTTCGCGCTTGCCGGCCTCTTCGACGCCTGGCGCGCGGCGCAGGGCGCGCTCGTCACCTCGGCGCTTTCGACCGACGCGATCATGGGTTCGACCGCACCCCTGCAGCCGGAAATCCATACGCTCAGGGGCCACGCGGGCCAGATCGAGGCCGCCGCCTTCCTGCGCGCCTGCCTCGAGGGCTCTGTCATTCGCGAAAGCCACCGCGAGGGCGACAGCCGCGTGCAGGACCCCTATTGCATCCGCTGCCAACCGCAGGTCACCGGCGCGGCGATGGACGTCCTGCGCATGGCCGCCCGCACGCTGGAGATCGAAGCGAACGCCGCCACCGACAATCCCCTTGTCCTGACCGGGGCCGGAATGATCGTGTCGGGCGGCAATTTCCATGCCGAGCCGGTGGGTTTCGCCGCCGACATGATCGCGCTTGCGATCAGCGAGATCGGCGCCATCGCCCAGCGGCGCGTGGCGCTGATGGTCGATCCGGTGCTGTCGTTCGACCTGCCCGCCTTCCTGACGCCGAACCCCGGCCTCAACTCCGGCTACATGATCGCCGAGGTCACGACGGCGGCCTTGATGAGCGAGAACAAGCATCTCGCCAACCCGACCGTCACCGATTCGACCCCCACCTCCGCCAATCAGGAAGACCACGTGTCCATGGCCGCCCACGGCGCCCGCCGCCTTGGACGGATGGTCGAGAACCTCGACCGCATCCTTGGTGTCGAGCTTCTCTGTGCCGCGCAAGGGATCGAATTCCGCGCGCCGCTGGTCACATCAACGCCTCTACAGAACGTGCTGAAACGGCTGAGGAAAGATGTCGATACGCTCGGCGAGGACCGCTACCTCGCTCCAGACCTCGAACAGGCCGCCCGGCTGATCGGTTCGGGCGAGATCGCCCGGGCCACCGGGCTCGTCTTGCCGGAGCTTTCGGCATGACACCCTTCACCGTCACCGAGGGCGATGGCCCCGTCATCCTGGGCATGCCGCACGGCGGCACCTGGCTACCCGACGATCTGGCCGCACGCCTGAACGACAATGGCCGCAAGCTTGCCGACACCGACTGGCACATCGACCGGCTGTACGAGGGCCTCCTGCCCGGCGTGACGGTGGTGGCGGCCACCTTCCACCGCTATGCGATCGACGCGAACCGCGACCCGTCGGGCATATCGCTCTATCCCGGCCAGAACACGACCGAGCTGTGCCCGACAACCGACTTCGACGGCCGACCGATCTGGGCCGAGGGGCAGGCGCCGTCGGAAGAGGAAGTGATCGACCGGCGCGAGGCTTTCCACGCGCCTTACCACCTTGCGCTGCACTATCAGATCGAACGGGTGAAGGCGCTGCATGGCACGGCCATCCTGTGGGATTGTCATTCGATCCGCTCGGTCATCCCCTTCCTTTTCGAAGGAACGCTTCCGCATTTCAACATCGGCACGAACGACGGCACGACCTGCGCGCCGCTGATCGAAACCGCGACCCGCGCGCCCTGCATGGGGGCGACCGATTTTGACACCGTGGTGAACGGCCGCTTCAAGGGCGGCTGGACCACCCGTCATTACGGTCGGCCCGAGGCGAAGGTCCATGCGATCCAGATGGAGATCGCCCAGCGCGCCTATCTGTCCGCCGAAGCCGCCCCGTGGTCCTTCGACCCCGCGACAGCCGAAGCGCCCCGCCGGGTTCTCGCGACAGCCCTCACCACACTTGACCGCCTCGCCCGCTCGGGCGCCCTCTCCTGAAGGAGTTCCAAATGCTCGACCTCGACCGCAAGAACAGCCGCGACATCTTCCCGCCCACCGGACCCGACCGCACGGCGAAAAGCTGGCAGACCGAAGCCGCGATGCGGATGCTGATGAACAACCTGCATCCCGACGTGGCCGAAAACCCGCATGAGCTGGTGGTCTATGGCGGCATCGGCCGCGCGGCGCGCACCTGGGGCGACTTCGACCGGATCGTCGCGACCCTGAAGGATCTGGAAAGCGACGAAACCCTCGTCGTCCAGTCCGGCCGCCCGGTCGCGGTGGTCAAGACCCATGCGGATGCGCCCCGCGTGCTGATCGCCAATTCGAACCTGGTGCCGCATTGGGCCAACTGGGACCATTTCAACGAATTGGATAAGAAGGGCCTGATGATGTACGGCCAGATGACCGCCGGGTCCTGGATCTACATTGGCACGCAAGGGATCGTGCAGGGCACCTACGAGACCTTTGCCGAGGCGGGCCGCCAGCATTATGGCGGCAATCTGAAAGGCAGGTGGATCCTGACCGGGGGCCTCGGCGGCATGGGCGGCGCCCAGCCGCTTGCCGCCGTGATGGCCGGGGCGTGCTGTCTGGCGGTGGAATGCGACGAGACGCGCGCCGACTTCCGCATCCGCACCCGTTATTGCGACGCCAAGGCCCATACGCTGGACGAGGCGCTGGCGCTGATCGACCAGTGGACCAAGGCGGGCGAGGCGAAATCCGTGGCCCTTATCGGCAATGCCGCCGACGTCTTCCCCGAGCTTGTCCGCCGCATGAAGGCTGGTGGCCCGCGCCCCGACATCGTCACCGACCAGACCTCGGCCCACGATCCGGTCCATGGCTACCTGCCGCAGGGCTGGACCGTCGCCGAATGGCGCGCGAAGCAGGAGAACGATCCCAAGACCGTCGAGAAGGCCGCCCGCGCCTCGATGCGCGTCCATGTGCAGGCGATGGTGGATTTCTGGAATGCGGGCGTGCCGACGCTCGACTACGGCAACAACATCCGCCAGGTCGCCAAGGACGAGGGGCTGGAGAATGCCTTCGCCTTCCCCGGCTTCGTGCCCGCCTATATCCGGCCCCTGTTCTGCAAGGGCATCGGCCCCTTCCGCTGGTGCGCGCTGTCGGGCGATCCGGAGGATATCTACAGGACCGACGCGGCGATGAAGAAGCTTTTCCCGGAAAACGGCCATCTTCACCGCTGGCTTGACATGGCGCGCGAGCGCATCGCCTTCCAGGGGCTGCCCGCCCGTATCTGCTGGATCGGGCTCGGCGACCGCCACAGGGCGGGGTTGATGTTCAACGAGATGGTGCGGAATGGCGAACTGAAGGCGCCGGTGGTGATCGGGCGCGATCATCTGGACTCGGGCTCCGTCGCCTCGCCCAACCGCGAGACGGAAAGCATGAAGGATGGTTCCGACGCGGTCAGCGACTGGCCGCTGCTGAATGCATTGGTGAACACGGCGAGCGGCGCCACCTGGGTCTCGCTCCATCATGGCGGCGGGGTCGGCATGGGCTTTTCCCAGCATTCCGGCGTCGTCATCGTCGCCGACGGTACGCCTGAGGCCGCGAAACGGCTGGAACGTGTGCTGTGGAACGACCCGGCGTCGGGCGTCTGGCGCCATGCCGACGCGGGCTATGACATCGCGGTCAAACATGCCCGCGACATGGGGCTGCGGCTGCCGACCATTCTGGGGAACTGACCGGGCGCCTCCTCGTCGCATGTCGTGCGCGCGTCAACGGGCGCACGACATGACGCGAAGCGCCCGAGGAGGCCCTGCCCTATCGGTCGAAATCGGCCACCGAATGGCGTTCGGGCAGCTGCATGTCGGCGTCACCCCAGTTGCGATTCACCATCCGGCCACGCTTGACCGCGGGCCGCGCGTCGATTGCCTCGGCCCAGCGCATCACATGCTTGTAGGAGCCGGTGTCGAGGAAGACATTCGCATCGCCATAGGAGCGGCCGAGTGCCAGATTGCCGTACCAGGGCCAGATCGCCATGTCGGCGATGGAATAATCCTCGCCCGCGATGAAGGGCCGCTCGGCCAGCTGGCGGTCCAGCACGTCATACTGGCGCTTCACTTCCATCGCATAGCGGTTGATCGGATATTCGTACTTTTCAGGCGCATAGACGTAGAAATGCCCGAACCCGCCGCCCAGGAAGGGGGCGCTGCCCATCTGCCAGAAAAGCCAGTTCATCACTTCGGTCCGCGCAGGCCCCTGCTTCGGCAGGAAGGCGCCGAACTTCTCGGCCAAATAGACGAGGATCGAGCCGCTTTCGAACACCCGGACCGGCGTGTCGCCCGACCGGTCGAGAAGCGCGGGGATCTTGGAATTGGGATTCACCTCGACAAAGCCCGACCCGAACTGGTCGCCCTTGCCGATCTCGATCAGCCAGGCGTCATAGTCCGCGCCCTTGTAACCGGCCTCCAGCAGCTCTTCGAGCATCACGGTGACTTTCACGCCATTGGGCGTCGCGAGCGAGTAGAGCTGCAGCGCATGATCGCCGACCGGCAGGGCGCGCTCGTGGGTCGGGCCGGATATGGGGCGGTTGGTTGACGCGAAGGCGCCGCCATTGGGCTGATCCCACGTCCAGACTTTCGGGGGCTGATAGGTCATGTTCGGTTCCATGGCAGAGAGACACCGCAAAAACTATGTCGCCCTGCGGCCTTCGCAACCCGGCAGAGCCACACATAAGGATGTGCAATGATGCTCAGACGTCCTGACCGGCGAGCCAGTCCATGACCGCCGGGCGCAGGTTGTCGGCGCCACTTGCCCGGGTCCGGTCCATCAGCGCTTTCAACTCGCCAAGATCGACGCGGCGGATCAGATGCTTGACCGGCCCGATCGAGGCGGGCCGCATCGACAGCATGCGGAAGCCTATGGCCGCCAGGCACAGCGCCTCGACCGGGCGGCCGGCATCCTCGCCGCAGAACGACAGGGGCGTGCCGGCCCGGTCGCAGCGCGCCACGATCTTCTCAAGGAAGGTCACGAAGCTGGTGTTCAGCATGTCATAGCGCTTGCGGACCCGTTCGTTCTCGCGGTCGGCGGCGAAGAAGAACTGTTTCAGGTCATTGCCGCCGATCGAGATGAAATCGGCCATTTCGAAGAAAGCCTCCGGCGCGAAGGCGAGCGACGGGGTTTCGAGCATGGCCCCCACTTCAAGGATCGACGGCAGCTTGTGGCCGAGGTTACGCTCGCTCTCGATCTCGTCGAGGAGTTTCTGGCGGGCTTCGGTGAATTCCGACATTTCGGCCACGAAGGGGAACATGACCGTCAGGGGCCGTCCGGCAGCCGCGCGGATCAGCGCCTGAAGCTGCATGCGCATCACGCCAGGCTTGTCGAGACCGACGCGGATCGCCCGCCAGCCCATTGCCGGGTTCGGCTCCTCGACCCGTTTCATGTAGGGCAGGACCTTGTCCGACCCGATGTCGAGGGTGCGGAATACCACGCGCTTGCCGTGGGCCGCTTCCATCACCCGGGCGTAAAGCGCGGCCAGTTCTCCGCGCTTGGGCACATGGCTGCGGATCAGGAACTGCAGTTCGGTGCGGAAGAGGCCCACGCCCTCTGCCCCCGATCCGGCAAGCGAGGGAAGATCGGCCATCAGGCCCGCGTTCATGTGCAGCGAGATGGTCGTGCCCGACTTGTCTGTCGCGGGCTGGTCGCGCAGGCCAGCGTAGCGGCTTTGCGCCGCCGCCTGCATGGCGATCTTCTCGCGGAAATGGCGCGCGACGGTCTCGTCGGGGCGCAGGTGCACCAGGCCCTGATCGCCGTCAACCAGGATATGGTCGCCGTTCAGCGCCTCGGTCGTGATCCTTTCGGCATGGATCACCAGGGGGATCGCGAGCGCCCGCGCCACCACGGCCGCATGGCTGCCGACCGACCCTTCCTCCAGGACAACGCCCTTCAGCTTGCGGCCATAGTCCAGAAGCTCCGCCGGGCCGATGTTGCGGGCAACGAGGATCGGATTGTCGGGCATCTCGGCGCCGGTATCCTGCCCCTGCCCGGTGAGGATGCGCAAAAGCCGGTTCGACAGATCGTCCAGATCGTGCAGCCGGTCGCGCAGATAGGGGTCGGGCACGGTTTCAAGCCGCGCGCGCGCCTGGGATTGCTCTTTCTCGACCGCCGCCTCGGCCGAAAGACCGCGGGCGATATCCTCCTCCATCCGCCGCATCCAGCCGCGGGAATTGGCAAACATCCGGTAGGCTTCCAGGATCTGGCTCTGCTCGGCATCACCATTGTCGGAGGTGGTGATCATCGCATCGACCGACAGGCGCAGATCGGCCACGGCCTTGTTCAGCCGCTCCGTTTCCTTGGCTGGATCATCGCCCACCGGGTTGATGACCACCACACGCGGCTCGTGCAGCCAGACGCGGCCCTCGGCGGCACCTTCCTGACCGGTGCCGCCGCGGAACATCACCGCATGTTTGTGGGGGGCCGCAAGCGCGTCGCCCTCGCCGATGAAGGCGCCAAGTTCGCTCATCTCGGCCACCACCATGGCCACGACCTCGAGCGCGTAGATCTCGTCATCGGAGAAGCTGCGCGCCTCTTTCGACTGGACGACCAGCACGCCGAGCTTCTCTCCCAGCCGCTGGATCGGCACGCCGAGGAAGGAGGAATAGATCTCCTCCCCCGTCTCGGGCATGTAGCGGAAACCCTTCTCGGCCGGGGCGTTGGCAGTATTCACCGGCGACGAGGTCTTGGCCACGCGACCGACAAGACCCTCGCCGATCTTCATCCGGGTCTTGTGGACGGATTCGCGCTTCAGGCCCTCGCTCGCGCACAGTTCCAGCGTCTCGTCGTCGCGGAAGAGATAGACCGAGCAGACTTCCGTCCCCATGGACGAGGCGATGATCCGCACGATCCGGTCCAGACGCTCCTGACCGGCGCCGGGCTCTGCCAGCGTGTCACGCAGGCGCCGCAGGAGCCTGCGGCTATCGCTTTCGGTACGTTCGGTCATGATCGGTCCCGTCTGCCTCGCCCCTCTATAGGCGATGCGCTTTGCAAAAGGGAGTGGGAAGGCCGCCTCACGCGCGCGGTTTTTTGCGCGTTGCATGCGGCGCTGGCGCCTTTTCGGCGGGATGCCTCTGACGGGACGGTCCGGAATTGACCGGCTGGCCCTCGCTCGCGCGGGCCGCTTGCCCTTTCCGCCCCTTTCCGCCCCTTTCCGCGCGCGTGACGGATTGCTACAGCTAACCGGTCAGCGATGGAGGACCCGATGCGCCGCAAGCTTGCCGCAGGAAACTGGAAGATGAACGGCACCCGCGCGAGCCTTGAGGAAATCGGCCGGATCGCCACCGACCACGGCACTGCGGCCTGCGAGATCCTGATCTGCCCGCCCGCGACACTGATCGCCCTGGCTGTCGGGGCAGCGGGTGCCGGCCCGGTGCGGATCGGCGGTCAGGACTGCCATGCGAAAGCCTCCGGCGCCCATACCGGCGACATCGCGGCCGCGCAGCTTGCCGATGCGGGCGCGAGCCATGTGATCCTTGGCCATTCCGAACGCCGCGCCGATCATGGCGAGACCGACGCCGATGTCGCGGCCAAGGCGCTTGCCGCCTGGGCGGCGGGGCTTGTCGCCGTGGTCTGCGTGGGCGAGACCGAGGCCGAACGCGACCGGGGCGAGACACTTGCCGTGATCGGCCGCCAGCTTGCCGGATCGGTGCCCGAGGGGGCAACGGCGGCCAGTCTCGTCATTGCCTATGAACCGGTCTGGGCCATCGGCACCGGCCGGACCCCGACGCTTGACCAGATCGCCGAGGTTCACGATTTCCTCAGGGCCACCCTGTCCGGGCGGCTTGGCGCCGCGGCGGACGGCATCCGTCTTCTCTATGGCGGGTCAGTCAAGCCCTCGAACGCCACCGAAATCTTCGCCGTGCCCAACGTCGACGGCGCGCTGGTCGGCGGGGCGAGCCTGAAGGCCGCCGATTTCGGCCAGATCATCGCGGCGCTCTCGGCGGCCTGACGCATGACACTGGTGCGCCTCAGCCCGGATCACGGACAGGGCGCGCTTGGCGCCAATCTTCTGTGCATGGCCTCGATGCTCGTCTGGGCGGCGGGCCTGCCCGCGGCCGATGTGCTGATCCCGCTTCTGCCGCCGCTCGCGCTCGCGGCCGCGCGGATGGCGCTGGCGACGGCCGTCCTTCTGCCGATCTGGCTGAGCCTCGATCCGAAAGAGGCGCTTCAGGCCAACTGGCCGATGGGCATCGCGGTCGGCGGGCTTCTGGGGATGGGCGCCGCCTTGCTCGTCGTCGGTCAGGGGATGACCGGTGCCGTGACCGTCGCCATCATCTCCACCACCATGCCGATCATCGCCGCGCTGATCGAGGCGGTGCTGGACCGCCGCCGCCCCTCGGGCCCCCTTCTGGCCGGGATCGCGCTCAGCCTCGCGGGTGGCTGCGTGGCCCTCGACCCGGCGGCGGGCGGGCCCGACTTCGGCCTCGGCGCGCTGATCATGCTCGCCTCGGTGATCCTCTATGCGCTCGCCTCGCGCCTCACGGTCAGCGCCTTTCCCGCGCTCTCGCCCCTGGGCCGCACCACGATCACGCTCACGGCGGCCGCGCTCGTCACCGCGCTTGCTGCAAGCCTCTTCGGGCCCGCGCGCGCGGACTGGTCGCGGCTTGATGCCCATGCCTGGGGGGCGCTCGCGGTCTTCTCGGTGGGCGGGCTCGCGCTCAGCCAGCTTCTGTGGATCCGTGCGCTCGGGCGGCTCGGGCTCGCGCAATCGGCGCTGCATCTCAATGCCACGCCCTTCTATGTGATGCTCATCCTCTTCGCGCTCGGCGGCGGCTGGTCCTGGCGCGAGGCGGCGGGCGCCGCCCTCGTCGGCCTCGGCGTGCTTGTCGCGCAGAATATCCTGACCTTCCGGAAGACCTGACATGCAGACCCTGTCCCAATCCCCGACCGACCCCGCCTTCGTCCAGAATCCCTATCCGTTCTACGAACGCGCCCGCGCCGCGGGGCCGCTGTTCGTCTGGCAAGATTACGGGATGATCTGCACCACCTCGGCCGCCGTCACCGGCGCGATCTTCCGCGACCGGCGGTTCGGGCGCGAGATACCGCCCGAGAAGAGCCGCCCGATCCCCGACCATCTGAAACCCTTCTACGCGGTCGAGGCCCATTCGATGCTGGAGCTGGAGCCGCCGCGCCACACAAGGCTGCGCGGCCTCGTGCTGCGCGCCTTCACCTCGCGCCGGATCGCGGCCCTCGCCCCCGAGATCGCGGAAGTCAGCCAGGCGCTGATCGACCGTTTCCCCGCGGGTGACTTCGACCTGCTGAAGGCTTTCGCGACCCACCTGCCCGTCATCATCATCTGCCGCCTTCTGGGCGTGCCGGAGGACAGGGGCGAGGATCTTCTCGCCTGGTCGAACGCCATGGTCGGCATGTATCAGGCCCGCCGCACCCGCGAGACCGAAGAGGCGGCGGTGGCGGCGACCGAAGCCTTCGTCGCTTTCATGCGGTCATACGTCGAGGAACGTCGCCACCGGCCCGCCGACGATCTGATCACCAGCCTCATCGCCGCCGAGATGGAGGGCGAGAAGCTTTCGACCGACGAGCTGATCTCCACCTGCATCCTGCTTCTCAATGCGGGCCATGAGGCGACGGTCCATACATTGGGAAACGGCGTCAAGGCCTTGCTGGAGAACGGTTTCGGGGCGGATGTGCTTGGCCCCGACAGGGTCGAAGGTACGGTCGAGGAAGTTCTCCGCCACGACCCGCCGCTGCATATGTTCACCAGATGGGCCTATGAAGATGTCGAGATCGGCGGCCATCTCTTCCGCCGGGGCGACGAGGTGGGCCTCCTCCTCGGCGCGGCCAACCGCGACCCCAATGTCTGGGACGAGCCGCAGCGCTTCGATCCCGCGCGCCCGGTGAAGCCCAACCATGCCTTCGGTGCGGGCCTGCATTTCTGCGTCGGCGCCCCGCTTGCCCGGCTGGAGCTGCAGATCGCGCTCCCGCTCCTCTTCGACCGGTGCCCGACCCTCAGACTCACTCAGCCGCCGGGCTATGCCAATCTCTATCATTTCCATGGGCTCGACAGGCTCATGGTCGGCACCTGATCCCCTTCATCTTGGCGCAAATACCTCGGGGTCCGGGGGCAGCGCCCCCGGGTCGGCCCCCAAGGGGCCGAAATACCCGCTCACAAAGGCAACAACGTCGTCGATTTGATCTCTTCCATCGAGAGAAGCGCCGTGACGTTGTAGATCCTCACCTCGGAAATCAGCGCCTGGTAGAACGTGTCATAGGCCCGCGCGTTCTTGACCCGCACCTTCAGGATATAGTCGATATCGCCCGCCAGCCGGTGCGCCTCCAGCACCTCGGGCCGTTCCTTCAGGGTTTTCAGGAACTTCTTCTGCCATTCCGCCTCATGCTCGGAGGTGCGGATCAGCACGAAGAAACAGGCCTCGAGCCCCAGCGCCTCGGGGTCGAGGATCGCGGTCTGGCGGCCGATCACCCCCGCCTCCTTCATCTTGCGGATCCGGTTCCACACCGGCGTCTTCGACGAGCCCACCTTGCGGGCGATCTCATCGAGCGACTGGCTCGCATCCTCCTGCAGCTCGGCAAGGATTTTCCGGTCGATCTCATCCAGACGGACTGACATTCGCTTTTCCCATGCTTTCCGAAACATCGGTTCTACGGGCGCATAGATACGAAACGAATGTCCTTATCTGCAAGGGGTGTCTGGCGCGAATATGGGAAAATTTCCTATATTGAACGCGGAAATATCACAGTGGATTCCGCCATGGCCCGCGCCTTCACGCCCAAAGTCGTCACCGCCAATGCCCTTCTGGAGGGCGATGTCGTCTATCTGACCGCCGACGACCGCTGGACCCGCGATCACCGTGAGGCAGAGCTGATCGAGGACGAGGCGCATGCGCAGCTTCGGCTCCTGAAGGCCGAAGCGCAGCGCCTGACGATCGTCGGCGCCTATCTCGCCGATGCCAAGGCTGGTCCGAACGGGCCCGAGCCTGTCCATTTCCGCGAGATCTTCCGCACGCGCGGCCCTTCGAACTATGCGCACGGCAAGCAGGAGAAGGCGCATGTATAACTATTCCGATTTCGACGAGGCCTTCGTCCGCACCCGCGCCGCGCAGTTCCGCGGCCAGGTCGAACGCCGCATTTCGGGCGCGCTGACCGAGGATGAATTCCGGCCGCTCCGCCTGATGAACGGGCTCTACCTGCAGCTTCACGCCTACATGCTGCGCGTGGCCATTCCCTATGGCACGCTGTCGTCGGCGCAGATGCGCCAGCTTGCGATGATCGCCGACCGCTGGGACAAGGGCTACGGCCATTTCACCACGCGCCAGAACATCCAGTACAACTGGCCGAAACTGCCCGACGTGCCCGACATGATCGACGCTTTGGCCGATGTGCAGATGCATGCGATCCAGACCTCGGGCAATACGATCCGCAATGTCACCGCCGATCATTTCGCCGGGGCGGCCGCCGACGAGATCGAGGACCCGCGCCCAATCGCGGAACTGATCCGCCAATGGTCGACCGACCATCCGGAATTTCAGTTCCTGCCGAGGAAGTTCAAGATCGGCGTGACCGGCAGCCCGAATGACCGCGCGGTGGTCAAGGCCCATGACATTGGTCTGCGCACCGTGCGCGGCGGGTCTGGCCAGGTGGGCTACGAGGTGATCGTGGGCGGCGGCCTTGGCCGGACGCCGATGATCGGCCAGGTGATCCGCCCCTTCGTGAAGAAGGAAGACCTGCTGCCCTACCTCGAAGCCATCGTCTCGGTCTACAATCTCTGGGGGCGCCGCGACAACAAGTACAAGGCCCGCATCAAGATCACCGTGTTCGAGAACGGCATGGAAGCCTTCCGCGACGCGGTCGAGCAAAGGTTCCGCGCCATCCGGCCGGAATTCAACGGCATCGACCAGACGCTTCTGAAGGAAATCGAGGCGCAGTTCGCGCCCCCTGCTTTCCGCAACGCGCCCGACGACGCATTCGAGGCGGCGCGCGCCGAGGATCCGGTCTTCCGCGCCTGGACCGACACCAACCTCGCCCCCCACCGGGCGCCGGGCCATGCGATCGTCACCGTGTCGCTGAAAGCGCATGGCACCACGCCGGGCGACGCGACCTCGGCGCAGATGCGGCTTCTGGCCGACCTTGCCGAGAAATACGGCCATGGCGAACTCAGGATCAGCCACGAGCAGAATGTCGTGCTGCCGCATGTCCACAAGTCCGACCTGCCCGCCCTTCATGCGGCGCTGAAGACCGAAGCTCTGGCGACCGCCAACATCGGGCTTGTGTCGGACATCATCGCCTGCCCCGGCATGGACTATTGCGCGCTTGCCACCGCCCGCTCGATCCCGGTCGCGCAGGAGATCTCCACCCATTTCAAGGCCATCGGCCTTGAGGAGGAGATCGGCCAGCTCAAGATCAAGATATCCGGCTGCATCAATGCCTGCGGGCACCATCATGTCGGCCATATCGGCATCCTCGGCCTCGACCGCGCGGGGGTCGAGAACTACCAGATCACGCTCGGCGGCGACGCGACCGAGAAGGCAGAGATCGGCGACAAGGTCGGCCCCGGCTTTGCCTATGATCAGGTGGTTCCCGCCATCGAGCGGCTTCTGCGCGCCTATCTCGAGGTCCGGACCAGCAAGGCCGAAACCTTCATCGACAGCTTCCGGCGCCTCGGGCCGGAGCCGTTCAAGGCCGCGCTCTATCCGGCAGAGGCGGAACGCGATGCCGCTTGATCTCGGCGATCTCGACGCGAGGGTCGCGTCTCTCAACGACCGCTACCGCCATCATTCGGCGACGGCGGTGCTTGAGCGCGCGCTCCATGATCCCGAGGTCGGGCAATTGGCGCTCGTCTCCTCCTTCGGGGCGGAATCGGTCGTGCTTCTGCATCTCGTCTCGGTCATCGCGCCGCAGACGCCGGTCCTGTTCATCGACACGCAGATGCTCTTCCCCGAAACGCTCGCCTATCAGCGGGAACTCGCGGACAAGCTGAACCTGACCGACATCCGCACGATCCGCGCCGACCGGCGGGACACGGATTTCGAGGATCCCGACGGCACGCTTCACCAGTTCTCCACCGACGCCTGCTGCCATATCCGCAAGGTGGTGCCGCTGGAACGCGCGCTCAAGGGCTTCGACGGCTGGATCACCGGGCGCAAACGCTTCCAGGCGTCGACCCGCGCGGCGCTCGACTTCTTCGAGAACGAGGAAGGCAAGCGGCTGAAGGTCAATCCGCTCGCCCATTGGGGGCGCGAGGATCTTCAGGACTATATCGTCAACAACCGCCTGCCCCGCCATCCGCTCGTCGCCAAAGGCTATCCGTCCATCGGCTGCGCCCCCTGCACCAGTCCCGTGGCCGAGGGCGAGGACCCGCGCGCGGGCCGCTGGCGCGGCCAGGGCAAGGTGGAATGCGGTATTCATATCATCGACGGCAAGGTCGTGCGCGGGCCGCTGCCTGCGGCCGAGGCCGAGGCCGCCGCGCTGAAGGAGAATGTTGCATGAGCGTGATCGTGCGCGACGACGGCTTTCATGCCGAGGATTACACGGGCGACCGCATCGTCGAGATCGCTTCGGATACGCGGCCAGAGGCCTTGCCCGACGTGACCGGCGCCGAGCTTGTGCGCGTGGCTTTCCCGGCCTTTTCGGACGGGCGCGGCTTCACGCTCGCGCGCCATCTGCGGGCGGCGGGCTACAAGGGGCGGCTGCGCGCCGCGGGCCATGTGATCGCCGACCAGTATGCGATGGCGCGCCGGTCGGGGTTCGACGAGGTCGAGATCAGCGACGATCTGGCCGCGCGACAGACCGCCGAGCAGTGGCTTTACCGTGCCGACTGGCAGGCACACGACTACCGGACCCGCCTGCGCGCCTGAGTCGCCTTTCACCCGAGAGGTTTTCCGTGTAAAAGCCGGGCAACGGCCCCGCGTTCGTTTCCGCACAAACAAATTCCCGAGGCATACCGTGAACGATCTCGCCGCGACCACCACTCCGGCCCCCGCCCCGAAAACCCTGCCCGATGCGCAGACCGTGACCTCGGTCAGACACTGGACCGACCGGCTGTTTTCCTTCCGCGTGACGCGGCCGCAGTCCTTGCGCTTCCGCTCGGGAGAGTTCGTGATGATCGGGCTTCTGGGCGACAATGGCAAACCGCTGCTGCGCGCCTATTCGATCGCCTCACCCTCCTGGGACGAGGAACTGGAATTCTATTCGATCAAGGTGCCGGACGGGCCTTTGACCTCGAAGCTTCAGCACATCCAGCCGGGGGATGAGATCATCCTCAGGCCAAAGCCCGTGGGCACGCTCGTCCACGACGCGCTTCTGCCGGGCAAAAGGCTGTGGTTCCTCGCGACCGGCACCGGGATCGCGCCTTTCGCAAGCCTGATGCGCGAGCCGGAAACCTATGAAAAGTATGAAGAAGTCTACATGCTCCATACCTGCCGGACCGTGGCGGAGCTGGAATACGGCAGCCAGCTGGTGGAAAGCCTCAAGGACGATCCGCTGATCGGCGAACTGGTGGGGGACAAGCTGCGCTACTATCCGACCACAACGCGGGAAGAGAGCCCTCTGATGGGCCGGATCACCGACAATCTCGAAAGCGGCAAGATCTTTGACCATTATGGCATCGCGCCGATGAACCCCGAGAGCGATCGGGCGATGGTCTGCGGGTCGCTCGCCTTCAACCTCGATGTGAAAGAGGTGCTCGAAGGTTTCGGGCTGCGCGAGGGGGCGAATTCCGACCCGAAGGAATATGTGGTCGAGAAGGCCTTCGTCGGCGACGGAATCTGATCTGTCGCCCGGGCCGGGCGCGCACTTTTCTCGCGAATTATTCTGGCACCGGACGTCCGGCAACAGAAAACCGCGCCGGTCGCCCAGCGCGGTTTCGCATGTCTGACCGGTTTTACTGGCCGAGCGCGGCCTTGACCTGATCGATCGTGGCCTGCACCAGCGCCGGGTTGGCGCGGGCGGCTTCGACGGCCGCCTTGAGCGTCGTCTTGGTCGCATCGTCAAGCGTCGAGCCGTCGATCGAGGCGATCAGCGCGTCGGCGTCGAATGCCGGGGCCTCGGTCGTGGTTTCGGTCGTGGTCGCTGCAGCTGCGGCGGCGGCTTCCTCGGCGGCCTTGGCGGCGGCTTCCTCGGCGGCTTTCGTCGCGGCGGCGGCCTCTTCGGCGGCCTTCGCGGCAGCCTCTTCCTCGGCCTTCTTCGCGGCTGCGGCGGCTTCTTCGGCCGCCTGCGCTGCTGCCGCAGCCTCTTCGGCGGCGCGCTGCTGGCCGGTGTAGTACCAGTAACCGCCGCCGGCGAGGATGGCGATGATCAGCGCAATGATGACGTTTCTGTTCATGATGAATCCTTCCCAAAGTTGCGCGCTCTTCTGTCCTTCTCGCGCGCTGCGCGCCCGCTATGACAGAAAATCGCCTGTTTGGAAAGGGAATTGCCCCGAAACGGGCGCTCGGAATCCGGGTTGAAAGCGGCAGCGCGCACGTCTATTTTCCGCGCACTTCATCGGCAACAAAAGAAGGAACGCCGCCATAGCCCGCAGACCGCACAACGCCCCGCCGCAACGCGACACGGGACCCCGCGTGAACGAACGTATCCGCGCACCCGAAATCCGCCTCATCGGCGCGGATGGCGAGAATGTCGGGGTCGTGACCCCGTTCAAGGCCATGCAACTGGCCGAGGAGGCCGGGCTCGATCTTGTGGAGATCTCGCCCAATGCCGAACCGCCGGTCTGCAAGATCATGGATTTCGGCAAGTACAAATACGAGACCCAGAAGCGCGAGGCCGAGGCGCGCAAGAAACAGAAAATCATCGAGATCAAGGAAATCAAGTTCCGCCCGGGCACCGACACGCATGACTATGAGGTCAAGATGCGCTCCGTGCACAAGTTCCTTGACGAAGGCGACAAGGTGAAGATCACGCTGCGGTTCCGCGGACGCGAGATGGCGCACCAGGAGCTGGGACTGGAGCTTCTGAACCGGGTGGCGGCAGACGTGGCCGAGACCGGCAAGATCGAGCAGATGCCGAAGCTTGAAGGCCGCCAGATGGTGATGATGATCGCGCCGAAGTAAGGTCGCGACAGACGGAAAGACGGGGCCCCTGCAGGGGCCCTTCCTGTTTGCGGCGGCCCCGCCCTCAAGGACCCCTTTTCAACCTTCGGCAAACATGGAACTGTGCGCGCAATCTCCTCGCTCAGGTCAAACGTGCGCCCCGCTCTTCTTGACACGCTTCCCGGCTACAGTATCGGCACGTTCCGGGCCGACCTCATCGCCGGCCTCACGGTCGCGATGGTGGCCCTGCCTCTCAGCCTTGCGATCGCCATCGCCTCGGGCGCGACACCCGCCGACGGGCTGATCACGGCGATCGTCGCGGGCTTTCTCATTTCGGCGCTCGGCGGCAGCCGGGTGCAGGTCGGCGGGCCGACCGGCGCCTTCATCGTCGTGGTCTTTGCGGTCATTGCCGAACATGGTTACGGCGGGCTGGTGACGGCAACCTTCATGGCGGGGCTGATCCTCTTGTGCGCCGGTTATCTGCGGGCGGGCAATCTGATCCAGTATATCCCCGAACCGGTGGTGAACGGCTTTACCATCGGGATCGCGCTGATCATCGCCACCAGCCAGATCGCCGATTTCCTTGGCCTTGGCCTCAACCACATGCCCGCGGACTTCCTGGAAAAGCTGCCCGTCCTCTGGGCCGCGCGCGGATCGGTGAACCCCTGGGCGCTCGGGACCGGGATCGCGACGCTCGTCCTGATCATCCTCTTGCGCCGGATTTTCCCGCGCGGCCCCGGCCTGATCGTGGCCGTTGGCCTGACCTCGGCGCTCGTCTGGGCGTTCGCCCTGCCGGTCGAGACGTTGCAAAGCCGCTTTGGCGCCTTGCCCGACCGGCTTCCCATGCCGGGACTGCCCGACCTTTCGCCGCAGACCCTTGTGGCGCTTTTTCCCTCGGCCCTCGTGATCGCCTTTCTGGCAGGCGTTGAATCGCTCCTGTCGGCCATGGTCGCCGACCGGATGCATCAGAGCCGCCATCGCCCGAATGCCGAACTTCGCGCGCAAGGCTGGGCCAACCTCGCCTCCGCACTCGTCGCGGGGCTGCCCGCGACCGGCGCCATCGCACGGACCGCGACCAGCATCCGCGCGGGCGCCGAGACGCCGGTGGCGGGGATGATCCATGCCCTTGTCCTGCTGCTGTGCCTTCTGATCGCCGGGCCGCTGGTCAGCCATATGGCGCTGCCTGCCCTTGCCGCCCTTCTGATGCTGACCGCCTGGAACATGAGCGAGCCGCATCACTGGCCGCACTATCTGCGGCTCAGAACGTCCGACAAGGTGCTGCTGGGGCTGACCATGGTCCTGACCCTTCTCGTCGACCTGACGGTGGCAATCGGCGTCGGCGTGGCGCTCGGGCTTGCCATTCGGCTCAGACGGCGCAATGTGCCCCCCGCCGACTGGGAAACGCCGGATCGCTGATCCCGCCTCCCCGGCCAGAGGTTCGGAGGGACGATGCTTTCCTATCAGCATGCCTATCACGCTGGAAACATGGCGGATGTGCACAAGCACGCGCTGCTTGCCGTGATGCTCGGCTATCTGGGGAAGAAGGAAAAACCCTTCAGCTATATCGAGACGCATGGCGGACGCGGGCTGTACGATCTGGGCAGCGCGGAGGCCGCCAAGACCGGCGAGGCGGCAGCGGGGATCGCGCTGGCAGAGGCGAAAGGCTGGTTTCCGCCCGATCACCCCTATGCCCGCGTGCTGGCAGCGGTGCGCCGCGACCACGGGCCGCGCGCCTACCCCGGCTCGCCGCTGGTCGCCGCCCATCTCCTGCGGCCCGACGACCGGGCCACGGTCTGCGAACTGCATCCGCAGGAACATGGGGCCCTGCTTGCGGCGATGCTGCCCTGGCCGGTGGCCTGCCGGAAGGCCGACGGGATGGACATGGCGCTTGCCCTCACCCCGCCCGAGCCGCGCCGGGGTCTGATGCTGATCGACCCGTCCTGGGAGGTGAAGGCGGATTATGAGACGATCCCCAAGCGCATCGCCGCCATCCACCGCAAATGGAACGTCGGCACCATCGCGCTCTGGTATCCGATCCTGACCGACGGGCGGCACAGGCCGCTGGTGACCGCCCTTGCCGCCTGCAGCTTCCCGAAGGTCCTGAACCACGAACTGCGCTTCCCCCCCGCCCGCGACGGGCACGGGATGGTGGGATCGGGCATGTTCATCCTGAACACGCCATACGGGACCGAGATCGAGGCAGCGCGGCTGGATAGGCTGATGGCAAAGCAACGCTGATCCATCATTCACCCAAGCAGTTGACTGATGGCGTCGCAAGGGTTAATTCCACCATATGGTTGAACGAACCGACGATTCGCTGACGGAAATCCTGAAGGCGGCGTCCGACCCGACGCGGCGCGCGATCCTGACCTTTCTGGCGCAGGAGGGCGCGCTGCGGGTGACGGACATCGCCAGGCGCTTCGACATGAGCCTCAACGCCGTGTCCAAGCACATCAAGGTCCTCGAAGCCGCCGGTCTCGTTCACCGCCGCACCGTCTGGCGCGAGCATCTGATCGAGATCGACCTCGAACCGGTCCGGGAGATTGACCGCTGGTTCGGGCGGCTGCGCTCTGTCTGGTCGCTCACGCTCGATGCCCTGAACGAGGTTCTGACCGAGGAGAAGCACGATGAGCGACCTCAGACTGACCGTCAGCCGCACGATCGCGGCCCCGGCAAAGGCGATCTATGACGCCTGGCTGAAGGCCGAAACGCTCGCGCGGTTCATGCTGCCCGCCGAGGGCGTCACGGTTACCGATTGCACGACCGATCCCCGGGTGGGCGGGCGGTTTTCGATGATCATGCGGGTGGGGGAGCGCGACATCCCGCATGCGGGCACCTATCACGAACTCACCCCGCACAGCCGCATCCGCTTCGGCTGGGAATCGCCCTTCTCCGCCGATGGCAGCGAGGTGACGATCGACCTCGTGCCCGAAACGGCGGGCGAGGCAGCGGCAACGCGGATAACGCTGACCCATGTCCGCTTCCCGAACGATGAATCGCGCGACAATCATGAGGCGGGCTGGGGCCGGATCCTCGACGTGCTTGGCCAGATCGCGGCATAGGAGGCGGGAATGGACACAGGCATCAACTGGCCCGCGGTTCTCTTGGGTTGGGCTGCGGCCTTCGCGCTCGGCATGGCCTGGTTCGGCCCGCTCTTCGGGCGCATCTGGGCGGCGGGCAGCCACAATATCTCGCCGCCCGCGCGACCGCCCATTGCCGCCATGCTGGCGCAGCTTGCAGGCACGTTCCTGCTGGCGCTTGTGGTGGGGCTGACAGCGGTCCGGAACGATCTGTGGACGGCACTTGCCGCGATCTTCGCATTGGGTGTGCTGCAGTTCGCAGGCGGCCTCTTCAGCCAGAAGGCACCCGGCGCGGCGCTGGTCGACGGCGCCTATCCGCTCGCCATGGGCGCGCTGATGATCGCGGCACAGGGGCTTTTGTGAGAAAGGCGCTGCGGGCTTGCGCCCGCAGCGAAGGAAACGGCCAGGCGGAAGGGAAGAAGCCTGACCGGAACCGGGCGATCAACGGCCGCCGCGACGCGGCGAAGGGAGCGATCTCCCGGCCCGTTCCGTCTAGCCGATTTCCCCCGGCCATCCCTTGACCTATGTCAATTGCCTCGACGGATGCGCAGCTGGAAGCAATTGTTCCGGGCGGACCGCACATCGACATAGGCCACATCCGGATCGGCCAGAAGCGTTTCGGCATAGGCGCTGACCTCGGCGCGCGGCACCACCTTGCCGGTGCCGTAGAAGATCCGGTGGTTCGCCCGGTAGCCTTTCAGGAGGTAATCCTCCGACATGGTCAGGATCGGCGGCACGCCATCCCCCTCCCAGGCCGGGCAATCGTCGGCGCAGAGGAAGATCGGCCCGCATTCGGCATAGGGTTGCAGGGCCGGAAAAGGCCGGTGGGCGAGGATCAGGAATTCCCGCCCCTCCGGCACCTGGTTCAGGCAATGGCGGCAGGGCTCGCCCCGCCCTGCGGAGATGAAGCCGCGCTCTGCGGGCATGCCGTTGGCGTCGGGACCACCGGCGCGGATCGCGCGGACATCGGCGGTCGGGATCGGTTCGAAACGTAGGTTCATGGATGGCTCCTTTCACCGGGCCACCCTGCCCCAACGACCGAGCCCACGCGACCCGAAGCCTGCGCATAGGAAGGGCGGCCCCCGAAAGGGCCGCCCGGCCGCGTCAGGACAGATTGTCAGCGCAGAAGCGAGGTGATCCGCCGGACACTTGCGCGCCGGTTGGCGCGTTCGTCACCCTGGGAGGCGACCTTCAGGAATTCCTCGCCATAGCCCTGCACCACCATGTTTTCCGGCGGGATGCCGAAATATTCGGTGAGCGCGAGTGCGACCGATTCCGCCCGGCGGTCGGACAGGGCGAGGTTGTAGGCGGCGCTGCCGACCGCGTCGGTATGGCCCTCGATCAGGAAGACCTCCGACGGATCCTTGCGGATATAGGACTGGATGAGCTTGCCCAGCCCCGCCAGCGCCTTGGCCTGGTCGGGCCGGATCGCGGCCGACCCGCTTTCGAACGTGATCGTGTCGAGGTCGATCACCGGCACCAGCGAGCGCACTTCCCAGATATTGCGGACCTGTGACAGGCTGAAGCGGCGGCCCGCTTCGCTTTGCGTGGCCAGTGCCGCGCGCAGCGCCTCTTCGTCGGCGGTCGTCACGTCGACGGGCCTCGGACGGTTCTTGGGCAGTTTCGTCACCACGACCGGCTCGTAGGTTGCCAGATCGTCGATCAGAAGCGTCTCGCGGCCGTCCGGCGCCACATGGACCCGGCGCAGGACGCGCTGTTCGGCATCGCGGATCGTCACGATCCGGCTGCCGTCGGGCCGGGTCACGGTCGTCCGGGTCGAGCCGTCGCGGAAGGTTTCGGTCCGCACTTTCGAACCGGGCTGGCGCAGCAGCGCATCGTCATCCTTCAGCACATAATACTGACCATCGCGGCTGACGATCACCCGGTCACCCGAGTTCATCTCGACCTTGCGGTTGTTCGAAAGGATCGCCCCGACGACCAGCGCCCCGGCGCCGAGGAGGAGGAGTTTTTCGGTATCCGAAAGGCCCTTCTTGCGCTCGACCACCTTCGGTCGGGCGACCTTCGCGGCCTTGGTGGCACCGGCAGCCTCGTTCACCTTGTTGCCGAAGTCCTCCGACGACGAGCGGGCCGTGTCGGCTGTCACCTCCTCTTCGGTGACCTGGGTCACGGCTTCGGCGGGCACTTCCGCGGTGGCAGAGCCAGCCTCCGTGCCGTCTGCGGCTTCGGTCAGAACCTGCGCCGCCTCCGCAACCGGCGCCTCGCCGGTTTCCGCCTCGGGCTGGACCGGCAGGTCCGGCACCACCTCGGTCGAGGGCAGGTTGCCGTCGGCCGCGAGTTCCTCGACGATATCGGCCGTCGCGGGCGTCACCACCGGCAACTCGGCAGCGTCGGAGGGCGCTTCACCGCTCTCGCCGGACTGCTCGGCCAGCGCCCTTTCGAGATCCTCGGCAGAGGGCGTCGCCTCGGTTCCGGACGATGTATCCTCGGCCGGCGCCTCAGCGGCGGGCTCCGTGTCAGCCGGGGCTTCCGCTGCGGGCACCTCGCCCGGTGCAGGTTCGGCTTCGGGCTCAGCAGCCGGTTCGGCAGCAGGCGCGGCAGAAGATTCGCCCGCAGCCTCGCCCGGCTCTTCACTCAGCGCCTTTTCGAGATCCTCGGCGGACGGCGCCTCGGCGCCTTCCGTGGTTTCTGGCGCTGCTTCCGGCTCGGCGGACGGTGCCTCAGGCACGGGCTCGACGGCCGGTTGT
>JAWKWX010000007.1:0-170920 GCA_041397305.1 Paracoccaceae bacterium | reverse complement strand
AGATAGACCTCGGCGCGGATACCGGCGCGGCGCAATTCCGTTGCCATCGCCTGATAGTCGGCCATCCGGTCCCGGTCCATCACCGTCACGATCACCGGCCCGGTGGCATCAGTGCCCGTCCGTCCCTTGGCCCTGAGCGCGGCCAGAAGCCGGTCAACCCCGATCGATACGCCGGTCGCCGGCACCGCCTGACCCGTGAAGCGCTTCACGAGGTCATCATAGCGCCCGCCGCCCGCGACCGAGCCGAACTGCCGCTTGCGGCCCTTTTCGTCGAGGATCTCGAAGGTGAGTTCGGCCTCGAAGACCGGACCGGTGTAGTAGCCGAGACCCCGGACAACGCCGGGGTCGATGACGATGCGGTCAGGGCCGTAGCCCTGGCGATCCAGAAGGTCCGCAATCATTTCAAGCTCTTGCACGCCCTCGGCGCCCAGCATCGAGGCCCCGGTCAGTTCCCTTAGGCGCGCGACCGTCTCGGCTCCGCTGTCGCACCTTGCGGTGGTGAACCCCATCACCACCTCGGCCTGTTCCATCGAAAGCCCCGCGCCCTTGGTGAAATCGCCGCTTTCGTCCGTGCGGCCTTCGCCGAGCAGCGCCCGCACGCCCTCCGGCCCCAGCCGGTCGATCTTGTCGATGGCCCGCAGGACGATGCCGCGCTCATGGGCGAATTTCTCGGGGTCGGCGGGGTCGAGAACTCCTGCGACCTCCATCACCCCGTTCAGGACCTTGCGGTTGTTGACCTTCACCACATAATCGCCGCGTGGGATGCCGACGGCTTCCAGCGCGTCCGCCAACATCGCGCAAATCTCGGCATCCGCCGCGACCGATCCGGTGCCAACCGTATCGGCATCGCATTGATAGAACTGGCGAAACCGCCCCGGCCCCGGCTTTTCGTTGCGCCAGACCGGGCCCATCGCATAGCGGCGGTAGGGCGTGGGCAGGTCGTTCCGATACTGCGCCGCGACCCGCGCCAGAGGCGCGGTCAGGTCGTAGCGGAGCGCCAGCCAGTCCTTGTCCTCGTCCTGCCAGGCGAAGACCCCTTCGTTCGGACGGTCGACGTCGGGCAGGAATTTCCCAAGCGCTTCAACGGTTTCGACCGCCGACGTCTCCAAAGGATCGAAGCCATAAAGGTGATAGACCTCGGCGATCCGGTCGAGCATCGCCTTGCGTTCGCTCACCTCCGCGCCGAAATAATCGCGGAAGCCTTTCGGCGTCTCCGCGCGCGGGCGGCGTTCCTGTCTGTCCTTGGCCATCGAGACGCCCTTCACAATCCGTCGCGCGCGGGTGTAACGGATGGGGCAAGGCGCGACAAGCCGTCTGGCCCGCGTCCCGCTTCCGTCCCGCATCCGTCCCGACACCGTCCCGACAGAAAGGTCCCGCCCCATGAGTAACGAAAGGCTCGACAAGGCCGAGGAGACTCTCGCCCATCTGACGCGCACGATCGAGGATCTGTCAGAAGTCGTCGCCCGCCAGTCGCGCGAGATCGACGCGCTGACACGGCGCGTCGCGATGCTGATGGAACGGGCGGCAGAGGCCGAGGCGATGGCGACGGGCACCATCCCGCTTGCCGATCAGAAGCCGCCGCACTGGTAGGCAGTCGGCAGAGACGTCACATCAGCCATTCGATGGGCAGCCAGCCCATCACCGTCAGCGCGAGCCGGTTCATCAAGGTCGCGCCCGGTTCGTGCGTCGCCACCTCGGGGCTACCGTCCGCGGCCCGGCCCGACCATTCGAGCCCGCGCCCCTTTTCCCAGCTCACCCGCCAGGCCGCATCGGTCAGGTCTTCCTCGAAGCGGCGCTTCATCAGGGCGGCGAGGCGCGGGCTTTTCACCAGAAACCCCATCTCGCAATTCAGGAGAAGCGAGCGCGGGTCGAAGTTGAACGACCCCACGAACACTTCCTTGCCGTCGATGGTGAAGGTCTTGGCATGAAGGCTCGCGGCCTTGCTGCCGAGGATGCCGAGGCGCGCGGCGGTTTCGTGCGAACCGGGGTTGGCCCGAAGCTCGTAAAGCTCCACCCCCGCCTTCAAGAGCCCCTTGCGGTATTTGGTATAGGAGGCATGGACCGGGATCACGTCGGTCGCCTCGAGCGAATTCGTCAGCGTGCGGACCCGGATGCCGCGCGCAACGGCCTTTGCCAGAAGGTCCGACCCGCGGGTGCCGGGAACGAAATAGGCGGAGATCAGGTCGATGCTTTCGGCAGCTTCCGAGACGATGGGCGACAGGCGCCCGGCCAGAAGCTGTTCGCGCGGCACCCGACCGAGCCCCTTGGCCGGATCGTCGGCGACGAGGATGGTCTCGGCCCAGTCGAAACTGAGCGTCCCGGCCATCAGCGATTTCACCAGCGGCGTCGAGGCGACGGCGGCGGCATATTGTGCGTTGCCCGGATCGGCGCGGACCTCGGTCATGCGCGCGTCGAAGCGGGCAATGCCCTCGGCCGGTGGATCGACCAGCCGTTCATGGGGATAGGCCGAGGCGCTGTTCCAATAGGCATCGAACTCGGCACCGACATCGGGCACCACATGGCCCACCGCCAGAAGGTCGAGGTCGGAATATTGCGATTCCGCCGCCCGGGCGAAATAGATGTCGCCGACATTGCGGCCGCCGATGATCGTGGTGACGCCATCGACGGTGAAGGATTTGTTGTGCATCCGCCGGTTCAGCCGGAAGAAGTCGAACGTGTAGGCCAGAAGCCGGGGATTGCGCAGGTTGAACGGGTTGAAGATGCGGACCTCGAAGGTCGGCAGCGCGTTCAGGGCGGCGAGTTCGGCATCGAGCGCCGGAGTGCCATTGTCGTCGACCAGCAGCCGGACGCGGACGCCGCGTAGGGCGGCGGCCTTCATCTCCTCCAGCAGGCGGATCCCGGTAATGTCATTCTGCCAGATGTAATATTGCGCGTCGATCGAGCGGCGAGCGGCGCGGGCCAGAAGGATGCGGGCGGCAAAGGCCTCTGCCCCGGAATGCAGCGGCACGATCCCGGAAAGGCCCGGATGGGCGGCGGAAAGCGGTCCGATCTGGCGCGCGAGCTCGCTTTCATCCGAGACCGGCAGAACCCTGCTCGCGGTGCGCCCGTCCAACCCCGGCAGGCCGAAAAGCAAGCGCATCAGAACTATCCCCGCCCCCAGAACCGCCAGAATGACCGCAAGCAACCGCAGACCGAACCACATGTTGGACCTCGCACTTTTGCCCAGTCTAGCGGCATCGCGCCCTTGCGCCAGTGGTTCCCTCAGCCAAGCGGCAGGGCGGTGGTGGCCTTGATCTCCTTCAGGACGAAGCTCGACTGGATGGCACGCACGAAGCCCGAACGCAGAAGATGGTGCGACATGAAGGCCTCGTAGGCCTCGACATCGCGGGTGCGGACCTTGAGCATGTAATCGGCCTGGCCCGAGACCGAATGGCATTCGAGCACTTCGGGCAGGCGGCGGACAAGCTGGGTGAAACCGGTGACGCAGGCCTCGGAATGGTCCATCAGGCTGATCTGGGCAAGGACACAGAGTTTCGCCCCCACCTTGCCCGGATCGAGCAGTGCCACGCGGGCGCGGATCACCCCCGCCGCCTCCATCTCGTTCAGCTTGCGCCAGAGGGTCGATTGCGCGATGCCGGTGCGCGCGGAAAGCTCCGCGAGCGACAGGGCGGCGTCGCGCTGTATTTCCCGCAGGATCGACAATTCTTGAGGGGAAATTTCCATATTAGGTCCACTATCGGCAATTTCTCTCTAAATCTCCCACAAACCCGGCAGGATTGAAAGGAATTTCCGGCCCGTTCGTGGCAAGATGAATTGCGTCACAGGCAGGAGGCGAAGATGGCGGGATATGCATCAAAACAGGCCGGGCCGGATGGCACTTTCTCCTACTCCCCCGAGGAGGATGCGGTCTGGGGAGAGCTTTTTGCCCGCCAGGTCGCCTTTCTTCAGGACAAGATGGTGCCCGCCTATCTGGAGGGCATCACCAAGCTCGGCCTGAACGCGGCGCGGGTGCCGCAGATCCGCGACGTGGATGCGCGGCTTGGCCGCCTGACCGGCGCGGGCGTCGTGGGCGTGCCCGCGATCATCCCGCCGTCGCAGTTCTTCGACCTCCTGTCGCAGAAGAAATTCCCCGTGGCGACCTTCCTGCGTCGGCGCGAAGAGATGGACTATATCGAGGAGCCCGACATCTTCCACGAGGTCTTCGGCCATTGCCCGCTCTTGACCGACCCCGACTATGCCGCCTTCATCGAACGGTTCGGCACAAAGGCGAAGACGCTTGGCAAGGCCTACAGCTGGCGGATGTTCCGGCTGTTCTGGTTCACGGTCGAATTCGGCATGATCCGCACGGCGGACGGCTTGCGCGGCTACGGCGCGGGCATCGCCTCTTCGCCGTCGGAGGCGGCGCATGCCATGTCCGGCAAGGCCGAGATGTTGCCCTTCGATCTGATGACCATCTTCCGCACGCCCTACCGGATCGACATCGTGCAGCCGGTCTATTTCGTGATCGAAAGCTTCGCGCAGCTTGCGGCGGCGCTCGACGCGGATGTGGGTGCGATGATCGACGAGGCGAAACGGTTGGGTGACCTGCCTGCGCGGTTCGAGAAGGCGGCCTGAGGCGCGGCCGAGAAACCTTCACGACGATTCCTCGACGGGTGGGCCGGATCAGACCTCCTCCACCAGCGCCACCCCCTGCATCGACTTGATCGCGCCCTTGATCTGGGGATTGACCGGGAATTCGCGGCCCGCCGAAATCTCGACCTCGGCGCCGGTGTCGCGGTCGGCGACAAGAAAACTGATGGCGCCGGGTTTGGCGCGGCCCTTCATCTCGGCGGCCATGCGGGCGAGAAGTCCGGCGACCGAAGCAACCGCATCGGCGGTATCGACATGGATGCGCAGGCCCAGCGCTCCTGCATCGGCGGCGACGGAATCGATCGGTTGTGCCGCGCGGGCGAGAAGCTTCAGCGTTTCGCCTTCGAGGTTCGCCTCGACGGTCAGGACCACGGCGAGCCCGGGTTCCAGATGCTGGCGCGCGGCCTCGAGCGTGTCGGAAAAGACCGTGACCTCGTAAAGCCCGGTCGGGTCGGAGAGCGAAACGAAGGCGAAGCGGTTGCCCTTGGCCGATTTCCTTTCCTGGCGGGCCGAGACGGTGCCCGCGATCTTGGCGACCATCGGCCCGCGTTCGGCCGCTGCCGTCAGTTCAGCGAGCGTCATCACCTGCCTGCGGCGAAGCGCGGGCAGGTAGTCGTCCAGCGGATGGCCCGAGAGATAGAAGCCCACCGCCTGATGTTCCTCGGCCAGACGTTCCACCGGCAGCCAGTCGTCCGTCACCGCCAGCCGAGGTTCGGGCAGATCGTCCCCCGCCTCGCCGAAAAGCGAGACCTGGGCCGATCCCGATTGTTCGTGGATGGCCGCCGAATAGGCGGCGAGCGCGTCGAGGCTTTCGAAGACGCGCTTGCGGTTGGGATCGAGCACGTCGAAGGCGCCGGCGCGGGCGAGCATTTCCAGGGGCCGCTTGCCGAGACGCTTCAGATCGACGCGGCGGGCGAAATCGAAAAGCGTGACGAAGGGTTTCTCGCCCCTCTCCGTTGCCCGCGCGGCAACGATCATCTTCATTGCCTCGACGCCCACGTTCTTCAGGGCGCCCAGCGCATAGACGAGCCGCCCATCGCGCACGGTGAAGGTGGCGAGCGAGCGGTTGACGCAGGGCGCCACCGTCTCGATCCCCATCTGATCGACCTCGCGCTTGTAGATGGCGAGCTTGTCGGTGAGGTGGATGTCGCAGTTCATCACCGCGGCCATGAATTCGACCGGGTGGTTGGCCTTCAGCCAGGCAGTCTGATAGCTGACCACGGCGTAAGCCGCCGCATGGGATTTGTTGAAACCGTAGTTGGCGAATTTCTCAAGAAGATCGAAGACCTCGCCTGCCTTCTTCGCGGGCACGTCATGGGTCTTCTTGGCACCCTCGATGAATTTCGGGCGCTCCTTGTCCATCTCCTCCTTGATCTTCTTGCCCATCGCGCGGCGCAGAAGGTCGGCGCCGCCGAGCGAATAGCCCGCCATGACCTTGGCGATCTCCATCACCTGTTCCTGATAGACGATGATTCCTTGCGTCTCTTCCAGGATGTGGTCGATGGTCGGGTGGATCGATTCCAGCGGGCGCAGGCCGTTCTTGACCTCGCAATAGGTGGGAATGTTCTCCATCGGCCCCGGGCGGTAAAGCGCCACAAGGGCCACGATATCCTCGATGCAGGTGGGCTTCATGCGCCGGAGCGCATCCATCATGCCGGTGCTTTCCACCTGGAAGACGGCAACCGTCCTGGCAGCGGAATAGAGGTCGTATGTCGGCTTGTCGTCGAGCGGGATCGCGTTGATCTCGTCAACCGCGCTTTCGGGCGGCGCGTAGAGCTGGCGCCCGTCGGGCGCGATATGAAGGTGCCGCCCGCCCTGCCGGATCAGGTCGACCGCGTTCTGGATCACGGTGAGGGTCTTCAGCCCGAGGAAGTCGAACTTCACCAGGCCCGCCGCTTCCACCCATTTCATGTTGAACTGGGTGGCGGGCATGTCGGACCGCGGGTCCTGGTAGAGCGGAACCAGTTCGTCGAGCGGCCGGTCGCCGATGACGACCCCCGCGGCATGGGTCGAGGCGTTCCTGAGCAGGCCCTCGATCTGCTGGCCATAATCGAGGAGGCGCTTCACCACCTCTTCGGCACGGGCCGCTTCGCGCAGGCGGGGTTCGTCGGCGAGCGCCTTCTCGATCGAGACAGGCTTGACGCCCTCGACCGGGATTAGTTTCGACAGGCGATCCACCTGGCCATAGGGCATCTGCAAGACCCGGCCCACGTCGCGGACGGCGGCCTTCGACAGAAGCGCGCCGAAGGTGATGATCTGGCCGACCCGGTCGCGGCCGTACTTGCCCTGAACGTACTGGATCACCTCTTCGCGGCGATCCATGCAGAAGTCGATGTCGAAGTCGGGCATCGAGACCCGTTCGGGGTTGAGGAACCGTTCGAACAGCAGCGAATAGCGCAGGGGATCAAGGTCGGTGATGGTGAGCGCATAGGCGACAAGCGAGCCCGCGCCCGAACCCCGGCCGGGACCGACGGGAATATGATGGTCCTTTGCCCATTTGATGAAATCGGCAACGATCAGGAAATAGCCGGGGAAGCCCATCTGTTCGATGATGCCAAGTTCGAACTTCAGGCGGTCTTCATATTCCTCGACCGTGGCGGAATGGGGGATGACGGCAAGCCGGGCCCTGAGCCCGTCCCAGGCCTGGCGGCGCAGTTCCTCGACCTCGTCATCGGCGAAGCGCGGCAGGATCGGGTTGCGTTTCTTCGCGGCGAAGGCGCAGCGGCGGGCGATTTCGACCGTGTTCTCAAGCGCTTCCGGCAGATCGGCGAAGAGCGCCGCCATTTCGGCCTCGGACTTGAAATAATGCTGGGGCGTCAGGCGGCGGCGAGGGTCCTGCTGGTCGACATAGGCACCTTCGGCGATGCAGATCAGCGCATCATGCGCCTCGTACATGTCGGGCTTCGGGAAATAGACATCGTTCGTGGCGACAAGCGGCAGGTTCAGCGCATAGGCCATCTCGACGAAGCCGCGCTCGGTCAGCCGTTCGGCTTCCGGCTTCTGGCCGCCCTCGCCCGGATGGCGCTGCAGTTCGACATAAAGCCGGTCGGGGTAGATCGCGGCCAGGCGTTTCACAAGCGCCTCGGCCTTCGGCCCCTGCCCCGCCTGCAGCAACCGGCCCACTGGACCGTCGGCTCCGCCGGAAAGGCAGATGAGACCGTCGGCATGGGCGGCAAGCTCGTCCAGCGTGACCTGCGGCAGCTCGCCGCCCGCGTCGAGATAGAGGCAGGAGTTGAGCTTCATCAGGTTCTGATAGCCCGTCTCGTTCTGCGCGAGCAGTACCACCGGCGCGGGCGGGCGCGGCCGTTCGCCGGGCTGGGCAGGGTCATGCCCGACCGAGATCTGGCAGCCGATGATCGGCTGCAGCCCCGCCGCCTTGGCGATCACCGAAAATTCGAGCGCGGCAAACAGGTTGTTGGTGTCGGTGACCGCGACGGCGGGCATGCCGGCCTTTTCGCACAGCCCGATGAGCTTCTTCACCGGCACGGCGCCTTCCAGAAGCGAATATTCGGTATGGGTGCGGAGATGGATGAATCGCGGGGCCTGGCTCATGGCTCACCGATAGGGGAGCGGGGAAGAATTTTCACGAAAATTCTTCCCGCCCCGGAAAATCCTTCGCGAAGGATTTTCCCGCCGCGGCTGGCCGTCATCGCGGCGCAGGCTGGCAGTCGGTGATCCGGCCGCGGAAATAGATCTCGAACCCTTCGGGGTAATCGTAACCCACCTCGCCATAGGCGGGCAGGCGGCGGGCGCCGATCTGGCGGTAATCGCCGAACTGGCCGCGCCAGTCGTAGCGGACGGGTTTTCCGGCAGCGTCGCGCGCCGGGCGGTCGCGCGCCTCCATCGCCACGATGTCGCCCGCAGCGTCGAAGCGGAAGGTCACCCGGGCGGTGCCGACGCGGGTGTCGAGCTTTGCCTCGGCCTGATCCTCGGCGGTCATGCGCCAGGCGATCTCGGGATTGCCGAGGATCGCGTCCGGCGCCCAGGGCAGTTCAGCGAGATAGCGGTAGGCCTCGCCCAGGGTCGTCTCGACCCCGTTGGCGCGCGCCACGGTCAAGGCGCCGAAGAGCCGCGCCTCGAGCCAGCCTTCGCCTTCGACGAAAACATCGGCCACGCGCAGCCTGGTCAGAGGGCCGAAGCCCTGCCGGGCCTGCCAGACGAAGCCGGGCCGCCCCAGCCCCACGATCTGGCGGGCGCGGAAGCGGGCGAAGAGGCCGCCGCGCTTCCGCCTCAGCTCTGCCGCCTGCGTGAGCACGAGCGCCATATGGCCCGCACCCACCTCGGCCCCGCCGCGGAGAGCGAAGTCACGGACCAGAGGCGGCAGACGGTCCGACTGGTCGATGCCCGAGGGGCCCTGGGCGATCCGTGTCCAGGCATCGCGGCATTTGCGGCGGAACAGGATGGAAAACAGAGACACGAGAAAGACAATTATGAGAATTGCGAGCACCAGGATCAAACCTGTTGTCTGCATGGGGGTCTCCGGTTTTTCGGGGGCTTCATGCCCCTCTTGAGTGGTGGCCGGTACGCTAGCCGCCCTTGTCCGGCGCGTCACCCCTTGAAATCGCGATTTCTTGAAAGGTGGCGACTGGTCGCCGATCTTTCGGCAAATCACGAAACTGATTTATCGGATTCACTTGAAGTTATGCTTGCCAACGCGCCCCCCGCGGCGCTTCATGAAGGCAGGGAGACGGGGGTGTCCTTCGCTTTACGCCGCATCGGGCGAGGGCACGAAACCCCGGATGAGGAGAAGGCGGCGGACAGACGCGATGAGCGACATAGCGTTTCTCTTGAACGGAACGCCTGTTCGGGTTGCGGGCGAAAGCCCCACCCGGACATTGCTGGACTATTTGCGCGACGTCAGGGGCCTCAAGGGCACCAAGGAAGGCTGCAACGAGGGCGATTGCGGCGCCTGTACCGTGATGGTGACCGACGAGAGCGGCAGTCGCGCGCTGAATTCCTGCATCCTTTTCCTGCCGCAGCTGCAAGGCAAGGCGGTGCGCACCGTCGAGGGCCTGTCGGGCCCGGACGGCGCGCTTCATCCGGTGCAGCAGGCGATGGTCGATCACCACGGCAGCCAGTGCGGCTTCTGCACGCCGGGTTTCATCGTCTCGATGGCGGTCGCGCACAAGGAAGGTGCCACCGATCATGATGACCGGCTGGCAGGGAACCTGTGCCGCTGCACCGGCTATGCGCCGATCATCCGGGCGGCGGAGGCGGCCGAGGCCGCGCCCGTGCCGGCCTGGATGACCGAGGACCTGCGCCCGGTTGCGGGGGCGAAGGCGCCTTATGCACCGGCCTCGTCCGACGAACTGGCCGCCTGGTACCTGGCCCATCCCGACGCGACGCTGATCGCGGGCGCGACCGATGTCGGCCTTTGGGTCACGAAGATGCTGATGGACCTGCCCGAAGTGGCGTTCCTGCATGCCTGCAAGGATCTCCAGCGGATCGAGAAAAAGGGCGCGACCATCCGCATCGGCGCGGGCGTCACGATCCAGCGGTTGCGGTCGGCATTGTCGTCGAGCCATCCGACCTTCGCCGAATTGCTGCGGCGGTTCGCCTCCGAACAAGTGCGGGGTGCCGCGACCATCGGCGGCAATATCGCCAACGGCTCGCCCATCGGCGACGCGCCGCCCGCGCTGATCGCGATGGGGGCGAGGTTGCACCTGCGCAAGGGCGATGCGCGGCGCGAGATCGCGCTCGAGGACTTCTTTCTGGATTACCGCAAGCAGGACCGCGCCAAGGGCGAATTCGTCGAGGCGGTGACGATCCCGGCCAAGGCGCCGGATCTGGCCTGCTACAAGCTGTCCAAGCGCTTCGACCAGGATATCTCGGCGGTCTGCGGCTGTTTCAACGTCACGCTCCGCGCGGGCCGGGTCGAAGAGGCGCGCATTGCATTTGGCGGCATGGCGGGCATTCCCAAGCGCGCCGCGCATGTCGAGGCAGCCCTTCAGGGCCAGCCCTGGACGGAAGAGACGGTGCGCGCCGCGCTTTCCGCCTTTGCCAGGGACTTCACGCCGATGACCGATATGCGCGCTTCGGCCGACTACCGGCAGGAAGGTGCCCGGAACATGCTCTTGCGCTATTTCCATGAGCGCAGCGGCAAGGCGACCTCGGTCCTGGAGGTGGTGGCATGAGCATAGGCGCCCCTCTTCCGCACGATTCCGCCGCGCTGCATGTGACGGGCCGCGCGCGATATGTCGATGACCTGCCGGTCCCGGCCGATACGCTGCATCTGGCCTTTGGCCTGTCGACGATTGCGCATGGCGAGATCACGTCGATGGACCTCGCGGCCGTGCGCGCCGCGCCGGGCGTGGTCGCGGTCCTGACAGCCGAGGACCTGCCCTTCGCCAACGATGTCTCGCCCTCGGCCCATGACGAGCCTCTTCTGGCGACCGGAACCGTGCATTACGTCGGTCAGCCGATCTTTCTGGTGGTGGCCGAAAGCCATCTTCAGGCGCGCAAGGCCGCGAAGCTCGGGCAGATTACCTACAAGGAACGGCCCGCGCTGTTGACGGTCGATCAGGCGCTGGCCGCGAACAGCCGGTTCGAGGATGGCCCGGTCATCTGGTCGAAGGGCGATGCGGCGGCAGCGATTGCCAAGGCGCCTCGGGTGATCGAGGGTCGCTTCGACATGGGCGGGCAGGAGCATTTCTATCTGGAAGGCCAGATCGCGCTGTCGGTGCCGAACGAGGGTGGTGTGACGGTCCATTGCTCGTCCCAGCATCCGACCGAGATCCAGCACAAGGTGGCCGAGGCGATCGGCACGCATATGAATGCCGTCCGGGTCGAGATGCGGCGGATGGGCGGCGGCTTCGGCGGCAAGGAAAGCCAGGGCAATGCGCTGGCCTGTTCGACGGCCATCGTGGCGCGGATGACGGGCCGGGCGGCCAAGATGCGCTATGACCGCGATGATGACATGGTCATCACCGGCAAGCGCCACGATTTCCGCATCGACTATCGCGCAGGCGTCACGGAGGAAGGCCGCATCCTCGGGATCGAATTCCTGCATCTCGCGCGCTGCGGCTGGTCGATGGACCTCAGCCTGCCGGTCGCCGACAGGGCGATGCTGCATTCCGACAATGCCTACAACCTGGAAAACATCCGGATCGAAAGCCACCGGTTGAAGACCAATACCCAGTCGGCAACCGCCTACCGGGGCTTTGGCGGGCCGCAGGGGATGCTCGGGATCGAGCGGGCGATGGACCATATCGCCCATGTTCTGGGCCGTGACCCGGTCGCTGTGCGCAAGGCGAACTACTATGAAGACGCGGGGGCTCTGCCCCCGCACCCCCGGGATATTTCGACCACAATGAAAGGGCAGACGACGCCCTATCACATGCCGGTCGAGGATTTCATCCTTGGAGCGCTGACCGAGCGGCTGGAGGCGAGTGCCGACTATCAGGCACGGAAGAAGGCCGTCGCCGACTGGAACGCGAAGAACAATATCCTGAAGAAGGGCATCGCGCTGACGCCGGTGAAGTTCGGCATCTCCTTCACGCTCACGCATTACAACCAGGCGGGCGCGCTCGTGCATGTCTATCAGGATGGATCGATCCACCTGAACCATGGCGGGACCGAGATGGGCCAGGGCCTGAACCGCAAGGTGGCCCAGGTCGTGGCAGCGGGCTTCGGCGTCGATCCGGGTGCGGTGCAGATCACGGCGACCGACACGGGCAAGGTGCCGAACACATCGGCCACCGCCGCTTCTTCCGGTGCCGACCTGAACGGGATGGCGGCGAAAGCCGCGACCGATACGATCCGCGAGCGCATGGCGGCGTTTCTGGCGCGCGAGCATCAGGCGGAGCCCGCTGCCGTTCGCTTCGAGGACGGAAGGGTCAGGATCGGCGGCGAGGACATGACCTTCGAGGAAGCCGCGAAGCGCTGCTATCAGGGCCGGGTCAGCCTTTCGTCGACCGGCTTCTATGCGACGCCGAAGATCACCTGGGACCGGAAGGCCGGGCGCGGGCGGCCGTTCTACTATTTCGCCTATGGTGCCTCGGTGACCGAAGTCGTCATCGACACGCTGACCGGCGAGAACCGCATCCTCAGGACCGACATCCTCCACGATTGCGGGGCGAGCCTGAACCCGGCGCTGGATCTGGGCCAGATAGAGGGCGCCTATGTGCAGGGCGCGGGCTGGCTGACAACCGAGGAGCTGGTCTGGGACGACAAGGGGCGACTTCGGACGCATGCCCCCTCGACCTACAAGATTCCCGCCTGTTCGGACCGGCCGCGCATCTTCAATGTGGCCCTTTGGGACGGGCCGAACCGAGAAGAGACGATCTATCGGTCGAAAGCGGTGGGAGAGCCTCCGTTCATGCACGGGATTTCGGCCTTTTCGGCTTTGGCCGAGGCCTGTGCCGCCTGCGGGCCGCACTGGCCCGACCTGCAGGCGCCGGCGACGGCGGAAGCCATTCTGGCAGCGGTGAAGCGCGCGCGGGGGGCGGTCTGATGGGGTTCGACCGCGACGGAACCCGGCGGCTTGCGGCACTGCACGGACCGGTGATCCGGGTCGCTGTGGCCGAGATCGCCGGTTCTACCCCGCGCGAGGTGGGCGCCGCGATGGTGGTCTGGAAGGACGGCCAAGAGGGCACGATCGGCGGCGGCACGCTGGAACATGAGGCGACGCTGGCGGCGCGGAAGATGCTCGCCGAGGGGGGCGCGGCGCGGGTGGATCGCATGCCGCTCGGGCCAACGCTCGGCCAATGCTGCGGCGGATCGGTCACGCTCTTGCATGAGCGCTGGGACGAGGCGGGCCTTGCCGCTCTGGACGGGCCGGTCGTGGCGCGCGCCCTGCCCGGTCGGGACACCGACATGCCGCTTGCGGTGAAACGTCTCATGGCCAAAACGCGCGGCGAAGGCGCCGATCCGGCTCCGCGCCTCGTTCAGGGCTGGTTCGTCGAACCCATCGCGCGCCCGAAGCGCGAGCTTTGGGTCTGGGGCGCGGGTCACGTGGGCCGTGCGATCGTCACGACCATGGCGGCGCTGCCGGACCTGCGGATCACCTGGGTGGACACGGCGGCCGACAGGTTCCCGGACCTGCCCGAGGGGGTGGTGCAACGGATCGCGGCCAACCCGGCCGATCTGGTGGCCGAGGCGCCGGCAAATGCCGAGCATCTGGTCCTGACCTTCAGCCATGCGCTTGACCTGGAACTCTGCCACCGGCTGCTGGGCCACGGGTTTGCCCGGCTCGGGCTGATCGGATCGGCGACCAAATGGGCGCGCTTCCGCTCGCGGCTTCAGGCGCTTGGCCATCCGGCGGAGCGGATCCTGCGCATAGACTGCCCGATCGGACGGGTCGAGTACGGCAAGCATCCGCAGGCGATCGCCATCGGCGTGGCGGCGGAATTTCTGGAACGGGGCCGCGCGCGAGAATCCGGCGAAACGGGCGGCGCGCTGAGCGCATGAGGGGGACGGACGGCATGACACGGCCAATACTTCTGAAAATCGAGGGGATATCGAAAAGCTATCCCGGCGTACGCGCCAATGATGACGTGTCCTTCTCGGTCGGCGAGGGGGAGGTACATGCGCTTCTGGGCGAGAATGGCGCGGGCAAATCGACGCTCGTGAAGATGATCTACGGGCTGGTGCGCCCCGACGAGGGCAAGATGTCCTTTCGCGGCGCGGCCTATACACCCGGCAAACCCGGCGAGGCGCGGGCCTCGGGCGTCGCGATGGTTTTCCAGCATTTCTCGCTGTTCGAGGCGCTGAACGTGGCCGAAAACGTCGCGCTCGGCATGGAAAACCCGCCGCCGATGCGGGAACTGGCGGCGCGCATCCGGGCGGTGAGCGAGGAATATGGCCTGCCCCTGGACCCAGCGCGCATGGTGGGCGACCTGTCGGCGGGCGAGCGGCAGCGGGTGGAGATCATCCGGTGCCTGCTGCAGGACCCGAAGCTTCTGATCATGGACGAGCCGACGAGCGTTCTGACGCCGCAAGAGGTGGAAATCCTGTTCCGCACGCTGAGGCAGTTGTCATCCGAGGGGACGGCGATCCTTTATATCTCGCACAAGCTCGAGGAAATCCGGTCGCTGTGCGACGAAGCGACGATCCTGCGGCGCGGCAAGGTCGTAGCCACATGTACGCCGCGAGAGAAGACCGCGCGCGAACTGGCCGAGATGATGGTGGGCGCGACGCTTTCGCCGCCCGAGCGTCATCCGGGCGAGAAGGGCGAGGTGGTTCTGGGCGTGACAGACCTGTCCGCCCCCTCGCCCATTCCGTTCGGCACATCGCTGAAGGGGGTGAGCTTCACCGTGGCCCGCGGCGAGGTTCTGGGCATCGCCGGCGTCGCGGGCAACGGGCAGGACGAGCTCTTGCTGGCCCTGTCGGGTGAACTTCGGAGCGGCGCGGACCGGGTACGGATCGGCGGCCATCCCGCGGGCGATCGCGGCCCGGCGGAGCGGCGGAAGGCGGGGCTCGTCTCCGCGCCGGAAGATCGCTACGGCCATGCGGCGGCGCCGGACATGTCATTGGTGGAAAACGCCTTCCTGACCGGTGCGATCCGGCGCGGGCTGACGAAGAACGGTTTCATCGACTGGGCAGCGACGAGAACCTTCGCCGAGGAAGTGATCGCCACCTATGACGTGCGCACGCCGGGCAGCCATGTCGCGGCGCGGGCCCTGTCGGGGGGGAACCTGCAGAAATTCCTGATCGGGCGCGAGCTGGACCAGACGCCCGAAGTGATCGTGATCAACCAGCCGACCTGGGGGGTCGATGCGGCCGCTGCCGCGGCGATCCGCCAGGCGATCCTGAACCGCGCCGCCGAAGGGGCGGGCGTGGTGGTGATCAGCCAGGATCTCGACGAGCTTCTGGAAATCGCCGACCAGTTCGCGGTCCTGAACGAGGGGCGGCTGACCAAACCGCGGCCTGTTCAGGGCCTGACGATCGAGGAGATCGGCCTGATGATGGGCGGTGCCCACGGTATGGAGGTGGCCCACCATGTTGAGGCTTGAGAAAAGACCGACGCCCTCGCGGTTCTGGCTGTATGCCACGCCTGTGGTGGCCGTGCTTCTGACGATGATCGCGGGCGGGCTCCTGTTCTGGCTTCTGGGCAAGAACCCGCTCGCGGTGATCAAGACGATCTTCTGGGATCCGATCTTCGGCGAATTCGCCTTTTACCTCCGCGGCCAGCTTCTGGTGAAGGCGGGACCCCTGATCCTGATCGCCATCGGCCTGTCGCTGGGGTTCCGGGCGGGGATATGGAACATCGGCGCCGAGGGTCAGTATATCATGGGGGCGATCTGCGGCGCGGGGGTGGCGCTGGCGCTTTACCCGACCGAAAGCCGTCTCGTCTTTCCGCTGGCGATCCTTGCGGGGGCGCTTGGCGGCTGGGCCTGGGCGATGATCCCGGCGATCCTGAAGACGCGGTTCAACACCAATGAAATCCTTGTCTCGCTGATGCTCGTCTATGTCGCCGAGACGATCCTGGCCAAGGCCTCGACCGGCTTCCTGCGCAACCCCGAGGGCTCGGGCTTTCCCGGCAGCCGGTCGTTTTCGACCTTCAAGGCCGCAGGCAACCCCGAGCTGATCGCCGGATCGGGCCTGCATTGGGGCGGTGTCGCGGCTTTGGCGACCGGGGTGGCGGCCTATGTGCTTCTCAGCCGCCATATCCTCGGCTTCCAGATCAAGCTGGCCGGCCAGGCGCCGCGCGCGGCGCGCTTCCACGGGGTCAATCCCGAAAAACTGGTGATCCTGTGCATGGGGCTTTCGGGCGCGCTGGCCGGTCTCGCGGGTCTCTTCGAGGTGACGGGACCGGCGGGCAAGATCTCGATCGACTTCAACGTGGGCTACGGCTTCACCGCGATCATCGTGGCCTTCCTCGGGCGGCTCAATCCGCTGGGGATCGTGCTGGCGGGCTTCCTGATGGCGCTGACCTATGTCGGCGGCGAGATGGCGGCCACGAACCTCGGCCTGCCCTCGGCCGCGATCCAGGTCTTTCAGGGCATGCTTCTCTTCTTCCTTCTGGGCGTCGATGTGCTGACCAATTATCGCATCCGCTCTGCATTCACGGGGGCACGGTGATGGATTTCGGTGGTATCAATCCGGTCATTCTGATCGCCTCGCTCATGGTGGCGGCGGTGCCGATCATGCTGGCCGCCCTGGGCGAGCTGGTGGTGGAGAAGGCGGGCGTCCTGAACCTCGGGGTCGAGGGGATGATGATCGTCGGCGCGATCTGCGGCTTCATCACGGCGGTCAATACCGGCAGCCCGGTCCTGGGCTTTCTGGGCGGTGCGGTGGGCGGCGCGGCGCTGAGCCTCGTCTTCGCCTTCCTGACCCAGGTGCTTCTGGCCAATCAGGTGGCGACGGGCCTTGCGCTGACGCTCTTCGGGCTCGGCCTCGCCTCGCTGATGGGACAGGGGTACAACGGCATCAAGCCGCCCCATACACTGTCGGTGCCGATGGGCCCCCTGGCAGACATTCCTGTGCTTGGGCCCATCCTCTTCGACCACGACTGGATGGTCTATATGTCGATCGCGCTGGTGGCCGTGGTCTGGTGGGTGCTGAAGGCCACGCGGCTCGGCCTCATCATCCGCGCGGTGGGGGAAAGTCATGATGCCGCGCACGCGCTCGGCTACAAGGTGAACCGCATCCGTCTGGGTTGCATCGCCTTCGGCGGCGCGATGGCGGGGCTTGGCGGGGCCTATATCAGCCTGGTGCGCGTGCCCCAGTGGGTGGACGGGATCACCGCAGGCGCGGGCTGGATCGCGCTGGCCATCGTCGTCTTCGCCTCCTGGCGGCCCTGGCGGGTGCTGATCGGCGCCTATCTCTTTGGCGGCATTACGGTTTTGCAGCTGAACCTGCAGGCTGCCGGATCGGCGATCCCGGTCGAGTACTTGTCTATGTCACCCTATCTGATAACCATTCTGGTGCTGGTTATCATGTCCTCTGGCAGGGGACGCGCGGCGCTGAATGCCCCCGCGAGCCTCGGCCAGAACTTCCACGCCGCGCGCTGAAACGGCGGCTGACGGCCAAACCAACGGGGCACCAAGGCCCCACCAACGGGAGAGTAAAGGAATGCTGAGAAGAACCCTTATGACCACAGCCGCGCTCGGGCTGGGCCTCGCGCTGTCGGGCGGCGCGGCGCTGGCGGCAGGCATGGACCATGTGAAGGCCTGCTTCGTCTATGTCGGCCCGATCGGCGATGGCGGCTGGACCTATCAGCACCATCAGGGCGCGCTGGCGGTGCAGGAAGCCTATGGCGACAAGGTCGAGGTCCAGTGGCAGGAAAGCGTGCCCGAGGGCGCGGATGCCGAGCGCGTGCTGACCCAGATGGCGCTTGGCGGCTGCAACATCATCTTCACCACCTCGTTCGGCTACATGGACGCGACGAACGCGGTCGCCGCGAAATTCCCGGACGTGAAGTTCGAACATGCGGCCGGCTTCATGCGCAACAGCGAGAACGTCTCGACCTACAACGCCCGCTTCTATGAGGGCCGCGCGGTCGAGGGCCTGATCGCCGGCCGGATGACCAAATCGAACAAGATCGGCTACATCGCCTCCTTCCCGATCCCGGAAGTGGTGATGGGCATCAACTCCTATTTCCTGAATGCCAAGCGCGTGAACCCCGATGTACAGCTGACCGTCGTCTGGGCCTACACCTGGTTCGACCCGGCGAAGGAAGCCGATGCCGCCAAGGCGCTGATCGACCAGGGCGTCGACGTGATCGCCTCGCACACCGACTCGACGGCGCCGCTTGCGGAAGCCGCCAAGGCCAACGGCGCGGTGATCGGCTTCGGCCAGGCCTCCGACATGGCCGAATATGCGCCGTCGCCGCGCGTGAGCTCGGTCATCGACAACTGGGGCCCCTATTACGTGAAGCGTGTGGGCGAACTGCTTGACGGTTCTTACGCCCAGGTCGACGCCTGGGAAGGGATCAAGGGCGGCGAGGTCGGCATCGGCGAGATCACCGACGCGGTGCCCGCCGAGGTGAAGACCGAGGCCGAGAAGCTGCGCGACGATATCGCGGCGGGCACCTATCACCCGTTCACCGGCCCGATCAACAAGCAGGACGGTTCGGCCTGGCTGGCCGAGGGCCAGACCGCGCCGGACGGCGACCTTCTGGGCATGAACTTCTATGTCGAAGGCATCACCGGCGACATTCCGAAGTAAGAACCCGCAAGTGTTCGACGGAAAGCCCCGCTTCGGCGGGGTTTTTCTTTTGCAGGCCGGTGACCGTGTCGGCCCCTGATCCGCGATATCACTCGGCGCAGGGAAGCTCTGCATTTCCATTATTGACATTATACATGTCATTACGACATTAGTGTTGTCATCATGAAGACCGACCTCCTCTACCGCCTGATATGGATGTCACGCCCGCTCATGCAGGCGGCCGAAGCCTCTGTCGAAAAGGGCCTCGCGGGCACCGGCCTGACCGTCAGGATGCGCGCGGTTCTGGAGATCCTTCATGCGCATGGGGATGCGACGGTGCCTGACATTGCCCGCAAGCTCGACATCAACCGGCAGTATGTACAGCTGATGGTCAACGAAACGCTTGGCGCCGGTCTGACCGTGCAACGGCCGAACCCCAGGCACAGGCGGTCGATCCTGCTGGCGCTGACCGAAGAGGGGCGCGGGGTGATCGATCAGGTGATCGAGCGCGAACGGGCTCTGGTCGCGGCGATCGGCGCAGATATCGACGCAGCGGATGCCGAGACCGCGCTGACGGTCGTTCTCGCCCTCGTCGGGAAGCTGAAGCATCACGCTGGAAAGGTAGAAGGATGATCGGGTATCTGTTGGGTGCGGCCGGTCTCGGGCTGGTGCTGTGGCTGGGCGACGGCGTGCGGCGCATCGGCGCGGTCAGCAAGGGAAGGCCGATCGGCGCGCGCCCCGGCACGGCACTGCTGCTGGTCGATCTGCAGACGGTCTTCTGGGATGATGGTCCCTACGCCAGTACGGCGAAGGAAGAGGCCCGGTCGGCCATCCTTGACGCGGTCGCGGTCGCCAAGGCAGCGGGCCATCCGGTCATAGCGCTGCGTCAGGAATGGTCGATCCCCTCGACCCGGTGCCTCGCTCGGATGACGATGAAGGGCCGGGCCATCGCCGGGACGCCGGGGACCGAGATCGCAGAGCCTTTCGCCGGAATCGCCGATCATGTCCTGATCAAACCAGTGCAGGACGCGTTCCGGACGGGCGAGCTTGACGGTCTGCTGGCGCGGCTCGATGCGGGGAAACTGCGCATTGTTGGCCTCGACCTGAACCATTGCGTCCTGAAGACCGCGCTCGCAGCCCGGAACCGGGGCTATGAAGTCGCCATCCCGCTGCGGGCAACTTTGGCGGCGGGCTCTACGGAGAGCGCGCGGAAACGGCTGGCCGCTCGGTCGGTCGTCCTGCAGTAACGCGCGCCCCGTTCACGTCTCGCCCGCCACGTCCTTGTGCACGATCACGTCGCAGTCGGGATAGGTTTCGATGATCCGGCGCCGGAGGCCTGCGCCGATCGCATGGGCGTCGCGCAAGCTCTGGTCGCCGTCAAGCTCGATATGGATGTTGACGAAGACCCGGCTGCCCGCCATGCGGGTCTTGAGGTCGTGAAATCCCCGGACCCCGGGCCAGTCGCGGGCGATGGCGGCGATCCCCTCGATCACCGCTGGGTCGGCGCGGCGGTCCATCAGCGCGTCCCACGCGCCCTTGCCGATGCGGAACGACCCAAGGACCAGCATCAGCGCCGCGCCAAGCGCCACGACGGAATCGACCTGGCCGAGCCCGAAATGCCGCGACATCCAGAGCGCGGCGAGCGCCCCGATGTTCGGCACCAGATCGGACATGTAATGCAGGCTGTCGGCGGCCACCACGCGGCTGCCGGTATTGCGTGCCACCCGCCGCTGCCAGAGGACAAGCCCGAGCGTGACAAGGATCGACAGCCCCATCACCGCCATGCCGCGCGTCTCGTCCGCAATCGGTGAGGGCGCGTCGGAGAGAAGCCTGCCGACGGCCGCCCAGCCGATCACGCCCCCCGAGATCAGGATGAAGACCGACTGGCCAAGCGCCGCGAGATCTTCGACAGACGTATGGCCGAACGCATGATCCTCGTCGGCCGGACGCGCGGCATAAAGGATCGCCATCAGCCCGCCCAGGGACATCATCAGGTCGAGCGCGCTGTCGGTGAGCGAGGCCGCGACCGAGAGCGCCTGGGTATGGCCAAGCACCCAGAGCTTCAGCACCACGAGCAGGAGAGCGACGGACACGGATGCGAGGCCCGCCGACAGGTTGAGCCGCACAGCGCGCTCCCCGCTCATTCCCGGACCTCGTCGGCCTCGACGCCCCAGAGCCGCGCCTTTGCGACCCAGCCGGTCTCCCCCCCGGCACTGATCTCGCACCAGTCGAGCGTGCAGGGGCCAAGCCTGCCGATCACCCCTTCGGACGCCTTGGCGAGAACCGCCGTCTTCTCGCCCGGTCCGGCATGAAGCGCCGTGTCCGGTTCGGTGACCAGCACGGTCCTGACCCCGGAGAGGAGCGTGTAATAGATCCAGCCGCCCTGCCCTTCGTTGTCCTCGACCCGGCGCCAATGCTCGAACTCCGCCGTTACCCGCAGGGGCATGTCGCGGTGGCGGAAGACCCAGTCGATCCGGTGTTCGAGAGAAGGCCCGCGCCGCACGTTGCCGTCGGAGGTCTTGAGCGAGACATAGCGCGGCAGGGGCAGGTTGGTGACCGGGCCCTTGCCGGGCTCCGCCACGCCGCCGGGGGCGGGCTCGGCCATTTCCTCGCCCTCTTCCTGCGCAGAAACGGGAAGCGGCACAAGCGCCGGACCCGAGATCAGCGCCAGAGCCAGAGCCAGGGCGCCCGTCCTGATATGCCGGTGGCCAAGGGTCAGCTTCGTCACGTCAACCGCCTCGCAATAATCTTTCGGGCTTGTGGCTTACCCGATTGCGCTGCACTTTGCCATCTGAGGCGACCGGGTGAAAGCCCGGATCAGACGGCTGCGGACAAAGGAGCAAGACATGCGGAGCGAACGGCTGACAGTGGTGGTCACGCGGCGCCTGCCCGAGCCGGTCGAGACGCGGATGAAGGAACTGTTCGACGTCGAACTTCGCGACACTGACGGCCGGATGAGCCGCGAGGATCTGGCCGCCGCCATGCGCCGCGCCGATGTGCTGGTGCCGACGATCACCGACCAGATCGATGCAACGCTCCTCGCCCAGGCGGGCGAGCGGCTGAAGCTGATCGCCAATTACGGCGCGGGGGTCGACAATATCGACATCTCGACCGCCCGCCAGCGCGGCATCCTCGTGTCCAACACGCCCGGCGTCCTGACCGAGGACACGGCCGACATGACGATGGCGCTGATGCTCGCCGTGATCCGCCGCCTGCCTGAGGGCATGGCGGTGATGCAGGCGGGCAACTGGGGCGGCTGGTCGCCCACCGCCCTTCTTGGCGGGCGGCTCGGGGCCAAGCGGCTGGGCATCCTCGGCATGGGCCGGATCGGGCAGGCAGTCGCGCGCCGCGCCTCGGCCTTCGGCATGCAGATCCATTACCATAACCGCCGCCGCCTGCGCCCGGAAACCGAGACGGAGCTGCAGGCGACCTTCTGGGAAAGCCTGGACCAGATGGTGGCGCGGATGGATGTGGTCTCGATCAACTGTCCGCACACGCCCTCGACCTTCCATCTGATGAACGCGCGGCGGCTGAAGCTGATGAAGCCATCGGCGGTGATCGTGAACACCTCGCGCGGCGAGGTGATTGACGAAAATGCGCTGACACGGATGTTGCGCGCGGGCGAGATCGCGGGTGCGGGGCTCGATGTCTATGAGCATGGCACGGATGTGAACCCGCGCCTTCGCGCGCTGCCCAATGTCGTTCTGCTGCCGCATATGGGATCGGCGACGCTGGAGGGGCGGATCGAGATGGGCGAGAAGGTGATCATCAATATCAAGACCTTCGCCGACGGCCACCGTCCGCCCGATCAGGTCGTGCCCGGCATGCTTTAGGCCATGGCGGCGGGCTGGTTCGCGACCAAGGAACTGGCGCCGGGCCTCTGGGTCACGACCGAACCTGCCGTTCATCCGTTCTTCGCGGCGAACCTCTACACGCTGCGCGGCCGCGACGCCGAGCTGCAGGTCGATTTCGGCTGCGGGATCGCGCCGCTGCGACCTGCCCTGCCGCATGAGCCCGGCAAACCGGTGATCGCGGTCGCGACCCATGCGCATGTCGACCATGTCGGCGGCTTTCACGAATTTGCCGACCGGCGCGGCCATCGGGCCGAGACGGAGGCTTTCGCGACCATGGCCCCCGGCCTGACCTTCCAGGACTGGTTCCGCGCGGAACGCGCCGGGCCAAGCCTGACCGCCCTGCCCCATCCCGGTTTCGCGCTGTCCGACTGGGCGCTCACCCCCGCGCCGCTGACCGCGCCGCTTGCGGAAGGCGACCGGATCGATCTTGGCGACCGCGTCTTTACCGTCCTGCACCTGCCGGGTCATTCGCCGGGTTCCATCGGGCTTTTCGACGAGCGCAACGGGCTTTTCCTGACCGGCGACGCGATCTACGACGATGACCTCGTGGACGATATCCCCGGCGCCTCGATCCCCGATTACCTGACCACGATGCGGCGGCTCTGCCAGTTCGACTGCCGCCTCGCCTGTGGCGGCCATGGCCCGCCGTTCGACCGCCAGCGCCTGCGGGCGATCGCCACCGACTATCTCGCCCGGATGAGCTGACCGAAGGAGTGTTCCCATGTCACAGCCCCTCATGCCGATCCTCCTTGTCCTGCTCGGGGGCGCCGCGATCTCTGTCCAGGCGCCGATCAACGGCGCGCTGGCGCGCTCGCTCATGAGCCCGGTCGCGGCGGCGGCGGTGTCATTCGGCGTCGGGTTTGCGGTTCTTGCGCTGTTCACGCTGACGCAGGGTGGAAGCGCGCTGGCGCGGCTCGGCGCGGTGCCGCTCTGGCAGATCGCGGGCGGCCTTCTCGGGGCCTTCTACATCTTCGCCATGACATCGGCCATCGGCAGCCTCGGCGTCGTCACCGCCATGTCGGCGCTCGTGCTCGGCCAGCTCGTGACCGCGCTCCTGCTCGACCGGATCGGAGCTTTCGGGCTCATGGCCCAGCCCGTCAGCCCGCAGCGGATCGCCGCCGTCGTGCTGGTCGGGTTGGGCCTTGTGCTCTCGCGTCTCTGACGGTCAGGACGGCGTCACGTTCACCCGGGGCGACCGGCGCATGGCCAGTGGGTCCAGCGCTGCTCGCGGGCAGCCCGGGACCAGCAGGTCCACCGGGGCGGGCCCGCCACCTGTCCGCGACACAGCCCCGAATTGTCCTCTGCCGGTCAAATTTTCGCCCGCTTCCGATCCTAGGTTCGAACAGGGACTTGGGGAAAAGACATGTCAAAAGGCTTTCTCGTCGCATTCGTCTGCCTGGTCGGCGCGGGCACCATGGGCGTCGATTATGTCAATCAGTCGAAACGCGCGGGCTCCACTCCCGGCGCCTTCGGTGCGCAGGCCTATATGACCAGCATCAGCGCGCGCTATTTCGATTATCGCCGCACGATCGAGGATGAGGCGAAACGCAGCGCGCTGTTGCAGCAGAAGCGGCGCGAGCTGTTGCCAGAGGCGCCTGACGGTTGGGCACGCCATATCTGGGGCGACGCCGACGAAAACCTCTTCGGCACTGACCGGGAACCCGCGCTGCCCGATGAACTGAAGAACGAGCCGACCCTTCAGGCCCTGATGGCGATGGATCGGAAGATGGGGCGAAAGCTCCGCACCGACCAGAGCTATGTCTATGAAAGGGACGGCGAAAGCGTCGCGATCCTGATCAACTACGACCGCACCGCCGGTCAGGGCGGCATGCTGGGCGGTCCGTTCATGTCGATTGCGAAAGGCAATATCGAGGCCCTGTCGGGCAAGACGGGCTTTGCGGTGGTGCAGGGCGTTACCTTCCGCCGCGACCTCGGCGTGATGGCCTTCGGCCCGGACAAGGCGACGGATGCCGACCCGACGACGGTCACCCGCGCCTTCTCGGCCAATCTGAACAACCAGGTCCGCCTGTCGGTCATGGCACGCGCCCGCGATGAGGCGATCTTCGAGGTCCTGAGTGCCATCGATTTCGACCAGCTGAATTTCCTCCTTGATGTGCCGGTCGAGGGGATCGGCGCGGCCGCGCCAACCATCCCGTGGGACAAGCAGAAGGCAGAGGCCGACGCCCGCGTCGCCGCCGACAGCGCCGCGCAGGTGCAGGACGCGATCGACCAGAACCAGAAGCTGCTCGAATGGGCGAAGGAAATGTCCGAACGGCACAAGGGCAAGATGCCGACCGAGGCGGAATATGCCGCCGAGGTCACGCAGATGAACCAGATCGGTGGCAAGACCGATACCGGGGCGCCGGCGCCGGTCGAAGCGGCGGCAGAGGCAGAGCAAGGCGGCGGCTTCCTCGCGATCGTCAACGGGCTGTTCGGCAAGGACAGGTCCGGGGAAACCGCCGACGCCAAGCAAGCGGCGCCCGTAAAGCCCACCGTCGGCAGCTTCGGCAGCGGCACCTGCACGATGCAGGGCGCCATCAAGCGCTGCAGCGCCTCGGGCGGCTGACGTCTTCGGCTGTCTGCGAACCAGATGCAGGGCGAGGAGCGCCCGCAAGCGCCTTTGCGAAGGATAGTGCGCGTCGCGCAGCGCGGCGATATTTACCCGCGATCGTCCGAGGCGGCCGTGTCAGCCTTGCGTTCGGGGCGTAGGTCGAGCCTTTCAAGCCAGGCGTCGATCTTCGGCCCGATATCGGCGCCGATCGAGATTTGTGGCTCGGACGGCGCGTAATCCTCTGCCGCTTCCCACTCGCCGATCTGCGCCTGCGCCAGGTCGAAGGCGGTACGGAAATCACGGGTCTGGCGCAAAGCCTCGTCGAAATAGGCCCTGCCCCACCAGGTCCAGTCCGCCTGATCGGAACAACCGAACGAGCGCTTGTCAGCCGCCGCCGCTGTCACGATCAACCGGTCATCGCGCGCCAGTTCATCGATGAACGATCCAGCGTGGCAGGCCGACAGGACGATGATCACATTGCGAAGCCCCGACCGGTCGAGCATGTTGGCCAGCTCGGCCGCTGTCACATCGTGAGTCCCCGCCTCCCAGAAGGAGAGCGAAAAGACATCCTCGCCGCCATGCGACGTCATGAAGAGGAGTGTGAGATCCTCTGTGGGATTCGCATGAGCAGCGATGGCCCCGAGCGCCGCCTCAAGATTCACCCGGTTCGCGAGCGGGTAGCGCATGGGCTGGCGACGGCTGTTGGCGAGCGAGAGAATACGCCCCCGGGCGCCGAAATCTTCCGACAGGAGCGTATTGACCGCGTCCACTTCGCGCAGGAACACGCCCTGATGCGCAGTGCCACCCAGCGTAATCGCAAAGAGATCAGGCCTGCCGGGTGTACCGGGCAGCAGGGCGTCGACCTGCCCCTGCAGAAGCGGCCCTTGCGCCAGATAGAGCGCCTCGACATCGACCGCCGGTGCCTCGTCCTCGTTAACACCGGCCGTCTCCTCATAGGGTGGGTAGAAGACCAGATCGCTGGGAAGATAGAACATCTGCGCGGCAGCCACGCCAGTTGCGATGGCGCCAGCGACGGCCTTTCGCCAGAGCTGCCGCCAGCCCGTGCCCGGGATGGTCCTGCAAGTGGCGACGAAGATCAGCGCGGCCTCGGCGGCGAGAATGCCGTATCGTGGAATTCTCTGCCAAAGCTCTTCCTGAAATGTCCAGACAGCACAGGTCCAAAGCGTGACGAGGCCAGCTGTAATGAAAAGCACGATGGCGACCGCTCGCGCGCTCGCGGCGCGACCCGAGAGGGATGCGGCCAGGGCTGCACCGGCCAGCGTGCAGAAGCTTGCAGAGAAGAGCCATGACAGGCCGTAGACATTGATGCCGCCGATCTTTTCGACATAGCTCCAATTCGTGATCGCTACGGCGAGCCAGAAGAAGAGAAGCGCCAGAAGCAGTTGCGGCCATGTCGCGCGCAGGCCCGCCCAGCGGCGCGGCAACGGCAGGTAGCTGGCCAGAACTTTTGCAAGATTACGCAGGAATTCAAGCATCGGAAGTTTCTCTCTTGGGGCGATTCCGTGCCTAGAAAACAACCTTGGCAAATGTTTGACCTTGCAAGACCTTCGTCCCGGCCAGATGCCAGCATCTTGCGCAGGGTGACCGGATGCGACATGGGCGAATGTCGTTTTCGGACGCGGAATGTCGGGCAGACATTTCCGCCAAAATCTGGCTCTGTCAGATATGGCGCAAGTGAATTCCCGAAGGAGTCGGTCGATGAAAACCCATGTCAGAGCCCTTGTCGTCGGCGGCGGCGCCGTCGGGACCGGCATCGCCTATCACCTGGCCAAGGCTGGCTGGGACACGATGCTGTTGGAGCGCGACGCGCTGACCTCCGGTTCCACCTGGCATGCGGCGGGGCTGCTGCCCCTTTTCAACATGTCCTACGCCACGACCCACATCCACAAATACTCGGTCGATTTCTACAAGACGCTGGAAGCCGAGACCGGCCTGAACGCGGGTTTCTATGTGGTGGGCAACCTGCGCATGGCCCAGCGGCAGGAGCGGATGGACGAATATATGCTCTATTCGTCGGTCGCCGAGACCGCGGATGTCTATCACGAATTCCTGACGCCCAAGGAGATCAAGGACCGCTGGCCGCTCGTGCGCACCGAAGACCTGGTGGGCGCGCTCTACCACCCGCAGGACGGCTATATCAATCCGGCCGATGTGACCCAGGCGATGGCCAAGGGTGCGCGACAGCGCGGCGTGAAGATCCTTCAGAAAGCACAGGTCGACAGCTATCGCTGGACCGGATCGGAATGGATCGTCTCGGGCCAGATCATGGTCGAGAAAGGCGGCATGCTGGTGCCGGGCGAGGAGACGTTCGAAATCCATGCCGAACATGTTGTGACCGCAACCGGCAACCATGCGCAGCGCACGGCGCGGCTTCTGGGCATCAAGACCCCGGCCGTTCCGGTCGAGCATCAGTATATCGTCACCGAACCCGACCCGATGCTGCAGGAGTACCGCAAGAACAATCCCGAACATCCGGTCCTGCGCGATGCTGACGCCAAATGGTATGTACGCGAGGAGCGCGGCGGCTGGATCCTCGGGCCGTACGAAAAGGGCGCCCCGGCGCGCTTCGAATATGCGGTGCCGGATTCGTTCCGCGCCGACCTCTTCCCGCTCGATCTCGAACGGATCGAGGCAGAATACATGTCCTTCATCCACCGGATCCCCTCGTCGGAAACCGTGGGTCTCAAGGACGATTTCAACGGCCCGATCTGCTATACGCCCGACGGCAACCCGCTGGTCGGCCCCGCCCCGGGGCTGCGCAACATGTGGCTGGCCGAAGGCTTTTCGTTCGGGATCACGGCTGCGGGTGGCACCGGCCATTACCTTGCCCAGCTGATGACCGAGGGCGAGGCGGAAATCGACATGGCCTCGCTCGACCCCAAGCGTTTCGGCGGTTGGATGACGACCGAATATGCGGCGCGCAAGAACGAGGAATGCTACGACCACGTCTTCATCCTGCACCATCCGGACGAGGAACGTGAAGCCTGCCGCCCCTTGCGCACCGCGCCGGCCTACGACCGGCAGAAGGCGATGGGCGCGCAGATGGGCCAGGTGAACGGATGGGAGCGGCCGAACTATTATGGCCCCGTCGATGCGCCCGCATCATTCGACCATGACAGCCGCTCGTTCCGCCGTGGCGCCTGGTGGCCCTTCGCCAGGGCCGAGGCCGAGGCGGTGCGCAACACGGTGGGCATCATCGACGCGTCGGCCTTTACCAAACATCTGGTACGCGGCCCGGGCGCGACGGCGTTCCTCGACCATCTGACCTGCAACAAGCTGCCGAACGTCGGGCGTATCAACCTGACCTATGCGCTGACCGAGGCGGGGACGACGCGCACCGAATATACGATCGTGCGGCTGAAGGAGAATGAATATTACCTCATCTCCGCCGGTGCCTGGACGGCCTATGACGCCGACTTCCTGAGGAAGGCGGCCGTGGATTTCATGGCGGCGGGCGGCGGTCATCTCGACATCCATGACATCACCACCCAATGGGGCGTCTTCGCGCTGGCCGGTCCGAACGCGCGGGCCCTGCTGCGCGATATCGTCAAGGACGCCGACCCCGACACCGTGCTCGGGAACAAGCGGTTCCCCTGGCTTTCATACCGCGACATCGAGCTCGGCATGTGCCCGGTGCGCGCGGTGCGCGTGGCCTATACGGGCGAGCTGGGTTGGGAGCTGCATTATCCGATCGAATTCGGGCGTTACCTGTGGGATCTGATCTGGTCGGTCGGCGAAAAGCACGGGCTGAAGGGCGTGGGCGCGCGGGCGCAGAACTGGCTCCGCCAGGAAAAGAGCTACCGCGCCTTCGGCTCGGAGCTTGGCCGTGACGCGACGCCCCTGGAAGCCGGCCTGCCGCGCTTCGTCGACATGACGAAGGAATTCCGCGGCAAGGCGGAGATGGAAAAGAAGGGCACCCGCTTCATGTGTGTTACCGTCCTGATCGACGGGCCGGACGATGCCGACCCCTGGGGCAAGGAGGCGCTGCTGCACGACGGCAAGAAGGTCGGGCGCCTGACCTCGGGTGGCTATTCGGTGGCTTTCGGCAAGCAGATCGGCATGGGCTATGTGCCGGTCCATCTGTCAGAGCCGGGCACGAAGCTGAAGGTCCGCATGCTGCGCCAGCTCTGGGATGCGGAAGTTACGGTCGACAGCCCGTTCGACCCGAAGAACGAACGAATCCGCATCGACGGATAGGCCTGTCGGCCGGGTCCTGCCCGGCCAAGTTCCTGCGCAAGGCTCCGGCGCCTCGGGGCGGCGGGACAGGCCGTCTGATCCTGCCGTTCAGGTCCGGCGCGGCCGACCGAGGAGCGCCGCCGCGCGTTCCGCATGGACACGCGGCCGCTTGGATCGGCCGCGACAAGGCCGTTTGCGCCGCGCCGCCCAACCGCATGGAAGGTCCGCGCATCGAGTTCCTTTCCGTCCCCGTCTCATACGGGCATGTTCAGAAGGCCGGCATGAGACACGGGCGACAGACACTGCACGCCTGGCATGGACACGGGCAGCGCCGGATAAAGGCCGCAACCTGTTCCGGATGCGATCCGCGATCGAGGGACATGTGCACGAGAGATGGTACCGCCTCCCCGGCTCGAACGGGGGACCCCCAGATCCACAATCTGGTGCTCTAACCAACTGAGCTAAGGCGGCACTCGGGCGTGGAATTAGGAGGTTTGGCGGAAAGGGTCAACCGGAAAATCGGCAGCCCGGGCGACGGTCAATTCACGCGCCGACGCAGCGCGAGGCCAAGCGCGAAGACGATCGCAATGGCGATCAAGGTCTGTTGGCCGAACGCGTCGATCAGCAGCGACAGGTTGGTCATCACCGATGCGACATAGGGCCCTGCGTCCGCCCCCAGCAGGAGATAGAGAAGGATGATGAGCGCGACGAGCGCATAACCCGCTTCCGCAACCGCGAGGCACAGGCGTTTGACCATGCCGAGAATGTCGAGCAGCGCGTTCATCCATCTTCCTCCCGCCGGGGGCGGCTCGTTTCCATACGCCTCAGCGTCCGCCCTAGCGTTTGTCAATCAGCCAGAGAACGACACCAAGCGAGATCAGCCCGGCAAGACCGGCGCTGCCAAGTTCCTTCACGAGGTTGGTGATATTGCCAACCACGTCGCCGAGGAACGACATGTTCGACGGGCCGACGAGAAGCGAGGCCACGATGGCCAGCGCCAGAAGGCCGATTCCGAGTTCCGTCAGGGTCCTGATGACGGATCTTGCATTGTCCAACATCCTGATTTCCTTCCTGCTCTGTTGTCCAGGTCGTGATCTGACCTGTGACAAATTGTCATGCGCGAAATTCCGCTTAGTCAAGGAAAATTTTATTGCGCGGCCATTTCGTGTGATTCGAACAATGTCTGGGCACATGTTGTGGGGCGATGGCAGATTCCTCTGCCCCGCCGCCATTGGCCGTGCCCGCCGCGCATGACTTATCCACAGGCATTCCACAGATCGCGACCCGGCAGCCGGACGCCCGGAGGTTAACACTTGGATTTTCTTCGCTCTTCGGCCAGAACCACTGTGGGGCATCCGGAGGCCGACATGGGCATCAACAAGGAAAGCGACATCGCCGCCAACCTGCAGATCGGGCCAACCGACCAGGGCATGGTGCGCATCTATGTCGAAGCGGACGGATTCGACCTGCCGCTCGATTTCGATCCCGAAGAGGCCGAGGAAATCGCCGAGGAATTGCGGGTGGCGGCCGAGGCAGCGCGAGAGATGCGTGCAGGCGGGTCCGGAAAGGGCAAGCCTAAGCGGCGGTGATTCCGTCCGCAGTCACGCCCGGGTCACGATAGGATTGCAGCCTCAGCGCGGCATGGCGCGCGAATTTCGTCACCATCACCTTGCGCCGCGCGCCGGGCAGCGGGGACTGCGGGCCGAGGCGCAGGATTTCGGCGTCATAACCGTCTGCGATGATCAGACCGGCCTCCTCGGGCAGCAGATCGACCGGGAAATCTGCGTCGACCGCCCAGAAGAACCGGTCCGCCCATTCCAGATAATTGTGCCATTTGCGGTCCGAGGTGAAATCGACGCGCGAGGATTTGCATTCGACGATCCAGACCTCGCCCTTCGGCCCCAGCGCCATCACGTCGACGCGCAGGCCCGGCGCGGGCACAAGCTCCTCCACCGTCGCGAATCCGTGCGAAAGGAGGTGGCGACATACGCCACGCGCGAGAATCTGGCCGGGCATCAGATCACTGGGCATGCGCAAACATGAACGAAAGATGAACATGTCGTCAAGGGCCGCTGTTCGCGCCTTGAAGGTGGCACGCGGCAGGCCTAGATTGCGCGGTGGCGGGTTCTGCTCTTCTCGTATCCGGCCCTTTTCCAGTGGCCGATACTCTTTTCCGAGGGGGCTGGCTCTGCCTGGGTCCTGGCCCAGGTACCTGGCTCCCACCTGACCAGTCAGGCTCTCGGGAAATTCACGCCGGTACGGTCGCTGCGGTTCCCGCCGCCCGGCCACCGCACCGTGACCGGCGCTGGTTCAGGCGTGACTTCGGGCGCCCTGACGCCGCCACCCCCACCCGGTTTCTCCGCCAACTGCATCACCGCATAGGCGAACTGCACGCCCGAGAAGACGATCGCGTTGAAGACCACCAGCATCACGACGGCGAGCGGCCCCTCGCGCGTGGCCGTCACCAGATGCCGGAGGTTGGCGACGTTCAGCCACAGGAGCAGTGCGGTGAAGGCCGCCCCGAGCAGGAAGCCGATAAACACATGGCGGATGTAGAGGCGAATGAGATCGGGCATGGTTGAAACCTCCTGCCTCAGTCTAGTGTTTCCCGATATTCGCGCCAGCGGCGGAGTGACGCACGCCTTGCGCCGACCATGCGCGCAAGATGTCGGCCAGTGCCGGAGCGGCGGGCGAGGAGCCCCGCAGACGGAGAGGAGCAGCCTGACCGGCGATACTCAGAAAGCGTCGGGGCGCGCCTCGCGCGCCATGTGATCCAGAACGGCGTTGACGAATTTCGGCTCGCGCCCGTCGGGGAAGAAGGCGTGTGCGACATCGACATATTCGGTGATCACCACGCGCGGCGGCGTCGAGGGCTGAAGAAGTTCCGCGCCCGCGGCCCGGAAGAGCGCGCGCAAGACCGGATCGATCCGGTCGATCGGCCATTTGGCGACCAAAGCCCGGTCGGTCATCTGGTCGATCTTGGCCTGCCAGTTCACCGCCTCTTCGATGATCTGGCGGAAGAGATGCGTGTCGCCCTCGGCAAATTCGTCGCCCTCGATCGTGGCGCCGAACCGGTGCGTCTCGAACTCGCGGCGCACCTTGTCGACGGTCTGGCCCGCCACCTCCATCTGGAAAAGCGCCTGCACGGCATATAGCCGCGCGGCGGATTTCATCTGCCGCTTTTCTTCCAGGGTCGGTTTGCGGGGCGCGTCGTCGTCGGTCATGTTTCTCTCGGTCGGCGGACTCAATCGGCGGGCTTGAAGCCCATGCCCTTGGTCTGGCGCGCCCATTTGCGGGAAAGCGCCACCAGATGCAAGGCCGCCGCTGCGGCGCCGCCCCCCTTGTTCTGGCCGTCGGGATCGGCCCTGACCTCGGCCTGTTCGCGGTTCTCGACGGTCAGGATGCCGTTGCCGACGCAGGCGCCGGAGAGGCCAAGCATGGTGATGCCGCGCGAGCTGTCATTGCACACCGTGTCGTAATGCGTGGTTTCGCCCCGGATCACGCAGCCAAGGGCCACGAACCCGTCATAATCGGCCATGCGAAAGGCCATGCCGATCGCAGTCGGCACTTCGAGCGCGCCGGGCACCTCGATCACATCGACAGTGGCACCTGCCTTGGCCGCCGTGCCTTTCGCGCCCGCGATCAGCTTGTCGGCGATGTCGCGGTAATAGGGGGCCACCACGATCAAGAGTTTCACCGGCTTGTCGAAGACGGGCAGCGGCAGCGTGTAATGGTTCTCGGTCGCGGCCATCCTTCACTCCATGGCAATCGGGCGGGTGCCGGTGATCTCGAGCCCGTAGGCATCGAGCCCGACGATCTTCGGTGTCCCGGAATTGGTCAGAAGCTCGATCCGGTGCAGGCCCAGGGCAGCGAGGATCTGCGCGCCGAGCCCGTATTGGCGCAGCTTGTGGGGCGTCGCCTCCTCATCGAGGGCGAGCTTCATCTGCGTGTCGCGCAGCATCACCACGGCGCCCCTGCCCTCTTCGGCGATGGCGCGCATCGCGGCGGGCATTTGAAACGCATGCGACGGATGCAGGCCGAGAACGTCTTCAAGCGGGTTCAGCGAATGCATGCGGACAAGGACCGGCGCGGGCGTGGCGATATCGCCTTTGGTCAGCACGATATGTTCCGCGCCCTGGGTCGCATCGGTGAAGACCCGCATGTGCCAGTCGCCGCCATGGATAGAGGTGACCTGCCTTTGGGCGATCTCCCGCACCAGGCTGTCGTGGCGCAGGCGGTAGGCGATGAGGTCGGAAATCGTGCCGATCTTCAGCTTGTGGCGTTGGGCGAAGGCCACAAGTTCCGGCAGGCGCGCCATCGTGCCATCCTCGTTCATGATCTCGCAGATCACGCCCGCGGGGTTCAGTCCCGCCAGCCGCGACACGTCGGTCGCGGCCTCCGTATGGCCCGCGCGCACCAGAACGCCGCCCTCGCGGGCACGGAGCGGGAAGATATGGCCCGGCGTCGCGATATCGGCCGCACCCCTGGCCGGGTCGATGGCGACCGCAATCGTACGCGCCCGGTCATGGGCGGAAATGCCGGTCGTCACCCCTTCGCGCGCCTCGATCGAGATCGTGAAGGCGGTCTCGTGGCGCGAGGAATTCTTGGTGGACATCAAGGGCAGGCCCAGCGTCTCGATCCGTTCCGCCGGAAGCGTCAGGCAGATCAGCCCGCGCCCATGCATGGCCATGAAATTGATCGCCTCTGGCGTTGCCATCTGGGCGGGGATCACCAGATCGCCCTCGTTCTCTCGGTCCTCGTGATCGACGAGGATGAACATCCGGCCGTTCCGGGCCTCTTCGATGATCTCTTCGGTGGGCGAAATCGCGGATTTCAGATCGTCGGTCATGGGCTACCCGGGGCAGGGAAAAGTCACCGGCGGGCATAGACGAACCGCGCCCGAAAGGCCAGAGGCGGCGGCGCTTTGCGGGCATCGAGTGACCAGCCTTGTGTCAGGGCGCGGGCGCCGTCGTGGCGAAGAACCTGTCAGCGGGCAGATAACCCGCCAGGCGGCCCGCCGCGCACCAGTCGCGTTCCAGCCCGTGATCGCCGATGAGCAGCACGCCATCGGCGGGAAGCGGCCCGAGGGCCGCGCGCAGTCGCGCCCGAATCTCGCGTTCCGGCGCGAGAAGTGCGGGCGCAGCATGGGCCGCGTCGATCATCCAGACGGCGCTTCTGACCGTCTCGGGCGTCAGCGGAGGATTGGCAAGCGCCATGCGGCGGCAAGCGGTGATCTGCTCAAGCTTCCCCGCCCGGTCCGGTGTCAGGACCGGATGGGCGGCAGTAAGGGCCAGGGCATTCGATGAAAAGAGAAAGGCCACCAGGTCGCGCCCTGTGGTCGCGCGCACCCCGGCATAGGTGCGGTAATCGAGCCCCAGTTCCGCTGCCCGCTTGACCCGGAGCCGCACCACCTCGACCGGCAGCACCGGCAACAGCCCTGCTCGCGCCGTGCGCCAGCAATGCGCCCGCCAGCTTGTACCGCCCTCCATCGTCGGGCCGCCGTTATGTCCGATCAGGTCCGCCATCCTGCCGCGGAGATTTGCAAAGGTAGCGGCCGGGCTCAAGCACAGGCTGCGCGATTGCGGGTTCCGTCGCCGTGATCTGCCCGAAAATTGGGCGCTGCGCTCAGAAGCGCGACGTTCCGGAAACCTGCCGGAGCCGCCCGGCCATTGACGTCAGCCGTTGGCCCAATCGCGCATCCGCGCCACATAGCGGGCAAGCGTGTCGATCTCGATATTCACCGGATCGCCCAGGCGGGCCGTGCCCCAGGTGGTGACGGCCTTGGTGTGGGGGATGATGTTCACCCCGAACTCCCGGCCGCTCACTTCGTTCACGGTCAGCGACGTGCCGTTCAGCGCCACTGAACCTTTCGGCGCGATGAAGCCCGCCAGCGCCTCCGGGGCGCGGAAGGTGAAGCGGGTGCTTTCGCCTTCGTCCCGCAGCCCTACGATCTCGGCCACGCCGTCGACATGGCCAGACACGATATGGCCACCAAGTTCGTCACCCACTTTCAGCGCCCGTTCAAGGTTCAGCCGCCGCCCGACCGCCCATCCGACACGGTCCGAGCCGATCGTGGTCTTGGCGATGCTTTCGGCCGAGATCTGCACATCGAACCAGTTCCGACCATCTTCTGCCCCGCGGGCAATGACCGTCAGGCAGCAGCCGTCGCAGGCGATCGAGGCGCCGATGTCGATGCCCCCGGCGGGATAGTGCGTTCCGATCCGCGCCCAAAGATCGCCGCGGCGTTCCAGTGCGGTGACTTCGCCAATGTCGGTGACTATACCTGTGAACATGAGCGGCTCCTTTCCCGATTGCCTAGCGAGCGCGGCGCGCTGGCGCAAGAGCATGGCGGCGGGATCCGGATCGTCGAGAGAATGACAAGGCCAGGAAAAACCGCCAGACTGAAACGCGCATGACCCGATATTCCCTGCCCCTCCTGTCTGCCGCCGACCGGCGCTTCCTCCTCCTGCAGGGGCCGCACGGGCCGTTCTTCGCGCGGCTTGGCGATCTGCTCTGCGCCGCAGGCGCCGAGGTCTGGCGTGTGGGCTTCAACCGGGGGGACGAGTTTTTCTGGCGCCGCCCGAACTATGTCGCCTTTCGGGCACCTCCCAATGAATGGGAGACGCGCCTTGAAAGCCTGCTGACAGAACTGCGCATCACCGATCTGGTGCTTTACGGCGACAGCCGACCGGTTCACGCCACGGCGATCGGGCTGGCCAAAGAGCGCGGCCTCCGCATCCACGTGTTCGAGGAGGGTTATCTCAGGCCCTACTGGATCACCTACGAACGCGACGGATCGAACGGCCATTCGCGGCTGATGGACCTTGACCTCGCCACCATGCGTGCCGCGCTCGCCCGGCCCGGCGCCGAACAGCCGCCCGCGCCGGTCCATTGGGGCGACATGCGCGAGCATATGTTCTATGGCGCGCTTTACCATTTCCTGATCCTGACCCTGAACCGCGCCTATCCCGGCCACCGGCCGCACCGCGAGGTCGGCGTGGCGCACGAGGCGCGTATGCATCTCAGGCGGTTCCTCATGATGCCGCTCGCACGGGTCGGGCGGCGGCTTGCCGAGCGGCGCATCCGGCAGAGCGGCTTTCCCTATCATCTGGTGCTGCTGCAACTGGAACATGACGCGAGCTTCCGCACCCATTCCGACTTCGCCTCGATGGCAGATTTCGTCACGCTCTGCCTTGATGCTTTCGCACGGGGTGCCGCGGCGCATCACCATCTGGTCTTCAAGGCCCATCCGCTGGAAGACGGGCGCGTGCCGCTGGCCCGGCTGATCCGCGAGGGGGCTGCGGCGCGCGGCCTCGCGACACGGGTCCATTTCGTAACCGGCGGCAAGCTGGCGCGGCTCCTGCGCGAGGCGGCGAGCGCGGTGACGGTCAATTCGACCGCCGCCCAGCAAGCCTTGTGGCGGGGGTTGCCAGTGAAGGTCCTGGGCCGCGCCGTCTATGACAAGCCGGAATTCGTCTCGCCGCAAGCGCTCGCCGATTTCTTCGCCGCGCCCGATCGGCCCGATTCGCGCGCCTATGCCGATTATCGGCAGTTCCTTCTGGAAACCTCCCAGGTTCCGGGCGGTTTCTATTCGGCGGCGGGGCGCCGCAGGGCGCTAAGGCGGGTGGTGGACATGATGCTGGCGCCACTCGATCCCTATGCGACACTCCTGCTGGCAGACGCGGCAGAGCGGCAACACATCCGGGTGGTGAACTGAGAGGACTGTTTTTTTGCCCCCACAGCCGCTAGCATCGCATCCAAAGAGGCAGGTAACGTACGGAAACCGAAGAGTGATCCAATCTGGCAAACGCCGGACGCGCAGTCTGGTTCTTGTTACCGTGGTAGCATTGGTCGCTGCCTGCGGCCTGCCGCGTTCCGGGCCGACGAAAAAGGAAATCCTCTCCGGCAGCGTCGAGCAGAAGGGCAATTCCTTCATCGTTCCCGTTGACGCCCGCGTCGCGAGACTGACCGGGGAAGAGGCGCCGATCGGTTTCCCGGCGGCTTTCCGCCAGGCGGGTCTGGTCGGGTCCGACGATGTCCGACCGGGTGACAAGCTTGGCCTCGTGATCTGGGAAAACGTCGACAACGGGCTTCTGGCCAAGGGCAACAAGGCGACGCCGCTCCAGGAAATTCAGGTCGACGGCCAGGGCTTCATCTTCGTGCCCTATGCGGGCCGGGTGAAGGCCGCCGGCAACTCGGTCGAGGAGCTTCGGCGGATCATCACCGACAAGCTTGCCGAACAAACCCCCGACCCGCAGGTCGAGGTGACGCGGCTCGCCGGCGACGGCGCGACGGTTTCGGTCATCGGCGATATCGGCGGTCAGGGCGTCTATCAGATCGAGCGGCCGACGCGATCCCTCTCGGCGATGATCGCGCGGGCAGGCGGCGTGGCGGTCGATCCGCAGGCCGCGCAGGTGACCGTGACCCGCGGCAAGGCTTCGGGCAAGGCCCGCCTGGTCGATATCTATGAAAACCCGGCGATGGACATAGCCCTTCGCCCCGGCGACATCATCCTTGTCGAGGCCGATCCGCGCGCCTTCACCGCGATGGGAGCGACCGGCGCGCAAAGCCGCGTGCAATTCGAAACCCCGACCCTGACCGCGATCGAGGCGCTTGCGCAGGTCGGCGGCCTTTCGACCAATTTCGCCGACCCCAAGGGCGTGTTCGTGCTGCGTGACGAAAGCGAGGCGATCGCCCGCGCCGTCCTTGGCCGGAACGATCTGAAAGGCCCCCAGCGTGTGGCCTATGTGCTGAACCTGACGGAGCCTGACGGGCTCTTCAACGCCCGCGATTTCCTCATCCGCGATGGCGATACGCTTTATGTGACCGAAGCGCCCTATGTTCAGTGGCAGAAGACGCTTGCCGTGCTGACCGGTACTGCCAGTTCGGCCAATTCGGTCGGTTCGCTCGCGCAGGGCAATTGAACGGCCCCCCGACGCCCCCGGACGCCGGTCACGACAGTGCCCGGCGGCTGTTTGTCTATAACGGCGGCTTTCTTACCCAGACGCGCATCCGTCGCATTCTTGCGCTGAAGGGCTGGGACGTGCGGCTGGGCGCGCCCCTTGGCGCGGGTGACCATGTCGGTGTCTGGGGCAAGAGCCCGACCGCCCCACGCGGCGAGGCGGTGGCGGAAAAGCTCGACCGGCCGGTGCTGCGGGTCGAGGACCCGTTCCTGCGCTCGGTGAAACTCGGCCGCGACGGCGCGCCGCCGCTCGGCCTGTTGCTGGATCGGCGTGGCGTCCATTTCGCCGCGGACGTGCCCTCGGATCTGGAAATGCTGCTTTCGACCCATCCACTGGACGACAGCCATCTTCTGGCACGTGCCCGCGCCGGCATGGCGCGGATCGCGGCCGGGCATCTTTCCAAGTACAATCTCGCCGATCCGGCCGCGCCGCCCCCGCCACCCGGCTATGTGCTGGTGATCGACCAGACGAAGGGTGACGCCTCGATCACCCATGGCGGGGCGACGACGGCGACCTTCCGCGAAATGCTGTTCGTCGCGATGGACGAACATCCCGGCCGACCCATTCTGATCCGCAGCCATCCCGAAACCGGCGCGGGGCACCGGACCGGCCATTACGGGCCGGAAGACAGGGCGATGGGGCCTATCGGTTTTGCCGACCCCGCGCTCACGCCGCAGGCGCTCTTCGAAGGGGCAATCGCGGTCTATACCGTTTCGTCCCAGATGGGGTTCGAGGCGATCCTGGCCGGGCACAGACCCCATGTCTTCGGCCAGCCCTTCTATGCGGGATGGGGCCTGACCGACGACCGCCAGCCGGTCTGGCGACGCCAGCGGAAACTTACCCGCGCCCAGCTCTTCGCCGCCGCCATGATCCTCTATCCCACCTGGTACGACCCCTGCCGCGACCGGCTGTGCAGTTTCGAGGAGATGCTGGATCAGCTGGAGGCAGAGGTGCGGGCCTTCCGCGAGGATCGGACGGGCCATGTCGCGACCGGCATGCGGCTGTGGAAGCGGGCACATCTGCAGAAATTCTACGGGCGCGAAAAGCCCATCCTGTTCCGCGAGGGCGCGCGGGCGCTGGAAGAGGCGCGGGCCACCGGCCGCACCCTGCTGGCGTGGGGTGCTTCCGCCCCCGAGGCCACAGGAGACGCGCCCCCAATCAGGCGCGTCGAGGACGGGCTTCTGCGCTCGCGCGGGCTGGGCGCAGAGCTGGTGCCGCCCCTGTCATTGGTCGCCGATGGGCGCGGCATCTATTACGATCCATCGCGGGAAAGCGATCTCGACCGGCTGATCGCCGCGCCGCCTGTCGCCGCAGAGGAGGAGCGTGCCCGCAAGCTGATCGCCGCGATCACCCGGGCCGGACTGAGCAAGTACAATACCGGCGGCGCACGTCCCCTCTTGCCCGAAGGGCGCCGCATCCTGGTCGCGGGTCAGGTCGAAGATGACGCGTCTGTCCGGCTCGGCGCGGGCGAGGTGCGCAGGAACCTCGCGCTTCTGGATCGCGCCCGGGCCGAAAACCCCGATGCGGTGATCCTTTACAAACCTCATCCCGACGTTGAGGCCGGCCTCCGGCCGGGCCCGATCCCGCTGCCCGAGCTGACCGCGCGCGCGGCGATCTTGGTACGCGCCGCCGATCCGGCGGCACTTCTCCCCGAAATCGACGAGGTCTGGACGATCACGTCGACGCTCGGTTTCGAGGCACTTCTGCGCGGCAAGCCCGTGACCTGCCTCGGCGCGCCCTTTTATGCGGGCTGGGGCCTCACCCGCGACCTCGCGCCCCCGATCCCGCATCGCAAGGCGCGGCCCACGCTGGAAAAGCTCGTCCATGCCGCGCTTGTCGCCTATCCCCGCTACCGCGATCCGCTGACCGGTCTGCCCTGCCCCGTCGAGGTGATCGTGGAGCGGCTTTCGAAGGGCGAGGTTCCGCGACCGGCGGCTGGCTATCGGGTCCTCTCGAAACTTCAGGGCCTATTGGCAAGCCAATCCCGGCTCTGGCGCTGAGGGGGCCGCTCCTCGGGCGCGACCGCGCCCTCCTCGCGAAGAGGGGCTGCAAGGCCCGATGTGCGGCCCGTTCCTGCGCGTCACACCCGCGACCAGCGGCTCAGCACATCGCCGCCGACCGGGCAAAGCTCCTCCAGCCGGTAGCGTCCGGCGTCGGACAGCGCGGCAAGATCCAGCGCGCCGACCCCGGGTCGGGCATCGCCGCCTAGCGCGACACCGGCGGTGAACAAAGCCAGCTCGTCCGCCAGATCGGCACGGATGAGCGTCGCCGCCAGTGCCCCGCCGCCTTCGCAGAAGACCCGCGTCAGGCCAAGCGCACCAAGCCTCCGGAAGGCTGCCTGCATGTCGAGACCGCCGTCCGCGAGCGGCACTTCGATGAGACGCGCACCCAGCGCGGCCCATTGGTCGCGCGCTACGGCCGGGGCCTGCGGGCCATGCAGCAGCCAGAGCGGGATCTCTCTGGCGGTCCTTGCCAGATGACCCTCGCGCGGCAGGTCGAGCGCGCGCGCGGCAACGATCCGCACCGGCTGCCGCGCGACGCCAAGATCGCGCACGGTGAGCAGCGGATCATCGGCCCGCGCCGTTCCCGCCCCGACCAGAACCGCGTCGTGGTGCGCCCGCATCAGGTGCACGCGCCGCCGCGCCTCGGGTCCGGTGATCCAGCGGCTTTCGCCCCGGGCGGTGGCGATCCGGCCGTCTAGGCTCGTTGCCAGCTTCAGCGTCAGCATCGGCCGCCCGAGATGGATACGGCTGAGGAAACCCTTCTGGACCGACCGCGCCGCGTCTTCGAGCAAGCCGGTTTCCACCGCGATCCCGGCATCGCGGAGCAACCCGTGCCCCCTGCCCCCGACACGCGGGTCCGGGTCTTCGATCGCCGTGACCACCCGAGCCACCCCGGCGGCGATCAAGGCCTCCGCGCAGGGCGGGGTCTTGCCATGATGGGCGCAAGGCTCAAGGCTCACGTAAACCGTTGCGCCGCGCGCCAGCGCGCCTGCCTGGGCGAGCGCCTGCGGTTCGGCATGGGGTCGCCCGCCATCGGCGGTCCAGCCGCGGCCGACGATCCTGCCGCCTTTCACGATCACGCAGCCGACGGCCGGATTGGGCCAGACCCGGCCGAGCCCGCGCGCGCCCAGCGCGATCGCCTGAGCCATGAAGGCGCGGTCGTCCGCGCCGCTCACTCCTCGGCGCCGGCCGCCGGGCGCAGTTCGGAGACGAACTTGTCGAAATCGTCGGCGGCCTGGAAATTCTTGTAGACGCTGGCGAAGCGCACATAGGCAACCGTGTCGATCCGCGCCAGCGTTTCCATCACGATTTCGCCGATGGTCTTCGAGGGGATGTCGGTCTCGCCCAGGCTTTCAAGACGGCGCACGATGCCGGAAATCATCTGGTCGATCCGTTCGGGCTCGATCGGGCGTTTCTGCATCGCGATGCGGATCGAGCGTTCAAGCTTCGAGCGGTCGAAATCCTCGCGTCGGCCAGAGGATTTGATCACCACGAGGTCGCGGAGCTGCACACGCTCGTATGTGGTGAAGCGCCCGCCGCAAGCCGCGCAGAAGCGCCGCCGCCGGATCGAGACATGATCTTCAGCCGGGCGGCTGTCCTTCACCTGCGTATCGACATTTCCGCAAAACGGACAGCGCATGGATATCTCCCCGAAAACCCTTTGCCCGCAAGAACTATAGGCACGCACCAAAAGGATGGGTAGGGGCTTTTTCGGCGCACCATATTTGGGCGAGTGATCTGTGGCGGCAAAGACTCAGGCCCGGCAGGCCGCTTGTTACCCCTTACTGGGCTCCTCGCTGACCGCACGATGTGCGACGCCTCATCCCGCCCTAAACCGATGATAGAGCCGCCGCGCGGCCTGATAGGCCAGATGCTTGCGCGGAAAGTCCGGCACCCGGTTCGCGCGATCGACGAAATCATGCTCGACCGTCTCGCGCCAGTCGAGGGCGCGGATGAATGCGAAAGGCAGCCCCAGCTTCCAGACCAGATAGGGAAAGGCAATCTGGTCGCGCCGCGAATAGCGCAGCACATGCTCGAACCAGCGTTCGCCGAAATGGGCGACCACCGGGTCATGATGGCGGCGCAGGATGAAATGGCCCTCGATCAGACCTGAATGCGCGGGCATGCCCTCGGCCCGGTAGGTGCGCTGGCGTTCTTTCAGGATGCGAAAGTCATCAAGCCCGTTTTCCCAGCAGGTCTGCAGCTCGTGATAGACGCAATCGCGGCGAAAATGCGGGAAGGCAAAGAACGGCGCGGACGCACCCGAGGTGGCGAGGTCGAGTATTTCCAGCGGATCGCGCTTCAGCCGGGACTTGTTGTCGAGCCAGAGCGACCAGTCCTCGCGCAGATAGCGATGCGGCATCAGCTTCGCCCGCCGCGAGGCACGTGCGGGATCGAGACCGTCGAGGGGATCCCGCACGATCTCGACCCCGGGGAAGTCGACATCGGTCCGGTCGGTGAAGAGAACGCGCCGCAGATGGGTGAAGGGGCCGAAGACCTCGCGGTTCAGCGGTTCCTTCGATCCATAATGGGCGGAATAGAGGACAAGGTTCATGGCGCCACTATAGGCGGGCCTTGCGGTTGGGAAAGGCCTCTCCTTCAATCACGTCCTCAACGCTGGCCTGGAGCGGACCGACCATCCGAACCAAACGGCCAGAGCTTTCAGGTGAAGCCATCGCGCGTTGACCCAGACGGGCCGGACAGCGCGCGCACCGGGACTTCGCCTGTTGTCTCAAGCGAAGTCCGTCCCGGCACCGGCATCCAAAACCATTTCCCGATCCTGCCGCGGCGATCCGTCACGATCTGAACGCCCATCGCCGGACCCGGTCGATCGCAGGGATGCGCGTGCCGCGACCCCGTGACTTGGTCGATATCCCGGACGGGTCTTCCTCGGTCAACAGGCTGACTTTCAGCAACAGTTCGAACAGAACGGCCTGGTTCCGACGCGTGATTTCGGCATCATCGACATATTGCAGCGCAGCTTCGAAATCCGAGAAAAGCTCTGCATCGCCCATGTCCGGCAAGAAGCGATCCTTTAGAGCCTTGTTGCGTTCGCGATGGTGTTCCCGGATCAGACAGAGTTCTTCGTCGGTGAAGAGGGTCTCGCCCGCGCGCGGTCGGGCGGATCTGATGTCGAGCGCCCTCAAGAAGTCTCTGATCCGGTTATCATGGGTGTCTTCGAACAGGTGATGTACATCCTCGAACAGACGCGACACATGCACGCCCAGCGCCTCGTTGACGGGCTCGTCATTCGGCAGAAGGCTGATCTGGTCAATCCGAAGGGTCGCGCAGAAGTCCGCGACAATGTCGCCGCCCACCAGAAGGCTCCGTTCAAATACCTTCACCTCGAGTGCAGACGGTTCGATCTGGGACCAACGCTCGGCAGCGCCAAGCCAATCGCCCAAATGAGCACTTTGGGCCAACCACTGGCGGCGCTCGATGCCGCGCTTGCAATGCCATTGCTGCCAGGCTGCCTGATAATAACTCACCTGTGAGCGCACATAGAGCAGGACCGCAATATCGAACTCTGCCGAGAGTCCTTCAAAAAGATGATGCTGATCTCCCACATTCGAGAGATTCTCGGCGCTCAGCACGATCGCCACGGGTGAGGGCTCGCCTGGTCGATGGCGCGTCCCGCGCCCGACATGCCGTTCTGCGACAAGAACTCTCAGCTTTGCCTTCAGGATCTCGGCGCCATCGGCGCGCTGCGCCAGGTCGGCAAAGAAGAACACCTGATTGCCGTACCCCCGGCCAGAACCGAGCTGTTCATCCGGAACAATGATCCCCTGAGCAGCGAGCTGAACACGGTTGCGCCCAAGAAATGTTTGGATCGCGGAACTGCCGGTCTTTCCGCCGCCTATGTGTACAATCAGGATCGGCTTGGACCGTTCCCCGGCGCGCCTTTGCGCGATCAATTCAGCGATTTGCCTCATCAAACCTCTGCATGCTTGAACGCGAAGCGACTGTGCGGCTTCTTCGCTCGACTGCAGCGCCGGATCACAACAGGGGTTCGCCTGAGAAATGTCTGGTGCGCGCTGCGATGTCCTAGCGCCGCGCTTGTCAGCAAGTCAAGGCAACCCTCATCGAGGGTATTTCGACGCGACCCACCCGCTCGCGATCCCTGTGCCGCCAAGGCTACTTCTTCTTGGTCTTCGCGCCTTCCAGCGCCTCGATCCGCGCTGCAAGCGCCTCGTTTTCCTCGCGAGCCTTCTGCGCCATGGCGCGGACCGCATCGAATTCCTCGCGGGTCACAAAATTGCGGTCGGCGAGCCAGCGGTCGATCCAGCCCTTCATCGCCGTCTCCGCCTCGGTCTTGGCGCCCTGGGCCACGCCCATCGCATTGGTCATCAGTTTCGACAGATCGTCGAACAGCTTGTTCGGACCTTCCATGGGCGGGACCCTCCTTCACGGCATCTCGCCGCCTATATGGGCTGAAGGTGGGCCAAGCTCAAGGTTGACAATGCCGCGCTCGCGGGCTCTGACGGGCAAAAAGAGGGCATGATGCAGGCGGTCATCGCATTTCCGGATCTATCGAGCGAGATTTTCTCGGTCGACATCGGCGGCTATACGTTCGCGCTTCGCTGGTATGCTCTGGCCTATCTCGCCGGTCTCATCGCGGGCTGGAAGGTGATCCAGGCGCTGATGCGGCGGCCCGCGCTCTGGCCGGGCGAGCGGGCACCGATGGAGCCGGGCCGGGTCGAGGACCTTCTGACGCTCATCGTCCTCGGCGTGGTTCTCGGCGGCAGGCTCGGCTATGTCTTCTTCTACCAGCGCGACTATTACCTCGCCAATCCGGGCGAGATTCTCAGGGTCTGGGAAGGCGGCATGTCCTTCCACGGCGGCTTTCTCGGCGTCATCGCGGCGGGGCTGTTCTTCTGCTGGAAAAACGGGGTGCGACCGATGCTCCTGTCGGACGCGATGGCGCTTGTGGCGCCGATCGGCCTGTTTCTCGGGCGGCTGGCGAATTTCGTGAATGCCGAGCTTTGGGGGCGGCCCACGGATCTGCCCTGGGGCGTGGTCTTCCCCGGCGAGGCAGCGCAGGACTGCCCCGGCGTGGTCCCCGGTGAATGCGCCCGCCACCCGAGCCAGCTTTACGAGGCCGGTCTTGAAGGGCTTCTCATTGGCGCGGTCCTCTTCTGGCTCTTCCGACGTGGTGCGCTGAAACGCCCGGGCCTCATTACCGGCACCTTCCTTCTGGGATACGGGCTGTCGCGCTTCGCGGTCGAATTCGTGCGGCAGGCGGACGGCCAGTTCATCAGCCCCGACAACCCGCTTGGCCATGTCATCGGCACGGCAGGCTTCGGCCTGTCGATGGGCCAGCTCCTCAGCCTGCCGATGGTGGTGGCCGGGCTCTGGTTCCTCGCCCGCGCGAAGGCCGAGGGATGACGCCGCTCGGCCACCTCATCGCGGCGCGGATCGCGGCGGAGGGGCCGATCAGCCTTGCCGACTATATGGCCGACTGCCTGATGCACCCGGTCCATGGCTATTACGCCAGCCGCGACCCGTTCGGGGCGGGCGGCGATTTCACCACCGCGCCCGAGATCAGCCAGATGTTCGGCGAACTTGTCGGCCTCTGCCTTGCACAGGCCTGGATCGATCAGGGCCGCCCCCTGCCCTTCCGCCTGGTGGAGCTCGGTCCCGGGCGGGGAACGCTGATGGCGGACATGCTGCGCGCGATCGCCTCGGTGCCGGGACTTGCCGGGCAGATCGAGGTCGGCCTTGTCGAAGCCTCACCCACGCTGCGTGCCGTCCAGAAGCAAGGGCTGCGCGGGCACAAGGTGCAATGGTTGGACCGGCTGGACGATCTGGCCCAGGGGCCGCTTTTCCTTGTGGCCAACGAATTCTTCGATGCGCTGCCGATCCGCCAGTTCGTTCGCGCCGGGGCGGGATGGCGCGAGCGCATGGTCGGCCTTCAGGACGGTCGGCTGACGCTCGGTCTTGGGCCGGCGACACCCTATGGACCGCTCGCGCCCCGCCTGACCGATACGCGCCGGGGCGATCTGGTCGAGTTTTGCCCGGCGCTTGCCCCCGTTGCGACCGAAATCGCCCGGCGTGTCGCCGAACAGGGCGGTGCGGCGCTGGTGATCGACTATGGCGGGTGGCATTCTCTGGGCGATACGTTCCAGGCGCTGAAGGATCACGGCCCGACCGATCCGTTCGCGGCGCCGGGCGAGGCCGACCTCACGGCGCATGTGGATTTCGAGGCGCTGAGCCTTGCCTTCACCCGCCCCGGCGCCCGGCCGAGCCGGATGGTGCCGCAGGGCGTGTTTCTGGACCGGCTCGGCATCGGCGCGCGGGCCGACAGACTGGCTGCGCGGTTGCAGGGCGCGGCGCTCGACAACCATCTGGCCGCCCATCGGCGCTTGACCCATCCATCGGAAATGGGTGAGTTGTTCAAGGTGATCGCCTGCCATCCGGAAGGCCATCCGCCACCGCCGGGACTGGACCCTCTCTGATGCCCACCACGCTCGACTGTCTGACCGATACGGCGCTTGAGCCCGTCACCCACGGCTTCTTCACGCGCAAGGGTGGCGCCTCTTCAGGCATCTTCCACGGCCTGAACTGTGGGCTGGGCTCGTCTGACCAGTCAGAAGCCGTGATGATGAACCGCGAACGGGTCGCCAGCCATCTGTCGGTTCCGGTCGCGGCACTCGTCGGCGTCCATCAGGTGCATTCCGCCGATGTGGTCACCGTCGCTGCGCCGTTCGAAAAGGCGCCGCGCGCCGATGCGATGGTGACGGACCGGCCAGGCCTTGCGCTGTCGGTCCTGACCGCGGACTGCCAGCCGGTGCTGTTTGCCGATGCGGCGGGGGGCGTGATCGGGGCGGCACATGCGGGCTGGCGGGGCGCATTGGCCGGGGTGCTGGAAAATACGGTTCAGGCGATGGAACGGCTCGGCGCCAGGGCGAGCCGGATTGTCGCGGTCATCGGCCCGACGATCAGCCAGCGCGCCTACGAGGTCGGCCCGGAGTTCATGGACAGCTTTCTGGCCGAGGACCCTGCCTACGACCGGTTTTTCGCCGCGGGCAAGGGCGACCGGGTGCAGTTCGACCTGCCGTCCTTCGGCCTCTTCCGCCTGCGCGCCGCCGGCGTCGGGCATGCGCGCTGGACCGGCCATTGCACCTATTCCGACGCGGAACGCTTCTTTTCCTTCCGCCGTTCGGTCCATCGGCACGAGGCCGATTACGGGCGGTTGATCTCGGCCATCCGTCTCTGACACGCGGCCCGAAACGAATCGTACTTTCGCCACAGTGCTGCAGGGATTGTTCCTTGACCCCACGGCAATTCAACCCGCCGCAGGCCGATTGGCGGCGGCTTTCCACAAAGTTCTCATAAAATTTGACAAGCGCCGGGTTTAGGGCGCAGAAGGAAGACGCACCTCATTTCGGGTGCAGCCTGTGTAGCGGCTTTTTTCGCCGTTCGTTTATTGAAGATTGAACCGGAAGGTTTTTCAGATGATGCATTCCGCCCCGGGGCTGGCTTCGGCCATGCCTGCCTTGTCTTCCCTGTCCAGAACGACCGACCTCTTCCTGCCGCGTGGTGCCAAGCCCGCGCCGCGTCCGCCGCGCCCGGCCTTCAAGATGCGCCGCTATGATGTGCAGTGGCTCGGCGCCGACGGCCGGATCGCATGCGAAAACCGCACCGCCCCGGCATTGCCGGAATTCGAGGAGGCGTTCTCCGCTCTCGCCCGCGGCACGGTCATCGACACGACCGAGGGTCCGGTCGCGATCGAAGACCTCATGCCCGGCATGCGGGTCGTCACCGGCGAGGGCCGGATCGAGACCGTCACCTGGATCGGTTCGATGACGCTCTTTCCGCCGAACATGATCCCCGGAATCGCCAGCGGCGCCATGACCCGGATCACCGCCGACGCTTTCGGCGGCGGCAAGCCGATGCCCGATATCCTGCTTGGCCCCGACGCGCGGCTCCTGATGCGCAATGCCAGGACACGCGCCGCCGGACACTCGGCCGCCTATTGCCCTGCCCGTGGCCTGATCGACGGCCTGTCGGTGATCGAGGTCACGCCGGTCGCGCCGGTGACGGTCTACAACGTCATCCTGGAAAACCACGGCTCTCTGCGCTGCGCGGGGATCGAGGTCGAAAGCTTTCATCCCGGAAAGAACCCCTCCGAGCGGTTCGATCCGCAACTCGGCCAGCTGTTCCTCGCGCTCTTCCCGCAAGTCAATGGCTGGGGCGGTTTCGGACCGATGGCGCATGCGCGCCTGAGCCAGGAAGAGGCGGCAGACCTTATCGCCGCCTGACCTGACAGACTGCCTGCCTCCCGGCCGGGCGGACTTTCCTGGGTGCGGAAGGAAGTTCGCCAGACGGCTGCGGAGGCCGCTTGAGGCGTGGATCGTCGTGCGGGGCCTTATCAGCCCAGGCGCGCGATCCGCGCCTCAAGCACATCGAAAGGAACACCCGGCTGGTCCTTCGCGCAGCGGATGACCAGCGAGGTCTTGACCGAGGCGACATTGTCGGCCGCCGTCAGCTCTCCGGTCAGGAACTGCTGGAAGGACGACAGGTCCGGCGCCACGCACTTCAGGATGAAATCGATCTCGCCGTTCAGCATGTGGCATTCGCGCACGAGCGGCCAGTCGCGGCAGCGCTGCTCGAATGTGGAAAGATCAGATTCTGCCTGCGACTTCAGGCTGACCATGGCAAAGACATGAACCTCGAACCCCAGTTCGCGCGGATTCACGTCGGCATGATAGCCACGGATATAGCCGGTCTCTTCCAGCGTCCGCACCCGGCGCAGGCAGGGCGGCGCGGAAATGCCCACGCGGCTCGCCAGTTCGACATTCGTCATCCGGCCATCCGCCTGCAGTTCCGACAGGATCTTGCGGTCGATCTCGTCGAGCTTGTGGCCGGCCATTGAACGTCTCCTCCAAAATTTTGCGGAACTTACCGCCGGGCACGGAAATGCGCAATATTATTTCGTGTATTGACTATTTTCCGCTGCGAGGGGGGCGGACATGCCCCCTTTCCCCGAGCCGGGTGGCTGATTATATCCGGTCGAAACGAAAGTGAAGAGGCAGCGATGGGCGAGACACGGCACACCAGGGTTCTGATCATCGGCTCCGGCCCGGCGGGATATACGGCCGCGGTCTATGCCTCGCGCGCGATGCTGTCACCGATCCTCGTTCAGGGGATCCAGCCGGGCGGTCAGCTGACGATCACCACCGAGGTCGAGAACTGGCCGGGCGATACCGAGGTGCAGGGCCCCGACCTGATGGTCCGGATGGAGGCGCATGCCCGCGCCATGGGGACAGAGATCATCTCCGACCATGTCTCTGCACTGGACCTGTCGAAGCGGCCCTTCACCGCGACTGGCGACGGCGGCACGACCTACACGGCGGACGCGGTCATCCTTGCGACCGGCGCTCAGGCCAAATGGCTCGGCCTGCCGTCGGAAGAGAAGTTCAAGGGCTTCGGCGTCTCGGCCTGCGCGACCTGCGACGGCTTCTTCTATCGCGGCAAGGAAGTGGTTGTGATCGGCGGCGGCAATACGGCCGTCGAAGAGGCTCTGTTCCTCACCAACTTCGCCTCGAAGGTAACGGTGATCCACCGCCGCGACAGTTTCCGCGCCGAGAAGATCTTGCAGGAGCGGCTGTTCAAGCACCCGAAGATCGAAGTGGTCTGGAACCATACGGTCGAGGAGATCCTCGGCGACGCGGCCCCCCTGGGCGTGACCGGCGTGCGCATCCGCGACACCGGCACCGGGGCGGAGCGCACCGTTCCTTGCGCGGGCTTCTTCGTCGCGATCGGCCATGCGCCCGCCTCTGAGCTGGTGAAGGACCAGCTGGAGCTTCATTCCGGCGGCTATGTGAAGGTGACGCCCGGCTCGACCGCCACCTCGATCGCGGGCGTCTTCGCGGCGGGCGACCTGACGGACCATGTCTATCGCCAGGCCGTGACCTCGGCGGGCATGGGCTGCATGGCCGCGCTCGACGCCGAACGCTGGCTCGCGACCGCCGGGTAGGGTCGGGTAGAAAATCTTCGCGAAGATTTTCTGGCGCGGGTCTGTGCCTCCGAAGAGTTTTCACAAAACCCTTCGGAGACCGTCATCAGGCAGCTGCCATTCGTTCGGCCCACACGCCTTTGTCCGGGAATCTCTCCCATTCCGCTGCTGCAGCGCGGCATTTCCGCCCTTTTCGAGGGGAATCAGCCTATTCCCCTTGAACCGCCCGGCTTTTCGGGTCTATGCCGCCGCAAAACTCAGCCTATTCCGCTTGCAGAAGGCCCATTCCATGGCACCCGCGAACCACGCTCCGATCCCGGAACTCTATGTCTCCCACGAATCCGCCCAGAAGCTGAAGAACGAGGCCGGCAGCCTGCCCTCCTGGGACCTGACGCCACGTCAGATCTGCGATCTGGAGCTTTTGATGAACGGCGGCTTCCACCCGCTGAAAGGCTTCCTCACCGAAGCCGATTACGACAGCGTGGTCGAGAAGATGCGGACCGCCGACGGCGCGCTCTGGCCGATGCCTGTCAACCTTGACGTAACCGAGAAATTCGCCGAAGGCATCGAACCCGGCCAGGATATCGCGCTCCGCGATCAGGAGGGCGTGATCCTCGCCATCATGTCGGTCACCGACAAATGGGTGCCGAACAAGTCGCGCGAGGCCGAGGGTGTCTTCGGCGCCGACGATATCGCACATCCGGCGGTGAACTATCTGCATCACAAGGCGGGCAACGTCTATCTTGGCGGTCCGGTGACCGGCATCCAGCCGCCGGTGCACTACGATTTCAAGGGCCGCCGCGACACGCCGAACGAATTGCGCGCCTATTTCCGCAAGCTGGGCTGGACCCGCGTCGTCGCCTTCCAGACCCGCAATCCGCTCCACCGCGCCCATCAGGAACTGACCTTCCGCGCCGCGCGCGAGGCCCAGGCGAACCTTCTGATCCACCCGACGGTCGGCATGACCAAGCCGGGCGATGTCGATCACTTCACCCGCGTCCGCTGCTACGAGGCGGTGCTGGACAAGTATCCCGCCGCCACCACCCATCTGTCGCTTCTGGGGCTGGCGATGCGCATGGGCGGCCCGCGTGAGGCGCTTTGGCACGCGATCATCCGCAAGAACCACGGCCTGACCCATTTCATCGTCGGCCGCGACCATGCCGGCCCCGGCAAGAACAGCCAGGGCAAGGATTTCTACGGCCCCTATGACGCGCAGGAACTGGTACGCAAGCACCAGGAGGAAATCGGCATCGAGATGGTCGATTTCAAACAGATGGTCTATGTGCAGGAAAAGGCCCAGTACTTCCCCGTCGACGAGGTGCCGGAAGGCTCCACCGTCCTCGACATCTCCGGCACCGAGCTGCGCCGCCGCCTGCGCGAAGGGCTGGAAATCCCCGACTGGTTCTCCTTCCCCGAGGTCGTGCAAGAACTTCGCCGCACCTCGCCGCCGCGCGCGAAACAGGGCTTCACCGTCTTCTTCACCGGCCTCTCCGGCTCGGGCAAATCCACCATCGCCAACGCGCTGATGGTCAAGCTGATGGAAATGGGCGGGCGCCCGACGACGCTGCTCGATGGCGACGTGGTGCGCAAGCATCTGTCGTCCGAACTCGGCTTCTCGAAGGAACACCGCGACATCAACATCAAGCGCATCGGCTATGTCGCTTCCGAGATCACCAAGAACGGCGGCATCGCCATCTGCGCCCCGATCGCGCCCTATGCCGCCACCCGCCGCGCCGTGCGCGAGATGGTCGAGGCCTTCGGCGCCTTCATCGAGGTCCATGTCGCGACATCGGTCGAGGAATGCGAACGGCGCGACCGCAAGGGGCTCTACAAGCTCGCCCGCGAGGGCAAGATCAAGGAGTTCACCGGGATATCCGACCCCTATGAAATTCCTGAAAACCCCGAGCTGCGCGTCGAGACGGAAAATGTCGATGTCGACAATTGCGCGCACCAGGTCATCCTGAAGCTGGAAAGCATGGGCCTGATCAAGGCCTGAGCGCTTCGTGCCTTGCAGGCGACGGCGCGACCCGGTGGGGTCGCGCCTTTTCTTTTCCCGGGGCTCTCAGTTTGGCCGCAGCATCCGCGTCAGCAGCCCGTCCTTCAGCACATACTGGTGATAGAGCGCCGCGAGCGAGTGTACACCCGCGACCGCCATCAGAAGGTTGGCCGTAACCTGGTGCAGGCCGGCGATGCTTTCCGCGCCCGCAAACCAGCTGTAGGCGCCCAGGCCCGGAACAAGCACCATCAGGATATAGAGAAGCGCATGCGCCCAGCGCGCGGCGCGATCCAAAAGGCCCTTGCCCGAACTCTCCGGCGCCCCGGCGGACAGGCGCACGACCATCCGGAACGCACTGAGGATCAGGACCGCCATCCCGGCCCAGACATGGAAAGCAGAACCGAGCGTGCCGCCGCCGCCTTCGAGCATGCGGTCGAATGTCTCGGGCATATCCTCGGACAGGAAATAGTTCGCGAGAATGAGCACGGCGATCAGCCAGTGAAGCGCGATCTGCACACTGGAATAAGAGCTTTTCACTTGCATAAGGTTCCTTTCAGCCGCCGCGCGCGGCACGGGGAACCTGCCGTCAAAAACACCCGCGGCCCATCGACCTTCGGGGGCAGCGACGGCACCTAGAGCAAAGGTTTATCTGCCCTTGCCGGTCAATGCACGCTGAGCGGCGCGCAATCGTTCTCGCGCGCCAGCAGGAAGGCCATCCGCCGGTCCGCGACCAGCGCCAGCTGTTCGCCATCGGCGTCATGGACCGCCCAGATGACCTTGCGGTCGCCCGTATGCGCCCGGACTTCATCGGGAAGGTCGGCCACGGCAACAGCACGGACATAGACGATCCGCTCGCCCTCATGCGCACCGAAATCAAACTTCGCATCCATGCCCGCCTCCTATTTCCGGTCGATCCGGATGGTCTGCACCACCGTCTCGGGCGCCGCGCGGCGCAGGTCGACATGAAGAAGCCCGTTCTCCATGGAGGCGCCCGCCACCTCGACCCCGTCGGCCAGGACGAAGGCCTTCTGGAAGGCGCGCGCGGCAATGCCGCGGTGCAGGAAGACCCGCCCGTCGCTGTCATCGGCTTGGCGGCCACGGATCACCAGCTGCCGGTCCTCGACCGTGATCGACAGATCGTCCTCGCGAAACCCTGCGACCGCCAGCGTGATGCGAAAGGCATTATCGCCCGATTGTTCGATATTGAACGGCGGATAGCCGTCGCTGCCACTCTTGGAGGCGCGTTCGACCAGACGGTCGAGCTGATCAAATCCCAGAAGGAAGGGGTGGGCGGCAAAGGTCAGTTTGGTCATTCGGGCAGGCCCTCGGCTTAAGCGACTTGCAAAAGACGCGCCCCGGATCGGCAACGCGCCCTCCGGCAATATGGGGAGGCATGCGCCGGGCGGCAAGACCCCGGGGGTGCCGAGGCTTCACAGGGCAGCCGTGTCACTGATAGGATATGTGAAGAGGCCAGAGCGAGTCGGAAAGACCATGAATGCCCAGTTCGAGATGGACAGCGAAGAAGTTTTGCGCGTCAAGCTCGGCGTGCTGAAGCAGGAACACCGCGATCTCGACGAGGCGATCCATACGATGGAACAGGCGGGGCGCGCCGATCAGCTGACGCTTCGGCGGCTGAAGAAGCAGAAGCTGCATCTGAAGGACCAGATCGCCCGGATCGAGGATATCCTCACCCCCGACATCATCGCCTGAGGTCAGGCAGCGAGCAGCCAGAGCCCGGCGCCGAGTGCAAGGCAGAGCGGCGCGTAACAGCGTTTGTCGAGGGTGGCGAACGGTTGCTCCGGCCCGAAGCGGCGGAAGGCCGGGACATAGGCAACCACGCCACGCAGAAGGAAGACCGCCCCGCATGCGCAAAGCGCAAGCGTCTTGAGGATCGTTTCCGGCCACCAGATGACCGAGGCGACGCCAAGAAGCACCACGACGACAAGCGAGCAGGCAATGGCGCCAGGCATCCTTTCGATCCCGCGCGCGCCGACCACCGCGCGGGCGAGACGCCTTTCATCGCGGATCGGGAACCACCAGCCGATCGCCCACATCAGATGAAGGGAGGCGATAACCAGAAGGACAACGGTGAGCACATAGGCAAGGATCGTCATGGCGAACGGTCTATCCCGCCTGTCCGCCACGTCAAGGTGGCGTTGCGCCGCGTCCGCCCCCATGCTAGTCGGCCCCGAAAGCAGCGAGGGGTCGCGATGGGCGTGAGCGTCGGCATCATCATGGGATCTCAGTCGGACTGGCCGACGATGAAGGAGGCGGCGGCCATCCTGGACGAGCTGGGCGTCGCCTATGAGACGAAGATCGTCTCTGCCCACCGGACGCCCGACCGGCTGTGGGAGTATGGCAAAGAGGCCGCCGGGCGCGGGCTTCGGGTGATCATCGCGGGCGCGGGCGGGGCGGCGCATCTGCCGGGCATGATGGCCTCGAAAACCCGGGTGCCGGTCATCGGCGTACCGGTGCAGACGAAGGCGCTTTCAGGCGTCGACAGCCTTTATTCCATCGTGCAGATGCCCAAGGGCTATCCGGTCGCAACCATGGCGATCGGTGCGGCGGGTGCTGCGAACGCGGGCCTTCTGGCGGCTGGTATCCTTGCCCTGCAAGACCCGGCGCTGGCCGTGCGTCTCGATGCCTGGCGCGCGGCGCTTTCCGCCTCGATCCCCGACGAGCCCGCCGATGAGTGAGATGCTGCCCGCCGGTTCGGTCATCGGCATTCTCGGCGGCGGCCAGCTTGGCCGCATGCTGTCGGTCGCGGCGGCGCGGATCGGCTACCGGACGCATGTCTACGAACCATCGGCGAACCCGCCCGCCGCCGACGTCGCACACAAGGTCACGACCGCGCCCTATGAAGATGATGAGGCGCTGCGCGCCTTCGCCGCGTCGGTCGATGTCATCACCTACGAGTTCGAGAATGTGCCGACCTCGGCGCTCGACATACTCGAAAGCCTGCGCCCGATCCGGCCGAACCGCCGCGCGCTGGCCACCAGCCAGGACCGGCTGATCGAGAAGGATTTTCTCACCTCCATCGGCCTGACGACCGCGCCCTACGCGGCGGTGAACGATGCCGCGAGCCTGGACGCCGCGATGGCCCGGATCGGCGCGCCCGCGATCCTGAAGACCACGCGCCTTGGCTATGACGGCAAGGGCCAGGCGCGGATCCTGTCCGCCGCCGATGCGCCCGCAGCGCTTGCGGTGATGAGGGGCGCGCCCGCCGTTCTGGAAGGGTTCGTGACGTTCGCGCGCGAGGTCTCGGTGATCGCGGCCCGGTCGCTCTCGGGCGAGGTCGCCGCCTATGATCCGGGCGAGAATGTCCATCGCGACGGGATCCTCCATACCACGACGGTTCCCGCCCGCCTGAGCCCGGGCGAAAGGACCGATGCGGTGCTTCTTGCAGCCCGCATCCTCAATGCGCTCGACTATGTCGGTGTCATGGGTGTGGAACTCTTCGTGACCGGCGGGGGCCTCGTGGTGAACGAAATCGCGCCGCGCGTCCACAATTCCGGTCACTGGACCCAGAACGGCTGCGCGGTGGACCAGTTCGAACAGCATATCCGCGCCGTGGCGGGCTGGCCGCTGGGCGACGGGTCACGGCATGCCGACGTCGAGATGGAGAACCTGATCGGCGACGATATCCTGAGGGTGCCGGAGCTTGCGCGTCAGAAGAACACCGCTGTCCACCTGTACGGCAAGGCCGAGGCCCGGCCGGGCCGCAAGATGGGCCATGTGAACCGCGTCCGGACCTGACCGGCGGCTCGTCGAAGCCCGTCAGGCACGCCGCGCTCGCGCCCGGCGCGAAACGAACTGCCCCGGGGCGGCGGCGCGCAACAGATGCGGCTTGCATCCCCGCGCCGCGCGCCTAACCTGCCGGTCAGCTACCGGGGAACATCATGTCGCTTACCGATCATTCCGCGTCCGATCTCATGCGCCTTCTGCGGGCCCGCAAAGTCTCCGCGGCTGAGATCATGGCGGATCATCTCGACCGGATCGGGCAGGTCAACCCCGAGATCAACGCGCTCGTCTCGCTCATCGACCCGGACGAGGCCATGGCCCTTGCGCGCACTGCGGACGGGACGGAACCGACGGGCTGGATGCATGGCCTGCCCGCCGCGCCGAAGGATCTGGTGGCGACGAAGGGCCTGCGTACCACCTGGGGTTCGCCCCTGTTCGCCGATCATGTGCCCGAAGCCGACGATCTGGTGGCGGCACGACAGAGGGCGGCGGGCGCGATCTTCATCGGCAAGACCAACACGCCGGAATGGGGGCATGGCTCGCATTCCTTCAATCCGGTCCACGGGACAACCTTGAATCCCTATGACCGGAGACGCGGCGCGGGCGGCTCATCGGGCGGCGCGGCCGCGGCACTTGCCGCGCGCCTCCTCGCCGTGGCCGACGGGTCGGACATGATGGGCTCGCTGCGCAATCCGGCCGCTTTCTGCAACGTCTACGGCTTCCGCCCGACGTGGGGCCTGGTGCCGCAGGATGCCGAGGGCGACACCTACCTGCACACGCTGTCGACCGAAGGGCCGATGGCGCGGACGATGGAAGATCTCGCACGGCTTCTCGAAACCCTGTGCGGCCCGAACCCCGAGACGCCGTTCGGCCGTGCGCGCGAAAGTTTCGCAGACCGTCTGGACCACGACGTGGCGGGCCTGCGCATCGGCTGGCTCGGCGACTGGGGCGGCGCCTACCCGATGGAGGCGGGCATTCTTGATCAATGCCTGCAGGGCCTGAAGACATTCGAGGAAATGGGCGCCATCATCGAACCCGTCGCACCGCCCTACCCTGCCGAACGACTCTGGCACGCCTGGATCACGCTCCGCGCCATGCTGAATGCGGGCGCGATGAAGGCGCTGTACGCCGATCCCGAGAAGCGTGCACGGATCAAGCCAGAAACCCTGTGGGAGATCGAACAGGGCCAGGCGCTGAGTGCCGCCGCGGTCTATGAGGCCTCGACCATCCGCTCGCGCTGGTACGCGCGCGCGGCGAAACTGTTCCGCGACTACGATGCGCTGGTGATGCCCGCCGCGCAGGTCTGGCCCTTCCCGGCCAACTGGCGCTGGCCACAGGAGGTCGCTGGCCACGCGATGGACACCTATCACCGCTGGATGGAGGTGGTGGTGCCTGTGTCGCTGGTCGGCCTGCCGTCGCTCTGCCTGCCGGTGGGCTTCGGCGCTGAAGGTCTGCCGATGGGAATGCAACTGATCGGGTCAACCGGGTCAGACGCGAAGGTCCTGTCGATCGGCCAGGCCTACCATCGCGCGACCGACTGGCCGGGGCGCCGCCCGCCCCTCTGATCAGGCATGGCCCGCGAAATGGGCGAGCGTCTGTTCGACATTCTGCCGGTGAACCGCCTCGTATTCCGGCCAATAGATCAAGGTTCCGGCTTCGAGATCATGCCCCACGACATCGGCAAGTCCACGGGCACTCTCTTCCGGCCGATGCGCGAGCGACTGGAGCCATGACACATAGCGCGCGGTCGCGGTGAGGAGGTCGCCGCCATAGCCGCCCGCCGCGATCCGCTCCGGCGCGCCGTGATTGGGAAAGATGCGGCGCGCGCCGAGTTCGCCGATGCGCTCCAGATCATGAAGATGGATGGCGAAATCCTCGGGCGCGCCGACATAAGTCACCGTATCCTCGACCGTATCCCCGGCCAGAAGAACCCCGCGATCGGGCAGCCACAGAAGGGCTGCGTCGTCGGAATGGATATTGGCCGCGATCAGTTCGACCCTCTCTCCGCCGAACTCGAAGGCCATCTGGCCCGCGAATGTCTCTGTCGGCAGGATGAGCGGTCTGATCGCGGGCGCGCCATGATAGGTCGCACCCTCAATCGCCGCGCGATGTGCGGACAGATGCGCGTGCGTCAGCTCGTTGGCGATGACCGGTGCACCCGCAAAGGCCGCCGTACCCGCCACATGGTCGAGATGCCAGTGGCTGTAGATCACCGTGAAGTGCCGAACACCCAGCGTCTGAAGATGCGCGCGGATTGCCCCGGCGTGGGCGAGCGAGACATGCGTATCGTAGACGAGCGCCTCGTCGCCCGCCACCAGCGCGTAGGAAGCGGTGCCGAGCGAGATCGCGCCCTCATCCACCCAGTTCGGCGCCTCCATGAACCGGTAGCCCGGCACGCGCCCGTCGTAATAGGCGTAAAGACCCGGCTCGGGGTTCAGGACCCGCAGATGCCCGATGCCTCCGAGGCCCGCCATCTCAGCGCAACTTCAGCGTCGCGAGGCCGACAAGCGCGAGGATGAGCGAGATGATCCAGAAGCGGATCACGATCTGCGGCTCCGACCAGCCCTTCTTCTCGAAATGATGGTGGATCGGCGCCATCAGGAAAACCCGCTTTCCGGTGCGCTTGAAATAGGCAACCTGGATGATGACCGACAGCGTCTCGACCACGAAAAGGCCGCCGACGATCGCCAGCACGATCTCGTGCTTCGTCACCACCGCGATGGCGCCAAGCGCGCCGCCCAAGGCGAGCGAGCCGGTGTCGCCCATGAAGACGGCGGCGGGAGGCGCGTTGTACCACAAAAACCCCAGACCGCCGCCGATGAGCGCGGCGCAGAAGATCACCAGTTCACCGGTGCCCGGCACGAAATGCAGGCCGAGATAATCGGCGAAATTGGCGTTGCCGACGAAATAGGCGATGATGCCGAAGGTTCCGGCAGCAATCATCACCGGCATTACCGCCAACCCGTCCAGCCCGTCGGTGAAGTTCACGGCATTTGCGGCGCCCACGATGACGAACATCGCGAAGGGCACGAACAGAAACGACAGGTTGATCAGAGTATTCTTGAAGACCGGCAGCGCCAGCTTCATCGACAAGGCCTCGGGATGCAGCAGTGCTGCCGCGTAGCCCGCCGCAGCGGCGATCAGGAAGCCGATCAGCAGACGGATGCGCGCGGACGAACCCTTGGCCGATTGTTTGGTGACTTTCGCATAATCGTCGGCAAAGCCCAGGAACCCGAAGGCCGCCGTCACCATCAGCACGATCCAGACATAGGGGCTGTCGGGCCGGGCCCAGAGAAGGGTCGAGAAGATCAGCGCCGACAGGATCAGCAGGCCGCCCATCGTCGGCGTGCCCGCCTTCGACAGATGCGATTGCGGGCCGTCGTCGCGGATCGGCTGGCCCTTCTTCTGCTTCTTGCGCAAGAAATTGATCAGCGGCTGGCCGAAGAGGAAACCGAAGACAAGTGCGGTGAAGAAGGCGCCGCCCGCGCGGAAGGTAATGTAGCGGAAGAGGTTGAACACGTCCCCCCCGTCCGACAAAGCGGTCAGCCAGTACAGCATCTGCGCGTCCCTTCGGCTGGGCTTTTGGCCCGATTCTTGTTCGTCCGGCGCCCGATCTTCATTCGGGCGCGACCGGATGCCCCAGTTTCTTCAGCGCGTCAACCACGAGGTTGACTTTCGATCCTTTCGACCCTTTCACCAGGATCACGTCGCCCGCATCCGCCAGTTGATGGGCGCGCGCGGCAAGCTCGTCGGCCTTTTCGACCCAATCGCCGCGTTTTTCGCGCGGCAAAGCCTCCCACAGCCAGCGCATGCGCGGGCCGACGCAATGGATGAAGGCGAGGCTCGCCACCGCCGGATGGCGGGCGACAGCCTCGTGAAGCGCGCGCTCGTCCGCGCCTAGCTCCAGCATGTCGCCGAGGATGGCGATCCGGCGACCCGTCGCATGGCGTCCGATTCCGTCCTGGGGTCGGGCGGCGGCGATCACGTCGAGCGCCGCCGACAGGCTGTCGGGGTTGGCGTTATAGGCATCGTCGATGAGATCGTAGGTAAAGCCCGGCTCGATCGGATCGAGCGAGATGCGCTGCCGTTCGCCCCGGCCCGCCGTCGGCGCCCAGAGGCCGAGGTCGCAGGCGGCTACCGCCGGATCGAGACCGAGCGCATGGGCCGTCGCGAGGACGCCGAGCGCGTTCTTGGCGAAATGCCGCCCTGCCGTGCGGACCTTGAAGAGGATCGGCAGGCCAGCGTGCCTGGCCTGAACCACCGTCGTGTCCTGCGCCAGGGTCACGGTGCCGAGTTGCCAGTCTTCGTCCGCGCCCGTCCCGAAAGTGACGGAAGTCGCGTCAACCGCATGGGCCGCGTCGGCAAGGATGGACGAAGTCGGCAGGTCGCCTGGCATCACCAGAATGCCGCCCGGCTCCAGCCCTTCGACGATAGAGGCCTTTTCGCGTGCGATTCCTTCCACGACACCGAAAGCTTCGAGATGGGCTGTGCCGATCGTGGTGATCATCGCCACATGCGGTCGCGCGAGGCGGGCAAGCGGCGCGATCTCGCCGGGATGATTCATGCCGACCTCGATCACCGCGAAGGCGGCGTCAGGCGCCATGCGGGCCAGCGTCAGCGGCACGCCCCAGTGGTTGTTGTAGCTGGCCTCGGCCGCATGGACCGGGCCGCGCGCCGCAAGAACCGTACGCAACATTTCCTTGGTCGATGTCTTGCCGACCGATCCGGTCACTGCGACGACCTTTGCTGCCGTCCGCGCGCGCCCTGCCCGGCCAAGCGCCTCGAGCCCTTGCAGAACGTCCGGCACGATCAGCAAGGGATCGGTCTCGGAACAGCCGTCGGGAATGCGCGAAACCAGCGCCGCCGCCGCACCGCGATCAAGCGCCGCGCGCACGAAATCATGCCCGTCGCGCACATCCTTCAGTGCAACAAACAGATCGCCCGGCGCGATGGTCCGACTGTCGATGGACACGCCGTTTGCTTCAAAGGGGCGCGTCGCCAGACCTTTCGTCGCGCGCGCGGCATCCTCGGACGTCCAGAGCGCCGTCATCAGATCACCCCGTCGAGCGCGGCGACCGCGACGCTGGCCTGTTCGGCATCGTCGAACGGATAGATGTCGCTACCGATGATCTGGCCGGTCTCGTGCCCCTTGCCCGCGATCAGAAGCGCGTCGCCCGGCTGAAGCGCGTCGACGCCCCTCAGGATAGCTTCGGCCCGATCACCCACTTCTGTCGCTTCGGGGCAGCCCTTCATCACCTCGGCGCGAATCGCGGCCGGATCCTCGCTGCGGGGATTGTCGTCGGTGACGATCACCAGATCGGCATATTGTGCCGCCGCCTCGCCCATCAGCGGCCGTTTCAAGCGGTCGCGGTCGCCGCCCGCGCCGAAGACGCAGATGATGCGGCCCATGACATGGGGGCGCAGAGACTGCAGGGCCGAGGCGAGCGCGCCGGGCTTGTGGGAATAATCGACGAAGACGGTCGCGCCATTCGTGCGCGTCGCGGCCAGTTCCATACGGCCCCGCACCGTGGTCAGGCCCGGCAGCGTGCGCGCGATCTCGTCAGGCGTGTGCGGACCGGAGGCTGCGACCAGCGCCGCCGCTGCCAGAACGTTCTCGGCCTGGAAGCCGCCGATCAGCGGCAGGCGGACGAGGTAGGGCTTGCCGTTCCAGACGAAGCGCAGGTCCTGGCCCGTCGCGTCGAACCGTTGCGCGCCGATCTGGATGTCGGCGGTGGCCGCATGGCCAATGGTCACCAGCCTTTGCCCACGTCCGCGCGCGATGGCTGCCATTTCGGGTCCGCGCGCATCGTCGACATTGATGACTGCCGTGCCCTCTTCGGGCAGGACACGGGCGAAAAGCCCTGCCTTCGCGGCGAAATATTCATCGAAATCCGCGTGATAATCGAGGTGGTCCTGGCTGAAGTTGGTGAAGGCTGCGGCCTTCAGCCGCACCCCGTCCAGCCGGTACTGGTCGAGCCCGTGCGAGGATGCCTCCATCGCCGCATGATCAATGCCCGCCGCCGCCATTTCTGCCAGGACCGAATGCAGCGTGATCGGCTCGGGCGTGGTATGGGCGAGCTTGCCGTGAAAATCACCGAGGATTCCCATGGTCCCGAGGTTCGCGGCCTTGAGCGCCAGCGCCTGCCAGATCTGGCGGGTGAAGGTCGCGACCGAGGTCTTGCCCGAGGTGCCGGTGACCGCCACCACCGTGTCGGGCTGGTGCCCGAACCACAGCGCGGCGGCATAGGCCAGGGCCTGACGCGGTTCTTCGGCCACCACAAGCGCAGCCTGCGACCCGGCCAGTTCGGCCTTCGCGATCTCTGCCCCTTCCCGATCGGTCAGGATCGCGCCCGCTTCCATCCTGAGCGCATACTGGATGAATTCGCCGCCATGGACCTTCGACCCCGGCAGGGCCGCGAACAGGAAGCCCGGCTTCACCTGGCGGCTGTCGGCGGTCAGCCCGGTGATCCGCGCCGCGCGCCCCTCGCGCGCCCGCAGTCCCAGATCCGCCAGTGATTTCGTCGCCGCCATTCTACCCCCGGGGCCATCAGTTGGTGCTGACGCGTGTTACACCCGCCTCCAGCCCAGGTTCAACCTCGGGCCTGAGGCCCAGAAGCGGCGCGATGCGGCGGATCACTTCGGCCGCGACCGGCACCGATGTCCAGCCCGCCGTGCGGCGCGGCTCGTCGCCCGAACTTTCGACAGGCTCGTCGAGCGTAACGATCAGTACATATTTCGGGTCATAGGACGGGAAGGTCGAGGCGAAGGTGGTGATGACCTTGTCCTTGTAATAGCCCCCGGTGGGCTTCGGCTTGTCGGCGGTGCCGGTCTTGCCGCCGACCGCATAGCCCGGCACCTCGCCGAACGAGGCCGTGCCGCGCACCACCACCTGCCGCAGGAGCGAGCGCGCGGTCTCGGAGGTCTTTTCGCTGATGACCCGTTCGCCTTCCTGCACCTTGTCGGTCTTCAGGATCGTCGGACGCACCCGCGTGCCGCCGTTGACGATCGAGGCATAGGCAGCGGCCAGATGCAGGGGGCTTGCCGACAGGCCATGGCCATAGGAAATCGTCAGCATCGAGATTTCGGACCAGCGCTTGGGGATCAGCGGCTTGCCGGTCGGCGCCTCCACCAGTTCGACCGGCGTGGGCTCGAAGAAGCCCAGCGACTTCAGGAAGGCCTGTTGCTTCTCCGGCCCGACCATGCCGATGATATGGGCGGTGCCGACGTTGGAGGATTTCACCACGACATCGGTCACTGTATTCTGGGCGCCGTAATTGTGGAAATCATGAATCCTGTACTTGCCCCAGAACATCGGGCTTTTCGTATCCACCATCGTCATCGGATTGACGAGGCCAAGGTCGAGCGCCTGCGCCACGGCGAAGATCTTGAAGGTCGAGCCGAGCTCGTAGACGCCCTGTACCGCGCGGTTGAAAAGCGGGCTGTCGGAGGCTTGGCCCTTGGTCAGCGGCGCGGGCCTGGTGTTCGGATCGAAATCGGGAAGCGAGGCCATGGCGATCACTTCGCCGGTCCTCACATCCATCAGGACAGCGGCCGCCCCCCTGGCGTTCATCAGTTTCATGCCGCCGTCGAGCACCTCTTCGACCGTGGCCTGAACAGAAAGGTCGATCGACAGCTGCAGGGGCGCGCCGCCGTTCGCCGGATCGCGCAGCCAGTGGTCGAAGGTCTTTTCCACGCCCGCCGTACCGATCACCTCGGCCGAGGCCACGCCCTCGCGTCCAAAGGACGATCCGCCGAGGATATGCGAGGCGAGCGCGCCATTGGGATAAAGCCGCATCTCGCGCGGCCCGAACAGAAGGCCCGGATCGCCGATCTCGTGCACAAGCTGCATCTGTTCCGGCGAGATGCGTTTCTTGATCCAGAGGAATTTCTTAGACCCGGTGAAATCCTTCTTCAGCTTCTCTGCATCAAGGTCGGGGAAGATCAGCGCAAGCTTTTCGGCCGCGCCCGCCGGGTCGATCATCAGCTTCGGCTGGGCATACAGCGCGTGGGTGACGAGGTTCGTGGCGAGAATCCGCCCCTCGCGGTCGGTGATATCGGCCCGCTGCGCGACAATCGCCGGCCCCGCCTGGCCGCTTTTCGGCTCTTCGGGCGCGGAGGCCGCCAGAACGCCCATCCGAACGCCGACGGCGCCAAACCCCGCAACGAAGGCGAGACCCAGAAGCAGCAGGCGCCCTTCCGCCTTCAGCCGCGCCCTGTCGCGCATCTCCTCATGGCGCAGTCGCAGGTTCTCGCGCTCTATCGCGTCGGGGTTTTCGCCCTTGGCGCGGGCCGAGAGGATGCGGGCGAGCGGGCGAAGCGGTGTACGGATCATGGGGTCTTTTCCAGCGCGGCGACGGTGGAGATCGGGTCGGTGATCGGGTCGAGCGAGGGCATCCCTGCCGTCGGATAGCTGATCTGGGCGACATCGCCGAACTGTTCCGGAGCCAGCGGCAGAAGGCCGAGACGTTCGAAATTCAGGTCCGCCAGCGCCCGAAGCCGGTCAGGCCGGTTCAGATAGGCCCATTCGGCGTTCAGGACCGACAGGCTTTCCTTCAGCTCGCCTATCTCGACCTGCAGGCTGCGCACCTCGGCAAGTTCGGCCTGGGTCCGATAATTCTCGCGATAGGCCCAGAAGCCAAGCGCGATGAGCGAGATCGCGAAGAGGATGAGGATGAGACCGCGCATGGCTCAGCGTCCTTTCTTCTTTTGCGGCAGGCGTGGCAGCGCCAGGCTCGCCGCATCAGTCTGCCCGGCGACCGCGTCGGTCCGCCGCCCGACACGGAGCTTGGCCGAGCGCGAGCGGGGGTTCGCAGCCAGTTCATCGTCATCCGGGCCAATGGCCTTGCGGGTGAGCATGGTGAAGGCCGGACGCACCTCTGCCCGGGCGGGCGCATGGCGGCTGCCCTGCCCTTCGGCGCCCGACCGCATCTGGAAGAAGCGTTTCACCACGCGATCTTCCAGAGAATGGAAGGTCACGACCGCAAGCCGCCCGCCCGGTTTCAACGCCCGTTCCGCTGCGGCCAGCCCGGCTTCAAGTTGGCCGAACTCATCGTTCACCGCGATCCGAAGCGCCTGGAAGGTGCGGGTCGCGGGGTGGCTCTGCCCGGGTTTGGCGCGCGGCAGACAGCTTTCGACGACCTTTGCAAGCTGCAGTGTCGAGGTGAAAGGTCGGCCCGCCACCATCGCGCGGGCGATGCGGCGCGAGGCGCGCTCTTCGCCATAATGATAGAGGATGTCGGCCAGCTCGGCCTCTGTGGCCCCGTTGACGAGATCGGCGGCGGTCGGCCCGCTTTCGCCCATGCGCATGTCCAGAGGGCCATCTTTCTGGAAGGAAAAGCCGCGCTCGGCTTCATCGATCTGCATGGAGGAAACGCCAAGATCGAGGACAACGCCATCAACCGGTTGACCCGCCAGCAGGTCGAGATCGGAGAAGGTGCCCTCGGTCAGGGTCAGCCGCTCGCCATAGTCCCCCGCCCATTCCCGCGCCATGCGGAAGGTCAGCGGATCGCGGTCGATGGCGATCACCCTGTCGGCGCCCGCCGCCAGAAGACCCCGCGTATAGCCGCCCGCCCCGAAGGTTCCGTCGACCCAGACACCGGAGACCGGCGAAACCGCTTCGAGGAGCGGCTTCAGAAGGACCGGAACATGGGGGGCATCTGGCGGAGTTTCGGGCCGTGGCAGCGGCATCTTCATCCCCTCGTCCTCGGCGGCAGAAGGCTGCGGGGGTCGAAATCGTCGGGATATTGATCGGCCAGCCGCCGCGAGCGGGCGCCGGCGCGCTCCTCATAGGTCTCGGGCTTCCAGATCTTGAAATAATCGCCCGCCGAGATGAAGAAAGCCTCGGACGTGAGCCCGATCTTCTCGCGCAGTTTCTGCGGAAGGACGAGGCGACCGTCATCGTCGATATTGGTTTCAACCGACTGGCCATACATGCGCTCTTCCAGCATCAGGCGCTCGGCGGAGCCGCGCTGCATGTCCTCGATCTGCTCGTCGATCTCTTCGATGGCGCGCATCGTATAGACTTCCAGCCAATCCTGCCGGGCGTCGCCGTAAACGATCACGATGTTCGGACGCAGGCCCTCGCGCCAGTCAGGGTCGGAAGCCTCGATCACGCGGCGGAACGGGGCGGGGATGGATACGCGACCCTTCGCGTCCACCTTGAACGTCTCCGACCCTCTGAACCTGCGTGCCAACGGCCCGCGCTCCTTTGCCTGTCCCTCTTGCCGGAGCGGGGGCCCCGGAAAGACAACGGCGGATCGGGCTGCTGCCACTGCCCGATCCGCCGCCCTCGTCCCATCTCTGGGTCTGTCCGGCTGGTGACCACCTGGGGGGATGTCTGCTCGTCACAGCGCCGGATCTCTTGGTTCGGTAGGGCGGGCGCCTGTATGAAACCTGACTTTTGCCGTTTGGGGTCTTGCCGCCCCGAAGTCCTGATCCCGTCCTACCGGTACAGAAAGGGATGACATGGGATTTCATGGGAATCAACAGAAATCTTTGGGTCTACAGGCGAGAGTTTCGCCAGAACCCGACCCAAGACCGGCGGAACCAGCAGAGAATGGCTGCGAGATTGACGAGATATCGATAACTGAATATCCGGCCACTACCAGATATAGCGGTCTGGGCATCCAACCTTCATTCCCATGGCCGCCCGGAAATCATTGCCTTTTCGCGCCGCGACCAAGCGGAAATCGCGATATTGCCGCAAAAAATCGCATATCTTCGGGCATCTGGCGGGCAAATGATTCGTGCCCTGCCGACACGGGCCGCATGCAGTCCCATGATTTCCCATGCCGTACGACCGGGCACTTCGCGTGCCGTCAGGCCCGCCTGGCGAGTGACGACGCGCGACCAGGAGTGCGACGGCGAAGCCCGATCAGGCCATGCCGCCCGCAATGAGCCGGTGAGCAATGCGCGCATAGGCCTCCGCGACCGGGCCTTCGCCGACCGCAATCGGCGTGCCGGCATCCCCGGCAAGGCGAACATCAAGCGACAGGGGGATCTCGCCCAGGAACGGCACGTCGAGCGTCTCGGCCTCTGCCGCCACCCCGCCATGGCCGAAGATATGCGCCTCATGCCCGCAGTTCGGGCAAACATAAGACGACATGTTCTCGATCAGGCCGAGGATCGGCGTCTTCAGCTTGCCGAACATGTCGATCGCCCGCCGGGCATCCAGCAGCGCCACATCCTGCGGGGTCGAGACGATGATCGCCCCGGTCACATGGGTCTTCTGACAGAGCGTCAGCTGCACGTCGCCCGTGCCCGGCGGCAGATCGACGATCAGCACGTCGAGATCGCCCCAGGCCACCTGGTTCAGAAGCTGCTGCATCGCCCCCATCAGCATTGGTCCGCGCCAGACCACTGCCTCGTTTTCCTTCAGCATCAGCCCGATCGACATCATCGTCACGCCGTGCGCCACCAGGGGTTCGATCGTCTTGCCATCCGGAGAAGCCGGGCGCTTCGAAACCCCCATCATCCGCGGCTGCGACGGACCGTAGATATCGGCGTCCAGTAGGCCGACCCGCCTGCCCTGCCGCGCGAGCGCCACGGCGAGATTGGACGAAACCGTCGATTTGCCCACCCCGCCCTTGCCCGATCCCACCGCCAGGATCCGCGCCACGCCCGGCACATGCTGGGGCCCGGCCTGCGGCGTCGGATGGCCGCCGATCTTCAGCGACGGTGGCGGCGCCTTCGCTGCCGGACCATGCGCCGTAAGCAGCGCCGAAACCCGCGCGACACCAAGAGCGGCAACCGCCGCTTCTGCCGCGCGACGGACCGGCTCCATCTGGCGCGCAAGCTCGGGCGTTGGCGCCTCGATCACGAAGCTCACCCTGTCACCCTCGACGGTCAGCGCCCGGATCATGTCGCGCGACACCGGATCGCCGCCATCGGGCAGCGCGATGCGAGAGAGGACAGAGAGGATCTGGTCGCGGTCGGGCATCATAAAGGCCATCCTTTGCTATGCGCTGCACACTTGGCTTCAAGCCGCACGCCTCGGCAAGGGCGAAATGGTCGCAGTCCCGCGCAGGCATCGGTTTTGCTTCACGAAACCGTTACATGTCCGTTTCCGCAACGTCAAAATAGGTCAGCACCTGATATGCAGTTTCTGCATGGCGGCATTGATTTTTTCCGGTATTGTGCAACTGCAGCATCGAGAGCATCTTCCTCCCAACAGCACGACGGTGATCGTGCAACGACATAGATGAGGCACAAGATGAACACGACCATTCTTCGCGGCAACGCCACGCTCTTCGACCGGATTTCGGCCTTCTTCGCTGGCCTGAACGAAAGCCGCCGCCGCTATGGCATCTACCGCCAGACGCTGCGCGAGCTTGACGGCCTGAACGACCGCGAGCTGAACGACCTCGGCCTGCACCGCTCGGAAATCGAGCGCGTCGCCGTCGAGGCCGCCTACGGCAAGTAATCGGATTTCCGGCCCTTTCTCCTCCCCCTCGGGCCGGATCGGGCGGTGACCTCCCTCCCTGTCACCGCCTCCCTCTTCGGGGCCCATGCCCCAGACGAACCGCCGCCGACCCTCCTCCTCCCTCGGGTCCGCGGCGCATAAGGACGGTGCCCCCTCCTCCTCCCTGGGGCGCCGTTCTTACTCCAAAGGAACCCGAGGGTTCCCTGAGATCGTCGGCTCCCTCCTCCCTGCCGGCAGATCCCCGCGGCGATGGCTGTTCCTCCTCCCCTGGCCATCGCCGCGCATTTCCCTTTCACGGCAAGAAGCGATGACCGGGCGGCCTGCGCTGCCCGAACCTGATGTCATCTGCTGAAAAGTGGCCTGCGCGACCCAGGTCCGTCAGAACGGAATGTCGTCGACCTGATCGGCGGCAATCACGAAGCTCGCCACCACATGTTTCACGCCCGCCTTGTCAAAGGCAATCTCGAGCTTGTCGCCCTCTATGCCTTCCACGGTTCCATAGCCGAATTTCTTGTGGAACACCCGGTCGCCGTCGGTGAAGGCCGAGACCGCATCCAGATCAATGATCTGGTTGCGCGCCTCGCGCGGCTGCGAAAGCGACCGTACCTGCGACCGGTCCTGCAGGCGTCGCCACCCGGGGGAATTGTAGACATCGGCCCTGGTGGCGCGTTCTTCCATGCCGCCCGGGCGCGGGGCGGCCGCGCCGAAGCCGCCGCCGTAAAGGCCGGGGGGTGTCAGCACGTCGACATGTTTCGCGGGCAGCTCGTCGATGAAACGCGAGGGAAGCTGCGACTGCCACTGGCCATAGACCCGGCGGTTTCCCGCAAATGAAATGGTGCAAAGCCTTTCGGCGCGGGTGATGCCGACATAGGCGAGGCGCCGTTCCTCCTCGAGCCCTTTCAATCCGCTTTCATCCATAGACCGCTGCGAGGGGAACAGCCCGTCTTCCCAGCCCGGCAGGAACACGACGGGAAATTCGAGACCCTTGGCGGCATGAAGCGTCATGATCGTGACCTTCTCCTCGGCATCCTGGCTGTCATTGTCCATGATCAGCGCCACATGTTCGAGAAAGCCCTGCAGACTGTCGAACTGTTCAAGCGCCTTCACCAGTTCCTTGAGATTGTCGAGCCGCCCCGGCGCCTCGGGCGTCTTGTCGTTCTGCCACATCTCGGTGTAGCCGCTCTCTTCAAGGATCGTTTCGGCCAGTTCGATGTGATTGTAGCCGGGCCGCGTGGTCACCCGGTGCCAGCGATCGACCGCCTCGACGAAAAGCCGCAATTGCCCGCCGCCCTTGCCGGGCATCCGGCCCGCCGCCGCCAGATAACGCGCGCCTTCCACAAGCCCCGCCCCATCCTCGCGCGCCTGCATCTGTATGGTCTGCACCGCCTTGTCGCCCAACCCGCGCTTTGGCACATTCACGACGCGCTCGAAGGCGAGGTCATCGGCGGGCGAGCAGGCCAGCCGGAAATAGGCCATCGCATCGCGAATCTCCTGGCGTTCATAGAAACGCGGGCCGCCGATCACGCGATAAGGCAGGCCGATGGTCAGGAAACGGTCCTCGAAGGCGCGCATCTGGTGGGAAGCGCGGACGAGAATCGCCTGATCGTCCAGGCTGACCGGATCCATGTGGCGCGTGCCGCGCTGGAGCGCCTCGACCTCCTCGCCAATCCAGCGCGCCTCCTCCTCGCCGTCCCAATGGCCGATAAGCCGCACCTTCTCGCCGCCCGTCGCCTCGGTCCAGAGCGTCTTGCCCAGCCGCCCGGCGTTGGCGGCGATCAGTCCCGAGGCGGCGGCAAGGATATGTTCGGTCGACCGGTAGTTCTGCTCCAGCCGGATCACCGTCGCCCCGGGAAAATCCTTCTCGAACCGCAGGATGTTGCCGACCTCGGCCCCCCGCCAGCCGTAGATCGACTGATCATCGTCGCCGACGCAGCAGATGTTCTTGTGGCTGGCAGCAAGAAGGCGCAGCCAGAGATACTGGGCAACGTTGGTATCTTGATATTCATCGACGAGGATATAGCGGAACCAGCGCTGGTACTGTTCCAGAACGTCGGGACGGGCCTGAAAGATCGTCACGCAATGCAGCAGAAGATCGCCGAAATCGCAGGCATTGAGCGCCTTCAGCCGCTCCTGATAGGCGGCATAAAGCTCCGATCCCATGTGGTTGAAGGCAGCGGCCTCGACCGACGGCACCTTTGCCGGTAGCCACGCCCGGTTCTTCCAGTTGTCAATAAGTCCGGCCAACTGACGGGCGGGCCACCGCTTTTCGTCGATATTTGCAGCGACGATCAGCTGTTTCAGAAGCCTGATCTGGTCATCGGTATCGAGGATGGTGAAGCTCGATTTCAGCCCGACCAGTTCCGCGTGACGCCGCAGGATCTTGACGGAAACGGAGTGGAAGGTTCCCATCCAGGGCAACCCTTCGACCGGCTGGGCCAGCAGACGGCCGACACGTTCCTTCATCTCGCGCGCGGCCTTGTTGGTGAATGTGACGGCGAGAATTTCGTTGGGCCTGGCCTTGGCGGTCGCCAGCAAGTGCGCGATCCGCGCCGTCAGCGCCCGTGTCTTGCCGGTTCCCGCACCTGCAAGCATCAGGACCGGGCCATCCAGCGCCTCGACCGCCTGCCGCTGCGGCGCATTCAACCCGTCGAGGTAGGGCGCCCCCTGCCCCACGGCGCGCGCGGCCATGGCCCGCTGCGACAGCGGCACAGCGGCGGCGAGGGCATCATTCTCGTCGAACTGGGTCATGCGGAGACAATAACGGCGCCGGCGGCAAAGTTAAAGAACAGTTCGCGCAATGTTCCGGACCTTCTCAACTTATTGCCGGGTTGCTGGATCTTCCCCGGCCGCCGGGCGCGCGCGGCAGTTCGACAAGCCGCCGGTTTGGGCAAATCTCAGGGCCGACTTGCCGGATTGCCGGGGGACGCGCCGCTTTCGCGCGCAAAGTGCCGGTTTCGTGCCTGCGTTTCGCCGGGGCCGACCTAGTCTCACATCGCCACTTGCGCTGCGCTGCAGCATGCCTAAAGTGCGCGCCGCGACCAGGGAGGGACCGATGACCGATTTCCGCAAGATCCTTGTAGCCAACCGCGGCGAGATCGCCATCCGCGTGATGCGCGCCGCGACCGAGCTTGGGAAACGCACCGTCGCGGTCTATGCGGAAGAGGACAAGCTGTCGCTTCACCGGTTCAAGGCCGACGAGGCCTACCGGATCGGCGAGGGTCTTGGGCCGGTGCAGGCCTATCTGTCGATCGACGAGATCATCCGCGTGGCCAGGGAATGCGGGGCGGACGCGATCCATCCGGGCTATGGGCTTCTCAGCGAAAATCCCGATTTCGTCGAGGCTTGCGCCGCAAACGGCATCACCTTCATCGGCCCGAAGGCCGAGACGATGCGCGCCCTTGGCGACAAGGCCAGCGCCCGGCGCGTGGCGGTCGCCGCCGGCGTGCCGGTCATCCCGGCGACCGAGGTCCTGGGCGATGACATGGCCAAGATCAAGCGGCAGGCGGCCGAAATCGGCTATCCCCTCATGCTCAAGGCCTCGTGGGGCGGTGGCGGGCGCGGCATGCGGCCGATCCAGTCCGAGGCGGAGCTGGCCGACAAGGTCCGCGAGGGTCGGCGCGAGGCCGAAGCCGCCTTCGGCAATGGCGAAGGCTATCTGGAAAAGATGATCCTGCGCGCCCGCCATGTCGAAGTGCAGATCCTCGGCGACCAGATGGGCAATATCTATCACCTCTATGAGCGTGACTGCACCGTCCAGCGCCGCAACCAGAAGGTCGTCGAACGCGCGCCCGCACCCTACCTGACCGAAGAGCAGCGCGCCGAGATATGCGAGCTTGGCCGCCGGATCTGCGCCCATGTGAATTACGAATGCGCGGGCACGGTCGAATTCCTGATGGATATGGATTCGGGCCGATTCTACTTCATCGAGGTCAACCCCCGTGTCCAGGTCGAACATACCGTCACCGAACAGGTGACCGGGATCGACATCGTCCAGGCCCAGATCAAGATCGCCGAGGGCAAGAGCCTCGCCGAAGCGACCGGCGTTGCCAGCCAGGAGGGCGTGCGGCTGAACGGCCACGCGATCCAGTGCCGCGTCACGACCGAAGACCCGCTGAACAATTTCATTCCTGACTATGGCCGCATCACTGCCTATCGTTCGGCAACCGGCGCCGGTATCCGGCTTGACGGCGGCACCGCCTATTCGGGCGCGGTCATCACGCGCTACTACGATTCGCTTCTGGTCAAGGTGACGGCCTGGGCACAGACACCGGAACAGGCGATTTCCCGGATGAAGCGCGCGCTGGCAGAGTTCCGCATCCGGGGCGTTGCCACCAATATCGCCTTCGTCGAGAACCTGCTGCGCCACCCGACCTTCCTCACGAACGCGGCGACGACCAAGTTCATCGACACGACGCCCGGGCTATTCGCCTTCAAGAAGCGGCGCGACCGGGCGACGAAGATCCTGATCTACATCGCCGACATCACCGTGAACGGCCATCCCGAAACCGCCGGTCGGGCAAAGCCCCCGGCGGAGGCGCGTGCCCCGCGAGCCCCGAAGCCCGTGGTGGCACCCCTGCCCGGCACCCGGACCCTGCTGGAGGAAGAGGGCCCGCAGGCGGTCGCGGACTGGATGGCCTCGCAGAAGAAGCTTCTCATGACCGACACAACGATGCGCGACGGGCACCAGTCGCTTCTGGCGACCCGCATGCGCTCGATCGACATGATCCGCGTGGCCCCCGCCTATGCCGCGCAGCTTCCCGGTCTTTTCAGCGTCGAATGCTGGGGCGGCGCCACCTTCGACGTCGCCTACCGCTTCCTGCAGGAATGCCCGTGGCAGCGCCTGCGTGACTTGCGCAAGGCGATGCCGAACCTGATGACGCAGATGCTGCTGCGGGCGTCGAACGGTGTGGGCTACACGAACTATCCCGACAATGTTGTTCGTTTTTTCGTAAAACAGGCGGCAGAAACCGGCATCGACGTATTCCGTGTGTTCGATTCCCTCAACTGGGTCGAGAACATGCGCGTCGCGATGGACGCGGTCATCGAACAGGAAAAGGTCTGTGAAGGCACGATCTGCTATACCGGCGACATCCTGAACCCCGACCGGGCCAAGTATGACCTGAACTACTATGTCACCATGGGCAAGGCGCTGAAGGCGGCGGGCGCGCATGTCCTCGGCCTGAAGGACATGGCGGGTCTCTTGAAGCCCGCCGCCGCCCGCTTGCTGATCAAGGCGCTGAAGGAAGAGGTCGGCCTGCCGATCCATTTCCACACGCACGACACGTCGGGCATCGCCGGGGCGACGGTCCTTGCCGCCGCCGATGCCGGCGTCGATGCCGTCGATGCGGCGATGGACGCCTTCTCGGGCGGCACATCCCAGCCCTGCCTGGGTTCCATCGTCGAGGCGCTGGCCCATACCGAGCGCGATACCGGGCTGGATATCAGAGAGATTCGCCGGATCTCCAACTATTGGGAAGCGGTCCGCCATCAGTACCGGGCCTTCGAATCCGGGCTCGAGGCGCCGGCATCTGAGGTCTATCTGCACGAAATGCCCGGCGGCCAGTTCACCAACCTCAAGGCGCAGGCACGTTCGCTGGGGCTTGAAGAGCGCTGGCACGAGGTGGCGCAGGCCTATGCCGACGCCAACCAGATGTTCGGCGATATCGTGAAGGTGACGCCGTCATCGAAGGTCGTGGGCGACATGGCGCTGATGATGGTGGCGCAAAACCTCACGCGGGCGCAGGTCGAGGATCCGGCCGTCGATGTCGCCTTCCCGGAGTCGGTTGCCGACATGCTGAAGGGCAATCTCGGCCAGCCTCCGGGCGGCTGGCCGGAGGGGATTGTCAGAAAAGTGCTCAAGGGCGAAAAACCCTCGACCGAACGACCGGGCAAGAACATGCCGCCCGTGGAACTCGAAGCGGTCCGCAACAAGCTTTCGGCCGATCTCGAGGGGTTCCAGGTCGATGACGAAGACCTGAACGGCTACCTCATGTATCCCAAGGTCTTCCTCGATTACATGGGCCGCCACCGCCAGTACGGGCCGGTACGCACGCTGCCGACACCGACCTTCTTCTATGGCATGCAGCCGGGCGAGGAGATCTCGGTCGAGATCGACCCGGGCAAGACGCTGGAAATCCGCCTGCAGGCGGTGGGCGAAACCGACGATACCGGCGAGGCCAAGGTTTTCTTCGAACTGAACGGCCAGCCGCGCGTCATCCGCGTGCCGAACCGGGCGGTGAAGGCCAAGACCGCGAGCCGCCCGAAAGCGCAAGAGGGCAATCCGCTCCATATCGGCGCGCCGATGCCCGGCGTGGTGGCAAGCCTTTCGGTTGCCGCCGGGCAGAAGGTGGCGGCGGGCGACCTGCTTTTGACCATCGAGGCGATGAAGATGGAAACCGGCATTCATGCCGAACGCGCGGGGCTCGTACGTGCGGTCCATGTGGCGGCGGGCGGCCAGATCGACGCGAAGGACCTGCTGATCGAATTCGCCGACTGAACGTCACGTGCGGCTGCCCCGGTTTCAGGGGCGGCCGATCACCATCGCCACACCCTGGCCAACGCCGACGCAGAGCGTGACCAGCGCATGGCGCCCGCCGCGGCGATCGAGCTCCCGCGCCGCGGTTCCGGCAAGGCGCGCGCCGCTCATCCCCAGGGGATGACCCATCGCGATTGCCCCGCCGTTCGGGTTCACGCGCGGATCGTCGTCGGCAAGGCCAAGGCCGCGCAGGCAGGCCAGGACCTGAACCGCGAAGGCCTCGTTGATCTCGATGAGGTCGACATCGGCAAGCCCGATCCCCGCAAGCGCCAGCGCCCGGCGGCTGGCCTCGACCGGGCCGATGCCCATGATGCGGGGCGGCACGCCCACCGAGGCCGCCGCCAGCACCCGGGCGCGGGGCGAAAGCCCGAAGCGCTCTGCCTGTTCGCCTGAAGCGAGGATCATCGCCGCAGCGCCATCATTCACGCCGGAGGCGTTGCCTGCGGTCACGCTTTTCTCCGGACCATTGATACCCTTCAGGCGTGCCAGACCGTCCAAAGTCGTCTCGGGCCGGGGATGTTCGTCGCGGTGGACGGTAGTGGCTATCCCCTTCCGGCCCGGCAGATCGACCGAAAGCCTTTCGCCCGCATAGAATCCGGCGGCGTCTGCCGCCGCGAACCTTTCCTGCGAACGTAGCGCGAAAGCATCCTGATCCGCACGCGCGATAGCGAAGTCCGCTGCCAGATTGTCGGCAGTCTCCGGCATGGAGTCCACGCCGTACTCCGCGGCCATGCGGGGATTGACAAAGCGCCAGCCGATCGTCGTGTCATGCACTTCCGCCTGGCGGCTGAAGGCTGCGGCCGCCTTGGGCATCACGAAGGGCGCGCGGCTCATGCCCTCCACCCCGCCCGCGATCACCAGCCCCTTCTCGCCGAGCCGGATCGAGCGCGCCCCGGCGATCACCGCATCCAGCCCCGAGGCGCAGAGACGGTTCACGGTGTAGGCGGGCACCTCCGGGCCGCACCCGGCCAAGAGCGACGCGATGCGTGCGACGTTGCGATTGTCCTCGCCCGCCTGATTGGCGCAGCCAAGGACGACCTCGTCTACCGCCTCCGGCCCAAGCGACGGATTGCGCTCAAGCAGCGCGCGCAGGGTCAGGGCCGCCAGATCGTCCGTCCGGACGGCCGACAGCACGCCACCATAGCGTCCGATTGGTGTCCGTACGAAATCGCAGATGAAACAATCCATGCCCCGCTCCTCATACCCCAACATAGCGCGTGCTGATCTCGGGCGTCAGCGCGCCCATGGCGCCTGTCCAGACCGTGCGCCCCCGCTCCAGCACCACGGCGCGGTCGGCCACGGTCTTCAATTCCTTCAACGTCTTGTCGATGACGAGGATAGCAAGCCCGGATACGGATTTCAGCCGCCCGATGGCAGCCCAGATCTCCTGCCGGATGACCGGCGCCAGGCCTTCCGTCGCCTCGTCAAGGATCAGAAGCCGCGGGTTGGTCATCAGCGCGCGACCAATGGCCAGCATCTGCTGTTCGCCGCCCGAGAGCGTACCGGCGCGCTGGCCGCTTCGTTCGGCGAGCCGGGGAAACAGGATCTCCACCTGCGCTTGGCTCCACTCGCCTGGCCGCGCCGCGCAGATCAGGTTCTCGGCAACCGTCAGGTCGCGGAAACAACGCCGCCCTTCCGGTACCAGCCCGATCCCGAGTCCCGCCACCCGATGGCTTGGCAGCCGCGCCAGATCCTGCCCGGCGAAGTGGATGGCCCCCGAGGCCGGGATCATCCGGCAGATCGCCTTGACCGTCGTGGTCTTGCCCATGCCGTTCCGGCCGAGAAGCGCGACCACCTCGCCCCCGGCGATGTCGAGATCGACACCGAACAGCGCCTGGCTCGCACCATAGGAGGCCGTGACCGAGGCTAGCGACAAAAGCGTCATGCCTCTTCCCCCAGATAGGCTTCGCGCACCGCGTCGCTCTGGCGGATGTCCGCGACCGTTCCGGTGGCGATGACCTTGCCGTAGACGAGAACGCTGATCCGGTCGGCAAGCGCGAAGACCGCGTCCATGTCATGCTCCACCAGAAGGATCGGCGCCTCCTCGCGCAAACCATCCAGAAATCCGGTCAGCCGCTTCGATCCGCCGGCACCGAGGCCTGCCATCGGTTCGTCCATCACGAAGGCGCGCGGGCGAAGGGTCAGCGCCACCGCGACCTCCAGCTGGCGGCGCTGGCCGTGGCTGAGTTCGGCGGTGCGGGTCGCGATCCGGTCGGAGAGCCCGACCCGCTCCAGCGCCATTTCCGCCACGTCGCGAAGGCCCCGGTCGGACAGGACCGGCGCGAAGAAATGCCAGGGTCGCCCCCGTGCACCGAGAGCGCCGAGCATCACATTCTGCAGTACGGTATGGTCCATCGCCAGCGCCGAAATCTGGAAGGTGCGCGCCAAGCCCCGCCGGGCGCGGGCGCGGACGGAAAGCGCCGTCACATCGGCCCCTGCGAAGCGGACCATGCCGCTGTCCGGCCGCAGAGCCCCGCAAATCTGGGCGATGAGTGTCGACTTGCCCGCGCCGTTCGGGCCGATGATCGCATGGATCTCGCCGGGGCGGAGATCGATCGACACATCTTCGCTCGCCCTGAGCGCGCCGAAGGACTTTGTCAGGCCGGTGGTTTGAAGGACCGCCTCAGCCATGCGCCTTCCCCCGTCCCGCGATCAGGCCGATCAGGCCGCCCCGGGCGAAAAGGACGATCAGAAGGAGGAGGATGCCGAACGCGATCTGCCAGTATTCGCTGATGCCCCCCAGCAGATACTCAAGCAATACGAAGACCACCGCCCCCACGACCGGCCCCATCAGCCGCCCGACACCACCGATGATGACGAAGACCATGATCTCGCCGCTGGTATGCCAGCTGAACATCGTCGGGCTGACGAAGCGGTTGAGATCGGCGAAAAGCGCCCCGGCCAGGCCGGTGACGGCCGCCGACAGGACGAAGGCCACCAGTTTCAGCCGCTGCGGATCAAGCCCGACCGCCTCAACCCGCGCGGGCACCTGCCGCGCGGCTGCGAGCGCGAGCCCGAAGGACGAGCGCTCCAGCCGGTCGCTGAACAACAGAGCAAGAAGCAGAACCGCAACGACGATCCAGTAGAACTGGATCGGCACGAGCGTGTTCATCCCGGGAAAGCGGTTCCGCACATAGATCGACAGCCCGTCCTCGCCACCATAGGTCGGCCAGGAGAGGGCGAAGAAATAGAACATCTGGCCGAAGGCAAGCGTGATCATGATGAAATAGACGCCCGAGGTTCGCAGCGACAGCGCCCCGATCAGAAGGGCGGCAAGCGCGGCGATAGTGGCAGCCACGAGCCAGATCAGCGGCATGAGGTTCGTCCCCGGCAGGCCGAGGCTTTCGACAAGCGGCGTGTAGGTCTGGGCATGATAGGCGAGGATGCCCATCGAATAGCCACCGATCCCGAAAAAGACCGCATGCCCGAGGCTGACCAGACCGCCCTGCCCCAGCGCAATATTCAGCCCGACGCCCGCGAGCGCCAGTATGGCGGCACGTGTGGCAAGTGTCACCCAATAGGTCTCGCCCATCACATGCGCCGCAAACGGCAGGAGGACGACGGAGAGGACGACCGCCAGATTGACCAGACCCTCGCGGCTCATGCCCGGCTCCCGAACAGGCCGGTCGGCCGCCAGATCAGGATCGCGCCCATCAGGATATAGATCGCCATCGAGGCGAGAGAGGCGCCAACCGCCTTGGCGCTCGCCGGATCGGTCACCAGCTTCAGCGCCTCGGGCAGGAAAATGCCGCCGAGCGTGTCGGTGAGCCCGACGAGCAAGGCGCCAAGAAAGGCACCGCGGATCGAGCCGATGCCGCCGATCACGATCACCACGAAAGCGAGAATCAGGACCGGCTCGCCCATGCCGACCTGCACGGACTGGATCGCCCCCACAAGCGCGCCCGCGAGGCCCGCAAGCGCGGCACCCAGCGCGAAGATCAGTGTGTAAAGCCTTGATATGTCGATACCAAGTGCTGCCGTCATTTCACGGTCATTCTCGCCTGCGCGGATGCGGATGCCGATCCGCGTGTGGTTGATCATCAGGTCGAGCCCGAGCGCGATCAACAGCCCCGCGCCGATCAGGGCCAGACGGTATAGCGGATAGTCGATGCCGCCCGGCAGCCTGACCGGCCCAGCCAGAGCGGGCGGAATGTCGAGGTAGAGCGGGAAGGAGCCGAAAGCCCAGCGCGTGCCTTCCGAGAAAATGAGTATCAGCGCGAAGGTCGCCAGTACCTGGTCGAGATGGTCGCGGTCGTAGAGGCGACGGATGATCGCCATCTCGACGACCGCACCGGCAAGCGCGGCCGCCACCAGCGCCGCGAGCAGCGCGAGCAGGAACGACCCGGTCGCCGCCGCCACGCTCGCCGCCGCGAAGGCGCCGAGCATGTAGAGCGAGCCATGAGCGAGGTTGATCAGCCCCATGACCCCGAAGATCAGCGTCAGGCCGGCGGCCATCAGAAACAGCATCACGCCGAACTGCAGCCCGTTCAGAACCTGCTCTGCGAGAAGGACAAAGCTCATCATCGGCATCCGGCAGCGCCGACCCCCGCAAGAGGGCCGGCCGCCAGCTTACATCTTGCAGTCGGCGGCATAGGCGTCGCCGTGATCGGTCAGGACCGTGCCGACCGTTTCGTTGGTGTAGATGTCGCCTTCCTTCACCACCCTGCGGGCATAGATGTCCTGCACCGGATGGTGGTTCGGCCCGAAGGCGAACTTGCCGCGCGTGCTGGCGAAATCGGCGGCCTCGAGCGCGGCCTGGAAGGCGGCCTTGTCCGACGGTTCGGCCTTGGCGAGCGCGGACAGCATCAGGTTCGCCGTATCGAACCCCTGGCTGGCATACAGAGATGGCAGCCGCCCGTACGCCTCCTGGAAGCTCGCGACGAAGGCCTTGTTGGCGTCGTTGTCGAGGTCTTTCGACCATTGGCTGGTGTTCACGACGCCAAGTGCCGCATCGCCTACCGCCTGCAGGATGTTCTGATCGAACGAGAAGGCAGGGCCCACAAGCGGCAGGCCGACGCCGCTGTCGGCATATTGCTTGAGGAAAGAAATCCCCATGCCGCCGGGCAGGAAGAAATAGACCGAATCCGCGCCCGAGGCCCGGATCTGGGCGATCTCGGCGGCATAGTCGGTCTGGCCAAGCTCGGTATAGATTTCACCTGCCAGCTTGCCGGTGAAGGTCCGCTTGAACCCGGTCAGCGCGTCCTTCCCGGCCGGATAGTTCGGCGCGAGGATGAAGGCGTTGGCATAGCCCGCGCCATTGGCGTAGGCGCCTGCCGCCTCGTGCAAGGCATCATTCTGCCAGGCGACGTTGAAATAGAACTTGCTGCAACCCGCGCCCGCCAGCGCGGAAGGTCCGGCATTGGGAGAGAGATAGAACATCTCCTGCGCCGTCACCGAGGGCACGACAGCCATGGCGAGGTTCGACCAGATGATGCCGGTCATCAGATCGACATGATCGGACTGGACCATCTTGTCGGCCAGTTGCACCGCGATCTCGGGCTTTTGCTGGTCATCCTCGACCACCAGCTCGATATCCGACCGTCCCGACTGCTGGATCGCCAGAAGGAATCCGTCGCGCACATCGATGCCAAGCCCCGCACCGCCGCCCGAAAGCGTGGTGATCATGCCCACCTTCACTTCGGCACCGGCAGCCCCGGCCATCGCCGCAAATGCCGCCGTCATGAGAAATCGTCCCAGTTTCATCGCGTCCTCCCTTGTCATCCGTCGGGCGGTCTGCACCCGGTCTGCAAGGGGCGCCGCACTCTTTCCAAAGCCTGCGCGAGCCGTCCCCCCTCCGCAACCCCATTCGGGATTCCGGGGTTGTCGATTCGCCGGTTCATGATCCGGGCGGCGGGTTTTTATTTCAAGCTTGAAATTTCTGACCTGACCCAGCGGCTTGCCAATCCGGCCCTTCCATCAGAGCGCTACGAAAACCATGATCTGAAAAATCATTCGCAGTCAGATGTTTGCGGGCACATCTTGAGATGCCTCCAAACAACAGGGGCGGAGCCTCGGCTCCGCCCCGAACTCTGCCGTCTTAAAGGGATCAGTCCTTGTCACGGCCCTGATAGCTGTTGTCGTCGGTGTTGATGATGACGCGGGTGCCCACATCGATATGAGGCGGCACCATCACCCGAAGCCCGTTCGAGGTCATCGCGGGCTTGTAGGAGGAGGACGCGGTCTGGCCCTTCACCACCGGCTCGGTCTCGGTGATCTCGACGGTGATCTTCTGCGGCACTTCCAGCGCGATTGCGACGCCGTCGAAGGTCTTCAGCCAGCAGCGCATGCCTTCCTGCAGATAGACCTTGTTGTCGCCCATCACATCCTCGGTGACGGTAAGCTGGTCATAGTTTTCCGGGTTCATGAAATGGAACCCCTCGCCATCCTCGTAGAGGAAATCATATTCGCGCTCGTCCACCGTGGCCTTTTCGACCTGATCGGTGGTCTTCCAGCGTTCCGAGACCTTCACCCCATCCGAAATGCGGCGCATGTCCACGCTCGTCGTGGGCGTGCCCTTGCCGGGGTGGAAGTTGGTGGCGGACAGCACCGCATAGAGCCTGCCGTCGAGTTCCACGACATTGCCCTTGCGGAGCGAAGAGGCGATGACTTTGACCATGGTGTTCCTTGCAGTCGTTCGGGCCCTTGCGCTATGGCCCGGGCAACATCTTTGAATGGATCGCGCTGCCCTTAGCCGATCTTTGCCGATTTCGCCAGATGAAAGCGCGCCGCCCGTGACTGAGCCGTTGGACATTGCATCCGCCTGGTGGCAGCCGCACCGCCACGCCGACCGGCGCGGACTGCTGCTTGCCAGAAACCGCATCCAGGCAGCGTTGCGAAGCTGGTTCGCGGGCGAAGGGTTTGTCGAGGTCGATCCCGCTGCGCTGCAGGTCAGCCCCGGAAACGAGGCGCATCTGCATGGCTTCGCCACCCAGGCCATCGGCAATGACGGCGCGCCGCGTGCAATGTATCTGCACACATCACCCGAATTTGCGATGAAGAAACTGCTGGCAGCAGGCGAGACGCGGATCGCCGCCTTCGCCCATGTCTGGCGCAATCGCGAGCGCGGCGCGCTGCACAGCCCTGAATTCACCATGCTGGAATGGTATCGGGCGGGCGAGGACTACGCCGTGCTGATGGAGGATTGCGCAGCATTCCTGCGGCTCGCGGCCGAGGGCGCCGGGGCGAGGGGCCTGCGCTTCCGCGACCGGACCTGCGACCCGCTTGCGCCGCCCGAACGCCTGTCCGTCGCCGAGGCGTTCGCACGACATGCCGGAATCGAGCTTCTGGCCACGATCCGCCCGGACGGCTCAACCGATGCGGCAGCGCTGCGGGCGGCGGCGGCGGAGGCCGGGGTCGGCACCGCTGCGGACGACAGCTGGTCTGACATTTTCTCGCGCATTCTCTCCGATCGGGTTGAGCCGAACCTCGGCCTGGGCCGGGCCACGATCCTCGACCGGTACCCGGCCGCCGAGGCAGCGCTTGCCCGTCGCACGCCCGATGACCCCCGCCTGTCCGAACGGTTCGAGCTTTATGCCTGCGGCGTGGAACTGGCGAACGGCTTCGGCGAACTGACCGACCCGGACGAACAGCGCCGCCGCTTCGCGGAAGAAATGGAGATCAAGCACCGCGTCTATGGCGAGCGCTATCCGATCGACGAGGCGTTCCTTGCGGCGCTCGCGCTCATGCCCCCGGCCTCCGGCATCGCGCTGGGGTTCGACCGGCTGGTGATGCTGGCGACCGGCGCGCCCCGCATCGACGATGTGATCTGGACCCCGGTCGCCTAGCCGGGATTTCCGGATAATATACTGATAGTCATAAGTTTTATTGAACGAATTGTTGAATCTCCTTGGGGCGCCCTAGACTTGGCGCATGCAATAGGCGTGGACACCAATTGCGCGCGCCATGACAGCCGGGCGGTGATGGGTTCGGCGGTCAATCTGCGCGGCCCTCTCGCGATCGGCATGATCCTTGCGCCTGGCTGGCCTGATATTCTGGCGTTCGTCCTCGCCCTCGCTGCGCGGATCGCCCGTGCCGCACCGGCGGCCGCACCCTGCGGCAGAGCTTGCGCGCGCCATTGCCGACCGCACGAAAGCCCCCCGTCGGCCCTGCCTTCGCCGTCGCGACGGCGTGAACGCTAGTCCCAATCGCCCAGCAGAACATTCCGCGTCACCTGCTCGACCGTCCGGTCGCGCGCGATGAGACCCGCCACCCATTCGCAGGACCCCGCATTGAAAACCGCACCCCTGCCCCGCCGGTAGTCCGCCATGCAGCCATTGCCGCGACTCGCGCGTCCGAAGGTCTCGGGCGTCACGGCACCATAGAGGACCTGGGCGACTTCCTCGGCATCCAGATGACCGATGAACCCATCGCGGTCATGCGGGCCGGTGGAATGGGACAAGGTCGTCGCGGGCGACAGGCCGACGATGGTCAGATCGCCCTCAAGCCCCGTGCCGTCTGCAGCAAAGGGCAGGCCCTGGGCCATCGTGTAATCGATCCCGTCGACCTCATAGCCGAAGATCTTCGCCCCCGCCCCCAGTATATCGCCGTAGCCGAGGCCGGTATCCTGCAGCGACCAGTGATCGGGCCGATAGATGGTGAAACCTCCAGACCCATGCGCCGCGCAGCGGCTCCAGCCCGCATAGACGCCCATCGAACCGGTCAGCCCCATCGTGGCTGTGGCGGGCCGGGCGACGGCGGGGTCATCCCAATAGCCGGTCAGGCGGCGCGGATCGGTGGTGCGCAAAGGATCGGCCTGATGCGCGGTTGTCTTGTAGCAGATCTGGGTCGCAAGATCGGGCGTGAGCCGCGTCTGCCAGAAGAAATTCCCGGCAAATCGCGCAAGCTTGCCGCCCCGGTCGAGCCAGCCTTCCAGATGATCGCGCATCTCCCATGTCCAGTATTCGTCATGGCCGACGATCAACGCACGGTCATAGCCGTCGAGAAGGGAAGGATCGCGATGCAGGTCATGCTGCGTCGCATGGTCGAGCGCGATGCCCTGCGCCTCGCACCAAAGCGCGAAGGGTCGTTCGAACGCCGCCCAGCCGGAGGAAGCATATTTCTTCGAAATCCCCTTCGCCTGCGCATAGTCCATATGCGGATAGCGCGGTTTTGACAGAAGGGCCGAGGCATGCGGGATGCGCGGCGCATCCTCGGGCCAGCGCACGAAGCCCTTGGCCCAGGGCCTGAGAAGCGAGACTTCCGGCGCGAAATCCCCGCCCGACGGGCCGGTCAGGCCCTGATAATGGTTGGAGCCGCCCCAGTCATTGTAGGCACACCAGGTCCCGGTGGTCAGGATCATGCAGATCGGCGCCAGCGGCCGCGCGGCGCGCAGGACGAACATGTGCTGCGACTGGTGGCCCGCGACCGTGAGCGTGACGGTGTAAAGCCCGCTCCGCCAGGTGTCGGGGATCGCCAGCGCGTAGCGCTCCGGCCAGCCGCAGCCCCGGACCGAACAGTCGGCGGGCGTATGCTCGAAGGTCAGGGCGATCTCGGTTTCGATCAGCAATTCGGGCCGCGACCCGTCCCGCGCGATCTCCAGCCGGGCGCTCGGCGCGCTCGACATTGCGTGCAGCGCGAGGCGCTCGCCCGGGGCGTAGGACAGCCGGTCGGTATAGGCCCAGACCTGCGCCCGACCGCGGTCGTTCGACGCCGTCTCAAAATAATGGCCGGTGACCGGGTCGCCGTCGTCATAGGGACCGGCAACGAAGAAATCCTTCAGCATCGCGCCCACCTCCTGCTGCAACTGCTAGCGATCGGCGGCAGCCGGCGCAATCGCGGGCCTCAGCCGAACGGGTCCGCGACGCGCGGCCAGATCGGCCGGGTGAGCTTTCCGTAAGCCGTGCGCGCCGGGTCGGACGGATAGGCGCTTGGCGCCGAGACATAGACGATTCCCGCGGCGATGGGGGCAAAGCCCGCGTGGAAATGGTTGGTCGACTTCACCAAAAGCACGTCCTTCGCCGTCGGGTCGATGCCCAGCCCGGTGAAGACGTCAGGCTCGAACGTCTGGGTGCGGTTGGTGTTGAGGATCACGTCGATCCCGGTGCCCTCGATCCTGACGACGGCGGCACGGCCAAGCGGCACCCGGCTTGGGCCGAAGCTCTGCCAAGCCTCTTCGGCGGTCCTCTGAACCCTGACGCGCGCATCGATAGGCTCCCCCGCCTCGGGGCCGGACTTGCCGCCGAACCGCAGATTGATCACCGCGCCCTCGCCCGCCGCATGAGCGATCATCACCGCTATCGGATCCCAGATCGTGGCGACACCGACGCGCAAGTCCCCCCGCGCAATCAGCGATTTCAGGATGACTGTCCCGTCCCCCGGAACGCCGCCCCCCGGATTGTCCCAGGTATCCGCAAGCACCGCCGGCCGTCCATGGCGCGCGAGGCTGACCGCCTGGGCGATCCCGTCCTCGACGCCCACGATCTCCATGATCGTCTCGTGGCGGAACGCGAAAAGCTCGCGGCCCAGCCGCTCCGCCAGCGCCTCTGCGGCGGCTGCATTGCCATCGGCAACCACCAGTATCCGCGTGCCCATCTCCGGCACGTCGGCGGCCATGAAACCATGGATGACGGAGACGGAGAGGATACCGTCCCGCCCCTGCAGCGCCTTGATCCGGTCGACGAAGGATCGCATCGGCTCGCGGCTTGTCGGCAGAACCGCGATCATCCGGCAGTCGAAAGCGGCCATTGCCGGGCGGACCTCGCCCCGGATCGCCCGCAGCGCAAGGTCAACCAGATGCTCGCCGCGCTCATAGAAATCGGTGTGCGGAAATTCCAGGAAAGCCACAATGACATTGGCGGCGGCAAGCCGCGCGGGCGTCAGGTGGCTGTGGGGGTCCAGTTCGGCCGCGATCACCACCTCGGGGCCGACCAGCGCGCGGACGCGGGCGAGAAGGTCGCCCTCGCAATCGTCATAGCCTTGCGCCACCATCGCCCCGTGCAGGCCGAGGATCACGCCATCGACCGGCAGCGCCGCCGCAAGCTGGCCGAGAATTTCGTCGCGCAGAGCTTCATAGGCCTGCCGCTGCAGAAGCCCGCCGGGTTCCGCCCAGGCCGCCGTGCCCTCGATCAGGTCGAACCCCTCGGCGGCGGCGCGGCGGCGCAGCACCACCATCGGCGAGGAGCAGAGCGTCGGCGTTTCCGGGTGCTGGCCGGGCGGCGCATAGAAGGCCGCCTCGAACGAGGCGCGATCGGTCGGCAGCGGAGAGAATGTGTTCGTCTCGGTCGCGAGCGACGCGGTGAAAATCCGCATTCCGCCTATCCCTTGGCTGCGGGCGTCAGGACGGAGGGCGCGAAAGCGACGGCCTCGATCTCGACCTTGATATCGACCATCAGGCGGGATTCAACCGTCGTGCGTGCGGGCGGCTCGGTCGGAAAGAAGGTGGCATAAACCTTGTTCATGCCGGAAAAGTCGCGCGCATCCTCGATCCAGACCGTGGTCTTGACCACCTGATCCATCCGCGCCCCGGCCAGCGCCAGCGCCGTCTTCATGTTTTCCAGAACCTGCCGGGTCTGGGGCTCTATCCCGCCCTCGACATAGGTTCCGTCAGGCCGGACCGGCACCTGGCCGGAGACATAAACGAAGTCGCCTGCCCGGACTGCGGGGGACAGCGGCACGTGCGAGCTGCCAAAAGTCTGCTTGCGTTCGGGCACAGCCTATCCTTTCCTCACAAGATCGCATGCCGCCGACGCGTCACTCCGGCGTCGGCGGCAGCGTGACCGGCCCTTCATTGGGGAGCGGGCCGATGGCGCACCCGCCAGCGGGAGCCCCGGCAGGGTACGTTAGTTATTTACATTATTCGTATTTCATGGCCTTTCAAGCGGAAATTTATGTTGCAAATTTACATTGCCTCTTTAACCTACGGGCAATTCAGCCACAACGAAACATCGGGAGCAGGGTCATGGACGCGCCGGAATTCTCAGGCAGGCGCATCCTGGTGACCGGGGCCGGCGGTGGCCTCGGACGGGCGCTTGTGGGTCTTTTCTCGGTCCGGGGCGGACGGATCATCGGCGTGGACCGCGATGCCGCGCTGCTCGACGGCCTGCCGCTGGACGAGCGTATCACCTTCGATCTCGCCGACCGCAACGCGACCCTCGCCGCCTCTGCCGCGCTCGCAGCGCCGGACCGGGTGCCGGATGTGCTGATCTGCAACGCCGGCTGGACGCGGGCAGAAACGCTGGCCGACCTCACGCCGGAAAAGGCGATGGCCGAGATCGACCTGAACCTGACCGCCACCACCGCCTTCACCACCGCCATCGCCGCGGCGATGGCGGCGCGCGGCAACGGCAGCATCGTCTTCATCTCGTCTGTCAACGCCTTCCTTCATTACGGCAACCCCGCCTATGCCGCCGCAAAGGCCGGGCTGAATGCCTTCGCCCGCGCCCTTGCCGTGGAATATGGCGGGCGCGGTGTCCGCGCGAACGCGGTCTGCCCTGGCTCCATCCGCACCCCGGCCTGGGACCATCGGATCACGCGCGACCCGACCATCGCCGAAAAACTCGAACGGCTTTACCCGATGGGCCGCATCGTGACCGCCGAAGAGGTGGCCGAGACAGTCGCCTTCCTGGCCTCCGACCGCGCCTCGGGCATCACCGGCGTGTCGCTTGCGGTGGACGCGGGCCTGTCTGCGGGCAATAAGCCTTTCCTGGACATGATCCTCGGGGGGATGGAATGAACGACAGGCGATCTGTCATCGACATCATCACCAGGCTGCAAGGCCGGGCGCAGGAGGGCTCGAAATCCGACCGGCAACTGGCGCGCATGGTGCTCGACGATCTCGATTTCGCCTCGAAGGCCTCGATCTCGGAAATGGCGGCGCGCATCGGGGTCAGCGAACCCACTGTCACCCGTTTCTGCCGCAGCCTCGGGCTCGACGGGACGCGGGACTTCAAATTCTGGATCGCACAGGCGCTGGCGGTCGGCGGGCAGTATCTGGCCGCGAACCCCGCCCCCGCCGAAGCGGAGATGAGCCGCATCCCGCAACTTGTGGCCGAAGGCGCGGCGGCGGCGGTGCAGCGCGCGGCGGGCGCGGTCGACATGGCGCTGGTCCAGACCGTGGCGGGGCGGCTGACGGCGGCAACGCAGGTCCTCGCGCTAGGATCGGGCGGCACCTCCTCGATGATGGCGACCGAGATGCAGAACCGCCTTTACCGGCTCGGGATCGCAGCCATCGCCCAGGTTGACGGGCAGTTGCAGCGCATGTTCGCGGCAACCGCCACGAAGGGCACGGTGGTGATGGCCTTTTCCACCTCGGGCTATGCCCAGTCGGTCGTCGATGCGGTCGCAGTCGCGGGCCAGTATGGCGCGACGACCATCGCCGTGACCGCGCCGGGGTCGGCCCTTGCCGAAGCCGCAACCCATGTCATCGAATATCAGCCCGCCGAGGACGGCAATATCTACAAGCCCACATCCTCGCGCTTCGCGCTTCTCGCGCTTGTCGACATCATCGCCATGGCGGTCGCCGAACAGCGGGGCACCAAGGTGCTGGAGACGCTGCGCCGCGTGAAGCAGAGCATCAACACGTTCAAGGTCGACGACCCGAAACTGCCGCTCGGAGACTGAGATGAAACCGTTGCCAAAGACGATCGCCGAAATCGACACGCCCGCCGTCCTGATCGACGTGGATCGCGCGCGCGCCAATATCGCCCGCGCCCAGGTCCATGCCGACCGCGCCGGGCTGAGGCTCCGGCCCCATATCAAGACCCACAAGTTGCCCTTCTGGGCGGGCGAACAGATCGCGGCGGGCGCCGTAGGCCTGACCGTCCAGAAGCTCGGCGAGGCTGAGGTGATGGCGGACGCAGGCCTTCACGACCTGTTCCTGCCCTACAATATCCTCGGTGCCGACAAGCGGGCGCGGCTTGCGGCCCTTCACCGGCGCGCGCGGATGTCGGTGACGGCCGACAGCGCCACGGTGATCGACGGGCTGGCCGAGACCTTCACCGACCCGGCCCATCCGCTGCCGGTCCTCATCGAATGCGACACCGGCATGGGCCGCTGCGGCGTCCAGTCGCCGGAAGCGGCGCTGGCGCTGGCGCGGCAGATCGCGGCGCGGAAAGGCCTCGCCTTCGGCGGCCTGATGACCTACCCGCCCGCCGGGCGCCCTGGTGACGCCATCGACTGGCTGCGGGCCACGCGCGGGCTTCTTGACGGCGCGGGCCTCGCCTGCCCGGAGATTTCGTCGGGCGGCACGCCGGATATCTGGCGGGCGGAGACTGGCGGCGTTGTCACCGAATACCGTCCCGGCACCTACATCTACATGGATCGCTATTGCATCGCGAAGGGCGTCGCCACAAAGGACGATTGCGCGCTGACCGTGCTGACCACAATCGTCAGCCGCCCGGTGGCCGGCCGCGCGATCCTTGACGCTGGGTCCAAGGCGCTGACGTCCGACCTCCTTGGCCAGCCCGACCATGGCGAGATCGTCGGCCACCCCGGCGCCCGGGTCACCGGCCTGTCGGAAGAGCATGGCACCGTCACCCTACCCGAAACGAGCGCGCTTGCCGTCGGCGACCGGGTGCGGGTTCTGCCCAATCACGCCTGCCCGGTCTCGAACCTTTTCGACGAGGTCTATCTGATCTCGGGAGACAGGGTGGTCGAGTGCCTTCCCGTCGCGGCCCGGGGCCGCGTCGGCTGATCGAGAAGAGAAGATGAACACAAACCCGTTCCCCACCGATCCCGACCGTACCCAGATCTGGGAAATGCTGGTGCCGCGCGACATCGCGGCTTTCATCGCCGCCGACTGGCAGATGGTCGCGGGCGATTTCATCGCCGAAGGTTTCTGCGGCCTGCATGCTCACGGCTCCCGCGACCCCGACGACTGGACTCTGGCGTTCCCGACGCTTGCCGCTTACCGCGACGAATGGCTTCGGCAGGCGGCAGAGACCGCGGCGACCGCCTTTGCCGAGGATCCGGCCGCGGCGATCCATCGCGCGACGAACCTCTCGCGAATCGATATCCAAGGCGACATGGCGATCGCGCACAAGAAGTTCGATGGCACGATCCGGCTCGCCTCCGGCCGGGAGGAAAGGCTGAACTGGCAGACGCTTTACCAGTGCCGCCGCACCGGCGGACGGTGGCGGATCGCGGGTTTCACCGGCTACATGGCGCATCGCTGAGGGCAGTCCGGCGCGGGATGATCGCGCCAGATATGTAAATTTCCAACTATATCAGCACACGCTGCAAGCGGCCCGCGCAAAACCGGAGCCTGCCTTGGCAAATCCGCCGAACATTTGCGCAGAAACGAAGAAATCCGCTCGGATATTCGCCCTCGAAGGCAGCTTGTGCGCGCAAATTAAGCTTGACAGCTTGGATCGCGTCTCCCTAATTTGTAAATAGTTTACATACACGGATGGCCAGGCAACGAGGGACCAGCGAGAGATGAAGGCAGGCATCATCGGGCTTGGCTTCCGGCTGGGCTATCTCGCCCGGGTCTTTTCCGAGCGAGTGCCCGGCTTCACCGTCACCGCCCATGTCGACCCCGAACCGGCCGGCCTGCCCTATATGCAAAGCCATGGCATCGGTGCCGGTCGCGCCTACGCCACGCTCGACGAGATGCTGGCGAGCGAGGATCTCGACCTTCTGATGGTCGGCTCGCCCAATCACCTGCACCTGGACCATCTGCGCACCGGCCTCGCTCGCGGGATGAAGATCTTCACGGAAAAGCCCGTCGTATCGACCATCGAGGAGACGATGGCGCTGGCGCGGCTTCTGGCAGCGCATCCAGAGGACCAGGTCATGGTCGGCCTGGTCCTGCGCTATGCGCCGCTTTACCGCGACCTGCGGCGGGCGCAGGCCGCCGGGCATCTCGGCGAGGTAGTGTCGATCGAGGCTTCCGAGCATATCCCGCCCTACCACGGCGCCTTCTTCATGCGCGACTGGCGGCGGCACGAACATTGGTCTGGCTCGTTCCTCCTGGAGAAATGCTGCCACGACCTCGATCTCTACAATGGCGTGATGGGTTGCCGCCCGGCGCGCGTCGCCTCCTTCGGCGGGCGGCGGACCTTCATTCCGAAAAACGACCCCCGGGACCTTGGCGCCAATGACCTCGAGGTCTATCACCGCAAGCCCTCTGGCTGGATGGGCAGCGACCGGGTGTTCGACGGTGACGGAGATATCATCGACTTCCAGACCGCGATCATCGAATATGCGTCCGGCGCGGCGATGACCTTCCACACCAATCTCAACGTGCCCGACGATTTCCGCCGCTTCTGCGTGATCGGCGTCGACGGCATGGCCGAGGGCGATTTCGTCCGAAACTTCTTCCGCCTGCACCGGGCGCGGACGGGCGAGAAGCTGACCGACAAACGGTATGAGACCTCGAACCTTTCCGTCCATTACGGCGCGGATGAACAGATGGCCGAAGATATCGGTGCCCATATGGCGACCGGCGCCGCCCTGCCCGTCTCGGTCATCGACGCGCTGGAGGCCGGCCTTCTGGCCATGGCGATCGACGAGGCGCGGCGCACGCGGCGTGTCGTCGACATGGCGCCGCTCTGGGCCGAGTTCGACGCGGCGCTTGGCCGACGCTCCCGCGAGGTGGCATGATGAACCATTCCCCTTCCGCCCGGGCCTTTGCCTATCTCCTGCTCGCGCCAGCACTCATCTATGTGCTTTTCATCGTCGCCTATCCGCTGGTCGACACTGTGATCCTGTCGTTCACCGACGCGGCGCTGAAGCCTGAAACCAACTGGGTCGGCTGGAAGAATTACCAGAAGATCTTCAACGCCAATTTCGACGATGTGATCCTCAGGACCTTCATCTGGACCTTTTGTTCGGTCGGCCTGAAGATGACGGTTGGCGTTCTGGGCGCCGTCCTTCTGAATGCCGCCGTTCCCGGACAGACGCTTTTCCGCATCCTGATCATGCCGCCCTGGATCATCCCGATGGCGATCGGCATCTTCATGTGGGGCTGGATGTACAACGGCCAGTTCGGCATGATTTCCGGCCTCTTGCAGAATTTCGGCCTGTCGGACGGGCCGATTGCCTTCCTCGGCTATGGCAAGACCGCCTTCTGGGCCACGATTGTCACCGATGTCTGGATCGGCGTGCCCTTCGTCACGCTCTACATGCTCGCCACGATCCAGACGATCCCCAAAGATCTGTACGAGGCCGCCTGGACCGATGGCGCGGGCCGCTTCTACCGGTTCCGGCGCATCACGCTGCCGATGATCGTGCCGTCGCTGCTGACCATGTCGATGCTGTCGCTGATCTTCACCTTCAATTCGTTCGACATCATCTGGATCCTCACGCGCGGCGGGCCTTCCGGCCAGACGACGACGATGATCATCGACACCTACAAGTCCGGGATCGGATCGTACAAGTACGGCGAAGGGTCGGCGCGGGCCGTGATGATCTGCCTGTTCCTGTCGGTCTTCTGCCTGCTCTACTACCGGCTCATCAGCCGCCTCAACCCGACGGAGGCCCGCTGATGCGCAAGAGCCAGCGGACACCCCGCCCGATGATCGACCGTTACCGCTGGTACGAGCTTGCGGGCATTTATGCGGGGATCTTCTGCCTTTTGTTCTTCTGCCTTGCCCCCTTCATCGAAGGGTTCAACGTCTCGCTGAAGCCCTTGTCGCTTCTCTTCTCCTCGCCCTACCGCTTCTGGCCGGAAAACCCATCGTTCGAGGCTTACCGGACCATGTGGGTCTCGGTTCCCGCCTTCGGGCGCTATGTGGTGAACAGCCTCTTCGTCGCGGGCGTGGTGACGGCGCTGGTGATCGTGCTTGTGGTGCCTGCCGCCTATGCGCTCTCGCGCTTTCGCTTCCCGGGCCAAAGTGCGGTGCTCGGCGGGTTTCTGACCGTGAACATGGTCTCGGGCGCGGTGCTTCTGATCCCGCTGTTCCGGCTGATGCGGGGGCTTGGACTTCTCAACACCTATTTCGCCATGATCGTGCCCGGCGCGGCCTTCCTGATCCCGACGGCGATCTGGCTTCTGCGCGCCTACATGCTGCGCATCCCGCGCGAACTGGAGGAGGCCGCCTGGGCCGACGGCGCCTCGCGCTTCTACATCTTCCGCCGGGTAATCCTGCCGCTGGCCACACCCGGTATCATCGTGACCGCCATCGCGACTTTCCTCGGGGCCTATGCCCAGCAGTTCGTCTATGCGGTGACGTTCAATTCCAAGACCGAATACATGCCGCTTCCTGTCGGCCTCTTCGCCTTCTTCGGGCGGCAGGAAGTGTCGTGGAACGAGCTGATGGCGGCGAGTTTCGTGGGCATCGCGCCCGCGCTCGTCGTGATCCTCATGCTGCAGCGCTATCTCGTCGCCGGTCTCACCGCCGGCGCCGTGAAGGAATGATGAAAGAAGAACGCCCCTGGAAGCGGGGCATCAACAGGAGGAATGAATGAAACTGACGACCATTCTGAAGACTGGCACGGCGCTTGCCGTGCTGGCCGTGCCGGGCCTCGCCTCGGCCGAGGACCAGATAATCACCTTCATCTCCTGCGGCGACACCGTGTCGGCCGTGCACGAGGCGCTTTTCCCGAAATGGGAAGAGGCGAACCCCGGCTACAAGATCCAGGTCGAGGCGGTGGGCTGGGACCAGTGCCAGGAAAAGGCCACGACCCTTGCCGCCGCGGGAACGCCCGTGGGGCTCGCCTACATGGGCTCGCGTGTCCTGAAGCAGCTTGCCCAGAACGACCTGATCGTGCCGATCCCGATGAGCGCGGACGAACAGGCGACCTATTTCCCCTTCGTCGTCTCGACCGTGACCACCGACGGCCAGCAATGGGGCGTGCCTGTCGCCTTCTCGACGAAGTCGCTGTACTGGAACAAGGATCTCTTCGCCGCGGCGGGGCTTGACCCCGAAAAACCCCCGGCAACATGGGCCGAGGAAATCTCTGCCGCCAAGGCGATCAAGGAAACGACCGGCACCGCGGGCTTCGGCGTCGTGGCCAAGACCTTCGACAATACGATGCACCAGTTCCTGCACTGGGTTTACACCAATAACGGAACCGTCATCGACGCCGACGGCAACATCACCTTCAACAGCCCGGAAAACCTTGAGGCGCTGACCGCGCTGCGCGACATAACCGCCTATGCCGAGGAAGGCCCGACCGCCTACGAGCAGAACGAGGTCCGCGCCATCTTCCTCGATGGCAAGCTCGGCATGATCCATGCCTCGGTCGGCGCCAAGGGCCTGCTGAAGGACGCGCCATTCAAATGGGGCGTGGCGCCCCTGCCGCTCGGTCCGCACGCCAAGGGGCCGGGTACGCTCCTGATCACCGACAGCCTCGCGGTCTTCAAGGGGACGGGCGTCGAGGAAAAGGCGATCGACTTCGCCAAATTCCTCGCCAGCCCGGAAAACCAGCCGGTCTACGAGGCCGCCGAAGGCCTCACGCCGCTGCGCCCGGGTCCGGCGGTCGACAAGCTCGTGGCCGATGATCCGAACTGGAAACCCTTCATCGACGGGATCTCCTACGGCGGGCCGGAACCGCTGTTCCTCGACTACAAGGGCCTGCAGGACACGATGATCACCATGGTCCAATCGGTCGTGACCGGCGCGGCGGAACCCGCCGCGGCGCTCGAGCAGGCGGCGGCCGCGCTCGAGGAATTCAAGTAGCCACCACCACTGGCGAAAACGGCGGGCGCCCCGGAATTTGGTCCGGGGCGCCCGTCACCCGACGATCCGCCCTACGCGAAGGACCGAAGAGGCATGAGCCAACTGACATTGTCGAACCTGACCAAGGCCTTCGGTGCTGCCGAAGTGATCAAGGGCGTCACGCTCGATGTCGAGGAGGGCGAGTTCGTGGTCTTCGTCGGCCCCTCGGGCTGCGGGAAATCGACGCTGCTGCGGATGATCGCCGGGCTTGAGGACGTGTCCTCGGGCGAGATCATGATCGGTGGCAGTCCGGTGAAGGATCTGCCGCCGGTGAAGCGCGGAATCGCGATGGTCTTTCAGTCCTACGCGCTCTATCCCCACATGACCGTCTTCGAGAATATCGCCTTTCCCCTGCGCGTCGAAGGCCTGCCCGAGGCCGACATCCGCCGCCGGGTCGAGGAGGCGGCCTCGGTCCTGCAACTGACCCAACGGCTTCAGCAAAAACCCGGCACCCTCTCCGGCGGTCAGCGCCAGCGGGTGGCGATCGGCCGCGCCATCGTGCGCCAGCCGAAAATCTTCCTCTTCGACGAGCCGCTCTCGAACCTCGACGCCGCACTTCGCTCCGAGATGCGGATCGAGCTGATGCGGCTCCACAAGTCGCTCGGGACCACGATGATCTATGTGACCCACGACCAGGTCGAGGCGATGACCATGGCCGACAAGATCGTCGTCCTGAACGCGGGCCGGATCGAGCAGGTGGGTTCGCCGCTGGAGCTTTACGAGCGGCCGCGGAACCAGTTCGTCGCAGGCTTCATCGGCAGCCCGAAGATGAACCTCCTGCCTGGCCGCTGCCTCTCCGCGACCGAGGTCGATCTCGGGCCGCTTGGCCGGATCGCTCTCCCCGCCCATCAGGGTGCGGGACCGGGAAGCGAGGTCACCGTGGGCATCCGGCCCGAACATCTGTCGCTCGGCCCGGGCGCGATTTCGCTCAAGGTCCGCCCCACGCTGATCGAACGTCTCGGCATCCATACGATCAGCTACAGCCCGCTTGCCGACGGGCAGAATTTCATCGCGCTTTTCGACGGCAAGCCCGACATCGCCGACGGGGTCGAAATGAACGTCTCGGTGCCAACCGACCAGCTCTATCTCTTCGACACCCGGGGCAATTCGCTGCCCCTCGCCTGAAAGCCCGCCATGCGCCGCCCCTTCCTGCTTGAGACCCACTGGACACCGGCAGAAGGCGGGCGCCCGCCGGAATATCGTCTGCGCCTGACGAACCGCGGGCGGGAACCGCTCGCTGGCTTCAGCCTGGTGCTTACCGGCCCCGGCCGTCTGACCGCCACGGACCGGGTCGAGGGCGCGCGGCTGATCCGCCGCCTGTCGAACCATACCGAACTTGCGCCCGATGACGACACGCCCCTCGCCCCCGGAACATCCTGGACGATGGTCGCCCGCCATCTTTCCTATCCGCTCCGGCATTGGAGCGACGGGGCGACGACCGTCTATCTCAAGCTTTCGGACGGACGGACCGCGCCGGTCGAGGTGCGCCCCACCCACAAGATCGGCGACAACCGCCCGCTGAAGCGCGGCGCGGCGCCCTGCCCGGTCCCGGCCAGCGCACCCGAGACGCTGTCGGTGATCCCCTGGCCAGAGCGGGTCGCGGTCGCTGGCAGCCGCGCTGCGCCGACCGGTTTCGCCATCATCGCCGGGGGGGCGCAGGCCGAAGCCGCCGCCACGTCCTTCGCGCGGCTCTGCAGAGCGCTCTTCCCGACCGAAGCCCTGTGCCGGACCGCTGCCGAGGGCGGCCTGCCCCTTCATGCCGAGGAAGATACCGCGCTCGCCCCCGAAACCTACCGGATCGACATCACGCCCGGCCGGATTTCCGTCGCCGCAGCGTCCCATGCGGGCTTCCTCTATGCCTTCATCACGCTCGCCCAGGCCCTGCGCGGGGCGCGCGACCATCCCAATACCTTCGCCTTTCCCGAAACCGGCATCATCGCCGATGGCCCGGTGATGGGCTGGCGGGGCTGCCACCTCGATTGCGCGCGCCAGTTCTACACCTCCGACGAGATCGAGCAATTCCTGGCGATCATGGCCTGGAACAAGCTCAACCGCTTTCACTGGCATCTGACCGATGACGAGGCCTGGCGGATCGAGATCGCGGCCCTGCCGGAGCTGACCGGGATCGGCGCCTGGCGCGGCGAGGGGCTGCCCATCCCGTCCCTCCTTGGCACCGGGGCGGAATGCGCAGGCGGCTATTACAGCCAGGAAACGGTGCGCCGCATCGTCGGAACCGCCGCGAGCTATGGCATCACCACCCTGCCCGAAATCGACATCCCCGGCCATTCCTTCGCACTTCTCGCCGCGCGCCCCGATCTGCGCGACCCGGACGAAAGCGGCACCTACGCCTCGGTCCAGGGCTTTCCGAACAATTGCCTGAACCCCGCCGTGCCCCGCAGCTACGAAGTTCTCGGCACGATCTTCGACGAGCTTGCGGCCCTCTTCCCCGCCCGCATCATCCATGTCGGCGCCGATGAAGTGCCGCTGGCCGCCTGGTCGGGATCGCCGCTGGCACTCCGGCGCATTGCGGAACTTGGCGGGGCGCACCTGGCAGAGGCGCATGCACGGCTGAAGGACAGCGAAGGCAATCACGGCGGCGCCGACGCGATCGAAGGTTCGGCGACCGCGCTTTTGCAGGCCGATTTCCTCGCCCGGGTCCAGAAGATGCTGGCCGAGCGCGGCTGCGTGACGGGCGGTTGGGAAGAGGCCGCCCATGGCGACGTGATCGACAAGGGCGCCTCCTACCTTGTCGGCTGGCGCGACACGGCGGTATCGGCGACTCTAGCGGCGAAGGGCTATTCCATCGTCGTCAGCCCGGGCCAGTCCTACTACCTCGACATGTCGCAATCGTCGGACTGGGTCGAACCGGGCGCGGGCTGGGCCGGCTGGTCATCGCCGCGCGAGACCTATGAATTTGACCCTGTCGCGAACTGGACGGATGCGCAGCGCGCCAGGTTCATGGGGGTCCAGGCCTGCATCTGGTCGGAATCCATGACCGACCGCGCACTTTTCGACCGGCTGGTCTTCCCCCGCCTGTCGGCCATCGCCGAAACCGGCTGGACCTCGAAATCCCGCAAGAACTGGGATAGATTCGCAGCCACGGTCGGGCTGATGCCGATCCTCTACGGCCATCGCGAGAACTGAGGGCCGAGAATATCGGGTCATTATCCACAGAAAAACACCAATGCGCCATTGACGGGCGCATTGTCCAGCGTTGACCATTGCCAGACTGCATTGTTTAAAAAGCCGCCGGTCAATGGTAGATTCCGGCTGTCATTGTGCAAGGCGCGGAAACTGCCAGCCACGCCACGCGGCGGATCCACCGATCCGGGGCGGTCACAGGACAAAGGGGGGCTGGGATGGACAAGGGCGCGGCAACTGCCGCTTCCCGTGAGCGTGATGAGTCCGCCGCGACGGCGGAGGTCCTTCTGCGCAGCGAAACCTTCCAGCAGCGGATGGAACGGGCCCGGCTGGAGCGGGAGCGCGTCCTGCGGCAAGCCTCGCCCGACACAGACCGGCCGGACCATGGCGCCGAGCTTTCCAAACCCTGGGACCGGCAAGATCGCATCCTCGGCAACTCTCCGCCCGAAAAGCCTGTGGCTGCGAAGCGGCGCCAGGGGGCGAAGCCTCGGCCTGCCGCTGCGGTGCCGCTCTTCCTCAGAACGGACGGCGCAGCGCCGGACGCCCCCGCTCAGGCGCCGACGGCTGGCCTCGCGCCGTCGCAGGCCCGGCCACGCCGGATCGGCCTCAGGATCGCCCTCGGCTTTGCGCTTGGCGTGACGGCGGGGGTCGTGATCTCGCGACTGCCACTGCCGTCCCTGATGCCGGTCGCCAATCAGGCTGCTTCCGGCGACCTGTCCCGGGCCAGCGCGCAGGCGACTGCCGCTGTGGCAGCGCCAGAGCCCGACCCGGCGAATGCGACAGGGCCGGGTCTCGGCAGTGTCCGTCTCCTTGGTGCGGATCATGCCTTGCAACTGCCAGCGCAGGATGCCGACGGCCGCGTCGCCCCCGCCGCATTGCTTGTGTCCCCGAGCGGCCGGGAGGCGCGCGCGCCCGCGGCGGATGCCGCCCGTCCATTCATCCCCGCCGCGCTTATGTCGCCACCTGCACTCGGCAGCGCCAGCGGGCCGGAGGGGGCGCTCGCCCTGCCCACCGCTCTGCAGGCGACCGCAGGTCCGGTACCAGGACCCCTGGCGACACCCGATGCCGATCCCGCCCCTGACGAGAATCTTGCCGCGCCGCCGCCTCAACCAGCGCCGCAGCCGACGCAGCAGGCCGCGCGTTTCGTCGGACTGGCGATCCATCTTCACAGTGCCGATGCTGATCCGGCACCAGCCGAAACCGTCCTCGCCACCCTTTCGGCAGCGGGTGTCGCGGTCGCCGATCACGATACGGTCGGCTTCAAGGTCAGCGCATCGCACCTGCGCTACTATCGCGCCGAAGATGCAGAGGCAGCTGCCGACCTGGCGCAGGTGCTGCAGATCGAGGCGCGCGATTTCACCAGCCGCGCCGATCCGCCCCCGCCCGGGTTCGTCGAGATCTGGCTTGCAGGAACGGGGGCGGGCGCGGCAGCACCCGCTCCGGTCAAGAAGAAGAAACGCGCGCCTGCGGGCGGTTCCACCCCGGCCAGGCAGGCCGAGGCCGAGGCACTGAAACAGCGCCTGATCCTGATGCTTCAGTCTGGCGGACAGCCGTGAGCGGCCCATTGCCCTGTTGAGAGAGACTTGTATGCCCGATCCCAGACTTCTTGCCATCGTCACCGCGCTTGTCCTGATGGGCGGTACCCTGCCCGGAAAAGCCGAATTCTCGCTCGATCAGTTGAAGACGATCGAGCAACTGGTCCTGTCCCACGACTCGCTCGCCCTTGGCAGCTATCTGGCCGCCAATCCGCGCTTGACCCAGGGCGACGATCCGCTGGCGCGCGAGCTGCGCACATTCCAGAACTGCCTGTCCAGCGGCCGCCTCGATTGCTTCGCCTCGCAGCGCACGGTGACGGCGACCGCCCAGCCCGCTGCCGTGCGATCGATCTACTAGGCCGCAGGCGGGATTGGTCATGCCTCAGGTGCCGCGCATCGCCTATCTGATCGAGCCGCGCTTTCCCGGCGGCACGTCGTCCGCCGTGGCGGCGGAACTCAGGGCGGTCGAGCCGCTGGTCCGGCCGGTCGTTCACGACGCGCGTTCGGCGATGTTTCCCGACCGCCCCCCGGCGCGGGCGCTGGCCGATGCGCTGTCCGACCTCGCTCTGCCGCTTCGCGACGGCAATGGCCCGGTGTCGGCCGACATGGTGGTCGTCCACAATCCCGCCTTCCTCAAGTTCCAGACCGGCCTCGGCCAGCCGATCTATTGCCGGGATCTCGTGGTCGTCACCCACGAAAATTTCCTCCGGCCGGGCAACGTCGAGGCGTTCGATATCGGCAAATGTCTCGAGGCGCTGGACCGGGCGAGCCTGTCGCTCAACAAATGGCTGGCGCCCGTGTCGCCATCGAACCGCGAGACGGTTGCAGGGTGGCTGGCAACCGCCAAACCGGCGATGCGTTGGCGGCTCGCACCGTCCGACTGGTTCAACGTCATCGATCACCCGCGCATGCGCCCGAAATCGGACCCGCGCGACCGCCGTGGGCGCCTGTCTCGGCCCGGCTGGGAGAAGTTTCCCGCGCCCGCCGACCTCGACCTGTGCTTTCCGGCCACGGCCGAGGCGAATGTGATCCTTGGCGCCGATCACCTGTTGAAAGCGGGCATCGCCCGGCCACACTGGCGGCTTCTGCCCTTCGGCACGCTGCCGGTCGCATCCTTTTTCGACGAGATCGATTTCCTCGTCCATTTCACCGCGCCGGGCTGGCGCGAAAGTTTCGGCCGGGTCCTTGCCGAAGGGATCGCGGCGGGCAAGGTCGTGCTGTCCGATCCCGAGACCGCGGCCAATTTCGGCGGCGCGGTCATCGGCTGCCAGCCCGGGCAGGTCGATGCGCTGATCGGTCACTACGTTGCCGAACCCGCCGCCTACAGCGATCAGGTGCTGCGAGCGCAGACCCTTCTGGAGCGCTACTCTCCGGCCGCCTTTCGCCGGATGCTCACAAGCTTCAGAGCCCCTGAGCGCAGGATGGCCGCATGATCCTGATCGAGGCAGGAGAGCGCTCCGTCTCGGCTTTCGAAGCACGGCTTGCGCTTGCGGGCCTGTTGCGGGCGGATGGCTATGATGCCGTCATCGACGAGGCAACGCTGCCCGAAGATCTCGGGCGACACCAGAAGTACGAGGCCGCCGCGATTGTCGTCGCGACCGGAGATCTTGTGCCTTCCCATGTCCTCATCCTGACCGACGGCACCCTCGACGATGCGACACTTGCAACCCTGCACGATTACCGGCTTGCTCCGGGCATACCGGTGACCCTCGCGGGCCGCTTCGCGGACAGGCAGGCGGAACTCGGTGCCCGCGCGCGCATCGCCTATGCGACGGGGCGGGAGCCTGCACTGATCGATCTCCGGCAGCAATCCATGACCGCGCCGGTTCCCGGTGGCCGCTGCCCGGGTCTGATCGGGGGCACGGGCCAGCGGCGGACCGGATCCGCCAGAATGCGCCTAGCGATCTTCCTTCCGGGCGACATCGCGAATGCGCCAGATGCCGCCGCCGCGCTACAGGCCCTCGACCATCACCCGAAAATCGATCTGCAGATCATCCTCACCGACGGCCAGATCGGCGAGACGCGCCCGCTGCAATCGTCAGCGCGAAACATCGCCGATCTGTCCGAGCTGCCGCCGGTTGCTGCCGCGGCGGGGATTGATGCCGCGGCCTTTTTCGGCGACGCAATGCCCGAGGAACGATTGCAGTTGATCCTGACGCAGCTCCTCGGTGCGGGGCGGCCGGTCATCGACGCCACGATGCCGGAACTGCTGGCATCAGGGGGCGCACCCGTCCTTAGGGGGCCGACCGATCTTTCCGCGCTCAGCCCCTATCTTGACCGGACTGTCCTGCCGAACCTCGCCCAGATTGAGGCCACCTTGCGGGCCTCGCCCTGGTGCGCGACGCGGTCCGTCGCGCGATTTGCGGACCTCGCCTGCCTGCCGCGCCCCGCACGACGGACCACAGCCCCGGCCCGTCCGCGCCGCACGCTCTTCCTGCCGACAAACGGCGTCGGGCTCGGGCATGCGCAGCGCTGCGCGCTGATCGCAAGGGAGATGAAGATCAAGCCTGTCTTCGCCGCCTTTCCGAGCTGCCTGCCGCTGATCAACGCGAGCGGGTTCGAGGCGGCGGCTCTCGTCGCGAAAAGCCCCGACCATCCCGAACCGTTCGCCAACGACATCGTGAACCATCTGCGGCTGCAGCGCCTGCTGGCGGATGGCGACACATTCGTCTTCGACGGCGGGTTCATCTTCGATTCCGTCGCGCGCGCGATCCGCGAGAAAGACGTGCGGTCCGTCTGGATCAGGCGCGGCCTCTGGCAGGCGGGCGCCACTTCCTCTGCCGCTTTCGATCGCGAGCATCTCTTCGACCGCATCATCATCCCGAGCGAGGCATTCGCCGAACTGAACCGCCCGCCTGGCTGGGACGACAGGATCCGGATGGTCGGACCGGTGGTCCCGGCGGCGCCGGCCGCAGACCCGCGGCCCGACCTGCGTGACGCGCTTGCCGAGAAGGCTGGCCTGCCCTTCGAACGCCTGGTGGTGACGATGCTCGGCGCAGGGGCCGCTGCCGACCGGACGGCGCAGCTTCAGTTCCTGTGCAGCCTCTTCGAACGCCGCGGCGATGTCCTGCATCTGATCATCGTCTGGCCCGGCGCCGTGGTGCCGCCGGGGCTGTACAGCTGGCAGCGCAGCCGCGTGGCCAGAACGACCGACGCGCTGGCGTTTGCCCGGGCGGCGGATCTGGTCATCACCGCGGCGGGCTACAATTCCTTCCACGAAGTGCTCTATCACCGGCTGCCCGCCATCTTCATCCCGCAGATGGCCGAATTCATGGACGATCAGACCCGCCGCGCCCGGGCGGCGGCGGAGCGCGACCTTGCCCGTACCGTCGACGCGCAGGAGCTTTTGCGCCTGGAGCGGGAGGTCGCCCAACTTCTGGACATGGACGGCGCGGCAGCCTTGCGCGCGGCCCTCGAGACGGCCGATCTGCCGCAGACCGGAACGGCGGAGGCCGCCTCCTTGATCGACGAGGTGGCCCGGCGATGAGCGAGCTGGATCTGCTTTTCCTGATTGCCCGGTTGACGCCGAACGCGCCGATCGATCTCGACCGGCCCCGCCGTCCGCAAACTGGCGTCACGCGCACCCCGGCGGGTGCGTCCGAAGACAACCGCGCGCCCTCGGCGCTGATTTGGGCGCGCGCCATACCGGCGCGTCCGGTCCTCGGCATCAAGGTCACCGCGCCGCTTCCCGATCCCGCCGCAACCGCCGCCCGCATCGCGGCGGCAGCGATCGAACGCGACCTGACGCCGGTCCTCCTCAGCGCCTTGCCGCATTGCGGGCTCGAACCGTTCGGCTTCAGGGTCGAGCGCCTGTCCCCCGGTACCATGGCAGATCAGGACGGGGAGGAAGCGGAACTCGTGCGGTTCTGGGACATGGTGCTGGTGATCGACGCGGCGGAAATTGCCGAAATCGGCTAGAACCGTCATCACATGCCTTGGTCTGGTTTGCGTGGCGAGAGGCAGGGCCGCGGCTAGGATCGCCCGAAAGCACGGACATCGTGCTCGACCTGGTCGAGCAGTTCCAATGTCTTGAGCCGCGCGGCCTCCGGATCGCGCGCGGCGATCGCGTCGTAAAGCTCCCGGTGCTGACGGAAGGAACTGGTGCCGCTTCCGTCGCCCGCAGCCACCACGCCGGAAAAGAACTGTTGAAACTGGCCGCGTATCGCTTCGATGAATGTCTCGAAAAGCGGATTGTTCGCCGCCTCGTAGATCGACAGATGGAACCGCATATCCTCCTGCAAGGCCGTGCCTGCACGCCGGTAGGTCTCCTCCATTGCCTCTAGGGCAAGTTTGATCCGCTCAAGCTGTGTATCGGTTGCGCGCATCGCGGCAAGCGCCGCGGCATGGCTCTCCAGTGCACGGCGAATGTCCAGCGCCCGCAACAGGCTTTCGCGCTCTCCGCCAATAGCCAGTGGCACGAGGATCTCGGACCTTTCGGGCGCGCGCACCAGAAAGGTTCCGGTTCCATGGCGGACCTGAACGATTCCCATCGCCTCAAGCGTGCGGATCGCCTCGCGCAGCGAGGATCGCCCGACACTCAGCACCTGCATCAGCATCTTTTCGGTCGGAAGCTGATCGCCGGGCGCGTATTTCCCGCCGGACAAGAACTCCGTAAGGCGCACGACAATCGCCTGCGGCTTTGTAAGCTGCTCCGGTTCCATACCGCTCCCCCGTTTGGGCGGAGTCATAACCTCAGGCTGCCGGAAATTCATCAGGAGAAGTTGGCAAGGGCACATTTCCAGTTCATTGTTGCACAAACGATAACGACGGCTTGCGCAAGGCTTGCACCTGTGCCGCCCGGCGCACGTCTCCGGCCGAAAACGGCATCTGTACAAACCGCGCGATCCGGCGTAGGGCTGCGCCTTTCCTGAAACGAGCGCCATGACCCTTCCCCGCCTTGCCCCCGCCCTCGCCGACGCCCTCGCGGCGCGCGGCTACAGTCAACTGACACCGGTCCAGGAGGCGGTGGCAGCAGCTGAGGCCGAGCGGGATCTCCTGGTCTCCGCGCAGACCGGATCGGGCAAGACCGTCGGCTTCGGCCTGGCCATCGCGCCGACGATCCTCGCGGACGGCGGCACGTTCGGCCCGGCAGAGAGCCCGGCCGCACTGGTCATCGCGCCGACGCGGGAACTGGCGCTGCAAGTGAAGCGCGAGCTTGGCTGGCTCTACGATGCGACAGGCGCGCGCTTTGCCTCCTGCGTGGGCGGCATGGATATCCGCGATGAATGCCGGGCGCTGGAGCGCGGCGCGCATATCGTCGTGGGCACGCCGGGGCGCCTCAAGGATCACCTCTTGCGCGGCACGCTCGATCTTTCTGCGGTGCGTGCTGTCGTACTGGACGAAGCCGACGAGATGCTCGACCTCGGCTTCCGCGAGGATCTGGAATTCATCCTCGGCTCCGCGCCCGAGGGCCGCCGGACCTTGATGTTCTCGGCCACCGTACCCAAGGCCATCGAGAAGCTCGCGCAGGACTTCCAGAAGGACGCGCTGCGTTTGCAGATCGCCACCTCGGGCAGCCAGCATGCCGATATTTCCTATCAGGCGATGCAGGTGGGGATGGGCGACGCCGATCATGCGATCGTCAACCTTCTGCGCTTTCACGAGGCGCAGAACGCGATCATCTTCTGCAACACCCGCGCCGCCGTAGCCCGCCTGACCACGCGGCTGTCGAACCGCGCCTTCCAGGTGGTGGCCCTGTCGGGAGAGCTCAGCCAGGCCGAACGCAGCCACGCGCTTCAGGCGATGCGCGACGGACGGGCGCGGGTCTGCGTGGCAACCGACGTGGCGGCGCGCGGCATCGACTTGCCGAACCTGGAACTGGTGATCCATGCCGATCTGCCGACCAATGGCGAGACCCTTCTGCACCGCTCCGGCCGTACCGGTCGCGCGGGCCGCAAGGGGATCAGCGCGCTGATCGTCGGCAAGAATGCCCGGCGCAAGGCCGAAAACCTTCTGCGCTTTGCCAAGGTGAGTGCCGAATGGGTCGATCCGCCTTCGGCCGATGCGGTGCGCGCCCGCGACGAGGAAAGGTTGATCGCCGATCCGGTCTGGCAGGAAGAGGTGAGCGACCGCGAGGCCGCGCTTGCCGCGCGGCTTCTGAACGGTCAGAACGCCCGACGGATCGCCGCTGCCTTCGTCCGGCTCTACCTGAGCCAGCGCAGTGCGCCCGAGGAACTGCAAGGCACTGCGCCGCGCGCGCCAGGCAGTTTCGGGCCAAGCCGCTGGTTCGCCCTGTCAATCGGCCGCGAGGCCAATGCCGAGCCGCGCTGGGTACTGCCGATGCTTTGCCGGACGGCCGGGCTTGGCCGCACCGATGTCGGCGCGATCCGGGTGCAGGAACAGGAAACTTTCGTCGAGATTGCCGAAGAGGCGGTCAAGCCGATGCTGAAACGCCTCGGCCAGGCGCGCGAGCTGGAGGGTGGCGTCTCGATCCGACCGATCCCCACCCCGACCTTCGCGCAAGAGCGCGCCGCGCCACCGGAAACGAACGCCCCCGCGCCCGCTCATGTGCCCGCACAGGCGCCCGCGCGGAAGGCCAAATATCAGAAGGTCACCAGGCCCCGCCCGGCTTCCGACGCGGAGGCGCTGGCGGAACTTCTGCGTGAAGAGCCCAGCCCGGCGATCGGTGAAAAGAAACAGCGGCCTGCCTTTGGCGGACCGCGCCGCGCCGATACCGGCGACGCGGACGCAGGGTTCAAGGCGCGCAAGAAGCCGCGCCGGTCGGGAATGAAGCCCAAGGCAGCCAAGCCGCCCCGCAAGCACACCGGCAAGCCGCGCTAGGTCTCAGTCGATTTCCCAGTCGTCGTCGGCGCGCACCTCGCCGATCGCGAACCAGTCGGCGCGCACCCTTGCCACGCGCGTATCTCCCCAGGTGCGGAACACGATCACGAATCCTTCGGCATTGACCATCTCGGCCGAAATGTCGGCGCGCTGGTTGGTCTTCTGATCCATGTCCCACATCGAGAGCGACACCTGCACCACCGGCGTGCTCATGAACGGCTCCGTGAATTCGACCAGGCGCCGCAACTCGCGCGGCCCCTCGCCCGTCCACATGGCGCCGCCATCCTTGAAGTCCGAGAAGAGGACGATCGACCCCTGCTCCACCCCCAGCAAATGCGACGCCAATCTCTGCATCAATCCTACCCCGCAAAACGTCGGGGGACTTTATCGGCACGTCGCAAGAAAAAAAGCCCCCGCGTGCGGCGGGGGCGATTTTCTCGTCACGATGGATCGGCTCAGGGCAGTTTCGGTTCCAGCCCGATCCTGCCGCCGAGCGCCACCATATCGGCAAGCGTCTTGGCCGCCGCGTCGACCATTTCCACCGCCGCGTCCTGATGAAGACGGTGCGCCTCGGCCACCATCTCGTCGATCATCGCCTGGGTTACGTCCTTGGTGGGATGCGCCAGTTCGGCCAGAACCGAGACGCCGGTCGCGGTGACCTCGGCGAAGCCACCGGTGACGACATAATCGGTCTCGCCCTCGGCACCGACCACCGAGAGTACACCCGGACGCAGCGTCGTGATCATTGGCGCATGACCCGGCATGGCGGTCAGTTCGCCTTCCATGCCGGGAATGCGGACCTCGCGCACCTGAATCGAAGCCAGCTTGCGCTCGGGTGTCACCAGATCGAACTGCATCAAATCGGCCATTTCGCCCCCTTACGCCGCTTCCGCGGCCAGACGCTGCGCCTTGGCTTTCACTTCCTCGATGTCACCGACCATGTAGAAAGCGGCTTCCGGCAGGTGGTCATACTCGCCGTCAACCACAGCCTTGAACGACGCGATGGTCTTTTCCAGCGGGACCTGGACGCCGTCCGAACCGGTGAAGACCTTGGCCACGTCGAAGGGTTGCGACAGGAAGCGCTGGATCTTCCGGGCGCGGGCCACGGTCAGCTTGTCGTCTTCCGAAAGTTCGTCCATGCCAAGGATGGCGATGATGTCCTGCAGCGACTTGTAGCGCTGAAGGATGCCCTGAACCGCACGGGCGACGTTGTAGTGCTCTTCGCCGACGACAGCCGGGTCGAGGATCCGGCTGGTCGAGTCGAGCGGGTCCACGGCCGGGTAGATACCAAGCTCGGAGATGGCACGCGACAGAACCGTGGTGGCGTCGAGGTGGGCGAACGAGGTCGCGGGTGCGGGGTCGGTAAGGTCGTCGGCCGGAACGTAGATGGCCTGCACCGAGGTGATCGAGCCCGCCTTGGTCGAGGTGATGCGTTCCTGCATCGCGCCCATGTCGGTCGCTAGCGTCGGCTGGTAGCCCACGGCCGAGGGGATACGGCCGAGAAGCGCGGACACTTCCGAACCCGCCTGGGTAAAGCGGAAGATGTTGTCGACGAAGAACAGAACGTCCGTGCCCGACTGGTCGCGGAACTGCTCAGCGAGCGTCAGGCCCGAGAGCGCCACGCGCATACGCGCGCCCGGCGGTTCGTTCATCTGGCCGTAGACCAGCGCCACTTTCGACTTTTCCAGATCGTCCGGCACGATAACGCCCGACTCGATCATCTCGTGGTAAAGGTCGTTGCCCTCGCGCGTCCGCTCTCCCACACCGGCGAAGACCGAGAAGCCCGAGTGCACCTTGGCGATGTTGTTGATCAGTTCCATGATCAGAACCGTCTTGCCCACGCCGGCGCCGCCGAAGAGGCCGATCTTGCCGCCCTTCGAATAGGGCGCCAGAAGGTCGATGACCTTGATGCCCGTCACGAGGATGTCGGACGAGGTCGACTGTTCGGAAAATGCCGGGGCCGGCTGGTGGATGGCGCGATGTTCCTTCGCCTTGACCGGGCCTTTTTCGTCCACCGGCTCGCCGATGACGTTGAGGATGCGGCCGAGCGTCGCATTGCCCACCGGCACCTGGATCGGCGCGCCGAGGTCGGTCACGGCAGCGCCGCGCACGAGGCCTTCGGTCGCGTCCATCGCGACGGTCCGGACGGTGCTCTCGCCCAGGTGCTGGGCGACTTCCAGAACCAGCCGCTTGCCGTTGTTGGTGGTTTCCAGCGCGTTCAGAATCGCCGGAAGCGCATTGTCGAACTGCACGTCAACGACAGCGCCGATGACCTGCGTCACGCGGCCCGTCGCACCCGTCGCTGCTGCTGCTTTCGCTTTAGCCATTTGGTTTCTCCGGTTCCGTTAGAGCGCCTCGGCGCCCGAAATGATTTCGATAAGCTCTTTGGTGATCGCGGCCTGGCGCGAGCGGTTGTACTGGATGGTGAGCTTGTTGATCATGTCGCCCGCGTTGCGGGTCGCATTGTCCATCGCGCTCATCCGGGCGCCCTGTTCCGAGGCGCCGTTTTCCAGAAGGGCGGTGAAGACCTGGGTCGCCACGCCACGCGGCAAGAGGTCCGCGAGGATGCCTTCTTCGCTCGGCTCATAATCGTACAGGGCCGAGGCCCCGGCAGTGTCGTCGAACGACGCGGGGATCACTTGCCTGGCGGTCGGGATCTGGCTGATCACCGACTGGAAGCGGTTGAAGAAGATCGTGGCGACGTCGAACTCGCCCGCCTCGAACCGCGTCAGGATGTCCTTGGCGATCCGCTGGGCCACGTCATAGCCCATCTTCTTGACTTCGCTCAGGTCGTGGTGGGCTACGAACTTGTCGGCGAAATCGCGCTTCAGCTGTTCGCGGCCCTTCTTGCCGACGGTCAGGATCTTGACCGTCTTGCCCTGTGCCAGAAGTTCATTCGCCTTCGCCCGGGCCAGCCGGACGATGGTCGAGTTGAAACCGCCGCAGAGGCCGCGCTCGGCCGTCATCACGACCAGAAGCTGCACCTTGTCCGCGCCCGTCCCGGCCAGAAGCCGGGGGGCGTTTTCCGCGCCTGCCATGCCGGCGGCAAGGCCGGACATGACCGCATTCATCCGCTCGGCGTAAGGCCGGGCGGCTTCGGCGGCATCCTGGGCCCGGCGGAGCTTGGCCGCCGAGACCATCTGCATGGCCTTCGTGATCTTCCGCGTCGACTTGACGCTGGCGATCCGGTTCTTGAGGTCCTTTAGGCTGGGCATATCCCTGTCCCTTCCTCAGCGCGTCAAGCGAAGGTCTTGGCGAATTCTTCGATCGCAGCGCGGAGTTTGTCCTCGGCCTCACCCTTGATCTTCGGATCGTCGTTGGTGATCCAGTCCAGGATGTCCTTGCGGTTGGTGCGCATGTGCTTGACCAGATCGCGTTCGAACCGGCCGACATCCTTCACCGCGAGCTTGTCGAGGAAGCCCTTGATGCCCGCGAAGATGACGCAGACGATTTCGGCGTTGGTCAGCGGCGAGTACTGCGGCTGCTTCATCAGCTCGGTCAGGCGCGCGCCGCGGTTCAGCAGTCGCTGCGTCGCTGCGTCGAGGTCGGACCCGAACTGGGCGAAAGCCGCCATCTCGCGGTACTGCGCCAGTTCCAGCTTCACCGAACCCGCGACCGACTTCATCGCGTTGGTCTGGGCAGAGGAGCCGACGCGCGACACCGACAGACCGGTGTTCACGGCCGGGCGGACACCCTGGTAGAAGAGTTCGGTTTCCAGGAAGATCTGGCCGTCGGTGATCGAGATCACGTTGGTCGGAATGAAGGCCGAAACGTCGCCGCCCTGGGTTTCGATGATCGGCAGGGCCGTCAGCGAACCCGAACCATTGTCGGCGTTCAGCTTGGCCGAACGTTCCAGAAGGCGCGAGTGCAGGTAGAAGACGTCGCCCGGATAGGCTTCACGCCCCGGCGGACGACGCAGGAGAAGCGACATCTGGCGGTAGGCGACGGCCTGCTTCGAGAGGTCATCATAGATGATCAGCGCGTGACGGCCGTTGTCGCGGAAATATTCCGCGATGGCGGTGGCCGAATAGGGCGCGAGGAACTGCATCGGCGCGGGGTCGGAGGCGGTCGCGGCGACAACGATCGAATAGTTGATCGCGCCGGTCTCTTCCAGCTTCTTCACCAGCTGCGCAACGGTCGACCGCTTCTGGCCGATCGCGACATAGATGCAGTAGAGCTTCTTGGATTCGTCCGAACCGGCGGCCTCGTTGTAGGACTTCTGGTTCAGGATCGTGTCGAGCGCCACGGCGGTCTTGCCGGTCTGGCGGTCGCCGATGATCAGCTCGCGCTGGCCACGGCCGATCGGGATCATCGCGTCGACCGACTTCAGGCCCGTGGCCATCGGTTCGTGAACCGACTTGCGGGGAATGATGCCCGGGGCCTTCACGTCGGCGACCGAGCGCTTCTTGGTCTTCAGCGGGCCCTTGCCGTCGATCGGGTTGCCGAGCGCGTCGACGACGCGGCCGAGAAGCTCGTCACCGACCGGCACGTCCACGATGGACTTGGTGCGCTTGACGATGTCGCCTTCCTTGATCGAACGGTCGTCGCCGAAGATAACGATACCGACGTTATCGACCTCGAGGTTCAGCGCCATGCCGCGGATGCCGCCGGGGAATTCGACCATCTCGCCGGCCTGGACATTGTCGAGGCCATGGACCCGGGCGATACCGTCGCCGACCGACAGGACGCGGCCCACTTCGGCCACTTCCGCTTCCTGACCGAAGTTCTTGATCTGCTCCTTGAGGATTGCAGAAATCTCGGCTGCCTGGATACCCATTATCCGACCTCTTTCATGACATTCTGAAGGGATGCGAGCTTCGAGCGGATCGAGGTGTCGATCATCTTCGAGCCCACCTTGACGATAAGACCGCCGATGAGGCTTTCATCGACGGCGACATTCAGCTTGACGTCCTTGCCGACCGACGCCTTGAGGCTGGCGGCGAGTTTCTTCGACTGCGCGGCGGTCAGCGCGGCGGCGGCGGTGACATCGGCTGTCACTTCGCCCTTCTCCTCTGCGATCATCGCTGTGAGGGCGGCCAGAAGCTGCGGCAGCACGAACAGGCGGCGGTTCGCGGCCATCAGGCCCAGCGTCTTGGTCAGCACGTCGGAGAGTTTCATCTTCTTGGCAATGGCGGCAATCACGGCGCCCTGCTCGTCGCGCGAATGGATCGGCGAGGAAATCAGCGCGCGAAAGTCGGCGCTCTCCTCCAGCGCGGCGCCAAGGGCCGCCACATCCGCCTCAAGCGCCTTCACGCCATTGGCCTCTTTGACGAGATCGAAGACGGCAAGCGCGTAGCGCCCTGCGATCCCGGAAGCTGTCGAAGCTGTTTCGGACACGTCCACCCTTCCGATTGCTGCGCCCGGCGGCCTGTCGTCCGGCCAAGGCATCCCCAGTGCGCGCACCGATGGCGCGCGCCTCAATTGCGTGCCCCTCTATCAGAGAGCCCCCTGCCCCGCAACCGCCCCGGAGCGAGTTTTTGATCCCCTGTCCGGGGCTTTTTCCGGCCTTTAGCGGTCACAGGACGGCTGGCGAGCCAGGACGGCCAGATCAGCCACGCGCCGACGGGCGTCCGGGCAGAATCAGACCGGCATCAGACGGGTGTCAGACGGGTCTCATACCGGCCTCATACCGGCCTCATACCGGCGCGGGCGTCGGTTTCGGCAATGCCTCGATCGCCTTCAATGGCCGCTTCACCACCGCCCTCAGACCGGGCCGGATCGGCGCATGAATCTGCTTCGAGACTTCGATCATCAGGACGCCCCCGGCCAGCAGCCGCTGGATCCTCCGTCCGGCCCTTTCCCACATCTGCGCGGTCCTGAGCCAGAAGCGCCGTTCCGACGGCGGCGCGAAAAGCGCGGTCTCGAACCGTTCCGTCGTGAAGCCGTTCTGGCGCAGCTGCGCGTCGAGCTGGCGCATCGTATAGGGCCGCCCGTGCCCGAACGGCGTCGCGTCCGACCGTGCCCAGAGACCGGAGCGGTTGGTGACGATGAACAGGGCCCGCCCCCCGGGCCCCAGAACGCGCCAGCATTCCTCCAGAAGCGCCGTGGGCCGGTCCGAGGTTTCAAGCCCGTGCATCACGACCAGCCGGTCGACCATTCCGGTCTCGATCGGCCACTGGACCTCCTCGCACAGGACCGAGACATTGGCCATGCCCGCAGGCCAGGGCATCACACCCTGCTGCCCCGGCATCAGCCCAATCACGCGGCGCGCGCTTTCCAGATAGGGCCGCAGGAGCGGTACGGCAAAGCCGAACCCCGCCACGGTCTGCGCCTTCGCGTCCGGCCAAAGCTCCACCACCCGGTCGCGGACCGCCTTCTGCGCCACCCGGCCAAGCTGGGTCCGGTAGTAGAAATTCCGCAGGTCATGCACATCAAGATGCATTGCGCCGGTCCCGGTGCTCCGTCAGAGTGGTTTCAGTCAAACTCCGCCCGTACCATACCGTCAAAAGTTGCGAACGCCATGCCTCTCGAAATCGTCACGATCCCCTGCCTTTCGGACAATTACGCCTACCTCGCCCATGATGCGGCGACGGGGACGACAGCGGTCGTCGATGTGCCCGAGGCGACGCCGATCCTGAACGCGCTCGGCGTACGCGGCTGGAAGGCGAGCCATATCCTGATCACCCACCATCACGACGACCATATCGCAGGCGTCGAGGCGCTGGCGGCGGCGACCGGCGCGCGGGTCATCGGCGCGGCGGCCGACGCCCATCGGTTGCCGCCCCTCGACGAGGCGGTGGCAGAGGGCGACACGGTCCTTCTCGGCATGGGTGCGGGTCATGTGATCGAGGTGCCCGGCCATACGTCCGGCCATATCGCCTTCCACTTTCCCGACAGTGCCGTCGTCTTCACCGCCGACAGCCTGATGTCCTGCGGCTGCGGGCGGCTCTTCGAAGGGACGCCGGATCAGATGTGGGCAAGCCTGTCGAAGCTCGCCGCCCTGCCCGACGAGACACTCGTCTGCTCGGGCCACGAATATACCCAGTCGAACATCCGCTTCGCCCTCTCGGTCGATCCCGACAATGCCGCCCTTCAGGCCCGCGCCGCGCGCGTGTCGGCGCTGAGGGCGCGGGGGGAGGCGACCGTGCCGACGACGCTGGCGGAAGAAAAGGCAACAAATCCGTTCCTGCGCGCGGCGGATGCCAAGGACTTCGCCCGCATCCGCGCCTTGAAGGACCGCTTCTGATTTCCCACCTCTGCAGGCACGTGCTTTGCCCCGAGACATCCGTTCCCGCGGGGCGCCAAAGTCCGGCGCCTTTGCCAATTGGTCACGAAACGATCACATTTTGGGTGTCCGGACCCGGCTGGAACCAAAATCTGCCACTTTCCCCTTGAAGCCGCCGGAATTCCACCGAACTTTAAAGGTATGAGGCCAAGGTGAGGACGAGGCAAAACCCCGACTCGCCCGGAAGAAAGGAGCACGCAGGTGCCGTCATTCTCGAACACCCTTGAACAGGCGATCCATTCGGCGCTGGCGCTGGCCAATGCCCGACGGCACGAGCTTGCCACGCTCGAGCATCTTCTTCTGGCCCTGATCGACGAACCGGACGCCGCCAAGGTGATGCGCGCCTGCGCCGTCGATCTCGATGAACTCAGGAAGACGCTGCAGGAATTCATCGACGACGATCTCTCGACGCTCGTGACCGATGTCGAAGGGTCCGAGGCGGTGCCGACCGCCGCGTTCCAGCGGGTGATCCAGCGCGCGGCGATCCATGTGCAATCGTCGGGCCGCAGCGAAGTCACCGGCGCCAATGTGCTGGTCGCGATCTTTGCGGAGCGCGAAAGCAATGCCGCCTACTTCCTGCAGGAACAGGACATGACGCGCTATGACGCGGTGAATTTCATCGCCCATGGCGTGGCCAAGGACCCGTCCTTCGGCGAGACGCGCCCGGTGACCGGCGCGACCGAGCGCGAGGAGGATCACAAGCCGCGCGAGGCCGAAGGTGGCGAGGCCAAGGAAAGCGCGCTTGGCAAATATTGCGTGGACCTCAACCAGAAGTCCCGCAAGGGCGATGTGGACCCGCTCATCGGCCGCGATGCCGAGGTCGAGCGCTGCATCCAGGTCCTGTGCCGCCGCCGCAAGAACAACCCGCTGCTGGTGGGCGACCCGGGCGTGGGCAAGACCGCCATCGCCGAGGGCCTTGCCCTGAAGATAACCCGCGGCGAGACGCCGGAGATCCTGGCCAAGTCGACGATCTTCTCGCTCGACATGGGCGCGCTTCTTGCCGGCACCCGCTATCGTGGCGATTTCGAGGAACGGTTGAAGGCCGTCGTGAAAGAGCTTGAGGATCATCCCGATGCGATCCTCTTCATTGACGAGATCCATACGGTGATCGGCGCGGGGGCGACCTCGGGCGGGGCGATGGACGCCTCGAACCTGCTGAAGCCCGCGCTGCAGGGCGGCAAGCTGCGCTGCATGGGATCGACCACCTACAAGGAATTCCGCCAGCATTTCGAGAAGGACCGGGCGCTGTCGCGCCGGTTCCAGAAGATCGACGTGAACGAGCCGACGGTCGAGGATTCGGTGAAGATCCTGATGGGCCTGAAACCCTATTTCGAAAAGCACCACGAACTGCACTACACCAAGGACGCGATCAAGTCGGCGGTGGAACTGGCGGCGCGCTACATCCATGACCGCAAGCTGCCTGACAAGGCAATCGACGTGATCGACGAGGCGGGCGCGGCCCAGCATCTGGTTTCGGAATCGAAGCGCCGCAAGACGATCACGCCGAAGGAGATCGAGGCGGTCGTCGCCAAGATCGCCCGCATCCCGCCGCGCAATGTCTCGAAAGACGATGCCGAGGTGCTGCGCGATCTGGAAAAGACACTCAAGCGCGTGGTCTTCGGCCAGGACAGGGCGATCGAGGCGCTGTCGTCGGCGATCAAGCTCGCCCGTGCCGGCCTGCGCGAGCCCGAAAAGCCCATCGGCAACTATCTGTTCGCCGGGCCGACGGGCGTCGGCAAGACCGAGGTGGCCAAACAGCTTGCCTCGACGCTGGGCGTGGAACTTCTGCGCTTCGACATGTCGGAATATATGGAGAAACACGCGGTCTCGCGTCTGATCGGCGCGCCGCCCGGCTATGTCGGCTTCGACCAGGGCGGCATGCTGACCGACGGCGTCGACCAGCATCCGCACTGCGTGCTGCTTCTGGACGAGATCGAGAAGGCCCACCCGGACGTCTACAACATCCTTCTGCAGGTGATGGATCATGGCAAGCTGACCGACCATAACGGGCGGCAGGTCGATTTCCGCAATGTGATCCTGATCATGACCTCGAACGCGGGTGCGTCCGAACTGGCCAAGGCCGCGATCGGCTTCGGCCGCGACCGGCGCGAGGGCGAGGATACGGCGGCGATCGAACGGACCTTCACGCCGGAATTCCGCAACCGTCTGGATGCCGTCATCTCCTTCTCGGCATTGCCGCGCGAGGTGATCCTGCAGGTCGTCGAGAAATTCGTCCTGCAGCTCGAAGCCCAGCTCATGGACCGCAATGTCCATATCGAACTGAGCCCCGAAGCGGCCGCCTGGCTGGGCGAAAAGGGCTATGACGACCGGATGGGCGCGCGCCCCCTCGGCCGGGTGATCCAGGAGCATATCAAGAAGCCCCTGGCGGAGGAGCTGCTGTTCGGTCGCCTGACCAAGGGCGGCGTCGTGCGGGTGATGGTGCGCGACGGCGCCATCGCGCTTGATATCGAGGAGCCTTCGCGCCCCCGCATTGCCGGATCGAAGCCGCCGCTTCTGACCGCGGACTGACCGACCCGGCCCCCGGGGCCATCGAGGCCCCGGGAGCGGTTTCGGGGAGCGCAGTGCGCTCCCCTTTTCTTTTCCCCGAACCTTGGTTCTTGCGGATTTGTCGCTTGTGCGGTGATCACGGCGCTGCGGTCGGGGCCGCAGCTTACCGTTCGGTCAGTTTCAGCTCGATCCGCCGGTTCTGCGCCCGCGCTTCTGGCGTATCGCCCGGCGCCACCGGTTGATATTCGCCAAAGCCCGCCGCTGCCAGCCGCTCCGGCGGGAAACCCAGGTCATCCTGCATGTAGCGCACGACCGAAAGCGCCCTTGCCTGGCTGAGTTCCCAATTGTCGCGGAACTCGCCGAACCCGGACAGGGGCAGATTGTCGGTATGGCCATCGACCCGGATGATCCAGTTCACCTCCGGCGGGATGACTGCCGCCACTTCCTGCAAGGTCGCCACGACCCCGGCAATCTGGCTCTTGCCCTCGGGCGAGAGATCGGCGGCGCCCGGCTGGAACAGCACTTCGGAAGAAAAGACGAACCGGTCGCCCACCACGCGCACGCCTTCGCGCCCGGAAAGCACTTCGGAAAGCTTGCCGAAGAATTCCGACCTGTATTTCGCCAGCTCCTTGGCCTCGTCCTTGGCGGCCTGCGCCTCTTCGGCGAGCCGCTTCCGCTCCGCCTCCTCAAGTTCCGCCCGCCGCTTTTCCTCGGCCGCCACGCGGGCAAGCGCGGAATTGAGCTGGCTGCCGAGGGCCTCGATCTGGATCTTGGCATCGGCATCCTTGGCGGCGGAGGCGTCGAGCAGGTTCTGCAAAGCCCCAAGCTGGCCACGCAGCGCCGCGACCTGTTCGTTCAGAAGCGTGACCTTGCGCGCCGCCTCTGCGCCGGACGCCTTCTCCTTGCCCAGCTCCGCCTCGGCAACCGCAAGAAGCGCCTTCTGACGGTCGGCTTCCGACAGGCTCGCGAGGTTCGCCGCGTCGAGATCCCTCTTCGCGGCTTCGGCGGCGGCCAGGAGCGTAAGCGTCTCCTCGGCCTTCTTGCGCTGCGCCTCGAGCGCCAGCGTCATGGCAGTCAGTTCGTCCTCCGAGGATTTCAGTTTTTCCCTGAGCGCGGCGGCAGCGGCGGCCTCCGCCAGGCGCGCGGCCTCGGTCTCGCTCAGCTTCTCCGCGGTCTTCTCGCCCTCGGCCCTGAGATCGGCGGCCAGTGCCTCCAGCGCCGCGCGCTTGGCCTCCGCCAGCCGCGCCGCTTCCTCCTGCGCCGAAATCGTCGCGCGGTCGGCGGCCTGTGCGGTCAGAAGCGCCGCGACCTGCGCCTCGAAATCATCGATCCGGCCCTCGGCTGCCGACAGATCCGCCTCGCGCGCCGCAAGCGTCGCGGTCAGCGTCCCGACCTCGGTCTGCAATTCGGCGCTGCGTGCCCGCTCGACCCCGAGACTGTCGGCAAGCCCGGCCAATTGCTGATTGAGGTCGGCAAGTTCGTCGCCCTGGGTCGAGATCGTTTCCCGAAGCGCGAACTGCAGGATCATGAAGACCGTCAGCACGAACATCAGGACCATCACGAGCGATGTCATGAGGTCGAGGAAACCCGGCCAGATCGCCGCCGCCTGTCCTGTTCGCCCGCGTCCCGGACCTGCCATGGTTCAGCCCCGCTCGCCCGGTCCTGCCTCGCCCCGCCCCATCTCGCCCCGCCCCGTCTCGCCCCGCAGCGCGATCGCGCGGACGGCGCGGATGAGTTGCGCGAGATCGGCACGCAGATCGCCGAGCGCCTCCTGCCGACCGGCTGCCACCTCCTCGAGAAGCCGCAGCATCTGCGTGTCGATGGAGCGGAGCCGCATCCGGCTTTCGGCGTCCGGCCCGGCATCGCCGCCGCCCCGCTCGGCCAACAGCGCCGCCACCTGTTCCTGTCCTTCCGCCAGCCGCTCGAACGTGTCGCCGGTCGAGGACATCGCCCGTTCCAGCCGCTCGGTCAAAACCCCGATCGAGCCGGTGAGCGTGGCAAGCGCATGTTCGCCACGCAGCCGGTCGGCTTCCGCCTGATCGCGCGCGGCGGCGAAGAATTCCGCCTGATCCTCCAGATGCTGGGCAAGGGCGGCGATGACCGCGCTCGCGCCATCGCCCTCGGTCTCCGCGCCCCCGAAGGTCAGGCGCGTGAAGCTCGACAGCCATTCCTCCAGCTCGCCGTAGAACCGGTTCTGCCCGTGGCTCGCGAACAGTTCAAGAAGCCCCACGACCAGCGACCCCGCAAGCCCGATGAGCGAGGAGGAAAAGGCCATGCCCATGCCGCCCAGCTGCGATTCAAGGCCGGTCATCAGCTTGGTGAAGACCTCGGCACTCGATTCTCCCTCTTTCGGCGCCAGCGCGCGGATCGTGTCGACGACGGCAGGGACGGTGACGGACAGACCATAGAGCGTGCCGAGAAGGCCGAGAAAGATCAGAAGGTTGGTCAGATACCGCGTGAGGTCGCGCGCCTCCTCGATCCGGGCGGAGACCGAATCCAGGATCGAACGGGCAGCGGTCGAGGATATATGCCCGCCCCTGGTACCGCGTGAGCGCAGGAGGTGGGCCAGCGGCGCCAGAAGGCGCGGCGGCACAGTGACCTCGTGTCCGGGGCGCCCGGACGCCAGGCCCTCGATCCAGCGCACCGACCGGACGAGCGCGAAGACCTGCCAGAAACAGGTAAGGATGCCAAGGAAGAAGACCCCGAAGATCAGCCCGTTCAGCCAGGGGTTCTCGACAATCACCGGCCAGACCTTGGCCCCGACCAGATAGCCGCCGACCGCCACCAGCCCGGTAATCACCAGCATCATGAAAATCTGCCGGAACGGCTGCGAGAAATAGGGCGCCGCACGGCGCACCGGTCTGTCCATCGTCATCGGCCCCTGCCTGTCTTGGCGCGACAATAGGCGCCGAAGCTGCCCCTGCCAAGCGCAGAGACGCGGCGCCATCGGCGCTTAGGACGCGGAGGCACGCGGTACAACGACGCGCCGCAGCCGGGGCTCAGCCCCCGCTCCTCAAGCCCCGTACCCGGCTGGCAAGCCAGTCAAGATCGGGATCGGCCAGGCCGAGTTGATCCAGATGACCCACCGTGTTCCACAGATACTCGGCGTTGGTCCCGTTGCGCCCGGCCGACCGGGCGATGATCTGCGCCTGCTCCTCAAGCGAAAGGCCGGCCCGGTACTGCACGTGAGCATGATCGATCACATAGGTCACCGCCTCGACCACGCCGCCGCCCTCCAGCCGCACCGGCAGGCGGCGTTCGAGATAGGCGTCCGACACAAGTTCGCGGTCATGCAGATAGGCCAGAACCTCGGCCCGCGCCTTGGCTGCCACACCGAAGGCGACACCGGCGCAGGCCGCGCCCTCGGCGGCGTCAAGCGCCAGCACCAGCCCCGGCGCCTCGGGCGTGCCGCGATAGTGGATGGAGGACATGCAGAATGACCGGTGCCAACCCTCGAGCCGCGCGGTCTCGCGCCGGACATGGGCAAAGCCCGGGTCCCACATGAGCGATCCGTAGCCGAACACCCAAAGATCCACTTCCGCCGCCATCTGGCCTCTCCCGTCCGCGCGCCCTATAAACCCCGAAACATCGGGCGAGGGAAGAGAGGCCGAATGCGCTTGCTCCTGTGGCTGACCATGACGCTCGCCGCCCTGTACGGCGGCTATTGGTATGTGGGCTCGCGCGCCGCGCTTTCGGGCATGGAGGCCGCGCTCGACGGGCTGAAGGCGGACGGGGTCGGCGATTATGCCGAGGTCTCGCTTTCGGGCTTCCCCTCGCGCTTCGACATCACGATCGACAAGCCGCGCCTGCTCAGCAGCGACGGGGCAACGGGCTGGTCGGCCGATTTCCTGCAGCTTCTGGCGCTGTCCTACCGGCCCAATCAGGTGATCGCGGTCTGGCCGAAGGAACAATCGATCCGGATCGCGGGCGAGCCGCTCAGCATCCGCAGCGACGATCTGAGGGCTTCCATCGCCACAGAACCCACGCTCTCGCTGCCGCTTGACCATGCCGAGGTCGAGGGGCATCGGGTCGAGGTCGCCCGTGCGCCCGGCCTGTCGCTTGCGGTGGACAAGCTGATCCTCGCCGCGCGGCCGAGCGGGCGCGGGCAGTCAAGCTACGACCTCGCCGCCGTGCTGACCGGCCTGACGCCCGGCGCGGTCCTCAGGGGCCTGGTCGATCCCGGCGCGACCCTGCCCGCGGCGGCCGAGGAGCTGAGACTGCAGGCGGCGGCCGATTTCGACCGGCGGATCGACAAGGCGGCGCTTGCCACCCCGCCCCGCCTGCGCGCGCTGCGGGAAATCGACGGGCACCTTGGCTGGGGGGACATGTCGCTCGACGTCACGGGCGATCTGGCCGCCGATGCGGGCGGCTTCGCGGAAGGCCGGATCGAGGTGAAGGCCCGGAACTGGGAGACGCTCTTCGGCCTTGTGGCTGCCCTGGGCCTCGTGCCGCCGGACCAGGCGGGTCAGGTCAGGAACATGCTCGCGGTGATGGCACAGGGCTCGAAGGACGGCAGCCTGACCGTTCCGATCAGTTTCGGGGACGGGATGGCGATGATCGGCGGTGCCCCTCTCGGCCCCGCCCCGCGCTTCTGAAGGGTCAGCGGCAGTAGGCACCGCGCCCGCGCGCGGTATCGAGATGCAGGTGGTCGCGGTGGAACCGGTCGGAACCGGGGCCGAGCACCGTGGTGAACCGCCCGCAGGCTGCCTTGCGGATCGCCTTCAGGATCTGGCCGCCGCGCCCCTGCCCCCAGTCGGTCAGGACAGTGATCACCTTGCCGTTCTCGAGGATCAGGCCTGAGATATCGACGGCATGGCCCTTGCCATGCTCGCTGATCTTGCCGCCCTTCTGGTTGTTGCGCGGCCTGCAGGCATAGGTCGCCGCCACCTGCAGCTTCGCCACACCGCCACCGGTTGATCCGACCGCGGGCAGGACCGCGTTTTCCACCCAGTCGTTCAGCGCTTCGGCGGTCCGGCAATCCATGTTGCCCGGGGTTGAGAGCGCCACGCCCGACACCGACGTGACCTTCACCCCCTCGGCAAGTCCGCAGCCCCTTGCCGCAGCCTTGATCGGCGCGATCTCGACGCCCTTGATCGCCGGATTGCCGCAGATCGAGCCCTTGCGGCTTGCGGTGTCGCGCTTCTTCGGCGCGGGCGCGGCGGCAAGGATGATGTCGGCGGCGGCACCGTCGACACCAAGCGCGCGCGGGCGCGCCACCGGTACGAGCGAACGGAGCGGCGCATGCCGGCCCGGTGCCGTCAAGGCGGGCATGTCGGCGGGGGTGACAAAGCGCGACACCTCGGCCACAGCCACCGCAGCGCGCGGCCGTGGCAGCGGAGAGGTCAGCGGCGCGTGCGGGCTCGCGGGCCGCGACACCGGCAAGGCTGCCTCGGCGACCGCGATCGCGGCGGGCGCAGACCCCGTGGGACGCACCGGCGGGCGAAGCGACTTTGCGGGCGCCTCGGCCATCGCAGGCAGCGCCACGGCGATCATTGCCGCCGCAAATCCAGCCCGTGCGCCTTGCAGCCAGCCCCTCATCCGCCTGCCTTTCCCCGCCCGAAATCCGGTGCGGCCGTGTCCTGTCCCGCCTCGATGATCCCGCGCCTTATGGCGCGCGTGCGGGTGAAATAGTCGAAGAGCGCATCGCCATCGCCCATGCGGATCGCCCGCTGCAGGACGAAAAGCTCCTCGGTGAACCGTCCCAGAATGTCGAGCGTCGCCTCCTTGTTTGTCAAGAACACGTCGCGCCACATGGTGGGATCAGAGGCGGCAATCCGCGTGAAGTCGCGGAAACCCGCCGCCGAATATTTGATGACCTCGCTCTCGGTCACACGCCGAAGGTGATCGGCCACCCCCACCATCGTATAGGCGATGAGGTGCGGAGTATGCGAAGTGACCGCCAGGACAAGATCGTGGTGCGCGGCATCCATCAGGTCGACATGGGCCCCAAGGCCCCGCCAATAGTCCGCCAACCGCCCGGTGGCTTCCGGATCGGCGCCTTCGATCGGGGTCAGGATCGTCCAGCGATTGTCGAAGAGCGTGGCAAACCCGGCGTGCGGACCGGAATGTTCGGTCCCGGCCAGCGGATGGCCCGGCACGAAATGCACGCCCTCGGGCAGATGCGGCGCAACCGCCTCGGCCACCGCCGCCTTGACCGAGCCCACGTCGGTGATGGTGGCGCCGGGTTTCAGATGCGGCGCGATCTCGGCCGCAACGGCCCCCATCGCCCCCACCGGCACCGCAAGCACGATCAGATCGGCGTCGCGGACCGCCTCTGCGGCCGTTTCATGCACGCTGTCGCAAAAGCCGATCTCCAGCGCCGCCGCGCGCGTGGCCGCGGTTTTAGCGTGCCCGGAGATATGGCGGGCCAGGCCCGCGCGTCTGGTCGCATGCGCCATGGACGAGGCGATAAGGCCAAGCCCGATCAGGGCCACCCGCTCGTAGATCACGCTCATGCCGCGCCCTTCCCGGCCTTGAACTGGCCGACGGCATGCGCGACGCGGCGGCAGGCGGCCTCATCCCCGATGGTGATCCTCAGGCAATGCGGCAGGCCGTAGCCCGCGACGCGGCGCACGATCAGCCCCTGCGTTTGCAGATAGAGGTCGCAGGCGGTGGCCTCCGCCTCGTCGGCGAAGCGGGCGAGGATGAAATTGGCGCAGGACGTGTCCGACGGCACACCCTTTTCGGCCAGCGCCTCGGCAAGCCAGGCGCGCATCCGGGTGTTCTCCTCGCGGCAGCGCGCCACATGCTCGCGGTCGCGCACGGCGGCTTCCGCCGCCTCCTGCTGGGCGGTCGACAGGTTGAAGGGGCCGCGAATGCGGTTCAGGACATCGATGATCGGTTTCGGCCCGTATCCCCAGCCGACGCGCAAACCGCCAAGCCCGTATATCTTCGAGAAGGTCCGGGTCATCACCACGTTCGACCGACGCGCGATCAGTTCCGCCCCGCCGTCGAACCCTTCGACATATTCGGCGTAGGCCCCGTCAAGGACCAGGATCGCGTGCTTCGGCAGACCCGCCGCCAGACGCTCGACCTCGGCCGGGCCGATCATCGTGCCGGTCGGGTTGTTCGGGTTGGCGATGAAGACGAGCTTGGTCTTCCGCCCGCAGGCGGCGAGGATCGCATCGACATCGGTCGTCCGCTCCCGCTCCTTCACCGCAACCGGCGTCGCGCCCGCCGCAAGGGCAGAGATGCGGTACATGAGGAACCCGTGTTCGGTGAACACGACCTCGTCGCGCGGACCCGCGTAGGCCTGACAGAGGAAATGGATGATCTCGTCCGACCCGGTGCCGCAGATGATCCGCTCGGGGTCGAGCCCATGGGCCTCGCCGATCGCCTCGCGGAGCGCACGGTGATCGGTGCCGGGATAGCGGTTGAGCTTGTGGACGGCGCGCTGGAAGGCTTCCTTGGCGCGGTCCGACGGGCCGAACGGATTTTCGTTCGACGACAGCTTGATCGCGTCCGACAGGCCCGCGACCTGCGCGGCACCGCCTTCGTAAAGGGCGATTTCCATGATCCCCGGCTGAGGACGGATCGGTTCGGACATCTGGCAGGACTCCCCGGGCTGGTCCGGCGCTTTCTAGCGGGCACAGCCCGCTTAGGCTAGGGCTCATCGTCGCGCGTCGCACGCTCTGCGCCCCGAGGGCGAGGAGAACCCCGGGCGATCGTCGAGCCGCCCGGTCCGCCCTGCCTCACCGGCGAAACGAAAAAGGCCGCCCGAAGGCGGCCTGTTCCGGAACCTGAGAGCGAAGGATCAGTTCTTCGCGTAGAATTCGACCACGAGGTTCGGTTCCATCTGCACCGGATAGGGCACGTCGCCCAGGCCCGGGGTGCGCACGAAGGTCGCGGTCATCTTGTGGTGATCGGTTTCCAGATAATCCGGCACGTCACGCTCGACGAGCGCCACGGCTTCCAGAACGATGGCGAGCTGGCGCGACTTGTCGCGGACGGCGATCACGTCGCCTTCCTTCACGCGGTAGGAGGCGATGTTCACGCGCTTGCCGTTCACGGTCACATGGCCGTGGTTCACGAACTGGCGGGCCGCGAAGATCGTCGGCACGAATTTGGCGCGGTAGACAACCGCATCCAGCCGACGCTCCAAAAGACCGACCAGGTTCTCGCCCGTGTCGCCCTTGACCCGCTCGGCCTCGCCATAGATCTTGCGGAACTGCTTTTCGGTCAGGTCGCCGTAATAGCCCTTCAGTTTCTGCTTGGCGCGCAGCTGCGTGCCGAAGTCCGACATCTTGCCCTTGCGGCGCTGGCCATGCTGGCCGGGGCCATATTCGCGGCGGTTGACGGGGCTCTTCGGACGGCCCCAGATGTTCTCGCCCATGCGGCGGTCAATCTTGTACTTGGCAGAGGTGCGTTTGGTCACCGCTGATCTCCTTCTTTATGCCGCCCCCGGCGGGGGCTATGAAGGGCGTTGTCCTTTTCCCTCGCGAGTCTTGCGGTCGGGACGACAGGCTTCCCCTTGCGGGGTCCACCAACACCAATGAAAACCCCGGGCCTCTCGACCCGGGACGGCGGGCTTATAGAGGAGCGGCGGGCAGAGTCAATGGCCCCCGCCCATCCGGCATCGGCCAAGCGCGCCTTCTGGCCTCCGTTAGCCGCTTCTTAGCGTTTCTCGGGCAGGCTCGTCTCGCGGGTCCGACAGGGGTGAGATGATGGGTGAGGCAGCTTTGGCCGCGCATGAACGGTTTCTGGTCGAGGATGTGATCCTTACCCTCGGCAATCTTCGCAGCTGGATCGCCTGGCTGTCGGACCCGGAAACCCGCCTCGAGCGTGACAGGCTGCCTTCCTACCTTGACCGGCTCGACCATCAGCTCGAGCTGCTGCAGGACCGGGCGCGTGCCGCCTGCCTCGGCCCGCGCGCACCGCATCTCACCGTAACGCTCGACGGCCTCCTGCGCGATGCGCTCGGCCAGGAAGGGCAGGAACCGGCGCCGGCTTTCCGGTCGCGGCGCGCGTGACGGATCGCGGCGGAACGAGCCCGCCGTCGAGGGTCGGAACACAGGTCCCGGTCGCATGCTCGCCAGCCGCGGCAGTCTCGACCGGCGTATCGGCGCGCAGGCCGGTGCGGCCCGCCCCGGCCCGTTCCGGGCGGAACGACATGCAGATCGTGGGCGAGAACGAGCTTCGCATCAGGACCGACGCTCGAAGGCGGCGGCAGGACCATGTGCGGATCCGTTCGAAAGCCCCGGCCCCGCCTGGGCCGCGCCAACCTGAGGGGCAACAGGATCATGGCGATCCGGGACGCCGCCCTCATTTCGGCCCTGGGAGGCAATTTTCCGGCAGGTCTTCGCCGTCATCTCCGATCGTGCCCTGTGAGCGTCCCTTGAAAACCAGATGCATCCGGCTCAGCCCGGCCGCAACAAGTATCCCCTGTAACCGTCTGAAGTAAATCAGTTTATCACGACGCAGGATGCAGCAAGAACACGCGGGCGCCGGTTCAGAATGCAGCGATACGCCCGCTCGACAAGGCGCGGGGCGTCGAACCGCCCCGCTGTCCTCGATTTCTGCATCTGTGGCGTTTTTCCTCTTGCAGGTGGCGGGCGAAGACACTAAATCCCGCCGCACCCAAGGACGCGGGCGTAGCTCAGGGGTAGAGCATAACCTTGCCAAGGTTAGGGTCGTGAGTTCGAATCTCATCGCCCGCTCCATTCAAAAGGGCACCGGAAACGGTGCCCTTTTGTGTTTTCCGGCCATACGGTCCGTGCGGACGCTTTCCGCTGCCGGAAGCGCCGATCCGGCGGTCGAGATCGCTGTCTGGACCATGGTCCAACGCCATGCGCACCTCGACCCTTCAAGCCCTGGCCCGGCAGCCGAATGACAGCCGAATGACCCTTGCCTTCCCCGCCCCTTTGCAGTAGCACCCCGCCGACGGAGCGCGGGCGTAGCTCAGGGGTAGAGCATAACCTTGCCAAGGTTAGGGTCGTGAGTTCGAATCTCATCGCCCGCTCCAGTCTTCCCGATCAATGGCGTGCAAGCGTGTCGGTTCCGCCGCATCCCGGCGGTTTTGACATGCGCCGTGCTTGGCGTCCGCTGCGCGCGCGCCTATAAGGCCCGCGGATCAAGGAGAGCCAGATGCGCAAGGCCACGATCGCCCGCAAGACCGCCGAGACCGAAATATCGGTCAGCCTGAACCTCGACGGAACCGGCCAGTACCGGAACCAGACGGGTGTCGGCTTCTTCGACCACATGCTCGACCAGCTCGCCCGGCATTCGCTGATCGACTTGGCGGTCACGGCAAAGGGCGATCTGCATATCGACGATCACCACACGGTCGAGGATACCGGGATCGCCATCGGCCAGGCGCTGGCCCGGGCACTCGGCGACAAGCGCGGCATCCGCCGCTATGGTCACTTCGCGCTGGCGATGGATGATGCGCAGGTCGATTGCGCGCTCGATCTCTCCGGTCGGCCCTACCTCGTCTGGGCGCTCGACATGCCGACGGCCAAGATCGGCACCTTCGACACCGAGCTGGTGCGCGAATTCTTCCAGGCGCTGTCCACGCATGGCGGCATCACGCTGCATGTGACCAACCGGCACGGCATCAACAGCCACCATATCGCCGAGGCCGCCTTCAAATCGGTCGCCCGGGCCCTGCGCATGGCCGTCGAACCGGACCCTCGTCTCGGTGACGCGCTGCCCTCCACGAAGGGGACGTTGTGAGCCTTACTGTCCTCGTCGATTACGACAGCGGCAACCTGCATTCGGCCGAGAAAGCCTTCCAGCGCATGGCGGCCGAGGTCGGCGCCGGCACGGTGCTCGTTTCCTCGCGTCCCGAAGACGTCGCCCGTGCCGACCGGATCGTGCTGCCCGGCGACGGCGCCTTTCCGGCCTGCCGCGAGGCGCTGTCGCGCTTCACCGGCCTTTTCGCGGCGATCGACGAGGCGGTCACGGCCAAGGCCCGTCCCTTCATGGGCATCTGCATCGGCATGCAGATGCTGGCCACGCGCGGCCTTGAATACCGCCCGACCGACGGCTTCGGCTGGATCGGCGGCGAGGTGATGCGCATCGCGCCCGCCGATCGCCGCCTGAAAGTGCCGCACATGGGCTGGAACGATCTGGTGATCGACCATCCCCACCCCTGCCTTCAGGGTGTCGAGACCGGAAACCACGCCTATTTCGTCCATTCCTACCATTTCCGGGTGACCGATCCCGCCCATCGCCTCGCACATTGCGACTATGCGGGCGACATCACCGCAATCGTCGGGCGCGACACTATCTTCGGCACCCAGTTCCACCCCGAGAAAAGCCAGGCGACCGGCCTGCGCATCATCGCCAACTTCCTTCGCTGGGCACCGTGACCGTCGACCTGCCCGCGATCCTTGAAGAAATCCGCGCCGAAATGGCAGCCCGGACCGAACGCGGCACGCCGGCCGACTATATACCCGAACTTGCCGCCATCGATCCCGGTCGGTTCGGCCTGTCGATCGTGATGGCCGACGGCAGCCAGCAGTCGGTCGGCGACACGGCGACCCCCTTCTCCATCCAGTCGATTTCGAAGGTCTTCGCCCTTGCCATCGCCCTTGGTCACCATGGCGACCGGCTCTGGGCGCGGGTCGGGCGCGAGCCATCGGGGCTCGCCTTCAACTCGATCCTGCAGCTTGAACATGAAAAGGGCATTCCCCGGAACCCGTTCATCAATGCAGGCGCCATCGTGGTGACGGATGCGGCCCTCGCGGGCCACGCGCCGCGCGAATATCTGGCAGAGCTTCTGACCTTCATCCGCGCGGCGGCAAGCGACGAGGATATCCATATCAACGCCGCGGTCGCCCGGTCGGAAACCGAAACGGGGCACCGCAACTTTGCGCTGTCGCATTTCATGCGCGCGCACGGAAACCTTCTGAATGCGCCTGAACTGACGCTCGGCGCCTATTTCCACCAATGCGCCGTCGAGATGACGGTCGAACAGCTGGCCCGCGCCGGTCGCTTCCTCATGGGCGCCCGGCCTCGCCTGATCTCGGCCGACCGCGTGCGGCGGATCAACGCGCTCATGCTGACCTGCGGCCATTACGACGGCTCTGGCGACTTCGCCTTCCGCGTCGGCCTGCCCGGCAAGTCGGGCGTCGGCGGCGGCATACTGGTGATCGCGCCCGGACGGGCGTCCATCGCCGTCTGGTCCCCTGGCCTCAATGCGCAGGGAAATTCGAAACTCGGCACCGAGGCGGTCGAGATGCTCGCCCGCCGCCTCGGCTGGTCGATCTTCGGCTGATCACTTCACGCGGCTCCAGTCCGAGGCGCGGCAGATCACCCCGCCAAGAACGCAGCCCGAAACCGAAAGCGTGTCACCCGACAGCGACATTTTCGACTTGTAGGTCTTGTCGCGGTCCGGGGCCCAGACCTTGCCGCCGCCATAGGTGCCGTCACCATTGGCCACCATGTCCCACACGATCTGCTTGCCGATGTTTTCGGAAGCCTTCTCGGCACCCGCGCCATCGAAGGCCTTGATCAGCACGCCGCAGAGTTTCGCGCCGCAGGGCGCGATCTGGACATGGCCGAAATTGCCATTGTCGTCCGGTTTCGTCTTCCAGACGCCTTCGACCGGATCGGCGAACGCCGCGCCGGCCAGAAAGCTCATTGCTGCCGCAAGGGCCAGTTTTCTGATCATCTTGTCCTCCCCGGGGTTTTGCCGCGATGATTCCCGCTGCTTTCCCTTCTGGCAAGATTTACGTCGCGTTGCGGTGGCCTTGGCAAGGGAAAACCCCTGTGGCAAGAGGCGCGCAACCCGAAAGGAAGGTTCCCGATGATCCTTTACCCCGCCATCGACCTCAAGGACGGCAATTGCGTCCGGCTTCTGCATGGCGAGATGGACAAGGCCACGATCTTCGGCTCCGACCCGGCCGCCCAGGCCGCCCTGTTCGAAGGCGCGGGCTGCGAATGGCTGCATCTCGTCGACCTCAACGGCGCCTTCGCGGGCCAGCCGGTCAATGGCGCGGCGGTCGAGGCGATCCTCGCGCGGGTCAAGGTCCCCGCCCAGCTCGGCGGCGGCATCCGCGACATGGCGACGATCGGGATGTGGCTCTCGAAAGGCCTCGCCCGCGTCATCCTCGGCACCGTCGCCGTGGAAAACCCCGCCCTCGTCCGCGAAGCCGCCCGCGCCTTTCCGGGCCAGGTGGCGGTCGGCATCGACGCACGCGGCGGCCGCGTCGCCACCAAGGGCTGGGCCGAGGACACCGACGTGATGGTCACCGACCTCGCACGGTCCTTCGAGGATGCGGGCGTCGCCGCGCTCATCTACACCGACATCAACCGTGACGGCGCCATGGGCGGCCCGAACATCGAGGCGACCGTCGCCCTCGCCCGGGCCGTCACCATTCCGGTGATCGCCTCGGGCGGCGTCTCCTCGCTCGCCGACCTCCTCGCGCTGCGCGACACGGGCGTCATCGCCGGCGCCATCTCGGGCCGCGCGCTTTATGATGGGGCGATCGATCTTGCCCAGGCCCTCAGGGCGCTCGCCCCCTGACGCTCCACTTTCTGTCTCCAAATCCTCCGGGGCGTACGGGGGGCAGCGCCCCCCGGCGGATCGGCCCCTAAGGGGACTACCCGCCTGTTCCGGGACGGGCGCGGCGGAAAGCCCTTCCCCGACGGCGACTGCCGCGCTAGGAGGGGGCCGAAAGGACGCGCCCCATGCTGAAGACCCGCATCATCCCCTGCCTCGACGTGGCCGACGGCCGCGTGGTCAAGGGCGTGAACTTCGTCGATCTCGTCGATGCGGGCGACCCGGTCGAGGCGGCCAAGGCCTATGACGCGGCGGGCGCGGACGAGCTGTGTTTTCTCGACATCCATGCGACCCACGAAAACCGCAGCACGATGTTCGACCTCGTCACCCGCACCGCCGAGCAATGCTACATTCCCCTGACCGTGGGCGGCGGCGTGCGCACGCACGAGGATGTCCGCGCCCTTCTGCTTGCCGGTGCCGACAAGGTCTCGTTCAATTCCGCCGCCGTCGCCAACCCCGATGTGGTGGCCGAGGCGGCCGACCGGTTCGGGTCGCAATGTATCGTCGTGGCGATCGACGCCAAGACCGTCGAACCGGGCCGGTGGGAGATCTTCACCCATGGCGGGCGGAAGGCCACCGGCATCGACGCGGTGGACTTCGCCCGCACCGTCGCCGCCAGGGGCGCGGGCGAGATCCTGCTGACCTCGATGGACCGCGACGGCACGCGCGCGGGCTTCAACCTGCCTCTCACCCGCGCCATCGCCGATGCGGTCGACCTGCCGGTGATCGCCTCGGGCGGCGTCGGCACGCTCGACCATCTGGTCGAGGGCGTGACCGAAGGCCATGCCAGCGCCGTCCTTGCCGCCTCGATCTTCCATTTCGGCACCTACACGATCCGCGAGGCCAAGGAACATATGGCCCGCGCGGGCATTCCGATGAGGCTCTCATGACCGCGCTCGACCGTCTCGCCGCGACCATCGCCGCCCGCAAGGAGGCCGATCCCGAAAGCTCCTGGACGGCGAACCTCCTCGCCAAGGGGCCGGAGAAATGCGCCGAGAAATTCGGCGAAGAAGCCGTCGAGGCGATCATCGAGGCGGTGAAGGGCGATCGCGACCGGCTGACCGCCGAGGCGGCGGATGTGCTTTACCACCTGCTCGTCATGCTCGCCGCGCGCGAGGTGACCCTGGCCGATGTGCTGGCCGAACTCGAACGGCGCGAGGGAATGTCCGGGCTGGCCGAGAAGGCCGCGCGGGATTGAGGCGCGCAAGGAGGCACGCAGCGCACCGACGATCCCGCCTCAGGCCAGTGCCCGCTCGATCCTCGGATAGCGGCGGCCGAGGCTGATGGCGCGAAAGACGAACATCATGAGAAGCGCCGCCCAGAGACCATCGTTGCCGAAGACCTTGGGTAGCAGCCAGAGCGCCGGCACATAGAAAAGCGCCATCTCGATCATCGCCATCCGCATGTCGCGGCCGCGTGTCGCGCCGATGAAGATACCGTCGAGCATCCAGCAGGCGATCCCCACCACCGGCGACAGCGCCACCCAGATCAACCATCCGCGCGCCGCCGCGCGCACATCGGGTTCGGTCGTCATCAGGTCGATGATCGCGGGACCCGCAAGCCAGAAGCCAAGCCCCAGCACAAGCGCGCCCCCCGCCCCCCATTGCGACGGCAACCAGGCCGAGCGCCGCAGAAGCGGCACCGAACGGGCGCCCACCGCCTGACCGACCAGCGCCTCGGCGGCAAAGGCGAAGCCGTCGAGCGCGTAAGCCGTGATCTCCAGGAATTGCAGCAATACCTGATTGGCCGCGAGCGTCACATCGCCGAAGCGCGCGCCCAGAAAGACGAACGAGGTGAAAGCGCCCTGCAGGATGATCGAACGCAGCATGATGTCGCCGTTGACCGAGGCCATGCGGCGCAGCTTCACCCGGTCGAGGATCCGCGCGCGGTCCCGCAGCGCCGCCAGCGACAGCCCGTTCCGGCAGAGGAAGAGGCCGACCGCCAGCCCCGTCCATTCAGCGATCAGCGTCGCGATCGCCACCCCTTCCACCCCCCAGCCAAGGCCAAGGACGAACCAGAGGTCGAGAAGGATGTTCAGCCCGTTCATCCAGACCTGCAGCACCAGAACCGACCGCGTGCGTTCGGCCGCGATCAGCCAGCCGGTCAGCGCATAGATCGCGATGGTGGCCGGTGCCCCCCAGATGCGGATTGCCAGATAGCTCCGCGCCAGCGTCTCGACCTCGGCCGAGGCGGGCGCCACCCGAAAGGCGAGCGCGAAGATCGGCACCTGCAGCAGCACGAAGGCCGCCCCCGCCGCGAAAGCGATCATCAGCGCCCGTATCAGGATCGCGCCCTGCTCGTCCCGGTCGCCCGCGCCAAGCGCCTGCGCGGCGAGGCCCGTCGTGCCCATCCGCAGGAACCCGAAGGCCCAGTAGAAGGTGGCAAGTGCCACCGCGCCGATCCCCACCGCGCCAATCGGTGCGGCCAGCCCCATCTGGCCCACGACGCCGGTATCGACCGCACCCAGCAAGGGAACGGTCGCGTTCGACAGGACGATCGGCGCCGCGATCCTGAAGACGCGGGAATGGGTGACGGGTTGGCTCACCTCAGGGCTCCGGGCGTTCTGGCATCAGGAAATGCCCGGTCGCCTGCGCAAAGAGGCGCGAACGATTGTCCTGCCAGGCCTCGACATGGACCGAGGCATAGCGCCGCCCCGACCGGTTGACCCGCGCCCTTGCATAGGCGTCGCGCGGCAGACCCGAACGCAGATAGTCCACGGTGAAATCGATGGTCTTCGGCAGCCGCGGCAGACCGCCCTCGGCCAGACGTGCCGCATCGAGCGTCCCGCTTTCCAGATCCTCCCAGATCATCGTCCAGCTCAGTTCGACGATCGAGGCAACTTCCAGGAAGGCCGCCGTCACTCCGCCATGAAGCGCCGGCAGAAACGGATTGCCGATATGGCTTTCGTTGAACGGCAGAACCGCGGTCAGCTCATCCCCGCGCCGGTCGAACTGGATGCCAAGGAAGCGGATATAGGGCACGCCCTCGACAAGCGCCTTCAGCGCCGCGTCGCGGCGACCCTTGACGAGATGGACGGGTTCGGGCGGCGGGCGGCGGCTCATTTGCCCCCCTCCCCGCGCTCGACGGTGAAGGCGCCGGTCGCCATGGCGACGATGCGCCCCTCGTCCTCGTCATGCGCTGTGGCACGCACGAAAGCGACCGAGCGGGTGACATTGTAGCATTCGGCCCGCGCCGTGATCCTTTGTCCGGGCGTCGCGGGCCGCATGTAATCGATCCGAAGGTCCAGCGTCGCCGTCCCGCGCGGCGCCGAGGGATGGCTCATCACCGCCGTGCCGCAGCAGGTGTCCATCAGGGCCGAGACCGCGCCGCCATGAATGACCCGCGTCTCGGGATCGCCGATCAGCCGCTCGTCATAAGGCATCGAGATCGACGCGATCCCCGCCCCGATCGCGTCAAGCTTCATGCCAAGCGCGCGGGCATGGGGCAGCGCCTCAACGAACTTTGCGCCGATCTTCAGCTTGTCGGCCTCGCTCATCACATCTCCATGGGTCAGGGCACCCGGCAGTTATTGGCGCTTGCATATTCGCCTGCAAGCGCTATCTTCTGCAATTGAGAATTAGTCGCAAGAAGGCCCGATGACCGATCTATCGCCCCCCACCCCGACGTCTGCCGCTGTATCCCCGACCATCAGGTTCGCGGGCGTGCGGCCCGGTCGGCTCTTGACCGTCGCGCTTCTTGCGGCCCTCGCGCTGGCGCCGGGGTTCCTCGGCGAGGTAACGCGCGGGCTGATGGTCGACGCTTTCGTCCAGGTCTCGGTCTTCGTGGCGGCAACTCTTCTGCTCTTCTATGGCGCAGAAAAACTCTTCGGTTTCGACCTTGGCGATGCGATGGGGGGCGCGAAAGCCCTGCAGGTTCCGATGGCCGCCTTCCTCGGCGCAACACCCGGCTGCGGCGGCGCGGTGGTGGTGGTCGCCGCCTATGCCTCGGGCAAGGTTTCCTTCGGCGCGGTGGTCGCCGCGCTGACTGCGACGATGGGCGATGCCGCCTTCCTTCTCATCGCCACGCGGCCCGATGCGGCGCTTGTCCTTCTGCCGCTGCAATTCGCGGTCGGCATCCTGACCGGCTGGCTGATCGACCGGTTCGTCACCGTCGATTACCGCCCGACCGGCGGCGCCTGCGACATCGCGCCCCGGATCGGCCGGCCGCGGGCGCGCGACTGGGCCTATCTCACGCCGGTTCTGCCCGGTCTCGTCGTCGGCGCCGCGCAGATCGGCCAGGTGGAGATCACCGCCTTCGGCCCCCTGCCCGTCGATTGGATCGCGCTTGCGGGCGTGGCGACGGGCCTTCTGATCTGGGCCTTCTCGCCTGTCACCGCCATGACCAACCCGGCCGATCGCCCGGTGACGCGGATGGCCGAGGAAACCGCCTTCATCTCGGTCTGGGTGATCGCCGCCTACCTGACCTACGACTATCTCGCGCAGTTCGCCGGCCTCGACCTCAAGGCGCTGTTCGCCGCGATCGCGCCGGTCCTGCCGCTCGTCGGGGCGGCGGTGGGCTTCATCCCCGGCTGCGGGCCCCAGGTTCTGGTCGCCACGCTCTACGTGAACGGCGCGATCCCGTTCGCCGCGCTCGCCGCCAATGCAATCTCGAACGACGGCGACGCGCTTTTCCCCGCCATCGCCCTCGCGCCCCGCGCGGCGATCATGGCCACGGTCTTTTCCACCATCCCCGCGCTGATCGTCGCCTATGGATTGTATTTCTTCGCGCCGGGCTTTCTGAACTGAGTTGTCACCTCCTGCCTCTCGCCTTACCTTCGCGTCAGGGAGGACGGTGATGACGGACCAGCCGATCAGCTTCAAGGACATGTGCGTACGCTTCGACGTGACGCCGCGCACCTTGCGCTATTACGAGTACATCGAGCTTCTGGCCCCCATCAAGGAAGGCCGCTCGCGCTTCTATGGCCCGCGAGAGATCGCGCGGATGAAGCTCATCCTGCGCGGCCGCCGTTTCGGCTTCAGCCTCGAGGAAATCCGCCAATGGCTTCTCCTCTACAATCAGAAGGGGACGCGCGAGCAGAATCTCGTCTGGATAGAGCTTGCCGACCGGCAGCTGAAGGAACTGGAAAAGCAGCGCGCCGAACTGGACACGACCATCGCCGACCTGCGCGCCCTGAGAGATTCGAGTGCCGCGAATCTGGACGGCTGAAATCTTCCCCCAGGTCAGCTTCGGCCCGGAACTCGCCTGACGCTAGGTCAAGAAATTTCCTCTGAACCGATCGTTTTGCAATGACGTTTCGTCAGAAAAATTCTTACGCGACGTCACGATTACCTTAACGTCATCTTGGCTTGTAGCATCCATATCCAACCGGCATCTGCTGTTTTCCTGCGAAACAGTCGAAAGGATATGAGACGTGAGCGAAGAGTTGATGGGCATCCGTGCCATGTGCGAGGCGTTCGACGTCACGCCGCGCACGCTGCGCTTCTACGAGCAGAAGGAGCTTCTGTTCCCGCTGCGCGAGGGCCAGAGACGGCTCTACAACAGGCGCGACCGCGCGCGGCTGAAACTGATCCTGCGCGGCAAGAAATACGGCGTGAGCCTTGAAGAGATCCGCCAGATCCTCGACCTCTACGACCATGACGGCGAGGGCCTGCAGATCACCAAGGCGATCGAAACCGCCCGCCGCCGTCTGGCGGAAATGATGGAACAGCGCGCCGCGCTTGACGCCGTCATCAACGAACTGGCCGGCCATATCGCCGACGCCGAACAGACCCTCGGCCGGGCGGAAACCCAAGCCGCCTGATCCCGCCCTCAGACCGAAGCCCACCGGAGGACCGAATGACCCTATACAACGCCCCCACCCGTGACATGCAATTCCTCCTGCACGATGTGCTGGAGGTCACGAAGTCGGGCGTTCCGGGTCACGAGGAACTGGAGCCGGATTTCACCGGCGCCGTGCTTGAAGAAGCGGGCAAGATCGCCCGCGACGTCCTCCACCCGCTGAACGCTTCCGGCGATCAGGAAGGCTGCCGCCTGGAAAATGGCGTGGTCTACACGCCCAAGGGCTACAGGCAGGCGTTCCAGGCGATGAAAGAGGGCGGCTGGACCGCCCTTGACTGCGACCCCGCCTACGGCGGTCAGGGCATGGCCTACGTGCTTGCGACCGCGGTGGGCGAGTTCTTCGTTTCCGCCAACATGGCCTTCAACATGTACCAGGGCCTGACCCACGGGGCCTATTCGGCGATCCATGCCCACGGGACCGAGGATCAGAAGGCGACCTATCTGCCGAAGATGGTCTCCTGCGACTGGACCGGCACGATGAACCTGACCGAGCCGCATTGCGGCACCGACCTCGGCCAGTTGCGCACCAGGGCCGAACCGCAGGCCGACGGCACCTACAAGATCACCGGCCAGAAGATCTTCATCTCGGCGGGCGATCATGACATGTCCGACAACGTCATCCATCTGGTGCTCGCAAAGGTGCCGGGCGGCGGCGAGGGCACGAAGGGCATCTCGCTCTTTATCGTGCCGAAATTCATGGTGAATACGGATGGCTCGCTTGGCGCCCGCAACGCCGTCTCGGTCGGCAAGATCGAGGAAAAGATGGGCATCCACGGCAATGCGACCTGCGTGATGAACTATGACGGCGCGACCGGCTTCCTGCTGGGGGAACTCCACAAGGGCATGCGCGCGATGTTCACCATGATGAACGAGGCGCGTCTGGGCGTGGGTCTGCAAGGCTATGCGGTGGCCGAGACCGCCTATCAGAACGCCCTTGCCTATGCGAAGGACCGGCTGCAGGGCCGCGACGTGACGGGCGTCAGGAACCCGACCGGCCCGGCCGATCCGCTGATCGTCCATCCCGACATCCGCCGCGCGCTGATGGACCAGAAAAGCTTCATCGAGGGCGCCCGCGCCTTCACCCTCTGGGGCGCCACGCTCATCGACAAGGCACGCCGCTCGGGCGACGCCGCGGCCGAGGGGCTGATCTCGCTCCTGACCCCGGTCATCAAGGGTTTCCAGACCGACAAGGGCTTCGACAGCACTGTCCAGGCCCAACAGATCTGGGGCGGCCATGGCTATATCGAGGAACAGGGCATGTCGCAGTTCGTCCGCGACGCCCGCATCGCGATGATCTACGAAGGCGCGAACGGCGTGCAGGCGCTCGACCTCGTGGGCAGGAAACTGGCCGAGGGCGGCGGCAAGCATGTGATGGCCTTCTTCGAGATGGTGAAAGGCTTCATCAAGGACAACGAAGACGATGCCGATCTGAAGGCGCAATTCCTCGATCCGCTGAAAGCCGCCTCCAAGGACCTGCAGGCGGCGGCGATGTTCTTCATGGCCGAAGGCATGAAGAACCCCAATGCCGCGCTGTCCGGCTCCTATGATTTCATGCACCTCTTCGGCCACGTCTGCCTCGGCTACATGTGGGCCCGCCAGGCCAGGGCCGCCCGCGCGGCGCTGGCCGCGGGCACCGGCGACACGCAGTTCTACGAAACCAAGCTCGCCACCGGCCGCTACTACATGGCCCGCCAGCTGCCCGCGACGACCATGCACCTCGCCCGCATTCAGTCGGGCGCCGACCCGGTCATGGCGCTTTCCGCCGAGGCGTTCTGAACACATTGACAGAACAGAGGCTCACCGATCCGCCGGTCGGTGCAGCCGATGCCAGATCAATTCCCGACCGCAGACAGGCTAGTCGGCAGCCTGCGGATCACATTGAACCGTCTCATACCAACCCGGTTTCTCGGCGACAAATTCGTGAAACTGATTGCGAAGACCGGTTTCAGTATCCAGCGCATTTGCCGCGATCGGAAAACTGTCGTCATCCGACAGGATTTCGCCCAGCGACGTGCCGCAAATCCGGCAAAAGCAACGGCCATACTTGTAGGGTGGCGCGGGCTGATAAAGCGCGACCTGTTCCTTGCCCTGCAGCCACAGCAAATCCTGTTTCCTGACGAAGACGATCGTGCTCGCCCCGACCTTGCGGCAGCGCGAACAGTGGCACGTCCCCATTGAAGTGGGTTGAGACAACAGCCGGAACGTCACGGCACCGCAACAGCAACTGCCTTCGATCATTTTCTGCCTTTCCGAGATTCCACATAATTCATGAGAACATTAAGTGAACATCTGCTGACACACAACTCCAATCTCCGATCCGCACCCATGACCGCTAGGCTGATCACCTCGACCACCATCGTCGCCCGTGAACATCCCCATACCAAGATTTGATGTGCGCCCGCTCCGCCCCAGCGCCATAAATCGGGGATCAGGAACAGGAACCGACCCATGACAGCAAAACTCCACTGCTTCGGCGAAAGCGGCAATGCCTACAAGGCGGCGCTGACCCTCGAACTCTCGGGGTACGACTGGCAGCCCGTGTTCGTCGACTTCTTCAACGGCGCCACCCGCACCGAGGATTTCCGCAAGCTCAATGTGATGGGCGAGGTTCCGGTCTTTCAGGAGGACGGCACCACCCTCTCCCAGTCCGGCGCGATCATGTACCATGTCGTCAAACGCACCGGCAAGTTCGGCGGCGCACCTGGCGAGGAGGAAGAGGTCCTGCGCTGGATCCTGTGGGACAATCACAAGATGTCGAGCCAGGCGGGCATGACCCGGTATCTGATGAACTTCCTCGCCCCCGAAAAGCGCCCCGCCGAGGTCATCGCCTTCATGCAGGGCCGTCTCAAGGCCGCCTATACGTCCCTCGACAGCCATCTCAAGGGCCGCGACTGGCTGGTGGGCCAGGGCCCGACCATTGCCGACTTGTCCGCCTGTGCCTATCTCTACTACCCAGAGCCCTTCGGGTTCGACCGCAGGGACTGGCCCCATATCGACCGCTGGCTCGACCGGATCGCGGCGCTGCCCGGCTGGAAGCACCCTTACGACCTCATGCCGGGCAATCCGTCCGAGCGCGTGCAGAAAAGCTGATATTGCGCCGCAGCGTCACGCGGGACAAAGGCTGACGCGCAGGTAAACTGCGCGGCAAGTTGTCCCCCCGCACCATCCGAATCGCGGGGGGCACCCAAGGAGAGGACCGACGATGACCGAAGCCTATATCTACGACGCCGCCCGCACCCCCCGTGGCAAGGGTCGGCCCGACGGCGCCTTGCACGAGGTGACGGCGGTCTCCCTCTCCGCCCGGCTTCTGAACGCTGTGAAGGACAGGAACGGCCTCGACGGTCATGTCATCGAAGACGTGATCTGGGGCAATGTCACCCAGGTGGGCGAACAGGGCGGCTGCCTTGCGCGCTCGGCCGTCCTCCTTTCCGACCTCGACGAACGCATCCCCGGCCTTGCGATCAACCGCTTCTGCGCGTCCGGGATGGAGGCGGTGAACGTCGCCGCGAACCAGGTGCGCGGCGGGGCGGGCAATGCCTATATCGCCGGCGGGGTCGAGATGATGGGCCGCGTCCCCATGGGCTCGGATGGTGCGGCCATTGCCGTCGATCCGTCGCTGGCGATGAAAACCTATTTCGTGCCGCAGGGCATTTCCGCCGACATCATCGCCACCGAATATGGCTTTAGCCGCGACGACGCCGACGCGCTTGCCGTCGAAAGCCAGCGCCGCGCGGCCGAAGCCTGGGCCGAAAACCGTTTCGCGAAATCCATCGTTCCGGTGAAGGACCAGAACGGCCTCACCATCCTCGACCGCGACGAATACATGCGCCCCGGCACCGACATGCAGACGCTCGGCCGGCTCGATGCCTCGTTCAAGGGCATGGGCGAGGTCATGCCGGGCTTCGACAAGCTCGCGCTGATGAAATACCCCCATCTGGAACGCATCAACCATATCCATCATGCCGGCAACTCCTCGGGCATCGTCGACGGCGCAGCGGCCGTGCTGATCGGCAACGCGGAATTCGGCAAGGCCCACGGCCTGAAGCCCCGCGCCAGGATCCGTGCGACGGCCAAGATCGGCACCGATCCGACGATCATGCTGACCGGCCCTGTGCCCGTGACCGAGAAGATCCTGAAAGACAGCGGCATGTCGATCGCCGACATCGACCTTTTCGAGGTCAACGAAGCCTTCGCCTCGGTCGTCCTGCGCTTCATGCAGGCCTTCGACGTGTCGCCCGACAAGGTCAATGTCAACGGCGGCTCCATCGCCATGGGCCATCCCCTTGGCGCCACCGGCGCGATGATCATCGGCACGCTTCTGGACGAGTTGGAACGCACCGGCAAGGGCACCGGCCTCGCCACCCTCTGCGTCGCCTCCGGCATGGGGGCCGCGACCATCATCGAGCGGGTCTGACGCCCTGCCCCTCTCCACCGAGGGGGAGGGGAAGCGTCCTTCCGGCAACGGTCGGGACAGATGCAACAAACCCATCCCGCCCCGCCCCCCACGAGGGGGAGGGAGGGGGAAGGGAAAGACGAGGAGGAAGAACGGTGCCCATCATCGACCAGTCCAGATGCCCGGTCAAAACCGGCTCGATCTACCCGGAGCCCTATGCATCGATGATGAAGGGCCGCTCCTCTCTGCGCCTCGGCGAGGCGGGCGGGCTAACGCAATATGGCGTCAACCTCGTGATGCTCGAACCGGGCGCGCTCTCCTCGCTCCGCCACTGGCATCAGAACGAGGATGAATTCGTCATGGTGACCGAAGGCGAATGCACCCTCATCGACGATCAGGGCGAACATGTCATGCGCCCCGGCGATTGCGCGGCCTTCCCGGCGAATGACGGCAACGGCCATCATTTCGTCAACCGTACCGACCGGGTGGCGAAATTCCTCGTCGTCGGCACCAAGGCCCCCCGCGAGGTCGCGACCTATTCCGACGTCGACCTCCGCGTCGAGATCGAAGCCGGCAAGGCCCGCTTCACCTACCGCGACGGCACGGACTGGACGGGGCCAAGATGATCCTGCGCAAAGGCGCCGTCGCGCCCGAGACCGCCACCTCCAACTATCCCGCACCCTACGCGCTGCCGGACGGGCTGGTGCGCTGGCTGCCGCTCTCGGACGCGGGTCGCCTGACCCAGTTCGGCGCCGCCGTCGAGACGCTCGACCCCGGCGGCATCTCCTCGCAGCGCCACTGGCACGAGGCCGAGGATGAATTCCTCTATGTCCTCGAGGGCGAGGTGACGGTTGTCGAGAATGACGGCGATCATGTCCTCGCCCCCGGGGATGCCGCCTGCTGGCCCGCAGGCGAGCCGAATGCCCACCAGCTGATCAACCGGTCCCAAAGACCGGTCACCTACCTCATCGTCGGCACGCGGGCGAAGGATGACGCCGCGCACTACCCCGACATCGACCTGCATTATTCCCGGAAGGACGGGCGGCGCAGCATGTCCCGCAAGGACGGCACCCCCTACCCCGGCTGGCCCAAGGAGACCAACAGATGAGCGATTTCACCTATGCCATCGACGCCGATGGCGTCGCCACCATCACCTGGGACGTGAAGTCCAAGTCGATGAACGTCCTCAACCTCGAGGCGGCGGCCGAGCTGGGCGCGCTCATCGACAGGGCCATCGCCGACGACGGCGTGAAGGGCGTGATCCTGACCTCGGGCAAGAAGGATTTCGCCGGGGGGATGGATCTCAACATCATCGCCCGCATGAAGGAAAGCGCAGGCGACGACCCGGCGCGGGGCCTTTTCGAAGGGATCATGAATTTCCACATGCTCGAGCGGAAGATGGAGCTGATGGGCCGCGACCTGAAGTCGGGCAAGGGCGGCAAGCCGATCGTCGCGGCGCTTCCCGGAACCGCGCTCGGTATCGGGCTGGAATTGCCCCTCTCCTGCCACCGCATCATCGCCGCCGACAATCCCAAGGCCAAGATCGGCCTGCCGGAGATCCTCGTCGGCATCTTCCCCGGCGCGGGCGGCACCACGCGCCTTGTCCGCAAGATGGGCGCAATGGCCGCCTCGCCCTTCCTCTTGGAAGGCAAGCTTTCCGACCCCAAGGCCGCGAAAGCGGCGGGTATCATTGACGAAGTGGTCGCCCCCGAAGACCTCCTCGCCCGCGCCAAGGAATGGGTGCTGAATGCCAAGCCAGAGGATATGGTCAAACCCTGGGATGCGAAGGGCTACAAGATGCCCGGCGGCGCGCCCTACAGTCCCTCGGGCTTCATGACCTATGTCGGCGCCTCCGCGATGGTGCACGGCAAGACCCAGGGCGTCTATCCGGCGGCCAAGGCGCTCCTCTCCGCTGCCTACGAAGGCGCGCTTGTCCCCTTCGACACCGCGCTGAAGATCGAGGCGCGCTGGTTCACCAACGTGCTGATGAACCCCTCGTCGTCCGCCATGATCCGTTCGCTCTTCATCAACAAGGAAGCGCTGGAGAAAGGCGCAAACCGCCCGAAGGTCGATGACCAGACCGTCCGCAAGATCGGCGTTCTCGGCGCGGGCATGATGGGCGCGGGCATCGCCTATGTCTCGGCCCTTGCCGGAATCGAGGTCGTGCTGATCGATGCGGCGCAGGAGGCCGCCGACCGCGGCAAGGCGCACAGCGAAGCCATCCTCGACAAGGGCATGAAACGCGGCAAGGTGACGGCCGAGAAGAAGGCCGAGGTGCTGGGCCGGATCACGGCCACGACCGACTACGCGGCGCTTGCGGGCTGCGACCTGATCGTCGAGGCGGTTTTCGAGGATATGAAGGTCAAGGCCGAGGTCACCGCCAGGGCCGAAGCTGCGATCCCCGAAACCGCGATCTTCGCCACCAACACCTCCACGCTTCCGATCAGCGATCTGGCAAGGGCGTCGAAACGCCCCGGCCAGTTCATCGGCATCCATTTCTTCTCGCCCGTCGACAAGATGATGCTGGTCGAGATCATCAAGGGCCGCCAAACCGGCGACGTGGCCGTGGCCAAGGCGCTCGACTTCGTGCGCCAGATCCGCAAGACCCCGATCGTGGTCAACGACGCCCGCTTCTTCTACGCCAACCGCTGCATCATTCCCTACATCAACGAAGGCATCCGCATGGTTGCCGAAGGGGTGGAACCGGCGCTGATCGAGAATGCCGCGAAGCTCCTCGGCCTGCCGCTCGGGCCGTTGCAACTGGTGGATGAAACCTCCATCGACCTCGGCGTGAAGATCGCCAAGGCGACGAAGGCCGCGATGGGTGACGCCTATCCCGACGGCGCGGTCGATCCGGTCCTGTTCGCCATGGCCGACAAGGGTCGCCTGGGCCGCAAGGCCAAGGCGGGCTTCTATGCCTATGACGAGAAGGGCGACCGCCAGGGCCTGTGGGACGGGCTCGAAAACCTCTGGCCGGTAGCCAAGGACCAGCCGGACCTGACCGAGGTCCAGCACCGGATGCTGATGGTCCAGACGCTGGAAGCCGTGCGGGCGCTGGAAGAGGGCGTGCTGGAAGACATCCGCGAAGGCGATGTCGGCGCGATCCTCGGCTGGGGTTACTGCCCCTGGTCGGGCGGCCCGTTCGGCTGGCTCGACATCGTCGGCGCCGCCCGCGCGGTCGAGATCTGCGACGGGCTGGAGGCGCGACATGGTGCGCGGTTCAAGGCCCCGAAGATTTTGCGCGACATGGCCGCAAGCGGCGAAAGCTTCTACGGCGGCAAGGCGGCGAAAGCCGCCTGACCGCCGCCGCCCGGGGTTCCATCCGGGCGGGCCTCCTCCGGGCGCTGCTTCGCGCAGTCGCCTCAGATGCGGCGCGTCAGCCCGCCGTCGACGGTCAGGTTCTGTCCGGTGATATAGCCCGCGCCTTCGGACAGCAGGAACGCGACGGTCGCCGCGATTTCCTCCGACCTGCCATAGCGGCCCATCGGCACCATCTGCCGCCGCTCCTCCGTGCCGGGCAGGCTGTCGATCCAGCCGGGCAGCACATTGTTCATCCGCACGTTCTTCGCGGAAAACTCGTCACAGAAAATCCTGGTGAAGGCCGCAAGCCCCGCCCGTGCCACCGCCGAAGTCGGAAACATCGCCGAGGGTTCAAAAGCCCAGGCGGTAGAGATATTGACGATTGCGCCGCCGCCCTGGTCGGCCATGATCGGCGCCACCAGCCGCGTGGCCCTGACCACATTCAGGAAATAGACGTCGATCCCCCTGTGCCAATCCTCGTCGCTGATCTCGAGGATCGGCGCGCGCGGCCCGTGGCCCGCGGAATTCACCAGCCCGTCGATCCGGCCCCAGCGCGTCATCGTCTGATCGACAAGCCGGCCCAGATCGCCGGAGGACTGGTTCGACCCGGTCACGCCCAGCCCGCCCAGTTCCGCCGCCAGCGCCTCGCCCTTGCCGGACGACGACAGGATCCCCACATTCCAGCCCTGCCCCGCCAGATGGCGCGCCGCCGCCGCGCCCATGCCGGACCCCCCGGCGGTGATGAGGGCAACCTTTGCGTCGGTCATGGCGAACTCCTTCTTTCAAGCGTCGAATGAATAGCCGAACCGCGCGATATCCTCGGCACATATCCTGGCGAGTAGAGCAGCGTCCCGGTCGGAATAGAAGGGCCGCCAGTCACGCGGACGCGCACTTTCGTTCGTCCGCGGAATGGGCGACAGCCGGAAACCGAGATGCGCCTCGAACGGCGCGAGATCGGCGTCGATCCGTTCGAGCCTGAGGAACAGCCCCCGCCGTTCCGTCCCGGACCTGTCGCGCAACCAGGCGCCATGGGGCCAGCGACGGAAGCTTTCCACGATCAGCGGATGGTTCAGGAAAGGGCTGAAGTCGAGCGCCCGCGCCAGCCCCACGGCGGGATGGTCGAACCGCTGCGTTCGCAGCCAGTGGTAGTAGCTCACCATCCGGTCCCAGGGATTGCGCACCAGCGTGACGAGCAGAAGCTCTGCATCGGCCGCCGTGACAAGCCCGTCGAGATCGGCGAGCGTCGAATGTTTCCACAGCCGCCCGGCGGTCAAGATCGCCTTCTGTCGCGCGGCCCGCGCGCGGCCCTTCGGCGTGTCGGCCACGATCACATCATCCTTCATCGCGCGGGCTTCCAGGGCCAGCGTCAGCGCCGTGCCGCCGGTCTTCGGCGCATGAAGGAACAGGAAGCGGCGGCCGCGCGAGAGATACATGGCGCGAGCCTAACCCTCAGCGCGCACGCAGCGCAATGATCGTGCCCGCGATGACGATCAGACCCATGCCGGTGACGGCGGTCAGCGAAATCCCCTCGCCCCAGAGTGCCCAGGTCCAGAGCGCGCTCATCGGCAGGATCGCATATTCGAAGACCGCGACCCGGCTCGCCTCGGCCACCTGATAGGCGCGGATCATCAGGCCGACGCCCAGAAGCGAACCGGCCGCCTGGACGAAGGTCCAGAAAAGGAAGGGGGCAGAGGGCCAGACCGGCCCCCGCAGCACGAACCCCGCCGTACCCTCGGGCACAATCGGATGCCAGACCGACAGGACCGCCATCCCGATCGCGCCAAAGAGGCCGAGGCCGAGAAAGAAGCCCAGAAGCAAGGTCTCGGCCGTTTCGCCGTCGCACCATTCCCGGGTCGCCAGATTGCCCAGCGCATAGAAAAGCCCCGCGACGATCGGCAGGACCATGGCCGGCGTCGCGGCACGAAGACCGAAACCCAGCACCAGCATCACGCCGATGAACCCCACGACGACCGCAAGCACCCGGAAGGGGCCTATCGGATGGCCATAGACGAACCGGCTGAGGATCAGGACGAAGATCGGCGCGGTGAAAAGCCCCGCCGCCACCTCTGCGACCGACAGGAAGGCGAGGCAGCCGAAGTAGAGCACCATGGCGACGGCATGGATGAGGCTGCGCGCCAGAACCGCGCGCGGGCGGCGCGGGCGCAAGGACAGGCCAAGCGGCCGGGCCAGCAGGAACAGAAGCGCCGCCGCCATGGCCGTGCGGATGGCATGGAACTGCCAGAGCCCGCCCTCGCGGGCGATTACCCGCACCCAATTGTCGGTGAACCCGATCAGAAACGCATAGGTGAGGACCATGGCCGCGGCGCGCAAGGTCGGGTTGGCACGGGCAGGTCGGACGATATCGGGGACGGTCATCGGGCCTCTCAGGTCGCATTGGGGATATGCTAGCGGCCCGGCGCGCGTTACCCATGTCTGGAAACGACATGTGCGACGGGGAGGTACGCATGGGTTGGCTCAGGGACGAAACCGGGCTTGGGAAGAATGCGGCGAATTTCGTGCCGCTCACACCCCTCTCTTTCCTCAGGCGCGCGGCGGATGTTTTCGCCAATGATGCGGCGCTCGTCTATGGAAGCGAACGCTGGACCTATCGCGCGTTTCACGGGCGTGTCAGCCACCTTGCCTCGGCGCTCGACCGCGCGGGCGTCGCCCCCGGCGATGTCGTGGCGACACTCCTGCCGAACGTGCCCGCCCAGGTCGAGGCGCATTTCGGCATCCCGGCGGCCGGGGCGGTGATCAATGCGATCAACACGCGGCTCGATGCCGATACCGTCGCCTATATCTTCGCGCATGGGGAAGCGAAGCTCGCGCTCGTCGACAGCGCGCTCCTGCCGCTCGCCGAGGACGCCATCGCCCGAAATGCGGGCGCCGGCCCGAGGATCGTCGAGGTGCCGGACCGGGTGGCAGGGACCGAGGCAAGCGGGCGCTATCAGACCTACGAGGATCTGCTCGCGACGGGCGACGCGGCCGCGCCATGGAAAATGCCGCAGGACGAATGGGAAAGCTTAGCGCTCAACTACACGTCCGGCACCACCGGGCGGCCCAAGGGCGTGGTCTATCACCATCGTGGCGCCTATCTTCTGGGTATGGGGACGGCCGTCGCCTGGCAGATGGGGCTGCGGCCGGTCTATCTGACCATCGTGCCGCTCTTCCACTGCAATGGCTGGTGCCACAGCTGGACGATCCCGGCGCTCGGCGGCACCATCGTCTGCTGCCGCGATGTCACAGCCGCCGCGATCTACCGCGCCATCGCCGAGGAAGGCGTGACCCATATGGGCGGGGCGCCGATCGTGCTCAACATGATCATCAACGCCCGCCCCGAAGAAAGGCGGCCCTTCTCCCATATCGTCCAGACCTACACCGCGGGCGCCCCGCCCGCTGCCGCCACGCTTGCCGCGATCGAGCCCTTGGGCTTTTCCGTCACCCAGGTCTATGGCCTGACCGAAACCTTCGGCCATGTCACCGAATGCCTCTGGCGGCCGGAGTGGGACGGGCTGCCGCAGGAAGAGCGCGCGGCGATCAAGGCGCGCACGGGCGTTCTCATGCCCTTCATGGAGGAGATCGGCGTGCAGGGTGAAAACACTGCCGCAGTGCCCCGTGACGGCGCCACCCTGGGCGAGATCGCCATTCGCGGCAATGCGGTGATGAAGGGTTATTACAAGAATCCCGACGCGACGGCAGAGGCCTTCAGGGGCGGCTGGTTCCGGTCCGGCGACATCGCCTTCCAGCATCCGGACGGCTATATCAAGATCACCGACCGGGCGAAGGACATCATCATTTCGGGCGGCGAGAATGTCTCCTCGGTCGAGGTCGAGGGCGCGCTGATGCATCATCCGGCGGTGCTTCTGTGTGCCGTGGTGGCCAAGCCCGACGACAAATGGGGCGAAGTGCCCTGCGCCTTCGTCGAGCTGAAGCCGGGGCAGGAGGCGAGCGAAGAGGATCTCATCGCCTTCGCGCGGGCGCGGCTCGCGGGTTTCAAGACCCCGAAGCGAGTGGTGTTTCAGGAGCTTCCAAAGACCTCGACCGGCAAGATCCAGAAGTTCGAGCTGCGCGCGCGGGCCAGGACGCTCTGACCCGCCGCGGGGCGCCTCTGCGATCCCTTGCGGTCTCTCTTCGGCGGCGGAGCGAGGAGTGCCCGCAAGGGACCGACGAGCGGCCTGGAAGATTGCCCGCCCCCCATTGCTTCGCTAGACTGCCGCAAAACAGGCAAGAGCAGCACCCCGCCCCATGACGGCGCTCAGCGAATATCAGCGACTGGAATGCACCGGCCTCTGGCGCGAAGCCGTGGGCGCCCAGCGGCGCGAGGTGATCGTCACCTTCGGCGACGCGACGCTGATGCTGAAAGAGGCGTCCTCGGACCGGGCGCTCGCCCATTGGTCCCTTCCGGCGCTGACCCGCGCCAATCCGGGCGAGATGCCCGCGGTCTTCCGCCCCGACCCCGACGCCGAAGAAGAGCTTGAGATCGACGACGAGGTGATGATCGCCGCGATCCACAAGGTCCACCGGCTGATCGAGGCGCGCCGCCCCCATCCCGGGCGCCTGCGTGGCGTGCTCGTCGCCACGCTCCTCGCCGCCTTCCTCGGCGCGATGATCTTCTGGCTGCCCGGCGCGCTCATCGCCCATACGGCCAATGTCCTGCCCGCGCCGGTCCGCGCTGCCGTGGGCCAGGCAATCCTTGCCGATGTCACACGCCTGGCCGGCCCGCCCTGCGCCGAGCCCGAGGGGCTCGCGGCGACCGATCTTCTGTCGAACCGCCTTCTCGGCCGCTCCGGTGCGCTGGTGATCCTGCCCGAGGGGCTGCAGGGCACGCTGCACCTGCCCGGCGGCGTGATCCTCGCCGGTCGCCCGCTTGTCGACAGCGGCGACGATCCCGCCCTTCTTGCCGGTCATGTCCTCGCCGAGGAACTTCGCGCCCGCCGCGCCGACGCGCTGGCCGACGCGCTGTCCTACGCCGGGTTCCGTGCGACCTTCCACCTTCTGACCACCGGCGACATCCCGCGCGAGGCCTTTCACGGCTATGGCGAACGCCTCCTGAAAGCGCCGGTCGCACCCGTTTCTGCAGACGAGTTGTCGGCGCAGGCGGCACGCCTCCGGCTCGATCCCGCGCCCTATTTCAAGGCGACGGGCGTCACTCCGGCCCCGACGGGCGGTGACACGGTCGAACCGGTCATCAGCGATACCGACTGGGTCGGCCTGCAGGGGATCTGCGGCTAAGGCCGGACAAAGGCGCCGGGAAATTCCGGCGCCAGTCGCGCGCGCGCAGCTTCTGCCTCTGCTGGCATGGCGAAGGGTCCCGCAAGGATGGCGGTCAGCGCCCCGCCCCGCACCTTCTGCCGGGCCACGGCGTAATCCGCGCCCTTCACCGCCGACGCGGCCGCCCCGACATTCGCCGGATCGGCGAAGGCGCCGACCTGCACCCAAAGCGCCGCGCCCGGCACCGGCCGCTCTTCCACCGTTCCATCGCTCGACCAGACCAGCCTGTAGCCGCCCGCACCCAGCGCCTTCGCGCGGGCGAGGGCCCCCGGGTCGTCCGAGACGCCCGCCACCGCCAATCCCGGCACGCCCAGCGCATTCACGCTCTCGGGGTCAAGCGCGCCACCGCCGCAACGGCTGATCCGCCGCCCGTCGCTCAGCCACGCCCGCGCGCCGCCATGCTGACACAGTGCATCGCCCGGGGCTACGGCTTCCGTTCCGACGATCACCAGAGCCGGACGCGCGCGTCTGGTTTTCATCGCCACTGGCGCCGACATTTTCGGCTTGGCCCCGGTCGTCGCCGCAGCCTCCTCCGTCGCCTCGGCCAGGGGCGACGCGCCTGGCGCCTGACCACAGACCGGCCGGTTCGATTGATCCAGCCGCGGCACCCAGACCACCGCGCCATTCACCACCGCGCGCTGGAAGAGGCAGCCCTTGCTGTCGGTATAGTCCCGCCCGGCATAATCGGCGGCCGGCGGCTCCGCCGGGCCACTGACCTGCCCGAAGATCGGCTGACCCGCCAGGACAGCAATCGAAACCAGTACCGGAAGAACTCTCATCGCCTGCCCCGCCTCCACCCCGTGGCCAGATTGGCAAAGGCCCGGGCGCCGGTAAAGCCTTCTCTCACTTCGTGCCGAACATCCGGTCGCCAGCATCGCCCAGACCCGGCACGATATAGCCGTGATCATTCAGATGGCTGTCGAGTGCCGCCGTCACGATCGGCACGTCCGGATGCGCCTCCTTCATCCGCGCGACGCCTTCCGGCGCGGCAAGAAGGCACATGAACCGGATGTTCTTCGCGCCGGACTTCTTCAGAAGGTCGATCGCCGCGGCCGAGGAATTGCCGGTCGCCAGCATCGGGTCGAGCGCGATGACCAGACGGTCCTCCAGCCCCGAGGGCACCTTGTAGTAATATTGCACCGGCTGCAGCGTCTCGGGGTCGCGGTAGAGGCCGACGAAGCCCACGCGCGCCGCCGGAATGAGTTCCAGCACGCCATCCAGCAGCCCGTTTCCGGCGCGCAGGATCGAGATGAGCGCGAGCTTCTTGCCGTCGATCACCGGCGCGTCCATCTCGCACAGCGGCGTCTCGATCCGCTGCGTTGTCATTTCCATCTCGCGGGTGATCTCGTAGGCCAGAAGCTGGCTGATCTCGCGCAGGAGACGGCGGAAGGAATTGGTCGATGTCTCCTTCTCGCGCATCAGCGTCAGCTTGTGCTGCACCAGCGGGTGTTTGACGATGGTCAGATGATCACGCACGGGCAGCCTCCAGCTTCTTGGCGATCCGACCCCTTGTATCGCCATCGCAGAAGGCCGCGTCAATCGAGGTGCGGGCGATCGCGTCGAAAACGCCCTCGTCCCAGTCGAAGGCTTCGGCGAGCCGTTCATATTCGTTCGTCATCGTGGTGTGGAAGAAGGGCGGATCGTCGGTCGAGATCGTGACCTTCACGCCGCGCTCGCGCAGCCGGTGGATCGGATGGGCGCGCCAGGTCTTGCAGACCCCAAGCGCCACGTTCGACCCCGGACAGACCTCCAGCACGACGCCCTTCTCGGCGATCTCGTCGACCAGCGCCAGATCCTCGATCGCCCGCACGCCATGCCCGATCCGCTCCACACCCAGATCGCGGATCGCGTCGCGTACGCTGTCAGGCGCGCCCCATTCGCCGGCATGGGCGGTCAGGCGCAATCCCGCTTCACGTGCTGCATCAAAGGACCAGGCGAAGTCCTTGGGTTTGCCTATCTTTTCGTCGCCCGCCAGTCCGAAGCCGACGATCCAGTCGCCTGCGGTCTCGGCCGCGCAGAGCGCGGTTTCGCGCGCCTTCTCCGGCCCGAAATGCCGGATCGCGGTGATGATGCCCCGAAGCGTGATCCCGTCGCGCTTCTCGGCAAGATCGGCCGCCTCGCGGATCGCGGCCAGATAGTCCTTCCAGGCTTCCACGTCCCGTCCGCCGCAGAAGTCGGGGGAAAGGAAGGTCTCGGAATAGACGACACCGGAGGCCGCACTTTCCTCGAGCACGGCGAGCGTCAGGCGGTGGTAATCCTCCGGGCTTTTCAGCGTTTCGGTCGCCGCCTCATAGACCTTCAGGAAATGCCAGAAATCGCGGTAGGCGTAATGGCCGCGCTCGTCGAAGATGCCGGACAGATCCATCGACTTTTCCTTCGCCAGCCCCCGGATGAAGGTGGGCGGTGCCGCCCCTTCAAGATGCAGGTGCAGTTCGATCTTGGGCGATGTCGCGGTCATCTTCGGGGTTTCCTTTCGGACGGCTCTTGTCGGGACGGATGCCATACGCTTGCGGGACGGGCGCGGGACACCGGCGGTACGGGATGGCGGGCTCAGAGAAAGCTTTTCCCCGGCCCTTGCGACGGCACGCCGAGATGGGCCGCGACCGAGGCAGCAATGTCGACATAGCCGACATGGCCGATCGCCTTCAGGCCGCAACCATGCCCTATGACCGGCACCCTCTCCCGCGTATGGTCGGTGCCGGTCCAGGTCGGGTCATTGCCGTGATCGGCGGTGAAAAGCGCAAGATCGCCGGGGCGAAGAGCCGCCAGAAAGTCGCCCACGCGGGCGTCGAACCATTCGAGCGCGCGGGCATAGCCAGAAACGTCGCGCGGATGGCCGAACAGTGTGTCGAACTCGACGAAGTTCGCAAATATCAGGGATCCGTCCCCGGCATGCCTCGACCAATCCATAAGATGTTCGAAAAGTGCAATGTCCGTCCCCTTCTTTACATCGTCGATACCGCGCATCGAGAAAATGTCGCCGATCTTGCCGATGGCATGGACCTTGCGTCCCGCACCCTGCACCCAGTCCAGAAGCGTCGGCGCGGGCGGCGCGATCGCATAGTCATGCCGATTGGTCGTGCGCTTGAAATTGCCGGGGCGTCCCACGAACGGCCGGGCGATCACCCGCCCCACCTTCATCGCATGCAGACGCGGCGCGATGTCCTCGCACAGCTTCAAGAGTCGGTCGAGGCCGAAGGTCTCCTCGTGACAGGCGATCTGAAAGACGCTGTCGGCCGAGGTATAGCAGATCGGCCAGCCGGTCCGCATATGTTCGGCACAATGTGCCTCGATGATCGGCACGCCCGAGGCATGGCAATTGCCAAGCGTTCCCCCGGCGCCGCAGAGCCGCGCCACCTCGTCCATCAGATCCTGCGGGAAGGCGGGTTGCGTATCGGGGAAATAGTGCCAGTCCCAAGGCACCGGCACGCCCGCCAGTTCCCAGTGGCCCGACGGCGTGTCCTTGCCGTTCGACACTTCGGTGGCGGCGCCCCAAAGGCCCTGCGGGCTGTGGCGCAGGCCGGGCATCGCCGCGCCCGAGGCAAGCGCCACCGCCGCCGACAGGCCCAGCCTGTCGAGGTTTGGCATGTGAAGGGGGCCGCTGCGCCCTTCCTCCGCCCGGCCCGCCGCGCAGGCCTGGGCGATATGGGCCAGCGTATTGGCGCCGGTGTCCGGCACCTTGCCGTTAAAGAAGCTGCCCGCATCCGGTGCGCCACCCGCGCCCACGGAATCCATCACGATCAGGAAGGCGCGTCCCATCAGGCGATCCTTTCGATGATCAGTTCCGGCTCGTCCGGCGCCTCGGGCGCGATCCGGTAGGCGGCGAGCACGTCGGCCACCGCACGATCCGCGTCCGCCTCCGATGCGGCATGGACCAAAGCGAAGGCCTCGCCCTTCGCCACCGGCTCGCCGATCGGCGCGAGGTCCGACAGGCCCACCGCCGGGTTGATCCGGTCACCGCCCCTGAGCCGCCCGCCGCCGAGATGGACCACGGCATGGCCCAGCGCCTCGCCATCGATGGCGGCAATGAAACCGCCCTCGGGCGCCTTCACCTCGCGCACCACCGGCGCGGCAGGCAGGCGGTCGGGATAATGTTCCACAAAATCATGCGGCCCGCCCAGCGCCGCGACCATCTCGCCGAAGACCTCCGCCGCGCGGCCGGAGTCCAGCGCCTCGGCAATCTGGTCCTCTCCCTCCAGCGCATCCTCGGCCAGGCCCGCCAGCACCAGGGCCTCGCCGCCAAGCGCCACGGTCGTGTCCCACAGGGGCTGGCTGATCGCCTGCCCGGTCAGCGTCTCCATCACCTCGATCACCTCAAGCGCATTTCCCGCCGCCGCCGCCAGGGGCTGCGACATGTCGGTGATCAGGGCGGCGGTCTTGCAGCCCGCGCCATTCGCCGTATCGACCAGCGAACGCGCGAGCGCCCGCGCCCGGTCAAGTGTCTTCATGAAGGCGCCGGAGCCGACTTTCACATCCAGAACAAGGGCTTCCAGCCCGGCCGCGAGCTTCTTCGACAGGATCGAGGCGGTGATGAGGTCGATGCTCTCCACCGTCCCCGTCACATCGCGGATCGCATAGAGCCGCCGGTCGGCGGGCGCGATATCGGCATTGGCGCCGACGATGGCGCAGCCGACCTCATGCAGGATGCGCGTCAGATCCCCCGCCGTCTGGTCGACCTTGTAGCCCGGGATCGCCTCCAGCTTGTCGAGCGTGCCGCCGGTATGGCCGAGGCCACGGCCCGAGATCATCGGCACATAGGCGCCGCAGGCCGCAAGCGCGGGCGCGAGCAGCAGCGAGGTCACGTCACCGATACCACCGGTCGAGTGCTTGTCCACCACCGGGCCGGGCATGTCCCACGCAAGGACCTGGCCGCTGTCGCGCATGGCGAGGGTCCAGCCGACCCTTTCCTCCACCGGCAGACCGTTGAGGAAGACGGCCATGGCAAAGGCGCCGGCCTGGGCATCGGTGACCTCGCCCGACGCGAGCCCGCCCGCAAACCAGCGCGCTACCTCCGCCGGAAGGCCGCCGCCGTCACGGACGCGGGCGATGATCTGGCGCGCGTCCATCTCAGACCCTTTCCATATGGCTGGCATCGAACGACCCGGGCAGAAGCGCCCCGATGGTCGTCGTCAGGCGGGCGCCGTCGGTGGTGGCGAGCGTGACCGGCACTCCGCCCGCGCCGAACTCCGCGAGCTTCTGGCGACAGCCGCCGCAGGGCGGCACCGGCGAAGGGCTGTCGGCGATGACCGCAACTCCGGTCAGGCGTTTTTCCCCGGCCGCGACCATGGCCGCGATGGCACCCGCCTCGGCACAGGTGCCTTCCGGATAGGCCACATTCTCGACATTGCAGCCGACATAGACCTTGCCCGAGGCGGCGCGCACCGCCGCGCCGACCTTGAAGCGGCTATAGGGGGCATGGGCGTTTTCACGCACGGCGCGTGCCGCCGCGACCAGATCTTCCTCGGTCATTCCCGCCTCCCGTTTTTTGACCATCCGGTCTGGTTACGCGACTGTTAGCGTGAACGCAACGGCAGCAGCCCGGGGGGGCTACGCGCCACCCCGGACCGCCGCAGGATATTTGAGCCAGACTGAAAGGGACAGGAAAAGGTCAGGCGTGAGTGGTGGAAAATGCGCCGGGCAGGGAAACTTCAAGAAGCTCGAAATCATCGGACGGCTCGGCCCATTCGGTAACCATGCCGGGCGGCGTGACGAAGGCATCGCCCCGGACAAGGCGGTAGGGCTGCTTGCCTTCGCCTTTCAGGGTCATTTCGCCAGCCATCACGAAGCCGAAGAGGATATCGCTGTCATGGCGGGTGGGGGTTGGCAGACCCTCGCCCTTGCGTACGACCTGCACGCCCGCCACGCCCCTGGTGCCCGCGTTGATCGTCGTGTCGCGGCAGATGTAGCCAGGCTGGCGGAACGGCATCCAGGCGGCCTCTTTCGCCAGATTGTGGACGAAGCGCTGGCCGTCCCATTCACGGTCGGGGCGGAGGTGCGGCGTCGGAAGCTCCATCTCATGGTCGATCTCGGTGACATGATCTGCCGGCACACCGATCTCGATCACCTCGATATCCTCGCCCGCCTCCATCACCCGGTGGCGGATCTGCGGCGGCTGGATGAAACAGTCGCCGCGCGTCAGGCGGCGTATCCCGCCCTGATCCTCGTACAGCACGTCGACCCAGCCGTTGACGCAGAAAATGAGCTGAAAGCCCACCTTGTGGTAATGGACCATGTCCGGCACCTTGCCGTCCGGAACGCGGATGTGGCTGGCGATGATCGCGCCACCAAGGCGCGAGGGCACCAGATCGCGGTAGGCCATCCCGGCACGGCCAATGACCCAGGGCGCCTGATCGGCAAGGCGGCGCACGACGAAGGCATGTTCCGTGGCGGGCAGCACCAGCGGCGGGTTCAATTCGTGAAGCGTGACATTCGTGCCGCCGGGCGACGTCAGCTCGGTCCTGCCTCCGGCAAGCGTCAGATAATCGTCGGTGAGAATGCGCACATGCCCCGGTTCAGCCTTGATCTGCGCATCGAGCCGGAGCCGCAGGCCATGGCCGGAGAGGACGACAACCGCCGGATTGTCGGCCGGATAGATCATGTCCAGCCGGAAACCCAGGTCCCTGGTGAAGAAGCCGAGATCCCGGGTCAGGGCCGTCGTCGGCAAAAGCACTTCGGCGCGAATGTCGCTCATCTCGGTCTCCTCCGGGGCTGGGGGTATTCTTCAAGTTCAAAATAACTTTTCAAGGAAATTCTTGTATGGCGATTGTATCTGTCGGAAAGTCAGGGAACTTGCGCGACTCTGTAAATAGTTTAATATTAAACAAATCAGGCGGGAGGCGGATTTGGACGAGACAAGGCAAGACAGCACACGGCAGGCGGCACTTGATTATCACGAGTTCCCGAAGCCCGGCAAACTGGAGATCCGCCCCACGAAGCCAATGGCCAACGGCCGCGATCTGAGCCGCGCCTACAGCCCCGGCGTGGCCGAGGCCTGCCTGGAGATCAAGGCCGATCCCGCCACCGCCAGCCGCTATACCGCGCGCGGCAATCTGGTCGCGGTGGTCTCGAACGGCACGGCGGTTCTCGGGCTTGGCAACATCGGCGCGCTGGCCTCGAAACCGGTGATGGAGGGCAAGGCCGTCCTTTTCAAGAAATTCGCCAATATCGACTGTTTCGACATCGAACTGAACGAACCCGACCCCGAAAAGCTCGCCGATATCGTCTGCGCGCTGGAACCGACCTTCGGTGCGATCAACCTTGAAGACATCAAGGCGCCGGACTGTTTCATCGTCGAGAAACTGTGCCGGGAACGGATGAACATCCCGGTCTTCCATGACGACCAGCACGGCACTGCAATCGTCGTGGGCGCGGCGGCAACCAATGCGCTGCATGTCGCGGGCAAGAAGGTCGAGGACATCAAGGTCGTCTCGACCGGCGGGGGCGCCGCCGGGATCGCCTGCCTCAACATGCTGCTGAAGCTCGGCGTCCGACGCGAGAATGTCTGGCTTTGCGATCTGGCGGGCCTCGTCTACAGGGGCCGGACCGAGCAGATGACACCGCAGAAAGAGGACTATGCGCAAGGCACCAGCCCCGCGACGCTCGATCAGGTGATCGAGGGCGCGGATCTGTTCCTTGGTCTCTCCGGCCCCGGCGTTCTGACACCCGAGATGGTGGGCAAGATGGCGCCCCGCCCGATCGTCTTCGCGCTGGCGAACCCGACGCCAGAGATCCTGCCCGACGCGGTGCGGGCGGTGGCACCGGACGCGATCATCGCCACCGGTCGCAGCGATTTTCCCAATCAGGTCAATAACGTCCTCTGTTTCCCCTTCATCTTCCGCGGCGCACTCGACGTGGGCGCGACAACGATCAACGACGAGATGGAGCTGGCCTGCATCGACGGAATCGCGGCGCTCGCCCGCGCCACGACAAGCGCCGAGGCGGCGGCAGCCTACCGGGGCGAAAAGCTGACTTTTGGCCCGGATTACCTGATCCCCAAACCCTTCGACCCCCGCCTGATCGGCGTGGTGGCGAGTGCGGTGGCAAAGGCCGCGATGGAAACCGGCGTCGCGACCCGGCCCATTGCCGACCTTCCCGCCTACAAGCAGAAGCTCGACGGATCGGTCTACAGGTCCGCGCTGATCATGCGCCCGGTGTTCGAGGCGGCCCGGCAGGCGGCGCGGCGCATCATCTTTGCCGAGGGCGAGGATGAGCGCGTGCTCAGATGCGCCAACGCGATGCTGGAGGAGATGACCGACAGCCCGGTGCTGATCGGCCGGCCCGAGGTGATCGAACGGCGCTGCGAACGCGCGGGCCTGCCGATCCGGCCAGGCCGCGATTTCGAGATCGTGAACCCCGAAAACGACCCGCGCTATCGCGATTATTGGGAAACCTACCATACGCTGATGGAGCGGCGCGGCGTGACGCCCGACATCGCGCGCGCGGTGATGCGCACCAATACCACCGCCATCGGTGCGATCGCCGTTCATCGCGGCGAGGCCGACAGCATGATCTGCGGCACCTTTGGCCAGTATCTCTGGCATCTGAACTACGTGAACCAGATCCTCGGCCGCGACGGGCTTTGCCCCCACGGCGCGCTTTCCCTGATGATCCAGGAAGACGGGCCGCTTTTCGTGGCCGACACCCATGTGAACGCGGTCCCCACGCCAGAAGAGATCGCCCGTGCGGCCATCGGCGCCGCGCGCCATGCCCGCCGCTTCGGCGTGACCCCCAAGGTCGCGATCTGCTCGCATTCCAACTTCGGCAATCTCGACACCGATTCGGGGCGTCGCACCCGCGGCGCGATGGAAATCCTTGCCTCGACAGGCGTCGATTTCGACCATGACGGCGAAATGTCGGTCGATGCGGCACTCGATCCCGAACTTCGGGCGCGCATCTTCCCGAACGGGCGGTTTGACGGCTCGGCCAATATCCTGATCTTCGCCTTCACCGATGCGGCAAACACCGCGCGCAACGTGCTGAAGATGCGGGCTGGCGGGCTGGAGGTCGGGCCGATCCTGATGGGGATGGGCAACAAGGCCCATATCGTCACGCCGTCGATCACCGCGCGCGGGCTTCTGAACATGTCGGCCATCGCCGGGACACCGGTCACGGTCTACAGCTAGATCCCGAGGCGATTCTGCAGAGGTGCGTCGGCGGTTTGCAAACCCGCCGAACTGCAAGGCCAAGATTAGGAAATCGCCAAGGATTTGCAAAAATTTGCCGCGACATATTGGCCATTTTTGCAAATACTGCCGCGCCAGCCCGCCCCGCGACCGCTAACGCGATTGATCCGCCCCCGCCCCCTGCCCTAGGCTCTCGCCCGAGCTTTGGAGGAGGCGACAGATGGCGACGGCGGGGAGCTACCGGAAGATCTATGACGGCTGGCGACAGGACCCCGACGGGTTCTGGATGGGCCAAGCGCAAGCCATCGACTGGGTCAGGCCGCCGTCAAAAGCGCTCAGCGCCGAAAAGGCGCCGCTTTACGAATGGTTCAAGGATGCCGAGGTCAACGCCTGCTGGAACGCGGTCGACCGCCATGTCGCGGCAGGCCATGGCGAACGGATCGCCATCATCCATGACAGCCCGATCACCCGCTCGGTCCGCAAGATCACCTATGCGGAGCTGCGAAACCGGGTGGCGACGCTCGCCGGCGCCTTGCGCGCCAAGGGAATAGAGAAGGGCGACCGGGTCATCATCTACATGCCGATGGTGCCCGAGGCGCTGGAGGCGATGCTGGCCTGCGCCAGGCTCGGCGCGATCCATTCGGTCGTGTTCGGCGGCTTTGCCGCGAACGAACTTGCCGTCCGCATCGACGATGCCAAGCCCAAGGCGATCATCGCCGCCTCCTGCGGGCTGGAGCCGGGGCGCGTGGTGCATTACAAGCCCCTCCTCGACGCCGCCATCGATCAGGCCAGCCACAAGCCGGATTTCTGCGTGATCTTCCAGCGCGAACAGGAAGTGGCGAAGCTGACCGAAGGCCGCGACCATGCCTGGCATTCCTTCCAGTACGGCGTTCAGCCCGCCGAATGCGTGCCGGTTTCGGGCGATCATCCGGCCTATATCCTTTATACGTCCGGCACCACCGGCCAGCCCAAGGGCGTGGTGCGCCCGACCGCCGGGCATCTCGTCGCGCTCAACTGGTCGATGCAAAACATCTACAACGTAGGCCCGGGCGGCGTGTTCTGGGCGGCCTCTGACGTGGGCTGGGTCGTCGGCCATAGCTACATCTGCTACGGCCCCCTGATCGCGGGCTGCACCACCATCGTCTTCGAAGGCAAGCCGGTGGGCACCCCGGACGCGGGCACCTTCTGGCGGGTGATCCAGGACCACGGGGTGAAAAGCTTCTTCACCGCCCCCACCGCCTTCCGCGCCATCAAGCGCGAGGATCCGCGGGGCGAGCTGATCAAGGACTATGACATATCGAGCCTCAAGGCCCTTTTCCTCGCGGGCGAACGCGCCGACCCCGACACGATCCTCTGGGCCCAGCGGCACCTGAACGTGCCGGTGATCGACCATTGGTGGCAGACCGAGACCGGCTGGGCGATTGCCGCCAACCCGATCGGGATCGAGGAACTGCCCGTGAAGATCGGCTCGCCCTCCGTCCCGATGCCCGGCTACGATGTTCAGGTGCTGGACGAGGGCGGCCACCCGGTCGCGCCAGGTACATTGGGCGCCATCGCGGTGAAACTCCCCCTGCCGCCCGGCACGCTGCCAACCCTTTGGAATGCCGAGGAAAGGTTCAGGAAAAGCTACCTCAACCATTTCCCCGGCTATTACGAGACGGGCGATGCCGGCCATATCGACGAGGACGGCTATCTCTACATCATGGCGCGCACCGACGATGTGATCAACGTCGCGGGCCATCGCCTGTCGACCGGCGCGATGGAGGAAGTTCTGGCCTCGCACGCGGATGTGGCCGAATGCGCGGTGATCGGGGTCGCGGACGATCTGAAGGGGCAGATGCCCTTGGGCTTGCTCTGCCTCAACAAGGGCACCAACCGGCCGCATGACGAGATCGTGAGGGAATGCGTGGGACTTGTCCGCGACAAGATCGGCCCGGTCGCCGCCTTCAAGACTGCCTGCGTGGTCGACCGGCTGCCAAAGACCCGATCCGGCAAGATCCTGCGCGGCACGATGGTGAAGATCGCCGATGGCGAAAGCTACAAGATGCCAGCCACGATCGACGATCCCGCCATTCTCGACGAGATCACCGAGGCGCTGAAAAAGCTCGGCTATCCGCGCGGCTGAGCGCGACCGAACCAGACGGGGAAAGGCGGAAGGTCAGGGCCTTTCGTTACTGCCCTAAGGTCATGACGATTCAGACAAGTTGGCGCGGCGGGATTTGTCGCGTAGAACCGTTGCATTATGCAACCATGGCTTGAATTGCCCCTGATCCCCGGCATTCGGGTCCACGCAAGTGGCCGACATGACATTTGACAGTACAGTCCTTCTTATCGAGAACACGGTTTCCCTGCAGGTCACCTATGCCTCCGTGCTGCGGCAGAACGGCTACCAGGTGACCACCGCCGGAACGGCAGCGGCGGGGCTCGCCTCCTTTCGCGAAACCGCCCCTCAGGCGGTCATCATCGACCTCGCGCTGCCCGATCGTGACGGTATCGACCTGATGACCGAGCTTCTGGCGCTGAGCCCGGCAACCCCGATCATCGTCATCACTGCAAACGGCTCGACAAGCCTCGCCGTCGAGGCGATGCGCGCGGGGGCCCATGATTTCCTGGTCAAGCCCTTCGACGAACAGCGACTTCTCAATGCTGTCGGCAATGCGGTTGCCGCCGGGAGCCTGGCAGGCATGACCGAGACCGCCGACCGCGCGCCCCCCTCGCCGGGCGATTTCGTCGGCTCGTCGGCCGCGATGGCACAGGTCTATGCCCGCATCCGCTCTGTCGCCCGGTCGATGGCGCCGGTCTTCATCACCGGCGAAAGCGGCACCGGCAAGGAGCTTTGCGCCGAAGCGATCCACCGCCTGTCGAGCCGCGCCCCGAAACCCTTCGTGACGCTTTCCTGCGGCGCGATCCCGTCGGACTTGCTGGAATCCGAACTCTTCGGTCATTTGAAGGGCTCTTTCCCCGGCGCCATCACCGAGCGGACCGGCGCCGCAGCCGCCGCCGACGGCGGCACGCTCTTTCTCGACGAGATCTGCGAGCTTGATACGGCCGTTCAGGCCAAGTTGCTGAAATTCGTGCAGACCTCCACGATCCAGCCGGTGGGGTCGAACCGGCCGCGCAAGGTCAATGTCCGCATCATCTGCGCCACCAACCACGATCCGGCGCAGGCGATCCGGATGGGGCAGCTTCGGCAGGACCTGTACTACCGCCTGCATGTCGTGCCGCTGCACATGCCGCCGCTGCGGGACCGCGGCGCGGACGTGATCGAGATCGCCGAGCGGGCGCTCGCACGGATGTCCGAAGAGGAGGGCCGGCGTTTTCGCGGCCTGAGTGACGAGGCGGCCGCACTTTTCCGCTTCTACGCCTGGCCCGGCAATGTGCGCGAGCTTCTGAATGTCATCCGCCAGGTGGTGGTCATGCATGACGGGCGCGAGGTGACGCCCGCAATGCTGCCGCCGGAACTGACCGAGGCGCCGGTCAAGCCGAACCTCACCGGCGCGCCGCGCCCGGCAACCAGCAAGGTCGAGATCGGCGCAATCCTCGGTCGCCCGCTGGCAGAGGCCGAACGGATGATCATCGAGGCGACGATCGCCATGCACGGCGGCTCGATCACCCGCGCCGCACGGGTGCTGGAGGTCGCGCCCTCGACGCTTTACCGCAAGATCGAGGCATGGCAGGCCAGGGAGGGGCGGGCGCAAGGGGACAGGGCGAACGGCGGCGAAGAGGGCTGAGCCCCGTAATGGGCGCCGTCAGATGAACTGCTCGCGCGTCAGCCGTTCTTCCAGCCCGTGCCCCGGATCGAAGAGAATGCGGTGACGGATGGTGGCATCCGAACGGATTTCGACGCTGAGCACATCGCGCACCGACGACCGGCTGTCGGCGTCCGCCATCACCGGCCGCTTCAAGGCCTCCAGCACATCGAACCGCACCACCGCTGCCTTCGGCAGGATCGCACCGCGCCAGCGCCGCGGCCGGAAGGCCGCCATTGCCGTGAGCGCCAGAACATCCGACCCGATCGGCAGGATCGGGCCATGGGCCGAATAGTTGTAGGCCGTCGATCCGGCGGGCGTCGAGAGAAGCGCGCCGTCGCAGACCAGCTCCTCCATCCTGACCCGGCCATCGACGCTGATCCTCAGCTTTGCCGCCTGCGGCCCGGCGCGCAACAGCGCCACCTCGTTGATCGCGAGCGCCTCGTGCGCCAAGCCACCCGCATCGACCGCGCGCATGCGCAACGGGTTGATCACGGCCTCCTCCGCGGCGGCGATCCGGCCCAGTAGCCCCTCCTCCTCATATTCGTTCATGAGAAAGCCGATCGTGCCGCAGTTCATGCCATAGACCGGCAGGTCGCGCGCCTCGGTCGCATGCAGCGTCTGCAGCATGAACCCGTCACCGCCGAGCGCGACGATTGCCTCCGCCTCTTCCAGCGCGACCGAGCCATAGCGGGCCGTCAGCTGCGCCTGCGCCTCGCGCGCGGCCTCCGCGTCGCTTGCCAGAAATGTGATCCGCTGCGACCTCTTCACATCTACCGCTCCGCTTCCACATCGGCATTGATCACCGTTGAGGACGCCTGCGCAACCCCACAGTCGCCGCCTGTCTGAAAGGAATGCCTTATGACGCCCAGCCGCCGCACCTTCCTGACCGGCCTTCTGGCCAGCCCGGCGCTTCTGCGGCGCCGGCCCGCCCTTGCGGCCGAGGGTCGGGTGCTGGCCCAGCCCCCGATCGAGGCAGGGGCGGCGACAGCGGGCGGGCGCGCCTTCGATCTGCGCCTGATGGCGGGCGAGACCGAATTCCTGGCGGGCAAGGCGACGAAGACGAACGGCATCAACGGCCCGTACCTCGGCCCAATCCTGCGGGCGCGGGCGGGCGAGGCCTTGTCGCTGACGGTCCGGAACGGTCTTGAGGAAGCTTCGACGCTGCATTGGCACGGGCTTCACCTGCCCGCGGCGATGGACGGCGGCCCACACCAGTCGATCGCGCCGGGCGCAGGCTGGACGGCCGAATTTCCGCTGAACCAGAAGGCCGGAACCTTCTGGTTCCATTCGCACCAGCATGGCCGCACGGCCGCGCAGGTCTGGTCAGGCCTCGCAGGGGTGATCCGGGTCGAGGATGACGAGGAGGCGTCCCTGCCCCTGCCCCGAACCCATGGCGAGGATGATTTCACCCTTGTCCTGCAGGACCGGCGTTTCGGGGCGGACGGCAGCATGGCCTATGCGCCCGACATGCATGACCTGATGGCGGGCAAGTTGGGCGATGTGATGCTGGTGAACGGCCAGGTGGGCGCCTATCTGCCGGTCGCCGCACCGCTTGCGCGGCTGAGGATACTGAACGGCGCCAACGGCTCGATCTACCGGCTGCATTTCGCAGGCGATGCGCCTTTCGTGCAGATCGCCTCCGACGGCGGGCTCCTCGAAGCCCCGGTCATGCTGACCGAGGCACTCGTCGCGCCTGGCGAGCGGGTCGAACTTCTGGTCGATCTGAGCGCCGGGGCACCGCTGATGCTGAGGGCAGAGGTCTATGGCGCCGAAGCTCCCTTTGCCGGTTCGAACGGCCTGCGCGACGTGATCGAGATCCGCCCCGACCGCGCGCGGCCTGCCCCGCCTGCCCTGCCCGACCGGCTGGCGGTCCTGCCGCCGATCCCCGAAACGACCGGCGCCACGCGGACCTTCAAGCTCGGCATGACCGGCGAGGGGCTGATGGGAACGCCGGTGATCGACGGCACGCCGTTCGACCATGGGCGGATCGATTTCAGCGTGCCGCTCGGCGCGGTCGAAAGCTGGGTCCTCGAGAACGCATCCCAGATGCTGCATCCGATGCATATCCACGACGTGCAGTTCCGCATCGTATCGCGCAACGGCCAGCCGCCTGCGCCGCGCGAGGCGGGGCTGAAGGACGTGGTCCTGACCCAGCCCGGCGAACGGGTCGAGCTTCGGATGGAATTCACCGACTACGCCGATCCGGTCAGCCCCTACATGATGCATTGTCATATTCTCGAACATGAAGATCAGGGCATGATGAAGCAGTTTACCGTGGTCTGAGTGCCGTGCGGCCGCAAAGGGTAGCGGTAACGTTCGCCCCGCGATCCGGGAAGGTCGGAATCCGCCTTTCTCGCGCGGGGAAGCTCGGCTACAACCCCGGCCAAACCGGACCGCGAGGAGACGCCCATGACCGCCCAGAACGGCTTTTTCACCGAGCCACTTTCGTCGAGCGACCCCGAGCTTTGGGTCTCCATCACGTCGGAGCTTGGCCGCCAGCGCGACGAGATCGAGCTGATCGCCTCGGAAAACATCGTGTCGCTTGCGGTGCTCGAGGCGCAGGGCTCGGTGATGACCAACAAATATGCCGAAGGGTATCCGGGCAAGCGCTATTACGGCGGCTGCCAGTATGTGGACGTGGCAGAGACGCTGGCGATCGAACGGGCCAAGAAGCTGTTCGACTGCAAGTTCGCGAACGTCCAGCCGAATTCCGGGTCACAGATGAACCAGGCGGTGTTCCTCGCGCTTCTGAAGCCCGGCGACACGTTCATGGGCCTCGACCTGAACTCGGGCGGTCACCTGACGCACGGCTCGCCCGTGAACATGTCGGGCAAGTGGTTCAACGTCGTCTCCTACGGCGTGCGCCAGCAGGACCAGCGGCTGGATATGGAAGATGTCCGCGCCAAGGCGCTGGAACACCGGCCGAAGCTGATCATTGCGGGCGGCACGGCTTACAGCCGCGAATGGGACTGGGCGGCCTTCCGCGCCATCGCCGACGAGATCGGCGCCTACCTGCATGTCGACATGGCCCATATCGCGGGCCTCGTGGCCGGTGGCGTCCATACCTCGCCCATCCCGCATGCCCATGTCTGCACCACGACCACGCACAAGTCGCTGCGCGGCCCGCGTGGCGGCATGATCCTGACGAATGACGAGGAGATCGCCAAGAAGATCAACTCGGCCGTCTTCCCCGGCTTGCAGGGCGGCCCCCTGATGCATGTGATCGCGGCCAAGGCCGTGGCCTTCGGCGAGGCGCTGGATCCTTCGTTCAGGACCTATGCCGCGCAGGTGAAGACGAACGCCGCCGCCATGGCCGACGAGCTGATGAAGGGCGGGATCAACATCGTCTCCGGCGGCACCGACAACCACCTCTGCCTCGCCGACCTGCGTCCGAAGAAGGTGACCGGCAAGGCGACCGAAGCCGCCCTTGGCCGCGCGCATATCACCTGCAACAAGAACGGCGTGCCGTTCGACCCGGAAAAACCCTTCGTGACCTCGGGCATCCGCCTCGGCGCCCCGGCCGGCACCACGCGTGGCTTCGGCGAGGCCGAGTTCCGCCAGATCGCCCGCTGGATCGTCGAGGTCGTCGATGGCCTTGCCGCGAACGGCGAGGAGGGCAACGGGGCGGTAGAGGCAAAGGTCAAGGGCGAAGTCGCCACACTCTGCGCAAAGTTCCCGATGTATCCGACGCTCTGAGCCGGAGCAGTTTTGACTTAGAAGGGCCTCCGAACTACCGGGGGCCTTTTCTATGTCTCTTTCTCGCTCTGCTGCAGCCCGGCAAAATTCAAGAGCGAAGCCGGGAAATCCTTAAGGTCCTGAAATAGCGATCGATGTTTGCAGGCTGTGTACAGCTCTGAGTGCAACTTACATCACCCGCCCAAATGAATTGCAGGCAGCTTTCTGCCAGAAGATATGGCACGATCAGGGTCCATCATCTCGGCAAAAAAGGCACAGCGGCGGCAGTGGTTAACCGCAGTTGCAACCGGTCGAAAGGCGCCGTTTGTGCCACCACCAAGCTGATGCTTTGCAGGAGGTCCCTCTAGGAGTAGCCTATGGGGGACAGTTCGCGAAGGTCAGGGCGGACTCCACCTTGCTTTCTTCAAAGATGGTTTACTGCTGTTGGGAGCAAAGGAGATGTTACAAATGACATCATCACTTCTGGAATCGACCGTTGTTCTTGGAATGATGCTGGTAGCGTTTGCCAGCGGAGCTCAGCCTGCCTCAGCAGAGGGCGATCTGAGCAAAGGCAAGACATTGGCGCGAAGCTCGGCTTGCATCCAGTGCCATGGCGACGACGGAAATGCGCGCTCCACGTCATTCCAGCCGATTCCGATGCTCGCAGGGCAACCCGCAGAGTATTTGGTAGCACAGATGAAGGCATATGCTGACGGCACACGAATGAGTTCCACCAAGAATTTCGAGCTTATGGTGCAGGCACTCGGCAGGCTCAGCGACAGCGATTTCCAGGATATTGCAGCCTATTTCGAAGCGCAGAAGCGGTACTAAGTTCCAAACGTCGACTTAGTAGGCCGTCATGCCTTGCAGCCGCATGTCCATCGGTCGGCAACCCACCAGCATTGACTAGATTCTGACCAATCGTCCAAAATCACGAGGCAAGGAGAGCCCCATGCCCCGCGACCCACGTTTCGATGTCCTATTTGAACCCGTGAAGATCGGCCCCGTCACCGCGCCGAACCGGTTCTGGCAGGTGCCGCATTGCACCGGCATGGGCTTCGCCCTGCCCGCGACGCTCGCCGCCATGCGGGGCGTGAAGGCCGAGGGCGGCTGGGGGGTGGTGAACAGCGAATATTGCTCCATCCATCCGAGCTCCGACGACACGCCCGCGCCCTATGCCTCGCTCTGGGACAACGGCGACATCGCCAATATGGCGGCGATGACCGGGGCGGTGCACGCGCATGGCGCGCTGGCCGGGGTCGAGCTCTGGCACGGAGGCTGGCGGTCGGGCAACGTGCTTTCCCGCGAGGCGCCCTTGGGGCCCGAAAGCATGCTGGCCGAGACCGTGCCCTGGCAGAGCCAGCGCATGGACCGGCAGGATATCCAGGCCTTGCGCGACTGGCACCAGGCAGCAGCGCTCAGGGCGAAGGCGGCGGATTTCGACGTGGTCTATGTCTACGCTGCCCATACCTATCTGCTGACGCAATTCCTCGATCCCTCAACCAACCCGCGTGCCGATGATTATGGCGGCGGTTTCGCCGCCCGCGCGCGGCTGGTCAGGGAATTGGTGGAGGATACGCGCGCGGCGGTCGGTGACCGCTGCGCCGTCGCGATCCGCATCGAGGTGACGGATGAAGACGGCACCGGGGCCGAGGAACGCGCGCGCCTGATGTCCGATCTCGCGCCCCTCGTCGATGTCTTCGACGTGACGATCCCCGATTACGGCACCGAAATGGGCCCCTCGCGCTTCGTCAAGGAAGCGGCGCTGGAAGATCACATCGCCCATGTCCGCGCCGCGACCGGCAAGCCGGTGGTAGCGGTCGGCCGTTTCACCAGCCCCGAGACAATGCTCGCCCAAGTCCGGCGCGGGATCCTCGATTTCGTCGGCGCCGCGCGCCCCTCGATCGCCGATCCGTTCCTGCCTGCGAAGATCCGCGAGGGGCGCCTCGAAGACATCCGCGAGTGCATCGGCTGCAACATCTGCTATGCGCATGACGGGCTCGGCGCGCCGATCCGCTGCACCCAGAACCCGACGATGGGCGAGGAATGGCGGCGCGGCTGGCATCCCGAACGGGTGCCCGCGCTGAAACGGTCCGAGGACCCCGTCCTGATCGTCGGTGCAGGCCCCGCCGGGCTTGAGGCGGCGCTGACGCTCGGGCTGCGGGGGGCGACGGTGCTCCTGGCCGAGGCGTCGGACGAACCGGGCGGACGGGTCAGCCGCGAGGCGCGCCTGCCGGGGCTTTCGGAATGGGCGCGGGTCCGCGACTGGCGGCTTTCGCAGCTTCGCCGGATGGCCAATGTCAGCCTCTATCCGGCAAGCCCGATGGCGGTCGATGACGTAATGGCGACAGGCGCGCCGCATGTTTTGGTGGCGACCGGCAGCCTCTGGCGCGCCGACGGGCGCGGGCGCAGCCATCCGGGGCCGATCGCGAGCTTCGCCGACCCGCGCACGATCACGCCCGACCAGCTGCTCGACGGCGCGCGGCCTGCAAGCGGGCCGGTGGTGATCTTCGACGACGAGGGCTATCACATCGCCGCTGGCCTTGCCGACCTTCTGGCCGGAGAAGGGTACGTGGTCACCTATGTCACCCCTTTCGGCACGGTCGCCGACTGGACGGGCTACACCGTCGAACAGACCCGCCTGCAGGCGCGGCTGATCGAGCGTGGCGCGCGGATCGTCACCTCCCATATGGTCTCTGGCCTCGCGCCCGGCGAGGCGCTTCTTTCCTGCACCTATTCGGGCCGCGAAACGCGCCTTCCCTGCGGCGCCTTCATCCCCGTCACCTCGCGCGAGCCGCAGGAGAGCCTCTGGCGCGCCCTGAAGGACCGGAGCCTCGCCACGCTTGCCCGCATCGGTGACGCCCGCGCGCCGGGCCTCATCGCCCATGCCGTCCATGACGGGCACCGTGCCGCACGCGAACATCTGACGCCGGAAGCGAAGGCGGTCAGGCGCGAACGGGTGATCCTCGGCGGATGAGAGGGTGACTGGACCCGGCCCCCACCCCATGCCAGAAAGTCCGCGACCGTCAGGGAAGAGGCCGCATGCACCGCACAACCGACCGGATCGAACGCGCGCTCGGCGACTGGGCGCGCGCCCGCTTGCCGTTCGCACTGGCAGAGTTCGCAATGTTCGGGCTGAAACAGGCCTGGGCCTGCCTGTTCGGCGGCCTCCTCCTCGGCGCCCTTCTCGTCACGAAATCCATCTGGCAACCGGACTGGCCGCTTCACCGCTATGACGCGCTCTTCCTCTTCGCGCTCGCCGTGCAGGCGCTTTTCCTCTGGGCGCGGCTGGAGACATGGGCCGAGGCGCGGGTGATCCTGCTGTTCCACCTCACAGGCACGGTAATGGAATGGTTCAAGGTCGGGGCAGGGTCCTGGGCCTATCCGGAACCGGGGCTGTTCAAGATCCTGAACGTGCCGCTCTTTTCCGGTTTCATGTATGCCTCTGTCGGCAGCTACATGGCGCGGGTGATCCGCCTCTTCGCCATGCGCTTCGCCCCCTATCCGCCCTTCTGGTCAACGATCCTGCTGGCCCTGGCGATCTACGCGAATTTCTTTGCCCACCATTTCCTGCCGGACATGCGGCTTGGTCTCTTCGCCGCCACGATCCTTCTCTACGCGCGGACCCGCATCTGGTTCCGCATCGCGCAACATGATTACCGGATGCCTCTGCCGCTCGCCGCCTTCTTCACCAGCGGCTTCCTGTGGCTGGCCGAAAATATCGGCACGCGCACCGGCACATGGCTGTACGGTGGCCAGCATCAGGGCCAGATGGTGAGCCTCGCCAAGATCGGCTCCTGGTATCTTCTGCTTTACGTCAGCTTCGTGACCGTGACGCTCGTGGTGCGCGATCCGCTCAGAGAAAGCCGCGCCAGGCCAGAACCGCAGCCAGCGCCACAAGCGTGACGAAGAGGCCCGTGGCGATCGCGGTCGTCATCTGCCAGAGCATCGCCCGGCGGCGCGCGCCGACGCCGAGGGGTTTGAGGTAGCGCACGCAGGCATCATAGGCCTCGGCCGCTTCCTCAGGGTCGACCTGCATCTGCAGGCGCGGGATCGTTGCCATCTCTGCCTGGCGCGCCAGCGCCTCGGCCGCGATCAGCACCTTGCGCGGCAGATGCCGACCGCCGCGCCTGAGCTTGGCAGCAAGTCCCTCGCCCTTCACCCTGAGCCGCGCCTCCATCAGTTCGGCCACGCGGTCGGCCATCTGCTGGACTGAGATCGACATGTCGTTTACCCCCGGGAGGGCAGGTTAAGACCGAATCCCCGGCAGGGGGAAGGGGGGATCGTCCGCGATGCTGAACCGGATCGAGGCTGGAAACGATGGCGCCTTTCCGCCCCTGTTGATCGTGCATGGGCTCTTTGGTTCGGCGCGGAACTGGGGGGCGATCCAGAAGCGGATGGCAGCGGACCGCCGGGTGGTGGCGGTCGATCAGCGCAATCATGGCGAAAGCTTCCGGGCCGAGACGCAGAGCTATTTCGACATGGCGGGCGATCTGGCGGCGATCATCGACGGCGAAGGCCGCGCGATGGACGTGATGGGCCATTCGATGGGGGGCAAGGCGGCGATGGTGCTGGCACTCACCCGGCCCGATCTGGTGAACCGGCTTGTGGTTGCGGACATTTCGCCGGTCTCCTACGGCCATTCGAACCGCCATCTCGTCCATGCGATGGAGGCGCTGCGCATCGAGGATCTGACCGCCCGCAGCGAGGCGGACCGCCGTCTGGAAGCGGCGGTGCCGGACGCGGGCACGCGGGCGTTCCTGCTGCAGTCCCTTGATCTGAAAGCCGAACCGCCGCGCTGGCGGCTGAACCTGCCGGTTCTTGACGCCGAGATGGACAGGATCGTCGGCTGGCCGGACGAGGTAGCGGGGCGCTATGACGGGCCTGCATTCTTCCTGTCAGGGGCGGCGTCGGACTATGTGCAGCCGGAGCATCGGGGGCGGATCAAGGCGTTGTTTCCGAAGGCGGTGATGGCGAAGATCCCGGGCGCGGGCCATTGGCTGCATGCCGAGAAGCCCAGGGAGTTCGAAGCAGCGCTGCGGGCATTTCTGACTTGAGCTTGCAGCGCGCGGTTTGCTAGGGTCGGCGGGCAATCAGCAGTCCGGAGAGGCGCCATGACCCGTAATTCGTTGATTATCCTTGCGCTTCTCGCGCTGTCGGCCTGCGAAACGATCAAGGGCGCTGGCCGCGACCTGCAGACCGCGGGGGCGACGATCGAGGCGGAGGCTTCGACGACGCCTTGATCAGCATGTCAGGCGAAACCGCACCTCGCCCGTATCCCCCGGCAGGCCGGTGACCATGGAGCCGGGCACCACGCGGCAGCCGGTCGCCGCTTCGGCCGCTGCCGCCATCAGCTGCGGCACCGGCGCCCGCTCGGCCCGGGTCAGATAGCCGAGGCGCACGACCTCTGCATAGCTATCCTTCTGAAAAACCACGAAATCTATCCCGCCTTTCGTCACCTCATGCCGGGTGGCGCCGAAGAACTGCGGGGCCGGGGAGGCGCCGCAGGCGGCCAGGAGAAGGGGCAGGATCAGACCACGCATGGCGCCAGAGTGACGGGTCTTGATTAACGGACCCTTAAGAAAAACGCCTGCCAGCATCCGTACCGCATCCGTCCCGCAGGCGTATGGCATCCGTCCCGACAGCGACGGGCGGTGCGGAAAGTATTGGTCAAGGACTGTCGGCGGCGGGTCGCGCCGCATGGTGCCGCGCCCACAAGAACTGGTGCAGAGGGAAAGATATGGGGGCATCGACCGCCCGCCCCGCATGATCTTGTTGATCGCCGGGCCGATCCGCGCTATGGATCGGGCACAGGTGCTACGGACGCGGATAAGTAACCCTGACGGGAACGGGACCCCCATCGCTGGCGGGTCCCGTTTCTTTGGCGCGCTCTGGCCGGGAGAATCAGAAAAGGCGCCAGGTGCTCGGACGCGGTCCTTGCATGGGTCTTGCGACCCCCCTGACGCCTTCCTGATGGGTCCGCCCGTTGCCGGGTTTCCCGCATCCGGGATTCGTGAGAACCCCTGCCACGTCCGATCCGAAGACCGTGCGCAGCCGCATCGCCCTTTTCCCCGCCGATCCTCGGGGTCGTGAGACCCTTTGCATCTGCGCTCGTCCGTGCACTTTCGGGTGGTCCGAACCGGGCTTGCGCCCCGCCTTCCCGCCCGCAGCCGCCCGGAGGCCGTTGCGCCCGTCCGGTGTCTTGCGATCCGGTGCGGTAAGTGAAGGTTGGCCGGGAGAGGGTGAGTCGCGCAAGGGAATTTGACGGTCTTGCAAAAGATTCCGGTGGATAAACCTTTGATTTTCCTTGTGGATATCCTGTGGGGAAGTCAGATTCCCGAGAGTTTGGGCCAGGTTGAGAGGGGAAATGAAGGTCGGCAGTCCCGCCCCTCGCGGCGCCCTCCTACCCTCTCCCTCCCC
>JAWKWX010000006.1:0-186345 GCA_041397305.1 Paracoccaceae bacterium | reverse complement strand
TTCACCTTGGGGTAGGGGACGGCAGCCAGATGGATGGTCAGCGCCATCGCCGGGCCCTTCACATCCATCGCCTTCAGGACCTTCGGGTGCACCTCGCCGAAGCTGGCCAGAACGTTCGGCCCAAGCGACATGGTGCCCGACCGGCCGGGATGGAACCAGCCCGCCACCTTGCGGCCGATCTGCACCTTCTGGGGCGCGCCGATGGCTGCCAGCACCGCCTCGGCATCGGCCTTGGCGTCATAGACGTCGACCGGGCGGCGGCTGCCGTGCGGGTCGCGCGCCGCGCTGGCGCCCACGAGAAGCGCGGTTGCGTGCAAGGCCTGTTCCCCCGGCTCGCCGCCCGAAAAGGCCTGTCCGACCTCGAAAAGCGCCAGATCCATGAAGCCGCGCGCCTGATTGCGGGCGGCGGCCTGCAGGAGGCCGGGCAGAAGGTCGGGGCGCATATGGGTCATTTCCGACGAGATCGGATTTTCCAGACGCGTCGCCTCTGCCCCGCCGCCGAAGAGTGCCGCCGCTGCCCCGTCGATGAAGGAATAGGTCACGCATTCATTGTAGCCCAAGGCCGCGAGCGTGCGCCGCGCGGTCTTTTCCCGGATCTGCGTCGGCGTCAGGATCGGTTTCGGCACGCCGGGCTTCGCCCGCCGCATCGGCTTGCCTTCGAGTTTCGTCAGCGAGGCGATCCGCGCCACCTCCTCCACGAGGTCGGCCTCGCCCAGGATATCCGGCCGCCACGAGGGCGGACTTGCCATGTCGCCCTTCAGCGCAAAGCCCAAGGCCTCCAGCGTCGCGCGCTGCTCCGCCTCGGGGATATCCATGCCGACGAGCGAGATCACCCGCGCCGGATCAAGGCGGTAGGCGCGCGATGTGTCGGGAACGGCGCCGTCCATCACCACATGCGACGGTTCGCCGCCGCAGAGGTCGAGGACCATGCGGGTTGCCAGTTCCAGCCCCGGCAGGGTGAAGGCCGGGTCCACGCCGCGTTCGAACCGGTAGCGGGCGTCGGAATTGATCTTCAGCGCCCGCCCCGTGGCGGCGATGGTGATCGGGTCCCAATAGGCGCTTTCGAGGAAGACATCAGTGGTTTCCCCGGTGCAGCCGGACAGCTCGCCCCCCATGATCCCGGCAAGGCTTTCGGGCTCATGGTCGTCGGAGATGACCATCATTCCTTCCCGCAGCGTATAGGTCTTGCCGTCAAGCGCCAGCAGCTCCTCGCCGCCCTTCGCCGGGTGGATGCGCAGATCGCCCCTTACCTTCGCCACATCGAAAACGTGAAGCGGGCGGTTCAGTGCGTAGGTGAAGAAGTTTGTGACATCGACCAGCGTCGAGATGGGCCGGAGCCCGATCGCCGTCAGCCGCGCCTGCAGCCAGGCAGGCGAGGGGCCGTTCCTGACGCCACGGATCACCCGGCCCGCGAAAAGGGGGCAGCCCCTGTCCTTCAGCCCGCCTTCGATCCGCACCTTGACCGGGCTGTCGAAGGTGCCATTCACCGGCGCGATATCGAGCGGTTTGAGCTTCCCCAGCCCCCGCGCCGCGAGGTCGCGGGCGATACCGCGCACGCCCAGCGCATCGGGGCGGTTGGGGGTGATCTTCACATGGATCATCGGGTCGACCGTCTCGGGGCGGTTGGCGGCCAGCCAGTCGGTGAAGCGCTCGCCCACCTCGCCCGAGGGAAGTTCGATGATGCCGTTATGTTCGTCGGACAGTTCCAGTTCGCGTTCGGACGCCATCATCCCGTGGCTTTCGACGCCGCGGATCTTGCCCACGCCGAGCGTCACGTCGATGCCGGGCACATAGTCGCCGGGCTTGCACAGGACGACGGTGATCCCCGCCCGCGCGTTCGGCGCGCCGCAGACGATCTGCTTTTCGCCCTCGTCGGTCAGCACCCGGCAGACCCGCAGCTTGTCGGCGTCCGGGTGCTGTTCGGCATGCAGGACCTTGGCCAGCGTAAAGGGCCTCAGCCGCGCGGCGCGGTCCACGACCTCCTCGACCTCGAGCCCGAGGTCGGTCAGCGCATAGGTGATCTCGTCCAGCGTCGCCCCGGTTTCGAGGTGATCCTTCAGCCAGGAGAGGGTGAATTTCATGGTCTGGTCCCGGATTTCGGGGCCGGTATCGCCCGGCCGGCCGCTATGTCGCGGCCCGGGATAACGCATAGGGCGCGGGCAGGAAAGGGTGCGCGGGCGCGATTGCGCCCGGATTACTTGTCGTGGCCCCTCAGAACTGGTCGAGAAGCCGCTTGAGATAATCCAGCTCCGGCGCGGGGCGGGTCTGGTCGGACGACCGGCGGCGGATTTCATCCAGCAGATCGCGGGCGCGGCGATAGACATCCTTGTCCTGCAGCACGTCGCGGCCGTCGCCCAACTGGCCGCGTGCGCCATCCTGGCGGCCAAGCGGGTCAAGCGGCACTTCGCGACTCTGATCGCCCTGGGCCTGACCTTCGGCGCCCTGCAGGCGGTTCTGATCCTGAGCATAGGCCTGGCCGAGGCTGCGCATGCCTTCGCGCAGGTTCTCGATCGCCTCGGCCTGGCGGTCGATCGCGGTCGGCAGGTCGTTGTTGCGCAGCGCCTCTTCGGCGCCGTCCATGGCGCGGCCCGCCTCTTCCAGCGAGCGGCGGGCATTGTCGGCATCCTGCCCCTGCGCATCCGGCAGGCCCCGGCGCTGGCGGTCAAGCTCGCGGCGCAGCGCGCGCTGACGGTCGGCGAGGCTCTGGCCATCCTCGCCACCGCCGGTCGAGGGGTCGGCCTTCTGGTCCGGCCCTTCCTCGCCGTCGCGCAGGCCCTGCGGGTCGCCCTGACCCTCTCGCCCGTCCTGGTTCTGCTGGCCTTCGCGGAACGCGTCGTCGGACAATTGCTGCTGGTTGCGCAGCGTGTCCTGCAACTCGCGCATCGCCTGCTGGCCCGGCCGCTGCCGACCTTCGCCGCCCTCGCCCTGGGTGACTTTCAGGTTTTCCAGAAGCTGGTTCAGCTCGTTCAGCAGCTCCTGCGCCTCGGCCATCTTGCCTTCTTCCATCAGGCGCTGGATTTCATCCATCATCTGCTGGATCTGGTCGTCTGTGATGTTCTGACCGGGCTGATCCTGCGTGAACCGGTCGGCGGGGTCTTCCTCCTGCCGTTCGGCCAGCATGTTCAGGTAATCGTCGGTCGCGGCCCTGAGTTCATCCATGAGCTTCTGGATCTCATCCTGGCTCGCACCGTTCTTGATCGCCTCCGACAGGCGTTCCTGCGCGCGCCGCATCCGTTCGCGGGCATTGTCGAGCCCGCCATCCTCGATCAGAAGCGCCACATCCCACAGCGCCCTGGCCAGCTCGTCGCGGAGATCGGGGCCAAGCTCCCCCTCTTCGCGACCGGCGGTCAGCCGCCGGATCGCCACGCGCAGCATCAGATAGGCCTTTTCGTCGCGCACGAACCCCTCGGGCCGGTGGCTGATCGCCCTGAGGATCTGGTCGGTCCGCCTGGCATTGGCGCGCGACCACAGAAGATCGCGGCGCATCTCGATCACGGCGGCGGCGAGCGGGTCGAAGAAGCGGCGGCCCGGCAGCGTCAGCGATACCGGCTCCGAACGGCCGGTCTGCCCGGCGCTGTCGGTCACCGTCATCGTCATGATCACCGGCAGGTTGGCCCAAGGGTGCTCGGACGCATTCTCGCCCAGGACCTCGGTGAAATCGGCGCGGTTGCCGCTGACCGGCAGGGGCAGGTCGTAGGTCAGGACCGGCTGCGGCTCCGGATCGGGCGCAAGGCCGTAGCGGCGGGGTACGGCGGCGAGGTCGAGCGCGAACCGCACCTCGCCCTTGGCGATGGCATAGTCGTCGGTGGCGTGGAAGCTTTGCACCATGCGCCCGTCGGCCTTGCGGTCCATCGGCCCTTCGGGCGCGATCGCGGGCGCCGCATCGGCGAGGACCGAGATTTGCCAGCTGCGCCCGCCTTCGCCGTCGATGGACAGGCTGCCGGACTTGGTCGCGACAAGATCGAGGGCGCGCAGGCTGTCGGGCGCGGCCCCGGGGGCTGTCGTCGGGGCGGGCGGCATGTTTGCAATGTCCTGCGTGACCGTCAGTGCCGTGGCGGGTCCGTAAAGCCGCAGGATGATGCGGCTGCCGGTCGGCACTTCCAGCCGGTCCTCCTTCACGGAGGACAGATAAAGGGTTGGCCGCCCGGTATAGGCGGGCGGCTCGATCCAGCCCTCCCAGCTCGCGGCGATCTGTGCGGCACCTGCGGCAGGCGCCGTCACCGCGGCCAGACGCCAGAGCGAGCCGAAGAGAAGCGCGATCATCAGCGCGGTAAGCGCCGCATAGCGCAGTGCGAACGGATCGCGCGCGGCAAGCCTGAGGTCGGGCGCGGGTGCCTTCGCGGCGCGCGCCCGGGTGCGCATCCGGTCGAAATGCGCCTGCCAGACGGCGCGGGAGGCGGGATCGGCGGCACCGATGGCCTGCTGGTCGTTCAACGTTGCAATCGGTCGGCCCGGCAGGGTGGCGTCGAGCCGCGCCTCGGCGTCCGCCGCCGTGGGCCAGCGGAAGGCGCGGACCCCGTGCACCGTGAACCAAAGCAGCGCCAGCGGAACCGCGATCAGCGCGGCCCAGAACAGTTCCAGCGGTGCCCAGATCTGAAAGCCGAGCGCAAGCGCTGCAATCGAAGCGATGGCAAGGGTCCAGAGCGGCCAGAAGGCGCGGGTCAGACGTTCGGCCACGAGCCCCGCGCGGGTGAGGCGCAGCGGCCAGCGCAGGTCCCTTTCATGGGGCTTCTGCCGGGTAACGTTCGTCATTTCGCCTTTCGCCGGACGGGCAATGCCATGAGCACACCCCGCCCGCTTCTAGAGCCACGACGGCAGTCTATCGCGCTTTATCATCTCCTCATAGGTCGGACGTTCGCGGATAACGGCGAATTGTTGCCCATGAACAAGCACTTCGGGGATCAGCGGCCGGGCGTTATATTCCGAGGCCATCGCCGCGCCATAGGCCCCGGCGGACCGGAAGGCGACCAGGTCGCCCTCGCCAACGGGCGGCAGGGGCCGGGCCCTGGCAAACGTGTCCCCGGTTTCGCAGACCGGACCGACGATGTCGTAGGGCTGCTGTTCGACGCCGGGCACGGGTTCGATCACCGGCAGGATGTCGTGATGGGCGCCATACATCGAGGGGCGGACCAGATCGTTCATCGCCGCGTCGAGGATCAGGAAATCGCGGCCCTCGCCGTGCTTGAGATAGATGACAGAGGCGACCAGAAGCCCGGCATTGCCGGAAATCAGGCGACCCGGCTCGATTTCCACCTCGCAGCCGAGATGCCCGACGGTGCGCTTGATCAGTGCGCCATAATCGATCGGCAGGGGCGGAGCGTCGTTCGAGCGGGTGTAGGGAATGCCCAGACCGCCGCCGAGGTCGAGACGGCGAATCACATGGCCGTCGGCGCGCAGGACCCCGGTCAGTTCGGCGACCTTCAGATAGGCCTGTTCGAACGGATCAAGCTCGGTCAGCTGGCTGCCGATATGGACGTCGATGCCAATGACTTCGATCCCGGGCAGGCGCGCGGCTTCGGCATAGACCTCGCGGGCGCGCTCGATCGGGATGCCGAACTTGTTTTCCTTCTTGCCTGTCGCGATCTTCTCATGGGTCCGTGCATCGACGTCGGGGTTCACCCGGATGGTGATCGGCGCGGTCGCGCCAAGGCCCGCGGCCACCTCCGACAGGGCGCGCAACTCGGGCTCGCTTTCGACATTGAACTGCCGGATGCCACCCTCAAGCGCTGTCCGCATCTCTTCCCGCGTCTTGCCCACGCCGGAAAAGACGATCCTGTCGCCCGGCACGCCTGCGGCCCTTGCGCGCAGATATTCGCCGATCGAGACCACGTCCATCCCCGCGCCGAGCCGCGCCAGCGTCTTCAGGACCGCGATATTGCCGTTCGACTTCACGGCAAAGCAGACAAGGTGGTCAAGCGGGCTCAGCGCCTCCTGAAACAGGCGGAAATGACGTTCGAGCGTTGCGGTCGAATAGACATAGAAGGGCGTGCCCACCGCTGCGGCAATCTCCGGCAGGGGCACGTCCTCGGCATGAAGGACGCCGTTCTGATAGAGGAAGTGATCCATCGAAGACCTTTCTGCCAGGCGCTGCACCGCCAGCATCCCTAGTGTCAGGCCGATCGCGCGCCAAGGGAAAAGCGTGGGGAAAAGCGTGTGAAATCGAGTCTCATCCAGTGGCAGGAACCCGCAGCCGGGCTTTTGGTTGGCTTGACCGTGGCAAAGGGTTACTTATCTACCACGCCCTGATCCGAAGCTGCATGAGAGCGCACCCTTGAAGAAAGCCGACCCGGCCAGCCTGCGGAAGTCTGAAATTGGCCGACTTCTGCGCGAGAACATGCGCGCTCAGATGCCGTATTATGCCATTGCGATCGTCGCGATGATCGTGGTGGCCGCCACCACGGCCCTGACGGCGTGGATCATGAGGGACATCGTCGATTCGATGACCCGGCCGGACAACCGGAGCGAGGTTTTTCTGGTCGCAGGCGCCGTGGCGCTGATCTTCTTCCTGAAAGGCGTCGCGAGCTATGTGCAGACGGTCGCCCTGGCGCGCGCCGGAAACAGGATCGTGTCGACGCAGCAGCGCAAGCTTTACGCAAAGCTTCTGGGACAGGGCGCGGCGTTCTTCAACAGCAACGAATCCACCGGACTGCTGACGAAGTTGACCCGATCGGCCCAGGCGGCCCGCAGCATCATAGATATCCTGGTGATGAGCTTCGTGCGGGACGCTCTTACCCTGATCGGGCTGGTCGCGGTGATGATCTATCAGCAGCCCACGCTTTCCGTCGTGTCGCTGCTGGTCGGTCCCCTGGCGCTTTATGGGGTGCGCATCATCCTCGGCAAGGTGCGCACCATCATGGAGCAGGAACATCTGCTGGCGGCCGAGATCATGAAGGTTGTCCAGGAGACCTCGGTCGGAATTCTGGTCGTCAAGGTCTTCTCGCTGGAGCAGGCAATGACGAAGCGCATGAATTCCGCCGTCGAACGTTCGGAAAAGCGGTCGAATGCGATGACGCGGCTCGAGGCCATCACCAGCCCCTTGATGGATACGCTCTCGGGTCTGGCGATTGCCGCAGTCGTGGCATTGAGCGCGGTCAACCTGTTCGGGAAAGGCGGGACGACCGCGGGCGAACTCATGTCATTCGTCACCGCGCTTCTCATGGCTTACGAGCCGGCAAAGCGCCTTTCCCGGATGCGCGTCTCTATCGAGCGCAATCTTGTCGGCCTGAACGTGATGTACAGCCTGCTCGACGCGCCGGAAACCATGACCGAGGCGGAGCATCCGATCGACCTGCCGCCAGGACCCGGTCGCGTCGAATTCAGGAATGCGAATTTTTCCTATGGCAAGGGGCGCCCCGTCGTCCGGGATCTCAGTCTTGTGTGCGAGGCGGGCAAAACGACAGCGCTGGTCGGGCCATCGGGCGGCGGCAAGTCGACGATCCTGAGCCTTGTTCTGCGGCTCTATGATCCGTTGTCGGGTGCGGTCCTGATCGACGGTGTCGATCTGAAGACCGCGACATTTTCGTCCCTGCGCCAACGTATCTCGTTCGTGGGGCAGGGAACGTTTCTGTTCTCGGACAGCGTGATCAACAATATTCGCGTTGGCCGTCCCGGCGCGACCGACGACCAGGTCATGGAAGCCGCGCGCGCCGCCAATGCGCACGAGTTCATTCTCGGCCTGCCGGACGGCTATCAGACCCAGGTCGGCGAGAACGGCGCCTTCCTGTCGGGCGGGCAGAAGCAAAGGCTGGCGATCGCCCGGGCGATCCTGAAGGACAGCCCGATCCTGCTGCTCGACGAAGCCACGAGCGCGCTCGACGCGACCTCGGAAGGTCTGGTCCAGGAGGCTTTGCACCGGCTCACGCGTGGGCGCACCACGATTGTCATCGCCCACCGGCTGTCGACTGTGCTGGAGGCCGACCGGATCTGTGTCGTGAATGAAGGCCGGGTGGTCGAGCAGGGCACGACCGAGGAGCTTCTGGCCAGGGGCGGGATGTTCCGGCGGCTTTACGACCAGCAGTTCCGCGCGGTCGGCTGAATCCCGATCGCCGCCCGCCCGCGCGGTCTGCTTTTCGTCGGCAGGGCCTGCGAAGAGCGCACGACGTGCGACGATGAGCGCGCCCTGTTCCGTTCGCCGCGCTTTTCGCCTATAGAAGCGGGTCTCTGACCTTCGATGGATGCCAAATGTCCGCTGCCGCTGCCGCCCCCGCACCTCTGGTGCCCGAAATCCATGCGATCCCCCGCCGCCCGGCCGTGGAGGGCAAGGTCAATCTTGTCGGCCTGACGCGGGCGGCTCTTCGCGAGGCGCTCATCGCCGCGGGCACGCCCGAGAAGCAGGCGAAAATGCGGGTCGGCCAGATCTGGCAATGGATCTACCACTGGGGCGTGCGCGATTTCGACGCGATGACCAACCTCGCGAAGGACTATCGCCGACTGCTCGCGGACAATTTCACCATTGCGCTTCCCGAGGTCGTTACCCGCCAGCTCTCTGCCGACGGCACGCGCAAATATCTGGTGCGCATCGCCGGGGGGCATGAGGTCGAGGTCGTCTATATTCCCGAAGAAGGGCGCGGCACCCTCTGCGTTTCCAGCCAGGTCGGCTGCACGCTCACCTGTTCCTTCTGCCATACCGGCACGCAGAAACTGGTGCGCAACCTGACGGCCGCCGAGATCGTGGGCCAGGTGATGCTCGCCCGCGACGATCTGGACGAATGGCCGGAGCCCGGGACCGGCACGGGCGAGGACGGGCCGCGGCTTGTGTCGAACATCGTGCTGATGGGCATGGGCGAACCCCTGTACAATTTCGACAATGTCCGCGACGCCATGAATATCGTGATGGACGGCGAAGGGATCGCCCTTGGCCGCCGCCGGATCACGCTGTCGACCTCCGGCGTGGTGCCCGAGATCGCCCGGACCGCAACCGAGATCGGCTGCCAGCTCGCGATCAGCTTCCATGCGACGACGGACGAGGTCCGCGATATTCTGGTGCCGATCAACAAGCGCTGGAACATCGCGACGCTTCTGGAGGCGCTGAAGGCCTATCCGGGCCTGTCAAACTCCGAGCGGATCACGTTTGAATATGTGATGCTGGACGGCATCAATGACAGCAAGGAAGACGCCCACCGGCTGGTGAAGCTGTTGGAGGGCATACCGGCAAAGGTGAACCTGATTCCCTTCAACGAATGGCCCGGCGCACCTTACAAGCGCTCCTCCGGCAACAGGATTCATGCCTTCGCCGACATCATCTACAAGGCGGGCTATGCCTCGCCGATCCGGACCCCGCGCGGCGAGGATATCATGGCGGCCTGTGGCCAGCTGAAATCAGCGACCGAACGCGCGCGGAAAAGCAGGGCGCAGATCGCTGCCGAGACGGGGCAGGGCTCCAGCGCGTCTTAACCGGGCGTTAACCATGGCGGCGACATGCCTGTCGCCATGATCGAGGTCCAGCTGAAGATGCCGGAGGAAATGGTGGCCGCGCTGCGGCGGGTCGCGGCCGATGGCGACCTGTCGGTCGGGCAGGTGATCCGAAACATGATCGATGCCGACTTGCGACGCCGCGCGGGGGCGAAGACGCCTGTCAGGGCGGATGAGCGGCTCGTCGCGCCCTTGCGCTGCATCGCCATGTCGATGGCACCCGGCTGTGCAAGGCGTCCGAACTGGGTGCCGCCTATTCCAGCCTCATGCGGAAATTCGCCGCCCCCTTCCCCGGTCATGCGCATGGCTGGCTCGCCGACCGCATTCTGGCCGACACCAAGCGCTGAGCGGATCAGCGCTCTTCCCAGGTCGTTTCGCGGTTTTCCTGCCAGCCGACGCGGTGCAGAAGCGGCGTGTCGTCATGCGTCTCGGGCCAGCCGAGGCAGAGATAGGCGCTGAATTCCCATCCCTCCGGCACCTCGAAAAGCGTCTCTATTCCGGCCGGATCGAGGATCGAGACCATCCCGAGCCCGAGGTTTTCGGCGCGCGCCGCAAGCCAGAGCGTATGGATCGCCATGGCCGTCGATTGCCGCAAGGTGGCGGGCATTGTCATGCGGCCAAGGCGGCGGCCCTCGGCGGGGTCGGTGGCGGTGAAGACGGCAAGCTGTTCCGGCGCGCGGTCGAGGCCCGCGAGCTTCAGCCTTGCGTAATCCGACCGCGCCTGCGCGTCGTAGCTTTCCAGCGCGGCGGCATTGGTCGTCCGGAAATTCTTCCTGACCCCATCGCGCAGCCCCGCATCCCGTACCCGCACCACCCGCCAGGGCCTTGCATTGCCGACCGAGGGCGCGCAATCCATCGCCCGGCGGAGCCGCTCCAGAACCTCCTCCGGCACCGGATCGGTGCGGAAATGCCGCACGTCGCGGCGCCAGCGCAGGATTTCCGTCAGGGTCGTGGCATGGGCGCGGGTGAAGAGCATCAGCCTGTCAAAGCCTCCTCCAGTCGCGCCCATTCCGCTTCGCTGCCCGGCAGGCCAAGGCGCAGCCAGTCGCCCGACCAGGGGAAGATACGCGACCAGATATGGTGGCGGGCAAGCCGCGCCTGCGCCGCCGCCGCCCCCGGCACGCGGTAGCTGCGGAACAGCAGCGTGCCGCCGATCAGGCTCCAACCCGCCCTGGTGGCAAGAGCGTCGATCCGCTCGCATTCACCGGCAAGCCGCATGGCGGTCGCGGCCGCCCAGTCCCGGTCGCCCAAGGCCGCCGCCCCGATCTCGATCGCCGCGCCGGAGACGGGCCAAGGCCCCGCCATGGCCGAGAGCTTTCCGATGGTTTCCTCGTCCCCCAGGACGAAACCGAGGCGCACGCCGGCGAGGCCATAGAACTTGCCGAAGGAGCGCAGGATCAGCAGGCCCGGTCGGGGGGGCTGGCCCGCGAGGGAGAGGTCGGGACAGGGGTCTGCGAAACTCTCGTCGACCACCAGAAGCCCGACGGATGTCGACAGGTCGAGAAGGTCTGCGGGCGCGTGCTGGCGGCCGTCGGGGTTGTTGGGGTTGACGATCACGGCCAGGTCCGCGCCTGCAAGTTGGGCCGGTATAGACACGTCTTCGACGGTCCAGCCGGCCGCGCGCAGGCTGGCGGCATGTTCATTGTAGGTGGGTGCCAGGATACGCGCCGCGCCGGGCTGCCTGAGGTGGGGTATCATCTGGATCGCCGCCTGCGCGCCCGCCACCGGCAGGATCGCGGCCTGGGTGCCGTAGGCGCGCCGGGCGGCGGCGACAAGCCCGTCCAACGCGGTGCGCGTCGGCAGTGCCGTCCAGCTTCCGGCGCTCAGGGGCGGCAGTGGATAGGGCACACGGTTGATCCCGGTCGACAGGTCGATCCAGCCCTCCGCCCGTCCGCCCCATCGTGCCCGCGCCGCGTCGATATTGCCGCCGTGATCGCGCATCAGATCAGCCACAGGAGCAGGAGAAGGATCGCCGCCAGGATCAGCGCATTGCGGCAGATCTCCAGCGCGCGGGTGATGCCATCCGCCGCCGGATCGCGGGCGCTGCCGTTGATCCAGGGTTCGTTCGCCACCCGGTCGTGGTAAAGGCGCGGCCCGGACAGGCGCACGTCCAGCGCTGCCGCCATCGCCGCCTCGGGCCAGCCGGCGTTGGGCGAACGGTGAGAGCCCGCCTCGCGCCACATGCAATCGAGCGCCGCGCGGGGCGCGGGCGAGACGACGGCGATCAGAAGGCCGGTCAGGCGGGCCGGGATCAGGTTGGCCAGATCGTCGATCCGCGCCGCCGCCCAGCCGAAGGCCTCGTGCCGGGGCGTGCGGTGACCGATCATCGAATCGAGCGTGTTGATCGCCTTGTAGGCGGCAATCCCCGGCAGGCCGAAGATCGCGCCCCAGAACAGCGGCGCGATGACACCGTCAGAGGCATTTTCCGACAGGCTTTCAATCGTCGCGCGCGCGATGCCTGCCTCGTCCAGCCGGTCGGGGTCGCGCCCGACGATCATCGCCACGGCCCGGCGAGCGCCAGCGATATCGCCGCCGCCGAGCGGCCTCGACACGGCCACCACATGGTCGCGCAGCGACCGGGCCGCGATCAGCGGCCAGGCGAGGACCCCGCCGATCAGCAAGCCCTTCCAGCCCGGGGGCAGCAGGCTTTGAAGAAGCAGGCCGGTGACGGCCGCGATGCCGATGACCAGAAGGGCGGCAGCAAGGCCGGCGATCCGCCGGTCGCGGTCTGCCGTGCCCGCGATATTCAGCCATCCGTCGAGCCGCTCGATCAGGCGCCCGATCCAGGTCACGGGATGACCCCAGAGCGCGTAAAGGCTGCGCGGCCAGCCCAGGGCAAGGTCGATCGCCAGACCTGCCAGCATCAGCCCCGCACCCGTCATGCGCCACCGCCGGTGCGGAAGGTGACGACACGGCGGAAGCCCGCCGCGTGAAGCCGCGCCGTGGCGTCCTTCGGCGCTTGCCCGGGGGCAAAGATCAGCCCGCGCGCGGAACCGGTATGGGCGGCCGTATGGCCGAGCGCGCCGAGCGCGCGGCACAGGCCCGGGGTCGGATCGCCTGCCGGACCGCGCAGGGCCTGGTTGCGATGGGCAGATTCGCTCGTCAGGGCGGCCAGCGCGGGCAGGTCGGCGGCGCGCGCGGCAGCCTCCCAGGGCGCGATCAGGTCGGCGATATCGGCGAAATTCTCGTCCTCTGCATTGGTGCGGCGGTTGGGGCCGACGAAGCCGCCGACGATGTCCATTGCGGGCAAGGCCGGAAGCGCCCGCACGATCTCGGCCCGGCGCGAGGCCCAGAGCAGCCGCTCGGGTGCATCGAACATCAACGGGTCGCTGGCGCCCTCCACGCCGACGCAGGCCCCGGCAAGCTCCATCGCGTCGTGCCGCGATCCGGCGAGCCGCGCGAGCGCCACCAGAGCCGCCGTCGACACCCCGCCCCCGCCACCGCGCGGCATGTTGGCCGACAGCGTGACGGGGCCGGGGTCGGCGAGCCCGAGGGCCTTCAGCAGAGCCCGGCCGCGCGAAAGCGACAGAAGGCCATGCGGCTCCATCGCCTCGGTCCGGCGGACGCCGACGGTCAGAAGCGGGCAGGGCAGCGTGACCAGCACCACCGGGCCGTCCGGCCCGAGTCGCCCCTGCAAGAACTCTCCGAAATGTCCCTGGACCCGAATCACCCGGCCACCCTTTCATTCACGCCACCGATCTGCCAGCCCGTCGCGTGACGCACCAGCCGGGTGACGGACAGGGGCGCGACATCGAAGGCGAGCGCCGGGGGAATCGCCCCGAGCGCCAGCGCCAGCGCGGCCCTGACCGTCCCGGCATGGACCAGGAGCGTGGCGGGGCCAGCTTGCGCGATTTCGATGAGCGCGGGGTGAATGCGCGCGCAGATATCCTCGAAACTTTCGCCCCCCGGCGGGCGATGACGCGCAAGGGCTGCGGGGTCCAGCGGGCCGAGATCGGGCAGATCGGCGTAAGGCTTTCCCTCCCAATCGCCGAAATCCTGCTCCCACAGGCGGGGGTCCGCATCGGGCGTCATGTCCCAAATCGCCCGCGCCGTTTCCCGGCAGCGGCGCGCCGGGCTGGTGATCAGCCGGCCGGGCCGGGGCAGGCGGTCGCGCAGCGCCGCAAGCGCCGCACCGTCCGTCAGGTCGGCGCCCACATCCGAGCGCCCGTGCAAGTGGCCCATGCCCGCGGTCGGCGCATGGCGGATCAGGATCAGTTCTGTCGCGGTCCGCCCGGGCACGGTCGCATTCCCCCTTCCGTGGTCGCGCCGTTTCTGCTTTGAGGCTGACCCATGAGCAAGACGATACTTGTCACAGGGGGCGCCCGATCGGGCAAAAGCGGCATCGCCGAGACGAAGGCGCTGTCCTTCGGACGGCCTGCCACCTATATCGCCACCGCCGAGATCCGGGACGAGGAGATGGCGGCACGCATCGCCGCCCACCGGGCGCGGCGCGGGGCAGAGTGGCGCGATCATGCGGCGCCGTTCGATCTGGTCGGCGCCCTGACGGCAACCGACGGCGCCGGGCCGCGTCTGGTGGATTGCCTGACCCTTTGGCTCACGAACCTGATGCTTTCCGATCGCGACTGGCAGGCGGAGGGGCGCGCGCTTGTCGCGGCCTTGCCGCGCCAGACAAGTCCCCTGGTGATCGTGACCAACGAGGTTGGCGCGGGGATCGTGCCGGAAAACAGGCTTGCCCGCGACTTCCGCGATGCGGCGGGACTTCTCAACCAATGGGTGGCGGCAGCGGCGGACGAGGTCTGGTTTGCCGTCGCTGGCCTGCCCCTTCAAGTCAAATGATCGAAAGTGACCTGAGATGACCTTCACGCTTGCCTCGCTCGACGAGCTCAAGACCCTCGCCGCGCGTCTGCCCACGGCCGACAAGGATGCGGCGGCGGGCGCCCGTGCTCGCCAGAATTCGCTGACGAAACCGCCCGGCTCGCTCGGGCGGCTGGAGGAGATTGCCGAGTTCATGGCGGCCTGGCGGGCGACGGCGCGGCCGGAAATCTGGCAGGCGCAGGCGCTGGTCTTCGCGGGCAATCACGGCATCTGCGCCCAGGGCGTGAATCCCTATCCGCAGGAAGTGACCGTGCAGATGGTCGCGAACTTTCAGGCGGGCGGGGCCGCGATCAACCAGCTTGCCCGGGTGAACGGTGCCGATCTCGACGTGATCGCGCTCGACCTCGACCGCCCGACCGGCGATTTTACCCAAGGCCCGGCGATGAGCGCGGGGGATTGTCTCGACGCGCTGAACCGGGGGGCCGCGGCGGTGAACGAGGGCGCCGATATCCTCATTCTCGGCGAGATGGGGATCGGCAATTCGACCGTCGCCGCAGCCCTGGCGGCGGCATCCTTCGGCGGGGATGCGGCGGCCTGGGTCGGGCCTGGAACAGGCTCTGATCAGGCCGGAATCGCGCGAAAGGTCGATGCGATCGAGCGCGGATTGAACCTGCATGCGGATGCGAAGGGCAACGCGGGCGCGATCCTGGCGGCGCTCGGCGGCCGCGAACAGGCGGCGATCTGCGGCGCGGTTCTGGCGGCGCGGGCCGCGCGCGTTCCGGTGATCCTCGACGGGTTCATCTGTACCGCGGCCGCGGCCGTGCTGCATGTTGCCGATCCGGCGCTTCTCGACCATTGCCTCGTCGGCCATGCCTCGGCCGAGCCCGGCCACCGCAAGCTGCTTGCCGCCATCGGCAAGCGGCCGGTTCTGGAATTCGACATGCGCCTTGGCGAAGGTTCCGGCGCGGCGCTGGCGCTTGGTATCGTGCGCGCGGCGCTTGCGTGCCACAATGGCATGGCGACCTTCGGCGAAGCGGGCGTGTCGGAGGCTTGAGGAGAGCGCTATGGCGGGCGATCCGGCGGATCGGTGGGAAGAGCTGAAGGTCGGGCTGATGATGCTGACCCGGCTTCCGGTCGGGCAGATCCGGGGCGAGGCGCCAGCGCTTGCCGCCTCCGCCTGGTCCTGGCCGCTTGCCGGGCTCGCGGTTGGCAGCCTTGCGGCCGCCGTCTACTGGCTGGCCACCGTGCTTGGCCTGCCGGGTGCGCTTGCGGCCGCGCTCGCCGTCCTCGCTCTCGTTCTGGCGACCGGCGGGCTGCATGAAGACGGGCTCGCCGACCTTGCCGACGGATTCGGCGGCGGCCGCGACCGGGCGCGGGTGCTGGAGATCATGCGCGACAGCCGGATCGGCAGCTACGGCACGCTCGCCATCGGCTTTTCGCTGCTGATCCGCGTGCTCGCGATCGGCGCCTTGGCGCGCTGCGATGCGATCTGGGGCCTGCTGGCCATCGGCGCCGCCAGCCGCGCGGTGATGCCCGCCGCCCTGCATCTGTTGCCGCCCGCGCGGAGCGAGGGTCTTGGCAGCGGCGCGTCGGGCGTGACGCAGGAGGCGGCCCTTGTCGCCTCCCTCATCGGCGGTGCCTGCCTTCTGCCCTTCGGTCTTGTCGACGCGGCCCTCGTGGCCGCCGCGATGGCCGGTACGGCCGTCTGGCTCGGCCGCCGCGCGGCCGCCCGGATCGGCGGGCAGACCGGCGATGTCTGCGGGGCGATGCAGCAGCTTGCCGAAGGCGCGGGCTGGCTGGCGCTTGTGGCGCTGCAGGGCGCCGCACCCTGACCCCGAGCCCCGGCCCCGGCCCTTTGATCTTGCGGGCGGCGCGCGCGCGCCGCTATGGAAGGGTATGAGCGCGCCGCCCGATTTTCACCTGAGCCTTATGCTGCCCTCGCCGGAGGCCACGGCCGACCTTGCGGCGCGGCTCGCGCCGCTTTTCGGTCCCGGGCAGGCGATCCTGCTGGACGGCGAGATCGGCGCCGGAAAGACCCATTTCGCCCGCGCCTTCATCCAGACGCTTCTGGCGGCGGAGGGGCGGCGCGAGGATGTGCCCTCGCCCACCTTCACGCTGGTGCAGGTCTACGAAACGGCGCGGGCGGACCTCTGGCACGCCGATCTTTACCGGCTGACCGACCCGTCGGATGTCATCGAACTTGGCCTGACCGAGGCGTTCGACAGTGCCATCTGCCTCGTCGAATGGCCCGACCGGCTGGGCGACCTCGCCCCGCGCGAGGCGCTGTCCCTCTCGCTTCGCCCCGACGCAACCGGCGACAGCCGCACCGCCGTGCTTCGCGCGACCGGCGCCCGCTGGGCCCCGGTCTTTGCCGCGCTGGGCGGGGCCGCATGAGCGATCGGCGTCACGACGAGGCCCGCGCCTTCCTTGCGCGCGCCGGACGGAGCGGTGCGCCGCTCGCGCCGCTCGCGGGCGATGCCTCGGCGCGGCGCTATTTCCGGCTGCCGGGCGGGGCGGTGCTGATGGACGCCGATCCGGCGAAGGGCGAGCGGGTCGAACGGTTCCTCGCTGTGGGGGGCTGGCTGCTGGATCATGGCTATTCGGCGCCGAAGATCCTTGCGCGCGACGAGGCGCGGGGGTTCCTGCTGCTGGAGGATCTGGGAGACGCGCTTTTCGCGCGCGTCGCCGCCGCCGATCCGGCGATGGAGGCGCCGCTTTACGGTGCTGCCGTCGACTTCCTTGCCGATCTGGCGCAGCAGGCGCCGCCGCCTTTCGTGGCCGCAGGCGACGGGCCGGCGCTGGCACGTCTCGTCACGCTCCTGAACGATCATTATCTGCCCGCGCTCGATGCGCCACCACTCAGGGCGTTGCCGGGCCTGATCGCAGCGCTTTACGAGGAATGGAACGACCTGCCGCCCGTCCTGTCCCTGCGCGATTTTCACGCCGAAAACCTGATCTGGCTACCCGAGCGGCACGGCGTCCGCCGCGCGGGCCTGCTGGATTTTCAGGACGCTTTCGCGACCCATCCTGCCTATGATCTGGTGTCGCTGTTGCAGGACGCCCGCCGTGACGTGTCGCCCCGTGCGACAGAAGCCTGCTATCGCGCCTATCTTGATCTGACCGGTCTCGACGAGCACCTCTTCGCGCGCGTCCACGCGCTCATCGGCGCGCAGCGGGCGCTGCGCATCCTTGCGGTGTTCGCCAAGCTCGCCCGGGCCGACGGAAAGCCGTACTACCTGGACCATGCGCCCCGTGTCGCGGGTCATCTGGCGCGCAGCCTCGCCCATCCTGCGCTCGGCCCTCTTGCTGCCTGCGTGGCGCGCGAAGTGCCGGAGCTGACGGCCGACAGGCTGGAAAGGTTGAGGATCGGATGAGCGCGCGCCCGAAAGCCTTGATGCTGTTTGCGGCGGGCCTTGGCACCCGGATGCGACCACTGACGGACGACCGGCCGAAATCGCTGATCGAGGTGGCGGGGCGCGCGCTTCTCGACCATGCGCTCGGTCAGACAAGGGGCGATGAGCGCGTGGTCGTCAACCTCCATTACCGGGGCGAGCAGATAAGGGAGCATCTGAAGGGGCGCGCGACTATCGCCTTTTCGGCTGAAACAGAGACGCTTCTGGAAACCGGCGGCGGGCTGAAGGCCGCGCTGCCGCTTCTGGATGCCGATCCGGTTTTCGTGATGAACAGCGATGCGGTCTGGACCGGTGCCAACCCGCTCGATCAGCTCGCCGCCGCCTGGGACGGCACCCGGATGGAGGCGCTCTTGCTTCTTGTTCCAAAGGATCGGGCGAGGGGCCACGCGGGCAAGGGCGATTTCCTGCTGGATGGCGACGGACGGCTGATGCGCGGACCCGGCCATATATACACCGGCGCCCACATCACCCGCACCGGCCGGATCGGCGCCTGGCCAGAGGCGCGGTTTTCCCTGAACCCCGTCTGGGACGCGATGGCGGTGGAGGGGCGGCTATACGGCGTGATTCATCAGGGCGGCTGGTGCGATGTCGGGCGGCCTGACAGTATAGCGCTCGCCGAAGAGATGCTGAGGGGCGCCGATGTTTCCCCCGACTGAACGCCCGCGCCTGTTCGGTCTGCCGCCCGGCGCCGATTTCGCCGCCGATTTCGTCGCGGGTCTGATGGCGCGGATGGCGGGCAAGCCGCCCGAGGCGATGGCTGCCGTCACCATCTATCTCAACACCGCCAAGATGCGCGAACGGGTGCGGGCGGCGTTTCGGGCGCGCGGGCCGCTGCTGTTGCCGCGCCTGAAGTTGCTCGCCGACCTCGACGGTGATCCGTCGCTTGACCTGCCCGCGCCGCAACCCGCCCTCCGGCGGCGTCTGGACCTGATGCGGCTGGTGCGGGAACTGATGGCGCACGAGGCCGACTTCGCCCCGAGCACGGCCGCGATCGACCTGGCCGATACGCTGGCCGAGCTGATGGACGAAATGGCCGCCGAAGGCGTGCCGCCCGAGGCTTTGGAAGACCCGGACCTGGCCGAAGACCACGCAATCCATTGGGAACGGTCGTTGAGATTTCTGCGCATCATCGCGCCCTTCTTCGCCGAGGGCGGCATCGCGGCGGGGGCCGCCGCCCGGCAACGGCGCGCGGCCGGGATGCTGATCGGCCGCTGGCGGGAAACCGCGCCGCAAACACCGGTGATCGTCGCGGGATCGACCGGGTCGCGGGGGGCGACAGCGCTTTTCATGCAGGCGGTGGCGCGGCTGCCGCAGGGGGCGATCGTGCTGCCCGGCTTCGACGGGTTCATGACCGATGCCGCCTGGGTGAGCCTGAGCGAAGCACGGATCCCGAACGAGGATCATCCGCAGTTTCGCTTCGCAAGACTTCTGACCGCGCTTGATATGGCACCGTCCGAGGTTGCGGATTGGCACGGCACGGCGCCCGATCCGGCGCGCAACCGGCTTTTGTCGCTTGCGCTGCGCCCGGCGCCGGTCACCGACCAGTGGCTGAGCGAGGGGCAGGCGCTGTTGCCGCTTGGCGGGGCGGCGGAGGGACTGACCCTGATCGAGGCGCCGACCCCGCGTGCCGAGGCGCTGGCCATCGCGCTTGCGCTGCGCGAGGCGGCGGAGAGGGGCGCGCGTGCCGCGCTGGTGACGCCCGACCGGACGCTCGCCCGCCGCGTCACGGCCCAGCTTGACCGCTGGCGGATCGAGCCGGACGATTCCGCCGGGCGGCCGCTGCATCTGAGCGCGCCGGGGCGCTTCCTGCGCCATGTCGCGGGGCTTTTTGGCCGACGGGTGACGGGTGAGGCGCTGCTCACCCTGCTCAAGCATCCGCTGACCGCGACGGGCGGTGGCGACCGGGGCGAGCATCTGCGCTTCACGCGCGAGCTTGAACTGCATCTGCGCCGCAAAGGGCCGGCCTTTCCCGCCGGCGCCGATCTGATCGCCTGGGCCGGGCGCGCGGAGGAGCCCGCGCGGACCGCCTGGACCATGTGGATCGCCGGATGCCTGGCGGCAGTGCCGGATATGTCCGACCGGCCGCTTTCGGCCTGGTTAGAGGCTGTATTGGCCCTGTCGGAGAGCCTCGCTGCCGGACCGGACAGTGTTTCGGAAGCAAGCGAGCTTTGGCGCGAAGCGGCAGGGGAAGCGACTGCGCGGCTGGTTGCCGACCTTCGCGCCGAGGCTGATGCAGCTATCGCCTTGACAGCAGCCGATTTCGCCGACCTGCTCACGCGGCTTCTGCAGGCAGAGACAGTCAGGCCGACCCACGCGGCCTCCCGCCTGATCACCATCGAAGGCACCCGCGAGGCGCGCGAGATTCAGGCTGATCTGGTGGTGCTCGGCGGTCTCAACGAAGGGACCTGGCCCGCCGCGGTGCCGCCCGATCCCTGGCTGTCGCGCCAGATGCGGCTGAAAGCGGGTCTTTTGCTGCCAGAGCGACAGGTGGGCCTGTCGGCCCACGATTTCCAGATCGCCGCCGCCGCGCCGCAAGTGATCCTGTCGCGCGCGGTGCGCGATGACGAGGCGGAGACCATTGGCTCGCGCTGGCTGGACCGGCTGGTGAACCTGATGGGCGGGCTTGAGGGCGAGGGCGGCGCGCTGGCCGACATGCGGGCGCGCGGCAGGGCGTGGATCGCGCTGGCACAGGCGGTCGAGGCGCGCGAAACGGCTGCGCCCGCCCGCCGCCCGAGCCCACGCCCGCCAGCGGACGCGCGCCCGAAGGAACTGCCGGTAACGGCCATCGCCCGGCTGATCCGCGATCCTTACGCGATCTATGCGCGGGAGATATTGCGCCTGAAGCCGCTCGACCCCTTGCTCGCGGAGCCCGATGCCCGGGCGCGGGGGCAGATCCTTCACCGGATCGTCGAGAAATTCGTCCAGAGCCGCCCGGAAGGCGAGAGTCTTCAGGCGGCGCGAGAACGGTTTTTGGCCTTAACAGACACTGTTTTGGCCGAAGAGGTGCAATGGCCCACCGCGCGCGCGCTCTGGCGCGCCCGGATGGCTCGGATTGCGGACTGGTTCGTCGAGAACGAGGAGAGGCGACGGGCGCTGGGTGCGCCGGTGCTGCTGGAAGAGGCGGGCGGGGTCGGGTTGCCGGACCTCGACTTCCGCCTCACGGCCCGGCCCGACCGGATCGACCTGCTGACCGACGGCGCGCTGCTGATCATCGACTACAAATCCGGCAAGCCGCCCTCGCCGCAGCAGCGGCGGCAGTTCGAAAAACAGATGCCGCTCGAGGCGGCGATGGCCGAGCGCGGGGCCTTTGCGGCGACCGGGCCGCGGCCGGTGGCGGCGGCGAGCTTCATCCGGCTGGGCGGGGCGGGCGAGGAACAGACCATTCCGCGCGACGATCTCGATCCCGACGGCGAATGGGCGCGGCTGCAGGCGCTGATCGCTGCCTATGCCCGCCCCGCGAAGGGCTATACCGCGCGGCGGGCGCCTTTCATGAAGGACGATCCGGGCGACTATGACCATCTGGCGCGCTTCGGCGAATGGCAGATGAGCGATGTCCCGTCACCCGAAGACGTTGGCGGAGGGTCCGATGACCCGTGACGAGGCAAGCCGGGCGCAGGCGCGCGCCGCCGATCCCGGCCGCTCGGTCTGGCTTGCGGCCAATGCCGGGTCGGGCAAGACGCGGGTTCTGACCGACCGGGTGGCGCGGCTGCTTCTTGGCGGCACGGAACCGCAGCGCATCCTGTGCCTGACCTATACGAAGGCGGCGGCGAGCGAGATGCAGAACCGGCTGTTCCGCCGCCTCGGTCGCTGGGCGATGCTGGAGGAAGGGGCCTTGCGTGGCGAGCTGGCTGAGCTGGGCGTCGAGGGGGAGATCGCGCCCGAGGTGCTCGCCGGGGCGCGGCGGCTCTTTGCCCGCGCGATCGAGACGCCGGGCGGGCTGAAGATCCAGACGATCCATGCCTTCTGCGCCGGTCTTTTGCGGCGCTTTCCGCTGGAGGCGCGGGTCTCGCCAGATTTCGCCGAGCTTGACGACCGAACGGCGGCGCAGATGCGCCGCGAGATCGTCGAGGAGATGGCCGAAGAGGATGCGGATGGCGCAGTCGCCGCGCTTGCGGGCCTTGTTCAGGGGGACGACCTGGCCGCGCTTCTGAATGAAATCTGCGGGAATAGTGATGCTTTTTCGCGGGAAGAGACTCGCGAAAGCCTCGCCGCCACCTTCGGGCTTCCGCCTGGCTTCGACAGGTTCGCTTTGCTGACGCAGGTGTTTCAGGGCGGCGAGGGGACGCTCCTCGCGGCCTTGCGGCCGCTCCTCGCTGCGGGCGGCAAGACCGAGCGCGGCGTCGCGGAGAAGCTAGACGATTTCGCGCCCGATCTCGGAGGTCTCGCACTTCTGGAGGGCCTGTTCCTTTACAAATCTGGCGCGAACGCTGGCGCCGCCAAGATCGGAGACTTCCCGAACAAGGCCACGCGAACCGACACAGCGGTACACCTCATGCCCGCGCTTGAAGCCCTGATGCTGCGCGTCGAGGCCGCGCGACCCCTGCGCGTGGGCCTTGCGGCGATGGAACGGTCGCTGACGCTTCACCGGTTCGCGCCGCCCTTCCTTGGCCGCTACGCAGCGCGCAAGGCGGCGCGGGGCGTGCTCGATTTCGACGATCTGATCAGCAAGGCGGCGGCGCTGCTGTCGGACCGGTCGGTGGCCGCCTGGGTGCTTTACCGGCTGGATGGCGGGATCGACCATATCCTCGTCGACGAGGCGCAGGATACGAGCCCCGGCCAGTGGCGGGTGATCGAGCGGCTGGCGGAGGAATTCACGGCCGGCGAGGGCGCACGCGATGCGGGCCGCCGCATCTTCGTGGTGGGCGACAAGAAACAATCGATCTATTCCTTCCAGGGCGCGGACCTTGCCACTTTCGACGCGATGGCAGGCCATTTCGAAGCCCGCCATCAAGGCGCGGTGGCGCCTTTTGAAAGCCTGTCGCTCAGGCACTCCTTCCGCTCGTCCCGCGCGATCCTTGATGTGGTCGACCATACGTTCAAGGCGGCGGCGGGGCGCGGCCTTGGTGGCGAGACGCGACATATCGCCTTTCATGCGGGCATGCCCGGACGGGTCGATCTGTGGGAACCGGTCGAGAAGGCAGGCGAGCCGGAGGAGCGCGACTGGTCCGATCCGGTCGACCAGCTTGCAGACAGCCATGAAAGCGTGGTCCTGGCCCGCAAGGTCGCAGGCGAGATCCGGCGGATGATCGACACGGGCACGGCGATCGAGACGCGGGAGGGGCCGCGCGCGCTGGACGAGGGCGATATCCTCATTCTGGTGCGGCGGAGGGGGGCGCTGTTTCACGAACTGGTGCGGTGCTGCAAGGCGGCGGGTCTGGAGGTCGCCGGGGCCGACCGGCTGACTTTGGGCGATCAGCTGGCGGTGAAGGATATCCTGGCGCTTCTGTCGTTCCTGGCGCTGCCGGAAGACGATCTGTCGCTCGCCGCCGCGCTGCGCTCGCCCCTGTTCGGCTGGTCGGAGGATGCGCTTTACCGGCTGGCCCAGCCGAGAGCGACCGGAACCTATCTGTGGCAGGCCCTGCGCGGCGCGGAAGGGGCAGCCGCGGAGGCGGCACGTGCGGTGATCGCCGATCTGCGCGATCAGGCGGATTACCTCAGGCCCTATGAGCTGATCGAACGGCTGCTGACCCGCCACGACGGCCGCCGCAGGCTGCTGGCCCGGCTGGGCATCGAGGCGGAGGATGCGATCGACGCGCTTCTGGCCGAGGCCTTGACCTATGAGCAGGCGAGCGTGCCGAGCCTCACGGGCTTCCTCGTCTGGATGCAATCGGGCGATGTCGAGGTGAAGCGGCGCCATGACGGCACGGCGCGGGCGATCCGGGTGATGACGGTCCATGGCGCCAAGGGGCTGGAGGCGCCGGTGGTGATCCTGCCCGATACGGCCAAATGGTCGTCGCGCGAACGCGGCTCGGTGGTGGCGTCGAGGGAGGGCGCCTTCTGGCGGATGGCCGACGATGCCAAGCCGCCCCTGCTTGCCTCATTGGCCGAGGCGCGGCGCGAGGCCGAGCGGGAAGAATGGATGCGGCTTCTCTATGTGGCGATGACGCGGGCGGAAAGCTGGCTGATCGTCTGCGCGGCGGGCGATGTCGGGAAGGGCGATGAAAGCTGGTACCGGCTGGTCGAGGCGGGGATGGGGCATGCGGGCGCCGCCGCGCTGCCGCCTGCGGGCGAGTTGTGGTCGTTCGGACGCGGCAAGCGGGTCGAATGGGGGCAATGGCCGGAGCCCGTTGCGGCATCGATGCGCGAGGCGCCGGTCGCGGCGACCGTTCCCGATTGGGCGATACGGGTGGCGGTGGCCGGGTCGCAGCCGGAGCGGGCGCTGTCGCCATCGGCCCTGCCCGGCCCCAAGGCCCTGCCCGGCGAGGCGGGGCTGGATCAGGAGGCGGCGAAGCGGCTGGGAACGGCGCTCCACCAATTGCTCGAACATCTGCCCGGGGCGGCCGAGACCGAGAGGGAAGGGGTCGCCCGGCGGGTCCTCGGGCCCTTGTCAGCCGAAACAGAGACTGTTTTCCGGCGCGCCACGGCCCTTCTTGCCGATCCCGCCCTGGTTTCGCTTTTCGGACCCGGCAGCCATGCCGAGGTCGAACTGGCAGCGCGCGTACCCGCGCTGGACGGGCGGCTTGTGGCGGGGACGATCGACCGGTTGATCGTGGCGCCCGACCGGGTGCTTGCCGTCGATTTCAAATCGAACCGCATGGTGCCCGCGCGCGCCGAGGAGATTCCCGCTGGCATCCTCAGCCAGCTTGGCGCCTATGCGGCGATGCTTGCTTCCATCTACCCCGACCGGCAGGTGGAGGTCGCGGTCCTCTGGACCGAAACGGCGGAACTGATGCCGGTTCCTCTCAATATCGTGAGGAAGGCACTTCATGCCGCCACACTCCCTTGACGGGGCCGGGTGGCAGACCTACGTTCCTTACCCGACCTCATCCTTCCACACACGAGAATCCGGAGAAGATCATGGCCACCGTCGCCGTTACCGATGCCACCTTTGACGCCGAAGTCCGCAAGTCGGACGTTCCGGTCGTTGTCGATTTCTGGGCGGAATGGTGCGGGCCCTGCAAGCAGATCGGCCCGTCGCTTGAGGAGCTGTCCGCCGAATATGCCGGCAAGGTGAAGATCGCCAAGGTCAACGCCGACGAGAACCCCGACCTGCTGACCCAGTTCGGCGTGCGCGGCATTCCGGCGCTGTTCCTGTTCAAGGATGGCCAGGTCGTGTCGAACAAGGTTGGCGCGGCGCCGAAGGCGGCGCTGAAGAACTGGATCGACGCCTCGATCTGATCGGCGCCCGCGGCCGAGCGGGGGGGTGGCGGACATTCGCCACCCGCGCGCGGCCGGTTATGGCATAACCACCGGGGCCACCCTAGATTGGCGCCATGATGAACAGACGCACCCTTCTGGCCTCGGCCCTTGTCACCTTTGTCGCCCTGCCCGCGCAGGCGGAAAAACTCTCGCTCGACGCGATTTCGGCCTATCTGAACGGGCTGACGACCGCCGAGGCGACCTTTACCCAGATCAACCCCGACGGGTCGGGCGCGAAGGGCAAGGTGATCATCCGCCGCCCGGGCCGGATGCGGTTCGAATATGAGAGGCCTGACAAGACCGTGGTGCTGGCCTCGTCGGGCCAGGTCGCGATCTTCGACGCGAAATCGAACCAGCCGCCCGAGCAATATCCGCTGTCCAAGACACCGCTGAACCTGATCCTCGGCCGCAGGATCGACCTCAAGGCGGCGCGGATGGTGGTGGGCCATACCGAGGAAGGGGCGCTGACCATCGTCACCGCCCAGGATCCGGTCCATCCGGAATATGGCACGCTGGCGCTTGGCTTTTCGGCGAACCCCGTTGCGCTCAGGCAATGGGTGGTGACGGACGAGACGGGCGGGCAAACCACCGTTCTGCTCGACAAGTTGACGGAAGGCGGGAACTATCCGCCTTCCACCTTCCTCATCGACGACGAAATGCGAGCGCGCGGCCTGAACTGACCTAGAACTTGCCGCAGGCGATCAGCTGGTTCTGATAGGTCTGCGACCGTTCGCCCACATTCGCGGCCACCCGCATCAGCCAAGCCTTCTGCAGGTGAGAGCCGCGGCCGTAGCCTGCAAGCCCCTCGTGATAGGCGAGATACAGGCTCGTCGCGTCATAGGGCGACAGGCCGAGCTTGGTCACCGCCTCGTTCATGTACCAGCCCATGAAATCGGCGGCATCGTCGAAGCGGTTGCGCCTGGCGCCGAAGCGGCCGGTCGCCTGGCGGTAATCGTCCCAGGTGCCGTCAATCGCCTGGCTGTAGCCATAGGCGGAACTCTGACGGCCCATCGGGATGATCCCCAGGGCAAACTTGTGCGGGGTCTTGGCATTGCCGATGAATTTCGATTCCTGATGGATTGCGGCCATCAGAACGTGGCGGGGAATGCCCCAGCGGCGTTCGGTTGCCTCAAGCGCGCGCAAGTAATGCGGACGTTCGCCAAGGATCGCGCAGGCATTGTCCAGATCGCGCGGCGCGGTTCGTTCGCCGCCGCCACAGGAGACAAGCGCCATAAGCACCGCAAGACGGAGAAACTTCTTCATACTGCCTCAGGTCTGCTCTTGTTTTTTGCAGAGCTTACCCGAATTGCCCCGCAGGGGAAATCACAAAGCCGTCCCTGAAGGCGCCGGACTGTCGGACGAGGCGTCACAAACTGTTTCCCCCGGCCCTGCGCAATGGATTGGACTTGGCGCCCTCGCGGGAGTATTTGTAGGCTAGGGGCTGAGACTATGCTGAAAACGCAAGCGAAATATCATCTGGGGCAAGTGCTCCGGCATCGCAAGCACGCCTTCCGGGGCGTGGTGTTCGATGTCGATGCGATGTTTGCCAATACCGAGGAATGGTATGCCGCCATTCCCGAGGACAGTCGGCCTGCGAAAAACCAGCCCTTCTATCACCTGCTGGCTGAGAACAGCGACAATTACTATGTCGCCTATGTCTCGGAACAGAATCTCGTGCCCGACGATGCGGGTGGCCCGGTCGGCCATCCCGACCTGCCGGACCTCTTCGGTGACTTCGAGAATGGCCGCTACCCGCTGCAGGTGCGGCTGAACTGAAGCACTGTCGACGAATGCGGGCGTCGACCCGGGCCGCAGCAGACGGGACCGGCGCTTTCATCGCAACAAGGCCATCAGGCCAACGCACCCTGCCTGTCGAGCGGCGGCCCTTTGTGCGGTGCGGGGATGGCGCGCAAGATCCTGGCGGCGGCTGATCCGCATTCTATTCAAGAACGATGCCCGGACGTGCCGGGTGACCGCGCCGGACGCGGCGTCGAAAGACCGCAGACGACCGACGGGCAGGGGCTATCTCTTTGGCTGTCGCAAGCGGTCCAGCTTCACAGCTTGCCGTAACCGCCGCCGCCGGGCGTGTGCATGACGAAGATGTCGCCCGGTGCCATCAGCGCCTCGTCATTGCCCCTGAGGGGGATGATGCCGCCGCCTGACCGCTCGATCAGGTTCTCGCCGCAGGACCCGGGCTGCCCGCCTGCCGCGCCGTGGGGCGGGACCACGCGGTGCGAGGACAGGACGGTTACCGTCACCTCCTCCAGAAACCGCAGGCGGCGGGTGATGCCGTCGCCGCCGCGCCAGCGGCCCGCGCCGCCCGAGCCGCGGCGGATCGAGAATTCCTCGACCCGGACCGGGAAGCGGGTCTCCAGGACTTCGGGGTCGGTCATGCGGGTGTTGGTCATGTGGCTGTGGACGGCGCTGGCGCCGTCGAAGCCCGCGCCCGCGCCGGTGCCGCCGCAGATGGTCTCGTAATTCTGCAGCCGCGCATTGCCGTAGACGAAATTGTTCATCGTGCCCTGGCTGCCCGCGATCACGCCCAAGGCGCCGTAAAGCGTATCGGCGATGGCCTGGCTGACCTCGGTATTGCCGGAGATGACGGCGGCCGGATAGGCGGGGTTGATCATCGAGCCTTGCGGTGCGCGGATCTCGATCGGCTTCAGGCAGCCCTCGTTCATCGGGATGTCGGCGCCGACAAGGGTGCGGAAGACATAGAGCACCACGGCGCGGCAGATCGAGAAGGGGGCGTTGTAGTTGAACTGGTCCTGGGGCGAGGTGCCGGTGAAATCGACGAGCGCCCTGCGGGCGGCATGGTCGACCGAGATCCTCACCGCGATCCGGGCGCCGCTGTCGAGCGGGTAGGTGAAGGCACAGTCCTTCAGCACGTCAAGGACGCGGCGCACGCTTTCTTCGGCATTGTCCTGGACATGGCCCATGTAGGCCTGCACGACCGGCAGGCCGAACTGGCCGGTGATCCGCGTCAGCTCTGCCGCGCCGGTCGCGTTGGCCGCGATCTGGGCGGCGAGGTCGGCCATGTTTTCGTCGATATTGCGGCAGGGATAGCGGCCGGATGCGAGAAGCGCGCGGGTTTCGGCCTCGCGCAGCACCCCGCGGTCGACCAGGAGGAAATTGTCGATCAGCACGCCCTCCTCGTCGATATGGCGCGAGTCGGGCGGTGAGGAACCGGGGGTCTTGCCGCCGATGTCGGCGTGGTGGCCGCGCGAGGCGGTAAGGAAGATGATCCTCTCTCCGGCCGCGTCGAAAACCGGGGTGATGACGGTCACGTCGGGCAGATGGGTGCCGCCGTTATAGGGGTTGTTCATCATGAAGACGTCGCCGGGGCGGATCTTGCCCGCATTCTCGCGCAGGACGGTGCGCACAGAATCGGACATGGAGCCCAGATGCACCGGCACATGCGGCGCGTTGGCGACCAGATCGCCCGTGGCATCGAAGATCGCGCAGGAGAAATCGTAGCGTTCCTTGATGTTGACCGAATAGGCGGTGTTGGCCAGCGTCGCCCCCATCTGATCGGCGATCGACATGAAGAGGTTGTTGAAGACCTCGAGCATCACCGGATCGACCGATGTGCCGATCGCTTCCTTCCGGTCGAGCGGCAGGGTGCGGCGAAGGACCAGACCGCCGCAGGGCAGGCCCTCTGCCTGCCAGCCGGGTTCGACCGCGTTGGTGCCCGTGGGTTCCACGATGATGGCGGGGCCGTCCACCCGGTCGCCCGCACGCAGGGCGCCGCGCTGGACAAGCGGCACGTCGCGCCAGGCACCTTGGGTGAACATCCGCGCCAGAAGGGCGGGCGCGTCATCGGCGGGCGGTATCGCCAGCGCCGCGCCTTCGCCGGTCGAGCCCACGGCCTCGGCGGTCAGAAGGTCGATGATCAGGCGGTCGTAATCGGGGACGAAGCCGAACCGTTGCTGGTGGGCACGGTCGAAGCCCGCGCGCATCTCTGCCTCCGGCCCGAAGGGAACCGGCAGGGTCTGGTGCGAGCCGGGGGTGCGGATATGCGCGGTCTCGATCACCGCGATCCGGTCTTCGGTGATGCCCTGCCCCAGGACTTCGGCGCGCGCATCGCCGCCGATCCGGTCGAGCACCGCGCGGGCGTCGGCACTTGCCGACAGGGGCCTGGCGAACTGGTGTTCGCGGATGGTGCGGATATCGGCAAGGCCCATGCCGAAGGCCGACAGGACGCCCGCGAACGGGTGGATATAGATGCTTTCCATCCCCAGCACGTCGGCGACCTGACAGGCATGCTGGCCGCCAGCACCGCCGAAACAGTTCATCGTGTATCTGGTCACGTCATAGCCGCGCTGCACAGAAATCTTCTTGATCGCATTGGCCATGTTCTCGACCGCGATGCGCAGGAAGCCCTCGGCCAGCGCCTCGACCGCCATGGGCGCTTCGCCGGTCTCTGCCGCGATCCCGGCGGCGAGCTGGCGGAACTTCGCGCGCGCGGCGTCGGCATCCAGCGGCTCGTTGCCGCCCGGGCCGAAGACGGCGGGGAACTGATCGGGCTGCAACTTGCCCAGCACCACGTTGCAATCGGTCACGGTCAGCGGACCGCCCCGGCGATAGCTCGCCGGGCCGGGATTGGCGCCCGCGCTTTCGGGGCCGACCTGCATGCGGCCCTGCCGGTAGGACAGGATCGAGCCGCCACCGGCCGCGACCGTGTGAATGGACATCATCGGCGCGCGCATCCGCACCCCGGCGACCTCGGTCTCGAACGAACGCTCATAGGCGCCCGCGTAGTGACAGACATCGGTGGATGTGCCGCCCATGTCGAAGCCGATGAGCCGCGCGAACCCGGCCTCTTCGGCGGTGCGGACCATGCCGACGACGCCACCCGCCGGGCCCGACAGGATTGCATCCTTCCCCTGAAAGAGGGCCGCGTCCGTCAGGCCGCCGTTCGACTGCATGAACATCAGCGCCTTGCAGCCGCCGTGATCGGCGCCAAGCGCATCGCTGACCTGCCCGACATAGCGCCGCAGGATGGGCGAGAGATAGGCGTCGACCACCGCCGTATCGCCGCGCGAGACGAGCTTGATCAGCGGGCTGACCTCGTGGCTGAGCGAGACCTGCGAAAAGCCGATCGCGCGCGCGATGGCGCCGATGGTCCGTTCGTGATCGGGGAAACGATAGGCATGCATCAGCGCCACGGCAACCGAACGGAAGCCCCTGTCATGGGCTGCGGCCAGGGCCGCACGGGCCGCTTCGGCATCAAGCGGGGTGACGATGCTGCCATCGGCGGCGCGCCGTTCCTCGACCTCGATCACCTCGTCATAGAGAAGCTCGGGCAGCACGATCTGCAGATCGAAGAGCCTTGGGCGGTTCTGGTAACCGATCCTGAGAAGGTCGCGCATGCCCCTGGTGATCAGAAGAACCGTGCGGTCGCCCTTGCGTTCCAGAAGGGCGTTGGTCGCCACGGTCGTGCCCATCTTGACCGCGTCGATGGTTCCCGCCTGGATCGCTTCGCCCGGCCGTAGACCCAGAAGGTCCCGAATGCCCTGAACTGCGGCATCTTCGTAACGTTCGGGGTTATCCGAAAGGAGCTTGTGCGACCTGAGCGATCCGTCCGGCCGACGCGCAACGATATCGGTGAACGTACCGCCACGATCCACCCAGAACTGCCATCCGGCCTTGCGCATGTCTTCCCCTCGGCGTCGATCCTTCACCGAATCCCGCACCGAACGGACCGTAGCTGTGCCCGCACCGGCACGCAACGCGCCGCCCCCCACCTTCGTCGGTGAGGTTTCGGCTTGCGTCACGGGGCCGATCCTCATTAGCTAATCGCAAGGACAGAAAGGGCGGCAGACATGGCATCCAACGATCCGAAGCGGACCCTGACCCTGCGTGACGTGTCGGAGGCGTCGGGCGTTTCGGAAATGACGGTCAGCCGGGTGCTGAGGAATCGCGGCGACGTGAGCGAGGCGACCCGCGAACGGGTGCTGGAGGCCGCACGCCAGCTTGGCTATGTGCCGAACAAGATCGCCGGTGCGCTTGCCTCGCAGCGGGTGAACCTTGTGGCGGTGATCGTGCCGTCCCTGTCCAACCTCGTCTTTCCCGAAGTGCTGAGCGGCATTTCCGAAGTGCTTGAGGATACCGGCCTGCAGCCGGTCTTCGGCGTGACCAACTATTCGGGCGAGAAGGAAGAGGCGGTCCTTTATGAAATGCTGTCCTGGCGGCCGTCGGGGGTGATCGTGGCGGGGCTGGAGCATACGCCCGCCGCCCGTGCGATGCTGGAAAATTCGGGCATCCCGATTGTCGAGATCATGGATGTGGACGGCGAGGCGATCGACAGCGTGGTGGGGATTTCCCACAAGCGTGCAGGGCTGGAGATGGCGCGCGCCATCGTGAAGGCGGGCTACCGGCGCATCGGCTTTCTCGGCACCAAGATGCCGCACGACCACAGGGCGCGGAAGCGGCTCGAAGGGTTCGAGGCGGGGCTCGCCGAAGCGGGGATCGAGCTTGCCGACCGCGAATTCTATTCGGGCGGATCGGCGCTTCTGAAGGGCCGCGAGATGACCGAAGCGATGCTGGCGCGCACGCCGGACCTCGATTTTCTCTATTATTCCAACGATATGATCGGGGCGGGCGGCCTCTTGTGGTGCCTCGAAAGGGGCCTCGACGTGCCCGGCAAGATCGGGCTTGCAGGCTTCAACGGCGTCGATCTGCTGGACGGTCTGCCGCGCAGGCTCGCCACGATGGACGCCTGCCGCCGCGAGATCGGCCGCCAGGCCGCACAGATCATCGCGGGCCACGGCCATTCCGAGATGATCGGCGGCGAGCGTGTGGAACTGACCCCGGTCCTGCAGCCCGGCGATACGATTCGTCAGGCCTGACGTCTGAGGATATAGATATCCATGATCCAGCCATGGCGCGCCCGCGCCTCGGCGCGGGTGGCGATGATCTGGTCCGCCATGTCGGCGAGCGGGCCGGACAGGATGATCTCTTCCCTCATGCCCACGTAGGCGCCCCACCAGATGGTCACGCCCGCCGGGTCGAGCGTGCGGAAGGCGCAGTCGCCGTCGAGCATGATCGCCAGCGTGTCCGCACCTGCAGGCCAGCCTTCCTCGCGCAAGCGACGGCCGGTGGTGACGGTGAAGGGCGCGCCGATTTCATTGACCGGAATGGCGTGAGCCGCCGTCAGCGCCTGCAGCGACGTGATGCCGGGAATGACCTTGATGGCCAGCGGCAGGGTTCGGCCAACCCGTTCGGCAATCCGCAAGGTGCTGTCATACAGCGACGGATCGCCCCATACGAGCAGCGCGACCCGGCCTGACGGGCCAATTTCGGCAAGAATAGTGTCTTTCCAGACCAATGCGATCGCATCGTGCCAGTCATCGACGCGCGCCCGGTAGCTCGGGACGGCTTCGTCCCTGACCGGCAGGTCGAATTCCGCGATCCGGGTGGCGGGGTTGGTGACGACATCGGCCACGATTGTCCGGCGCAGCTCGGCCAGGTCAGCCTTGGTCTCGCCCTTGCGCGGGATCAGGATCAGGTCGGCGCCATTCAGCGCCTTGATCGCCTGCAGGGTCAGATGGTCGGGGTTGCCGGTGCCGATGCCGACGAGCGACAGGTCTATCATCTCTCCCTCCTCCCGCCCTTCTGGCAAAAGGCCCCGCGCAAGTCCATGCGCGGGGCCGTGTTTCAGTGTCAGCCGGTGTCAGGCCGCGGCCTTGCCGCTCCAGAGCTTGGCGGCGATCCAGCCCATGACGGCCCAGGTCACCAGCGCCGCCCCCAGGACCCGCGCGGCGAATTTCGCCGCCAGCTCCGGTGGTGCGGTGCCGAAGAACTGATCGAGCTCCGGCGCGCCGATCACATGCGGCGCGGCCAGAAGCGCGCCGGCCGCCAGCGCGGTCAGAAGCGTGCGCCCATAGGCCAGTAGCGCCAGCCCCGCGCCGGTGCAGACGACCGTCGACCACCACCAGACCTGCCGTTCGCCCAGATCGGCCGCGACGGTGCCCGGCAGTTCCGGCGCCAGCCCCATGGCCGGCGCGAACTGGAAGGTCACGAAGCCAGCGATCCCCCAGAGCACGCCTTCGGCAGCGCCCACCGTGATGCCCATCTGCGCCGCAAGCGCCAGCCCGGCCACGAGGACCATCGCATAGCCGGTATAGGTGAGCATGAAGAACATGACCGTCAGCGCATTGCGCTTCACGGGCGATGCCCCTTCGCCGTCGGTGGCCGCATGGTCGTGACCGGTCTCGGCTGCCCCGGCACCCGACGGTTGATCGGCTTCCGCCGCCGTCTCGCCGGTCGCCGCATGGTCATGCGAATGGCCGTCCCCACCCTGAGCACCCTGGAAATGTACCAGCGTGCCCGATTCATATTCCTCGGCCAGAAGCAGCACGTTCTGGACGAAAGCGAAATGCAGCAGGGCCGCAAGCAGCCCCGCCGCACAGCCGGCGAACAAGGCGCCAGCCAGCATACGTTGGATCATGTCTGAGACCGTTCGTCCGACCTTAGTGGCAGGGGAAGCCGGTCGCGTGACGCATGTCATGCGCCGCGTCATGCAGCGTCGCCGACTGGGCATGGCCCGCGGCGAAGAGGATCGCGCCGCCAATGAGCGTCACGAAGAGGATGGACAGAAGACCCGAGGCGGATTTGGCGGCGGTCTGGTTAAGCGCGTTCATCAGTTTCTCCTTCATGCCGTCACACCCGACGGCTTTCGCGTTTCACTCCCGCACGGCCGGTCTCCTGACTCGCGGGTCGAAGCGATGCTTTCCGCCTTCCCGGGAAACTCCCAGTGGCCTGATGGAAAGCCGCTCGCCGCTTACAGTCGCGGGGGCGGTTGGGGCTCCGGGTGCCGCCTTTGGTCCACCCTTCCCCATTCCCGTTTCAGCCCCGGACGCTTCGCGCCGTGGGGCACCGTACGGAACCATCTGCGCCCGGAAGGCCCGCCCGGTCAAGGCCGAAAGCGTCGGCGCGAGGGCGCAAAACGACCCGGCGCCTACTTCGGTTCGCAAATATCCCCGGGGCCCCCTCGCACGGGTCGGTCCGCTGCAGGCGGGCCGAGACTATCCCGGTATCCGCGCGATCGCCTTCAGCCGCAGCCCGCCCAGCAGCCGCGCATCGGGGAAAGTGCCATCGGTCGAGGCGAGATAAAGCCGCGCGAAAGCCTCTATCTCGGGCAGGTCGGCCCCGGTGATCTCGCCGAAAAGGTAGGCCACCTTGCCCGGCGCACGGAAGGCGAGTGTCGAGGGCCGCGCGCAGCCCGACATGCAGTCGGTTTCCTGCACCGTGACGCCCAGCGGCTGCAACCGGTCGCGGACCCTGGCCGCCAGCCCCGCCCGCCCGGCCGGACAGGAGGCGCAGATGGTCGCCACCACGCTCATGGCGCGACGAGCGGCCCGATCAGGATCAGCGCCGGCCCGTCCGCCGCTTCCTCGGCGATCAGCCGCTCCATCGAGGCAAGCGTGCCGCGCACCAGCTTCTGGGCCGGGGTAGAGACGCTTTCGGCCAGCAGTGCGGGCGTCTCGGGCGACAGGCCCGCCCCGGTCAGCCGCCGGCACAGCTCCCCGAACGTGCGCTTGCCCATGAAGATCACCGTCGTAGCAGTGGGGTCGGCCAGCGCCGCGATATTCAGATCCTCGGGCAGCGCGCCGGTCACGTCATGGCCCGTCACGAACTGCACGCGCCGCGCCGTCAGCCGCCGGGTCAGCGGAATGCCCGCCGCCGCCGCCGCCGCCATGGCCGAGGTCACGCCCGGGATGATCTCATAGGCGATGCCCGCCTCGCGGCAGGCGATGATCTCTTCCTCAAGCCGGCCGAAAAGCCCCGAATCCCCCGACTTCAGCCGCACCACCCGCGCGCCCGACCTAGCGTAATCGACCAGAAGGCGGCTCACATGATCCTGCTTGGGCGAGGGGCGGCCTGCCCGTTTGCCCACGCCCACCAGATCGGCGCCCGTGCGCGCATGGGTCAGGATCGGGCCCGAGGACAGGTCGTCGAAGAGGACCGCGTCGGCCTTCTGCAGCCGGTCCACCGCCTTCAGCGTCAGCAGCTCCGGATCGCCCGGGCCGGAAGAGACGAAACTGACAAATCCGCTCATGTCGCCTCCGCGATCAGGTGAAAGAAGGTGCCAGTGGCCAGGCCCCGGCGCGATCCGGTCTCGGCCACCGCCTCGCCATTCGCATCGCGAACGCTGGCGAGCGTCCTATCCGGTTGATCGAGGATTGTCGAATAGTGGAATTCGTGACCCCTGAGCCGCGCACCGGCGGCAAAGCCCGGCACCGGCGCCTCCAGCGTCGCCAGCCGGTAGCCCAGATGCATCCGCCGCTTCTCGTAGGAGGTGACAAGCCCCAAAAGCCCCGCCATCTCGTGCCGCGCGCCGCGCGCATCCACGATCGCCGCCCCCATCGCCATATAGCCCCCGCATTCGCCATGGACGGCGCGGGTTCCGGCGAAGGCGCGCAGCCCCGCCCGGAACCGCTCCGCCGCCGCCAGCCGCCCGCCATGCAGCTCGGGATAGCCGCCCGGCAGCCAGCAGCAATCGGCAGAGGCGTCCGGCGCCTCGTCGGCCAGCGGCGAGAAGGGCAGGATCTCCGCCCCCGCCCGGCGCCAGCCGTCCAGAAGATGGGGATAGACGAAGGAAAAGGCCGCATCCCGCGCCAGCGCGATCCGCTGGCCGGGCGGCACGACCGGCAGGGGCGGCCCCGCCAGACCGGTCGGCGCCGCCGCGGCCATCAGCGCGTCCAGATCGACATGCCCGGTGACGAAGGCCCCGGCCTCGGCGACGATCCGGTCAAGCTCCGGCGTCTCTTCTGCCTGCACGAGGCCCAGATGCCGCTCGGGCATCTCGATCGAGGCGCGGCGCGGCAGCGCGCCGAAGACGGTGATGCCCGCAGCCGCCATGCCGCCCCGCACCAGCGCCTCATGGCGCGGCGAGGCCACCCGGTTCAGCACCACGCCCGCCAGCCGCACCCCGTCGCGCATCGCGGCAAAGCCCCGCGCCACCGCCGCCGCCGACTGCGCCTGCCCCGAGACATCGAGCACCAGCACCACCGGCCAGCCGGTCAGCGCCGCGATATCGGCGCTGGCCCCGGTCCCCGCCTCGCCGGGCAGGGCCACCCCGTCGAAAAGCCCCATCGACCCTTCGGCCAGGATCAGGTCCGCCCCCTCCGCCTCGCCGATCAGCCCGGCGATCCGCCCCGCATCCATCGCCCAGCTTTCGAGGTTCCAGGAGGACCGCCCCGAGGCCGCCCTGTGAAAGGCCGGGTCGATGTAATCCGGCCCGTTCTTGAACGGCTGCACCGTCAGCCCCCGCGCCCGGAGGGCCGCGAGAAGCCCCAGCATCAGCGTGGTCTTGCCGGTCCCCGAGGCGGGCGCCGAAATGATCAGCCCGGGCGGTATCATGACCCTGCCTCCACGTTCTGTCCGAAAATACTCCAGGGGGTCCGGGGGACAGCGTCCCCCGGCGGGTCGGCCCGCCGCAGGCGGGACGAAACCCGCACGAACCTCACGGGGCCTCCGGAAAACGCGGATCGGTACCCACCGGGCGGTAGCGCCGGTCGTAATCGCCCGCATAAAGCCTGCTCTCGCCGAACGATTCCGCCCCGATCGACCGGCCGACGAAGATCAGCGCCGTGCGCTCCATCTCCGCCCCGATCGCGGTCTTCAGCGTGGCGAGCGTCGCGCGCACGATGCGCTGATCGGGCCAGGTCGCGCGCCAGATCACCGCGACCGGGCAATCGGGCCCATAGTGCGGCACAAGTTCCGCCACCACATCCTCCAGCACATGGATCGACAGATGGATCGCCAGCACCGCGCCGGTGCGGGCGAAATTCTCCAATGTCTCGCCCGCCGGCATCGCGGTGGCCCGGCCCGAAGTCCGGGTCAGCACCACAGATTGCGCGACGCCGGGCAGGGTCAGTTCCGCCCCGAGCGCCGCCGCCGCCGCCGCGAAGGACGGCACGCCCGGCGTCACGTCATAGGGAATGTTCAGCGCCCTCAGCCGCCGCAGCTGCTCGCCCATCGCCGACCAGACCGATAGGTCGCCCGAATGCAGCCGCGCCACATCCTTGCCCGCAGCATGGGCCGCGGCGATCTCGGCCACGATCTCGTCCAGCGACAGGGGCGCGGTATTGACGATCCGGCAGCCCGGCGGGCAATGCGCGAGGATCGCCTCGGGCACCAGCGAGCCCGCGTAGAGGCAGACCGGCGAGGATGCGATCAGATCGCGCCCCCGGATGGTGATCAGATCGGCCGCGCCCGGTCCCGCCCCGATGAAATGAACCGTCATTCTCCATCCCTTTCCGCAATCGCCACTGTCGCCAGCCCGTCGCCCGACACCACGCGCGGCCCGACAAGCCTGGCTCCGCGCCCCGCCGCCACCAGGGCTGCCGCCTCCGCGACCGATCCGGTGCCGAAACGCGCCATCACCCTGGCGGACCGCGTCAGGACGTCGGCCCCGGCCAGCCTTTCGCGCGACACCGGCACGAGGTCCAGCCCCAGCCGGGCCGCGAAGGCCCCGGCGACCGGCGCGCCGGCCTTTTCCTCGGCCGTCGCGAGCAGCCCGACCTCGCCCCCCGCGCGATCGAGCGCGTCCAGCAGCGAGGCCAGCGTCGCGGTACTGCGAAAGCCGAAGCCCGCGACCCTCATGTCCCGACACTCCACTGCACGACCGGTCGGCTCGGCTGCCAGCCCCGCATCCGGCCGAGCATATCCATGCTCGCCAGGTCGATCCGCAGGAGCCTGCCCCCGAATGCCGCCTGGGCGCCGGTCAGGGCGGCTTCCGATTCCAGCGTCACCGCATTGGCGACGATGCGCGATCCCGCCGGGATCAAGTTGAAAACAGTCTCTATTCCGGCCAGATCCGCTCCACCGCCGACAAAGACAGCGTCCGGCGCGGGAAGCGTGGCCAGCTTCTCCCGCCACTCGCCCTGCGTCAGATGCAGGCGATGGTCCACCCCGAACCGTTCGGCATTGCGCCCGATGATCGCGGCGCGATCGGCGCGCGCCTCGACCGCATGGGCCCGGGTGCCGGGCGCGGCCAGGCACCATTCGACCGAGATCGAGCCCGAGCCCGCGCCAAGGTCCCACAAGACCTCGCCCGCGCGCGGCGCCAGCGCGGACAGGGTCAGCGCCCGGACCGGGCGCTTGGTCATCACACCGTCGGTCTCGAAAAGTTCGTCCGGCAGGCCAGACGACCGCGGAAGCCCGCGCGCACCCTTCACCTCGATTGCCAGGGCGACCGGGTGGGCAACGCCGGTCAGGGCAAAAGCTTCGGCCAAGGTCCGCCTGACGTGCTCGCGCGGGCCGCCGAGCGCCTCCAGAACGGTCAGGCTGGAGGGGCCGAAGCCCTGCTCGGTCAGCCAGACCGCCAGGCGCGCCACCGCCGCGCCATCACGCATCAGGCAGATGAGCCTTTGCCCGCGCGTCAGGACTGGCCGGATCCGTTCGAAGGGCGCCGCATGAAGGCCGAAACACAGCGCCTCCTCGATCCGCCAGCCCAGCCGCGCGGCGGCATGGGAGAAGGTCGAGGGGGCAGGGTGGCAGGTCCATTCCCCCGGAGACAGGCACTGTGCAAGGCTGCCGCCGACGCCAAACCAGAAGGGATCGCCCGAAGCGAGAACCGCCACCTTCCTGCCTTTTTCGGCCAGAACAGGGTCTATTCTGAACGGGATCGGCCAGTCGCGGCCCCGGGTGCCTGCCGCCACAAGCGCCAGATGACGCGGACCGCCGAAGATCACATCTGCGGCCGCCAGCGCGGCGCGGCTTGCGTCCGGCAGCCCCGCCGGTCCATCTTCGCCAAGCCCGATGATCGTCAGCCAGGGATCAGACATGACGCGCCTCCTCATCCTCGGCGGCACCACAGAGGCCAGCGCCCTTGCCCGCACCGTGGCCGGGGCGGGCATTCCGGCGGTCTTTTCCTATGCCGGGCGCACAGGTGCCCCCGTCGGCCAGCCGCTTGCGACCCGGATCGGCGGCTTCGGCGGAGTGGAAGGCCTGATTGCCTACCTGCGCGGCGAAGCGATCACCCATGTGATCGACGCCACCCATCCGTTCGCGGCGCAGATGAGCCGAAACGCCGTTGAGGCCTGCGCCCGGACGGGCATCCCGCTCTGTGCGCTGGAGCGTCCGGCCTGGGTGGCGGGTCCGGGCGATGACTGGCGCCATGTGCCGGATATCCCGGCCGCCGTCGACGCCCTGCCCGAAGATCCGGCCCGGGTCTTCCTGGCCATCGGCAAGCAAAACCTGATCCCCTTTTCCGCGAAGCCCCGGCACCATTACCTTCTGCGCCTCGTCGATCCGCCCGATGGCCCGCTGCCTTTGCCAGACGCCCAGGCGGTGATCGCGCGCGGGCCGTTCACCGAGGCGGGCGACCTTGCGCTGATGCGCGGCCATCGCATCACCCATGTGGTCGCGAAGAATGCCGGCGGCGCGGGCGCCGAGGCCAAGCTGAAAGCGGCGCGCACTTTGGGACTGCCGGTGATTCTGGTGGACCGGCCGGCAGTGCCGGACCGCACGGTCCGGGCCACGGTCGGCGGGGTGATGGGCTGGCTTAAGGCTCATCCCGCCCGCCTCGGCGAATAGATCCAGCGCCCGACGCGCCGCGTGTCGGCATTGCCGACGATCACCATGGTGCGCATGTCGGCCATGTCGGCCGTCGCCTCGGAAAGCGGCACGGTCAGCAGCCGCTCCTCGCCGGTCGTCACCGCCCGCGCGAAGGCGATCAGCACATGGCCCGGCAGCGCTTGCCGCAAGATCTCCAGCACCCGTTCGAACCGCCCGGGGCGCGACGCGGCACGGGGGTTGTAGAAGGCCATGGCGAAGCCGCCCTCAGCGGCAAGGCGCAGGCGTTTTTCGATCAGCTCCCAGGGTTTGAGATTGTCGCTGAGATTGATCGCGCAGAAATCATGGCCCAGGGGCGCGCCCAGCCGCGCGGCGGCGGCGAGCATCGCGGTGATGCCGGGCAGGATCTCGATGTCGACCGCATCCGGATCGGGCCGCGCCTCCAGGGCCTCGAACAGTGCCGCGGCCATGGCGAAGACGCCCGGATCGCCGGACGAAACGATGACCACACGCCTGCCCGCCGCCGCCATGTCGAGCGCATGGTTGGCGCGGTCCAGTTCGACGCGGTTGTCGGAAGGATGCAGCGTCAGGCCGGGGCGTCCGGCGATGCGGGCGACGTAAGGAATGTAGCCCACGACATCGGTTGCCTCGGCCAGGGCCGCGCGCACCTGTTCGGTGACCATCGCCTCGTCTCCGGGGCCGAGGCCCGCGACCTTCACCCATCCGCTCATGGCCGCCGCCCCTGGCCATGGACCACCACGATCGAGAAATAGGGAACCTTCTGCGGCACCTCGGTGAGGCGGTGGACCTTCTGGTCGGGCATGGTGCCGCGTTCGATCAGCCAGGCGTCCTTCAACCGGCCCGCCGCCGTGAGTGCCCGCTTCAGCTTGTCGAGGTTGCGGCCGATCTTCATCACGACAAGCGCGTCGGTTTCCCGGGCCCGCACGGTCAGGTCGGCCTCGCTCATCGTCGCGGTGACGACCGTCAGCACATCGTCGCCCCAGGTGATCGGCTCGCCCGTCGCGGTCCAGCAGCCCGACATGCCGGTAATGCCCGGAACCACCTCGACGGGACGCTGTTCGCGCAGGCGGGTGTAGAGGTGCATGAAGCTGCCGTAGAAGAAGGGATCGCCCTCGCACAGCACCAGAACAGTCTCTGTTTCAGCCAGAACGGCGAGTTTCCTGGCCCATTGATCGTAGAAATCCGCCATCACGCGGTTGTATTCGGGGTCGGAGAAATGGATCTCGGTCGTAACCGGATAGTCCATCGCATATTCGGTTGCATCGGCGCGCAACATGCCCTCGACGATACGCCGCGCCTGGCCTTCGTAGCCCTTCTTGCGGAAGTAGGCGACGTGGCGCGCGCCCCGCACCAGCCGGTCCGAGCGCACGCTCATCAGCTCGGGATCCCCCGGGCCGAGGCCCACGCAGATGATGCGCCCGCCGCTCATTCCTTGCGGCTCGCGAGCGCGTTGACGGCGGCAACGGTGATGGCCGAGCCGCCGAGGCGGCCTTTCACGATGACGGAGGGGGCGGGCAGGTCTTCCATCAGCGCATCCTTCGATTCGGCGGCACCCACGAAACCCACCGGGCAGCCGATGATCGCGGCGGGGCGCGGGCAGGCGGGGTCTTCGAGCATGTTCAAGAGGTGGAACAGGGCGGTTGGGGCATTGCCGATGGCCACGACGGACCCCGCCAGATGCGGGCGCCAGAGCTCCAGCGCGGCGGCAGAGCGGGTGGTCTTCATCCTTTCCGCCAGGGCGGGTACGCGCGGGTCCTGCAGCGTGCAGATGACCTCGTTGTTTTTCGGCAGGCGAGGCCGGGTGATCCCCTCGCTGACCATGCGCGCATCGCAGAGGATCGGCGCGCCGGCCTCCAGCGCCGCCCGGGCGGCGACCGCCATGCCCGGCGAGAAGCGGACGTGCTCCTCCAGCCCCACCATCCCGGCGGCATGGATCATGCGGACCACCACCACTTCTTCCTCGGGGGTGAAGCGGGCCAGATCGGCCTCGGCGCGGATCGTCGCGAAGCTTTCAAGGTAAATGGCGGCGCCGTCGGTCTGGTAGGTATGGGGCATTGGCTCACTCGGAGAGAAGTTCGGGGCTGAGTCCCTCGGGGGCGAGGTCGGTCAGGGCGGGCGGGTCGGCGGCGGTGCCGTTGCGGACCAGGTCGAAGGTCCCGCCCGGCCGCCCGACAAGCGTCAGCGCGGCAGGGCCGGGATGGGCGCAGCCCTTGGCGCAGCCCGAGACATGGAGCCGTCGGCCGGGGGCGAGCGAGGCGCCGAGCGCCCGCGCGAGCGGGCGCGTGACGACGAATGCCTGCGGGCAGGAGGGCGCGCCGGTACAGGCAACAACATTCTGTCGCGGGTCCCCCGGTATGGTGATCAGGTCCGCCAGGGCGGGCACGCGGCGGGCGCCTTCGATCAGGATCATGCGCCAGGGCGTGGCGCGCAGCGGGCCGATTTCGGCAAGGATAGACAAGGTTTCGGATTGCATCTGCCCGAATTCGAAGCCGACGAGGAAGCCTTGGGTCCGCGGCCCCGGCACGGGGGCCGGGGCGGGCTTTTCCATGCAACGGGTCCGGGTGAACTCTGCCGGAAGCATCGCGCCACGGGCGAGATGCGCGGCCATCCGGCCACGGCCATCGGGTGCGCCGCCGGTCCTGAGGAACCAGTCCGCCAGCCGCAGGGCGGTCGGCGCGGCGGTTTCAGGAGTGACCGGGGCGCCGGTGACAGCACCATCGGCGCGGACGATCAGGTCGCCGGACGGGTCACGTTCGATGCGGATATCGGCCGATGTGTCGCGCAGGACCGGGGCGACGCCGCAGTCGATCGCATAGCCGAACTTGCCGGGGGTCTGCGGCGCGCCGGTGGCGATAAGCGCCTCGGTCAGGGCGCGGGCAAGATCGGTGGTGCCGTCGCCCTCGGTCCAGAGGGGCGTCACCACGATGTTCCGCCGCGCCTCGGCCTCGGTCGAAGGGTCGATGAGGTCAAGGGCGCGCAGCCCCTCGATGAGCGCGCCATGTGCGTCCGCGCTCACCCCGCGCAGTTGCACGTTGGCGCGCGAAGAGAGGTCGATGAGGCCGTTGCCATGGCGGGCCGCCAGGTCCGCGATGCCCCTGGCCTGCGGCTGCGTCAGCCTGCCGCCGCGCGGGCGGACACGCACGACAAGGCCGTCGCCCGACATCATCGGACGCAAGGCCCCGGGGCACCAGCCCCTGATTTCAGGTGTATCAGACACTGTTTTCATGCGCGTGCCCCCATCGAGGCGGCGATGGAATTGCGGCGCGTGATCCACAGGCCCGCGTCCCTGAGCGCGGCGAAGCGGTCGCGCATCGCTTGCAGCGCCAGGGGGTTCTCGCGCTCCATGAAGGCCACCAGATCGTCTCGGCCAAGCGTTGCCTCGTGATAGAGATCGAAGAGATGCGCGGGCACGGCGCGGGCAAGATGGGCGAAGGCCGCGAGGTGGTCGAGCGTTGCCGCAATCTCCGCCGCGCCGCGAAAACCGTGCGCCATCATGCCGCTTGCCCAGCGCGGATCGGCGGCGCGGGCGCGGACGACACGGGCGATCTCTTCGGGCAGCGTCCGCGCGCGGGGGCGGTCGGGTTGGGTGGCGTCGAGGTGGTAAAGCGCCTTGTCCGCCCCGCCGAGGCGGGCGACGGCGGCGGCGAAGCCACCTTCATGCGCGGCATAGTCGGAGGCGAGCAAGAGATCGCTTTCGGCAAGGTCCTGGACATGGACGAAGCCGTCGGCGCCCTTCACGCGCGCCTCGAGTGCGTCGCGCACGCGGCGCGGCGCGGCGGTTCCGGCAGTCCATTCCGAACCGGCGAGCCAGGCCTCGCCCGCCCGGGCCTGTCCGCCTTCGGAATAGTCCTCGATCGCCGCGCCCATCGACAGGCCGTAAAGGCCAGGCTTCGGGCCGAAGACACGGGGGCTGGCGGTCAGGTAGGGGTTGTCCTCGGGCGCCTCGTCCCGATTTCCAAGGGCGGCGGCGGCGGCCTCGAAGAGCTGCGCGAGGCCGGGGAAAACGTCTCTGAACAGGCCGGAAACGCGCAAGGTCACATCAATGCGGGGGCGGCGGAGGAGGGCGAGGGGGACCACCTCGAAACCCGAGACGCGTTCGGAGCTTTCGTCCCATTTCGGCGCAAGGCCCGCGAGGTGCAGCGCCATGGCAAACTCCTCGCCCGCAGTGCGCATGGTGGCGGACCCCCAGAGGTCGATGACCAGAGACCGCGGCCAGTCGCCATGGTCTTGCAGGTGTTTGCGCAGCAGTTCCTCGGCAAGCTTCACGCCCTGGGCATGGGCGGCGCGCGAGGGAACCGCGCGGGGATCGGTCGTGTAGAGGTTCCGCCCGGTCGGCAGCACGTCCGACCGCCCGCGCGCGGGCGACCCGGAGGGGCCGGCGGCGATGCGCTGGCCGTCGAGGGCCGCGAAGAGACCCGCGCGTTCTTCCGCGCCGCATTGACCACGGCCGAAAACATGCAGCCCCTCGCCGAACTGGCTTTCCTTGATGTCGCAGACGAAGCGGTCGATGCGGGTGATGGCTTCGGCAGGCGAGGCATGCGGGGGAATGCCAAGATCTTCCTCGACGCCCGAGGCCTGCGCTTCATCGCGGACGCTGGCGATCAGCCGGTCGCGGCGGGCGGGGTCAAGCCCGTCTGCCGTGGAATATTCGTCCAACAGCCTTTCCAGACGGATGAGATTTTCGGGAACCGCACTGGCGGCCATGGGCGGCGGCAGGTGACCGATGGTCACGGCGCCGATCCGCCGTTTGGCCTGGGCGGCTTCGCCGGGGTCGTTGACGATGAACGGGTAGACGACAGGCAGGGCGCCGGTCAGCGCCTCGGGCCAGCAATCGCCGGAGAGGGCGACCGATTTGCCCGGCAGCCATTCGAGCGTGCCATGCGCACCGATATGGATCAGCGCATGGAGGCCTTGGGCGCGGAGCCAGAGGTAGAAGGCCACATAGGAATGGCGGGGGGTGCGGGCGAGGTCGTGGTAATCGTCGCCGCGCGTGGTGACCTCGCCGCGTTCGGGCTGCAGCGCGACGAGCGCCGTGTCGCGCCTCAGCGCGGCAAAGCGAAAAGCGCCGTCGCAGACAAGGGGATCGTCCTCGGGGGCGCCCCAGGCGTCGTGCAATGCCTGACGCAGCGGCACGGGAAGTGCCGATAGAGAGTCCATATAGGCCGAAAGCGGCCATTCCAGCCGTTCTGTCAGCAGCGCCTGGCCAAGGTCTGCGCCGGGTTCGACGGCATAGCCCCGCGCGGCGGCGTCCCCGATGATCGCCTCGGCCGAGGCCAGCGCGTCGAGGCCCACGGCATGGGCGAGTTGATGGGCCTTGCCAGGGTAGGTGGAAAGGACCAGCGCCAGCTTGCGGTCGGCAACGGCACTGGTGGCCAGCTTGTGCCAGCCCGCCACCCGGTCGGCGACGGCCGCGATACGGCCGGGATCGGCGCGATGGGCGAAGCGGGAATATTGCAGGTCGGGGTCGCGGGCGCCGGGGCTCTTGAAGCTGACGACACCGGTGAAGATGCGGCCGTCAACCTCGGGCAGAACGACATGCATGGCGAGGTCGGCGGGCGACAGGCCGCGGTCGGAGGTGGCCCAGTCCTTCTTTCGCGCCGTCGAAAGCGCCACCTGGAAGACCGGACAGCCGGTCGCGTCCAGCGGTGACGGCTCGCCGTTGGCGCCTTTTGCCGAGAAGGCGGTTGCATTGACGATCGCGGCGGGTCTCAGCCGGGCAAGCTCGGCGGCGGTCCAGGCAGAGGCGGCCGCGTCCTTGAGGCTGGCGGCGAACAGGCCGACGGCCGAGAAGCCCCGTGCCTCGAGCGCGGCGATCAGCGCATCCACCGGGTCGGTGTCGGCAGCCGTCAGATAGGATCGGTAGAAGGTGACCAGCGCGAGGGGTCGCGGAGGCCCCGGATCAAGTCCGGGGCGGGGCTGGGGCGCAGTCACGACGCCCTTGCCGGGCAGGTAGAAGCCGAATTCGGGCACCGTCTTGTCGCCGATCACCGGGCCTGCATAGAGGCCAGCCGCCAGCGACAATTGTTGCAGTGCCGCCTGCGCCGCGACCGCGCCGCCCTGATCACACAGGTGCTGCAGGCGACGGAGGGTGGAAACCGGCAGGGTCGAGAGCTGATCGAGCCGCCCATCCTCGCGCCCGTCGGCGGGAAGGACGGCAAGCGCGATCCCCCGGCGGCGGGCGAGGTCCTGCACCTGTGCAAGACCATAGGGCCAGTAGCTTTCCCCGCCGATCAGCCGGATCAGGATGCCTTTCGCATGGCTCAGCGTCTGATCGGCATAGGTATCGACCGAGAGCGGATGTTTCAGCGCGACGATATTGGCCAGCCGCAGCGTCGGCAGGCCGCCCGCCGCGCGGTGCCAGCCCGCCGCGAAAGCGCCGAGGTCGCTGTCGGAGAACGAAAGCACCACCAGATCGGCCGGGGATTGCCCCAGGTCGAACGGGGTTTCCGTTTCCTCCAGCCCATGGCTTTCGCGGAAGACGACATGCATGGTTCAGGCCTCGGCGCCCTCGGGGATCAGGACGGCGCGGATGGCGTCCATGTCCACGTCATGATGCTCGCCGATGACCACCAGCTTCGAGGTGCGCGGCTCGGCGCCCCAGGGCCGGTCATATTGCGCCCGCACCCGCTCGCCCACCGCCTGCACCAGCAACCGCATCGGCTTGGCCCTGACGGCCACATAGCCCTTCACCCGCAGGATATTCTGCTCGCGCGCCAGCCGAACGATAGCGGCCTTTAGTGCCTCGGGGTCGGCTGTTTCCGGCAGGTCGACCACCACCGTATCGAAATCGTCATGTTCGTGGTCGTCATGCCCGTCATGGTGCGAGGGGCGGGCGGCGAGGTCATCCTCGGCCGCAGCATTGAGGCCGAGGATCAGGCGGGGATCGATCCGCCCCTCCTCCATCGCGACGATCGGCAGCTTGCGCGGCGCTTCGGCCTCGATCACCGCGCGGGCGGCGGCAAGGCCCGCCTCACCAGCCAGGTCGGCCTTCGACAGAAGCACGATATCGGCGCAGGAAATCTGGTCCTCGAACACTTCCGACAGCGGCGTTTCATGGTCGATGGAGTCATCGGCCGCGCGCTGGGCCTGTACCGCATGCTCGTCGGGCGCGAACCGGCCCGCGGCGACAGCCTCGGCATCGGCCAGCGCCACCACGCCATCCACGGTGATCTTCGAGCGGATCGCGGGCCAGTCGAACGCCTTCAGAAGCGGCTTCGGCAGGGCAAGGCCCGAGGTTTCGATCAGGATATGGTCGGGCCGCTGCGGCAAGGCCATCAAGGCTTCGATCGTCGGGATGAAATCGTCGGCGACAGTGCAGCAGATGCAGCCGTTGGCAAGCTCGACGATGTTCTCCGCCGGGCAATTCTCGTCGGCGCAGGACTTCAGGATATCGCCATCGACGCCGACGCTGCCGAATTCGTTGACCAGAACGGCAAGGCGCTTGCCCTGCGGGTTCTGCATCAGATGGCGGATCAGCGTGGTCTTGCCCGCGCCGAGGAAGCCGGTGATCACGGTAACGGGGATTTTCTGCAGGTCGGTCATTCGGCGGACTCCAAAGGGGGAATGCGGGCAAGCGACTGCTTGCGGAAGATCACGGGCCGTTCGCGCCAGGGGACGATCCCGTCAGGGGCGTTGGCATAGGCGGCGGCACCGGCAAGGATGTCGGCGACATGAATGTCGGGGTCCATGTGGCCATAGACATAGGCCCAGCGTCCGGGGGCGGCGAGGGCGATGTTGCAACCATTGTCGCAGGCCGACAGGCATTCGACGCCGCGGATCACCACGCCGTCGGGCGCGCCTGCGGCCTCAAGTGCGGCATGCAGCGCCGCGCCGGGGCGCATGCCGCCCTCGGGCGCCGCGCCGCGGCGGCAGGTCAGGCAGACAGAAAGCGTGACGGTCACGCGGGCTTTCCTCTCGCTTCGGCGGGGGGCAATGACCCTGCGGGGGCGGCGGACGCCCAAGCCGGTCGCGGAACACCCCGTCCGCCCTTCACTTCACATCCTGCTGGCAGGTCTCCCGGCTTGCGGAGCGGGGCCCGTCGCCCCCCGGCCCCCGCCTTCCCGGGTTCGAACCCAGTGGCCTTGGAACCTCTCCGGTCACGGTCGCGGGGGCGGCTGCGCTTCGGGATCAAGCGCCTGACGGTCGCATTCCCTGTCGCATTCCCTCTTCGCCTGTCATAGGACAGGAACCAGCAATGCCCACCCTGTGGGCCAAGGCCGGAAGCCTGTCAAGCACGGGAAGGGACCATGACCGACACGAAAGCGACCGAAAGCCCGGATGACGCCGCGCGCCATGCCGCGAAGATGGCCAAGAAGAAGGCCGCGCGCGACAAGATCATGGCGACGAAGGAGGGCGAGAAGGGCCTGATCATCGTCCATACCGGGGCGGGCAAGGGCAAGTCCTCCTCGGCCTTCGGCATGATTCTGCGCTGCATCGCCCATGAGATGCCTTGTGCCGTCGTCCAGTTCATCAAGGGCGCCTGGTCGACCGGCGAGCGCACCTTGATCGAGGCGACCTTCGGCCAGCTTTGCCAGTTCCACGCGATGGGCGAGGGCTTCACCTGGGAGACACAGGACAAGGAGCGCGACATCGCCGCCGCGCGGAAGGGCTGGGAAAAGGCCAAGGATCTGATCCGGGACGAGCGCAACCGGATGGTGCTGCTCGATGAGATCAACATCGCGCTGCGCTACGACTATCTGGATGTGACTGAGGTGGTGGATTTCCTGAAAACCGAAAAGCCCGCCATGACCCATGTCGTGCTGACGGGCCGCAACGCCAAGGAAGAGCTGATCGAGATCGCCGATCTGGTGACAGAGATGACCCTGGTGAAGCACCCGTTCCGATCGGGCATCAAGGGCCAGAAGGGTGTCGAGTTCTGATGTGGAGGCCGGGGGGCCAGCCCCCCGGACCCCCCGGGATATTTTAACCACAATGAAAGGAATTCGTGGTGAACCAGGTTTGCGGTACAGGCTGGGAAGCCGATGACCGTCCACAGTGAAGGCACCCCGTCTCCCCGGTTTACACCGCCGAAGGCGGGGTGTTCTTTTCCTGTAGCCACTTCATTGTGGCGCAAATATCCCGCAGGGGGTGCGGGGGACGCGAAGTCCCCCGCGGCGGCGCGCAGGGGCCGGCACTGAGATGGCAGGTATTTCCTTCGAACTGGTCGTCTGGGACTTCGACGGCGTGCTCAATCGCAACATCCGACAGGGCAGTTTCGTCTGGCAGGACAGTTTGCGCGACGACCTCGGATTGGACCCGGCAGCCTTCAACAGATTTGTCTTCGGCTCGGAACGTATCCGCAGCGTGGTGAGGGGCAAGCTCGACCTGCGTGAGGTCGTGGCCGACTGGCTGTCGGAGCAGGGTGCGGCAATCGCTGCAGATACTTTCCTTGAATATTGGTTTGCGAAGGACGCGCTACCCGATCCTGACACAGGCGCGCTGCTTGATGCCTGTGCGGGGCGGACGGTGATCGGCACCAACAACGAGGCGCGGCGGGCCGCCCATATCGAAGATTACATGGGTTTCGGAAAACGGGTCGAGAAGGTCTTTGCCTCCGGTCGGATGGGTGTCGCAAAACCGGATGACGGGTTCTTCGCAGCTATCGCGGAGTGGGCTGGCGTGGCCGCGGGACGTATCCTGCTGATCGACGATAGCGCGGCCAACATCGCCGCGGCGCATCGGCTGGGCTGGCAGGCCCTTCATTTCACCGACCAAACCCGGCACCGTCTGCCGGGGCTATTGGGGATCGGCTGATGGCGCGGGCCCTGATGATCCAGGGCTGCGGCTCGAACGTCGGCAAGTCGATGCTGGTGGCGGGCCTGTGCCGGGCGGCGCGGCGGCGCGGCCTGTCGGTTGCCCCCTTCAAGCCGCAGAACATGTCCAACAACGCCGCCGTCACCGTCGATGGCGGCGAGATCGGCCGCGCCCAGGCACTGCAGGCGCTCGCCTCGGGGCGGGAGCCGCATACGGACATGAACCCCGTCCTCCTCAAGCCCGAAACCGATGTCGGCGCGCAGGTCGTGGTGCAGGGGCGGCGGCTGACGACGGTCCGGGCGCGGGATTACGCGGCGCTGAAGCCGCAGCTGATGGGCGCCGTGCTGGAAAGCTTCGACCGGCTGAAGGCCGCCCACGATCTTGTCATCGTCGAGGGCGCGGGAAGCCCGGCCGAGGTGAACCTGCGGGCTGGCGACATTGCCAACATGGGTTTCGCGCGGGCGGCGGACGTGCCGGTCGTTCTGGCAGGCGACATCGACCGGGGAGGGGTGATCGCCCAGATCGTCGGCACGCAGGCCGTGCTCGACCCGGATGATGCGGCGCTGGTCGCGGGATTCCTGGTCAACAAGTTCCGGGGCGATCCGCGCCTTTTCGACGATGGCTACCGGCTGATCGAGGCGCGGACCGGCTGGCAGGGGCTTGGCGTGCTGCCCTGGTTTGCCGAGGCCGGGAAACTCCCGGCCGAGGATGCGCTCGACCTCTCCGGCCACGGTGGAACCGGCCTGCATGTCGCCTGCCTCGCCCTGAGCCGCATTGCCAATTTCGACGATCTCGATCCGCTGAAGCTGGAACCCGGCCTGCGCCTCACCATGGTGCGCGCCGGACAGGCGCTGCCCGGCGACGTCGATCTGCTGATCCTCCCGGGATCGAAATCGACGCGCGGCGATCTGGCCTTCCTGCGTGCCCAGGGCTGGGACATCGACATCGCCGCCCATGTCCGGCGCGGCGGCCATCTGCTGGGCATCTGCGGCGGCTACCAGATGCTCGGCCGCCTGATCCGCGACCCGCAAGGGATCGAGGGCGAGCCGGGCGACAGCGATGGCCTCGGCCTTCTCGACCTCGTCACCACGATGACGCCCGACAAGCGCCTGACGCGCACGCGGGCCATCCATGCCGCGACCGGGGCAGAGATGGAAGGCTACGAGATCCACATCGGCCGGACCGAAGGGCCGGACCGCGCCCGGCCTTTCGCCCATGTCGATGGCCTGCCCGAAGGCGCGGTCACCGCCGACGGACGGATCATGGGGTCCTACCTCCATGGCATGTTCACGGGCGACGCGTTCCGCGCGGCCTTCCTCGACCGGCTCGGCGCGGCCTCCTCGCTGGGCTATGGCGCCGAGGTCGAGGCGGTCCTCGACCGGCTGGCCGACCATGTCGAGGCACATCTCGACGTGGCGGGCCTTCTGGCGCTGGCCCGGTGAGCGCCGGACCCGCACCCCGGCGCGGGGCCTGAGAGACAGGCCTGGCGCCGCAAGGCGCCGCCCCGGGATCAGCGGCTCAGCGCGAAGGCGAGCGCGCCGATCATGTCGGTGCGGCTGACGATACCCACGAGCCGCTCGCCCTCGACCACCGGCACGGCCTGCTGCGCGCCGTCGGCCAGAAGTGCCAGAAGCGGCGCGAGCGGCATGGCCGGGCCGACGGTGCGCAGATCGGTGCGCATCATGTCGCGCGCCGTGGCCCCGGTGCCGTGTGGCGCGATGAGCCCGCTCTGCGACAAAAGGCCGAGATAGCGTCCCGCGCCGTCGGTGACCGGCAGGGTCTTGAAACCATGGCCGAGAAACAGGCGCGTGAGGTCGGCAAGGCCCGTGTCCGGCCGGATGCTGACCACGTCGCGCGACATGACGTCGGCGGCGGTCAGGCCACCGACATGGCGGGCGGTCGCCTCGGCCTCGGCCGCGCCGATCAGGCGGGCGAGATCTTCGGGGCCGATGTTGGCCGCGAGCCTCAGATCGGCGAGGATGCGACCGAGGTCGTCCGCCGTGAGGCCGAGGCGACGATCCGGCGCACGGTCGCGGGTCTGGTGCGCGCCGGTCTCCGCCGGTTGGCGGAACGGGTATTTTCGCCCCGTGGCCCGGTTGTAGAGCGTGCCGGTCAAGGCAAGGCAGGCGGTCGCGGCCGCCACGGGGTAGAGGGCGAAGCCGAGGCCATGGGTCGGGTCCGGGTTCAACGCCAGAAGCAGCGCCACGGCGCCACCCGGAGGATGCATGGCGCGGGCCGCCATCATCAGAAGGACCGCCCCTGCGACCGACAGGGCGACCGCTGCCGCCGGGTCGAGCCCGAGGGGAGCGACTGTCAGTGCGGCGAGCGCCGACAGGCCGTTTCCGGCAACCGCCGACCAGGGCTGGGCGAGCGGGCTGTTCGGGACAGCGAAGATCAGGAAGGCGGAGGCCCCGAGCGGTGCGAAAAGCACAGCTGTCGGCGCCCCGATGCGCCCGGCAAGCAGAAGCGTCAGCAGACCGGTGACCAGAAGGCCGAGTCCAGCGCCGACGGATGCGCGCAGCATTTCGGCGGGCGGCGGCCGTGCCAGCGCGGGGCCGAGCGCCCGCAGGAGCGATCGCAGTCGTGATCGTCGCCGGGTCATCGGCGGCCCAGCATGGCCAAACGGATCAGCGCGCGTTCCATCAGCGCCATCTGCGGCGCGCGCGAGGCGGAGCGGAGCGTGAGGTCCGTCTCCACAAGGATCGACAGCGCCTGTTCCAGACGGTGCATGCCCCAGGCCTGCGCCTGTTTCAGCATCCGGTCGCGGCGGGGGCCGAAGACCGGCGGGCGCATGCGGGCGATGCCCGCCCCCGCGCCGCCCGGATCGGAGGCCGCGGCATGCAGGGCGCGGAAATGGCGCATCGCGCCGATGCAGAGCGTAACGGGGCCGACCCCCTGGCCCTCAAGCCGCCGGACGAGCTTGCCGACGCCTGTTGCATTGCCCTCGGCGGCCGCGTGCAGCACATCGTCCACCTCGGCCTCGATGGTGGCGGGGGCCATGGCGGCGACATCGGCGGGCGAAAGCCCGGTCGTGTCGCCAAGCTTGTAGAGCGCGATCTTCTCGACCGTCTGGCGGAAATCGCCGGGGTCGAGATCGCGGGACAGGGCCAGAAGGTCTGTCATCGCCTCTCGCCCGATCTGGTGCAGGCCGGCTTTGGCGAGCAGCGCCTCGATCTCCTCGCGGCTCGGCGGATCGTCATAGATCGCAACGGCATAGGCGTTTGCATGATCCTCAAAGAGCTTCTTCAGGGCGGAGGCCCTGGTCAGCGTGCCCGCCGTGACGATCAGCGTGGCGTCGCCCGCCTGCCACTGGCCAAGCGCATCCTTGAGGATCGGCGCGATCCAGTCGCCTGCCTCCTCGACGAAGGCGACACGGGGCCCCGGGAAGAAGCCCTGCGCCTTCAGCGCGTCCTGGACAAGCGCCGGATCCTTGCGCAGGTCGGTGGCCGGGATGCGCGCCAGGCGCATTTCCGCCTCGCCTTCCGGCCCCACAAGCGCCGCGATCACCTCCTGGCGCCTCAGCGCCACGCGCATCGGGTCGGCGCCGTGGATCAGAAGGCCTGCGCGGTCTGGTTCGGGCCGGGCGAAATAGCGCAGCGCGGCGGCGCCCGCGAGCTTCATGCGCCTGCCCAGTTCGCCGACGTGGCGATCAGGTCGGTCACGATCTGGTCGGCGAGGATGCGCATCAGCCGCTCGTAGGCATCGCGCTCCGACGCGGCGGTCGAGATCACGGTGCCCGACGCGGCATAGGAGGTGAAGTTTTTCACCAGGCCCCTGGTGACGGTCTGTCCGCTTGCCTCGTCCGTAAGCCGGTAGGTCACGCTGCCGGTTATGTTGTAGCGGGTGATCGTGTTCGCGGCGGTGATGCCAAGGCCGACGGAATTGGTATCGATCGAATAGCCAAGTTTCCACCGCGGGGCGCGCGACCGGCCGAGCCGTTCCTGCAGGCGCCCGACAAGATCGAAGGAATTGCGGTCGGTCGGGTCATCCATGCCGATCTGCCCGGCGAGGCCGCGCGCCGGGCCGGACGGTCCATAGGCAGGTGTGAAGCCGCAGGCCGCGAGCGGGGCCGCGGCCATCAGGCCAAGGAATGTGCGGCGGTCAGATGACGACATTGACGATGCGGCCCGGAACGACGATCAGCTTCTTCACCGGCTGACCGGCGAGGAACCGGATCACAGCTTCGTCCGCCAGCGCGATCTTTTCAACCTCTGCCGGCGGCATATCTTTCGGCACGCTGATTTCCGCCCGCCGCTTGCCGTTGATCTGAATGGGCAGCGTGACGGTATCGTCCTCCAGCATCGCCGGATCGGCCTTGGGCCAGGGGGCATTGGCCACCAGCCCTTCGCCGCCCTGGTGCGCCCAGATATCCTCGGCCAGATGCGGGGTCATCGGTGCCATGAGTTGCGCCAGCACCATCACCGCCTGACGTTGGGTGGCCTTCGAGGCATCCGACCGCTGGATGGCGTTCGCGAGTTCATAAAGTTTCGCGATTGCCTTGTTGAAGGCAAAGCCCTCGATCCCCTTGGTCACGTCGGCGATGGCGCGATGGGTGGCGCGCATCAGGTCTTCGTCACCGGTGCCGGGCTTGCCCTCGGGCAGGCTGGCGATCCGGTCGCACAGCATCCAGACCCGGTTCAGGTGCTTGAAGGCCGCTTCCGCCCCGGCGGCGGTCCATTCCACGTCGCGTTCGGGCGGGCTGTCGGACATCACGAACCAGCGCGCGGTGTCGGCGCCATACTGGGCGATGATGTTCATCGGATCGACGACGTTCTTCTTGGACTTCGACATCTTGGCCGAGGGGATCACGTCCACCAGCATCCCGGCATCGGCCAGATCCTGCGCCCAGGCGTCAATATCGGGGATCGTGTCGGGTTCGGGCGGAGGCACATCACCCAAGACGACGAACCGCCGGTCGGCCATGGCAAGGACGGTCACATCCTCGGGCAGGTGATAGACCGGACGGCCCGCCGCATCGGTGGTCTTGTAGATCTCGTGTGTCACCATCCCCTGGGTGAAGAGCGCGTTGAACGGCTCGATCGCCTTCTTCGGCAGATGGCCGGTCTGCATCATCGCCCGCGCGAAGAAGCGGGAATAGAGAAGGTGCAGGATCGCATGCTCGATCCCGCCGATATACTGATCGACATTCATCCAGTAATCGGCATCCGCCATTACGGTGGGCGTCTTCGCATGCGGCGCGGTGAAGCGGGCGAAATACCAGGACGAATCGACGAACGTATCCATCGTGTCGGTCTCGCGCTTCGCGCGCGCCCCGCATTTCGGGCAGGCGCAGTCGCGCCAGGTCGGATGACGATCGAGCGGATTGCCCGGCTTGTCGAAGCTCACGTCATAGGGCAGCTCGACCGGCAGGTTTTCCTTTTTCTCCGGCACGATGCCGCAGGCCTCGCAATGGACGACCGGAATCGGGCAGCCCCAGTAGCGCTGGCGCGAGATGCCCCAGTCGCGCAGGCGGTATTTGGTCACGCCCGCGCCATAGCCCTTCGCCTCGGCATGGGCGATCGCGGCGGTGATGGCCTCGTCGCCGGTCTGCAGCTTGCCCCCCGCGAAGCCGCGCACATAGTGGACGCGCTCGGACTTCATCGGCACATAGGCTTCCGAAAGGCGCGTGTCCTCGGCGCCCTCGGCAACATAGACCGACTTGATCGGCAGGGCGTATTTCGTCGCGAATTCGAAATCGCGCTGGTCATGCGCCGGGCAGCCGAAGATCGCGCCGGTGCCGTAATCCATCAGGATGAAGTTCGCGATCCAGACGGGCAGTTCCCAAGACGGATCGAGCGGATGTTTCACCTTGATCCCGGTATCGAAGCCGATCTTCTCGGCGGTTTCGATTTCCTCGGCCGATGTCCCGCCGCGGCGCGCCTCCGCCACGAAGGCCGCGACCTTCGGGTCGCCTTCAAGCGCCTTCGCCAGCGGATGATCGGGCGAAATGGCGGCGAAGGACGCGCCCATCAGCGTGTCGGGGCGGGTTGTGTAAACTTCAAGCTTTTCAAAGCCTTCCGGCGCACCGACCGTGTCGAAGGCAAACTGCAGCCCGCGTGACTTGCCGATCCAGTTGGCCTGCATCAGCCGCACCTTCTCGGGCCAGTTCGTCAGCCCGTCGAGCGCCTCCAGGAGTTCCTCGGAATAGTCCGAGATGCGGAAGAACCATTGCGTCAGCTCGCGCCGCTCGACCGGCGCGCCGGACCGCCAGCCCTTGCCGTCGATCACCTGTTCGTTGGCCAGAACCGTCATGTCGACCGGGTCCCAGTTCACCACCGCCGCCTTGCGGTAGACGAGGCCCGCCTCGAGGAAGTCGATGAACATCGCCTGCTGCTGGCCGTAATAGTCCGGGTCGCAGGTGGCGAATTCGCGGCTCCAGTCGATGGAGAGGCCCAGCGGCTTCATCTGCGCCCGCATGTCGGCGATATTGCCGTAGGTCCAGTCCTTCGGATGGCCGCCGCGTTCCATCGCGGCATTCTCGGCGGGCATGCCGAACGCGTCCCAGCCCATCGGATGCAGCACGCTGAACCCCTGTGCCGCCTTGGTGCGGGCCACCACGTCGCCCATCGTATAGTTGCGCACATGGCCCATGTGGATGCGGCCCGAAGGGTAGGGGAACATCTCCAAAACATAGTATTTGGGCTTGGCAGGATCGCGCACGGCCCGGAAGGTTCCGGCCTCGTCCCAGGCTTTCTGCCATTTCGGTTCGATGTTTGCGGGATCGTAGCGCGACATGTCTGGCCTCAAGACTGGATCGCGCCGGTTATACAGGCCAAAAGGCCGAGGTCCAGTGCCTCGGCCCTTTCATTCCTGTCCAAAGATCGCCGGGACGTGCCCGCGCTCAGAGCTTGCCGTCGCGGATGCGCAGCTGGCGGGCGCGCGTCAGGATCGCATCCTCGACCGCGCGGGCGGTCGCGGCATCGACCGGTCCGCCGCCGCGGTTCACCAGCGCGATCTTCAGGGACCGGGCGTCAAGAGCCGGGTCCTGCACATAGATCGTCGCGCGATAGGCGCGGCCGCCGCCGGGCGGGGTGCCATAGCCGGTGACGATCACGCCCGAGAACGGATCGACCGATTCGATGGGCAGGAAATTCAGCACCTCGAGCGAGGCCTGCCAGAGATACTTGTTCACCTTGACGGTGGTGTTCGGGTCGTCCTGACCCGAGAAGAGATCCCAGATCGTGCGGCGCTTCTTCACGCCGTTGATCTTGTCGAGGCTCGCACGCTGTTCGAGCGCGACGGCGCGCTTTTCGGCGGTGTCGGCGGTCGGCACCTTGTTGCGGCGCCCGAAAAGGCCGCTGTCGCCGCTGCCGATCCCGCCGCAGGAGGCGGTCGCCGCCACAAGCGTGCAGAGAATCGCCGCGCGCGTGAGAGACCCTGCCGTTTTCCGCATGCCCGCCCGCTCCTTCACTGCCCGCATCATGAGACCCGCTCGCCCGTCCAATTCGTCCTCACAGGCTGTCTAGCCGACGCCCCCGTGCCGGACAAGGCTTTTCCCGGCGCCGGTGCCGCGCGCCGGACTGTGGCAAGTCTGCACCATCGCCCCCGTTCTTCCCGGCCTCTTGCCCCTTTCGATTGCATTGGCCCGGTCGAGAGGGGAAATAGATGCCCATACCCAATTCGGATTCCCCTGAGTTGGGCCTACCTTTGACACAACGAGGGAAAACGAAATGAAAAAGATCCTTCTTGCGACCACCGCTCTCGTCGGCTTCGCCGGCGCAGCGGCCGCTGAGATCAAGCTCGACGGCTATGCCGAAATCGGTATCGACGGCGGCAACAACGGCTACGAGACCCAGTTCCACAATGACTGGCAGGTGAACTTCAACTTCTCGTCCGAGACCGACGGCGGCCTGTCGTTCGGTGGCAAGGTCCAGATCGAAGAAACCAATAGCCCCGCCGCTATCAACGGCGGCCTGAAGATCGACGACGAAGCCTTCTGGGTTTCGGGGTCCTTCGGCAAGGTCACGCTGGGTGAGACCAAGGGCGCGCTCGACTGGGCCGTCCCGGATGTCTACAGCGGCTCGGCGATCTCCGACGACCATTCGACCCACGCCGGCGCCTACTGGAACACCGGTCTGGACGGCATCTATGACGACCAGATCGCGCGTTACGAGTATTCCTTCGGGGATTATGGCGTCGCGTTCTCGATCGAGCAGGACGACACCGGCGTCGGCGATCCGGTCATCGGTCTCGGCGGCAAATGGTCCGGCAATCTGGGCGGTACCGACGTGAGCGCCGGTATCGGTTATCAGACCGAAGGCGATGCCAGCACCTGGTCGATCGCGGGTCAAGCGTCGCTCGCTGGCGGCTTCTCCGTCTCGCTGGGTTATGCCGGGTTCGACAACGATGTCGCTCTTGGTAAAGTCTTCAACACCGGCATGTTCGTGGGCAACGGCGTTCCGGTCGAAAGCTGGTACGGTGTGGGCGTCGCTTACACGACCGGTGCTTTGACGGTCGGCGCGAACTACAGCATGTATTCGGTTGACAGCTCCGCTGTGGCACCGGGTGACTCGTATGACGATCCGAAGGGCTGGGGCCTGGTTGTGAACTATGACCTCGGCGGCGGCGCGGTGGTGATGGCTGGCTACGGCAGCAGCAGCGGCTCCTCGACCGTGGGCGGCATTACCAGCGACTACGGTGCTGGCAACGGCCATGGCGATAACACCTGGTCGATCGGCCTCGGCATGTCGTTCTGATCGACGATCAGTTGACTTTGGAAAGAGCGGGCTTCTGCCCGCTCTTTTCTTTTGCCCGCTTCGCTCGACATTCCTGATGGTGCCGATTAGGGTCCGATCGATTTTAGGGACCTGGGAAGCCGACGATGGTGGAGATGGCCGCAGCCGATATCGAGCGTGCCTACGCGGACGCGCTGCAACTGCAAAAGGCAGGGCGGAATGACGACGCGCTTGCGCTTTATCGCCGCATTATTGATAGCAGACCATCCGTTGCCGAAGCCCACTTCCAGGCGGGCCGCATCCTTATCGAAAAAATTCAGTTCGAGGCCGCCCTCAATCATCTGTTCATCGCGGTGCAGTTGCGCCCGGCCGAACCGGCGGTCTGGCTCGCCCTTGCCGAAGCCGTCGCCTTGGGTGGGGATGCGGCGACCGAGGCGCGGTTCCTGCGGCAGCTGAAGATGTCGCAGGTGCCGGTCCAGATTCGCATCAAACTGCAGGACCGTTTCGGCGCGCGCCGTGCCAGTACACGGCCCGCCGCCGGTGGGATGACCCCGGCCGCCATCGGCAGGCTCGTGGGGCTCGTGAAGGCCAAGCGTTTCGCCGAAGCCGAACGCCTTGCGGCGGCGGCGGTTCAACAACATCCCGGCTCGGCCATCGCACTGAACATTCTGGCCACCGCGCAGGCCGCGCAAGGCAAGTCGGACCAGGCGGAATGGAGTTTTCAGCAGGCGATCAAGGCCGATCCGGCCTATGCGGAGGCCTACGACAATCTGGGCGGGCTCCATCAGGAAACCCGACGCGAGAGGGAAGCCTACGAGAATTTCCGCCGGGCGGTCATCCTGGCGCCCGGCCTGCCGACTGCACTGATCAGCCTCGCCAGTGCCTTTACCAGACTTGGTCAGCCGGAGGCCGCGCTGCTGTTGCTTGACCGGGCCCGCGCCGGAGGCGTCAATTCAGCGCCCTGTTTCATGGCCATCGGTAACGCCCATACCCGCTTGCGGAATTTTGCCAAGGCCGAGGAGGCGTTCGAGAGCGCTCTCGCGCTGGTCGGTGGCAAGTCGGCCAATGCACTCGGCCTGCTGGGGCAGGCCCAGGCACGGCTCGGCAAGGACGATCTTGCCATGCAGAGCTTCAACCGCGCGCTGGAACTGGATCCGGATTCGGCGGTTTCCGTCGGCGGCAAGGCCCTGCTTCTGCAAACGCTGGGCGATTTTGAGCAGGCGAGCCAGCTCTTTCGCCGGGGTTTCGATATCGACCCGTACAATGGCGAGAATTACCGTTCCTTCATCGTTTCCCACAAGACAACGCCTGACGATCCGGTGCTTGCCCTGATGCTTGCGCGGTTCGAAGATCCGGCGATGCCCGAGGAGGACCGGATGAACCTTGCTTTTGCTATAGCCAAGGCGCTGGAAGACATAAGGGACGATGAACGCAGCTTCGGCTATCTCGACAAGGCGAACGCATTGATGCGCAAGATCGCGCCCTACCACATTGGTCAGCGATTGAAGCAGGTCGAGGAGACCAAAGAGATTTTCGACGGGTTCGACTGGCAGGGCGCGCGCATCCCCGGAACCACGAATTTCGCGCCGATTTTCGTGACGGGCATGCCGCGATCCGGCACGACGTTGGTCGAACAGATCATAGCCAGCCACTCATCCGTCACAGGTGGCGGTGAACTGGGAGAGTGCGTGCGCGCCGCCCAGTTGGCCATGACAAGCGGCAAGACCGTCCGGCATTTGTCCGAACTGACCAACCATGAAGTCTCCGCAGTGGGAACCACCTTCGAAAGTTATGTTCGGGAGCGGTTTCCGGGAAGCGATCGCATCACCGACAAGTCGATACAGACCTACATGTATCTTGGCCTGATAAAGCTGGCCCTGCCGAACTCGCGGATCATCATCGTGCGCCGCGACCCGCGCGACAACCTTCTGTCGATCTACAAGAACAAGTTCCCGAATGATACGCATCTTTATGCTTACGACCAGCGTGATCTGGCGATCTTCTATGGCACGTTCGTCGAGATGATCGAGTTCTGGCGCGCGCGCGTGCCGGACTGGTTCTACGAGGTGCAGTACGAGGAGCTTGTCGCGAACCCCGAGGTTGAGGCTCGCAAGCTGATAGCGGCCTGCGGACTGGAATGGGAAGACGCCTGCCTCAATTTCCACGAAAATGACCGCAAGGTCGAGACGTTGAGCCTTTATCAGGTGCGCCAGCCGATCACGAAAAGCTCGGTCAAGGGCTGGAAGCGGTTCGAGAAGGATCTGAAACCCATGCTCGACGAACTGAAGGCACGCGGCCTTGTCTCTGACTGACATTCTTCTTCGGGTGCGGGCGGCCGAGGCGGCGGCGGGGCGGGCGGAGGGGTCGGTCCGGCTGATCGCCGTGTCGAAGGTCCAGCCGCCGGAGCGGGTCGAGGCGGTGCTGGCCGAGGGGCACAGGCTCTTCGGCGAGAATTACGTGCAGGAGGCGCAAGCGAAATGGCCCGACTGGCGGGCGCGGTTTGCGGGCGTCGCGGTCCATATGATCGGGCCCTTGCAGACCAACAAGGCCAGGCTCGCGGTCGACCTGTTCGAGGCGATCCATACGCTCGACCGGCCGTCGCTTGCCGAAAAGCTCGCGCGGCTTGCCGAGACGCGGGGCGCCTGTCCGGAGCTGTTCGTGCAGGTCAATACCGGGGCGGAGCCGCAGAAGGCGGGCGTTCTGCCGGGCGACGCGGACGGATTCGTCCGCGACTGCCGGGCGATGGGCCTGCGACTTTCGGGACTGATGTGCATCCCGCCGGAGGGGGCGGAATCGACGCCGCATTTCCGGCTCCTGCGGTCGATTGCCGAGGCCAATGGCCTCGCCGGTCTCTCCATGGGCATGTCGGGCGATTTCGAGGCGGCAATCGCCGAGGGCGCCACCCATGTGCGCGTGGGGTCGGCGATCTTCGGCGCCCGGGCCTACGGCTAGCCGCACATCGGACCTTTCAGCCCTCTCCGCTCCGATGACGCCCGTCGGGGCGGATGAAGAGCCTGGTGCCCGGCGCGGCGCGGCGCGCGATCCAGATCAGATGGTCGCGGCGGAAGGCGAGGCAGCCGGCCGTCGGGTGACACATCCGCCGCCACTGGTGCAGGAAGATCGCCGATCCGCGATAGGGGACCGCCTCGGGCCAGTTCCAGTCGGTGATCATCACGAGGTCGTAGAGCGGATCGGCGCGGCGCAGGCGTTCGTTGGTCTGGCCGAATGGCTCCGTTACCAGTTGATTATAATCGGGATGATCCGGCGCATCGCACCAGCGGTCTTGCAGGCCGATCGGCGCCGCCCAGGGCGGTGTCTCGCGCGGCGACAGACGGTCGGGGCGGTAGAGCGTGGCGATGATCCTGAGGCAGCCCGATGGCGTGCAGAGATCGCCCTCGCGCTTCCTGTCCGTGATGCCGCGGCGGCCCCAGGTGACCGGAAAGCGGCGACCGTGAAAGAGAAGGCCGGTCGGCGTCAGCACCATGTCGGCCGGGTTCACAACAGATGCCCCGATTTCTTCGCCTTCGTGGCGAGGTAGGCGGCATTCTGGCTTGTCCGGCCGACCTTCAGCGGCACGCGTTCGGTCACGGCGACACCTGCCTTTTCCATCATCGTGATCTTCGCCGGATTGTTGGTCAGAAGACGGACCGAGGCAAAGCCCATGCGCCTGAGGATTTCGGCGCCGATGCGGAAATCGCGCTCGTCATCCTCGAAGCCGAGCCGGTGGTTGGCCTCGACCGTGTCGAACCCCTGATCCTGCAGGGAATAGGCGCGCATCTTGTTGGCCAGGCCGATGCCGCGGCCTTCCTGATTGAGATAGAGGAGCACGCCTGCGCCTTCCTCGGCCATCTGTGCCAGCGCCGCGGCAAGCTGGGCGCCGCAATCGCATTTCAGGCTGCCGAGCACGTCGCCGGTGAAGCAGGCCGAATGCAGCCGCGCCAGAACCGGCTTGTTCCGGTCGGGGCTGCCGATCTCGATGGCGTAATGGTCCTCTCCGCCCGCTTCGGGCCTGAAGACATGCACGCGCCCGGCCTCGGCTGCCGCCAGCGGCACGCGCGCGGCGGCGACGGGGTGAAAGGCCGTCGCGGCGGCGAGAAGCGCAGGCAGTTCCGCCATGTCGAGATGCGTCAGATCGGCGTCGGACTCGGTCAGGGTCACGGCCACGGCGGCGGGCAGAAGATGCGCCGACTTGATCAGCGACAGCGCCGCGCGCATGGGCGCCGCATCGCCGTCACGCTGCGCCCGGAAGGGGCCTTTCATCGGGCGGGACAGATCGTGCGAAGGATCGGCCAGGTCACGGATCCAGCCGATGTCGGCCTCCGTCGGCAGGGTGATCCTGACCAGATCGCCATCATAGGCCGCGACCTTCAGCACCTCGGCCCGCCGCGCCGTCAGGCCGACGACGGGCGATCCGAGCGCGCGAAAGGCCGCAAGCCGCTCGGACTCCAGCGTTTCGGCGGCCGCGACCACCAGTACTCCCCCGGCCGCAATGATCGCTACCGGCACGCCCATGCGCAGGTCGGCGCGGGCGCGGTTCAGCCGTTCGACGGGAGAGGGGCCGAGCGTCATCGGAATTCCGGGGCACGAGGTTTGCAACAATCGACCCGCCCTAGATAGTCCGCGCCGCAGGAAATTGAAACATAGCGCGGCTTTTCGACACGAGCGCGTGAGACTGGTGTTGCATCCCTTGTCGTTCAGGGGGCAAGCGGCCAATTCTCGATCAAAGACCGAGGCGGAGGCCATCATGGCGACCCTGAAGAGAATCCTGCTCGTCGACGATGACGAGGATCTGCGTGAGGCGCTGGCCGAGCAGCTCGTCTCCACCGACGATTTTGACGTGTTCGAGGCGGGCAGCGGCGCGGAAGCCGTGGAAAGCACCAAGGGCGCGGCCTATGACCTGATCGTGCTTGATGTGGGCCTGCCCGACACCGACGGGCGCGAATTGTGCCGCAAGCTGAGGAAGCAGGGCGTCAAATGCCCGATTCTGATGCTGACCGGGCATGATACCGACGCTGACACAATTCTCGGCCTCGACGCGGGCGCCAACGATTATGTGACCAAGCCCTTCAAGTTCCCGGTCCTTCTGGCCCGCATCCGCGCACAGCTGCGGACGCACGAGCAGTCGGAAGACGCGGTCTTCGGCCTGGGGCCCTATACGTTCAAGCCGGCGATGAAGATGCTAATCGACGTGAAAGACAAGAAAATCCGCCTGACGGAGAAGGAAACCAACATCCTGAAATTCCTCTATCGCGCGGGCGAGACCGTGGTGGCGCGCGACGTGCTGCTGCACGAGGTCTGGGGCTACAACGCCGGGGTGACTACCCACACTTTGGAAACACACATTTACCGATTGAGACAAAAAATAGAACCAGATCCGTCAAACGCCCGCCTTCTTGTTACCGAATCCGGGGGCTATAGACTGAACCCATGAGTTCCCCTCGCCGCACCGGGGTTATGATGCGGCATCCTCCCTGTTGGACTGGCCCGGGCTATGCCCGGGTCTTTTTTTTTGGAAAGCGCGGTCGGGGCGCGGGTGAGAGGTCGGGCCGGGGCCTTCGTCACAGCCGGACCATGCCGCGCCTACGGACGCTTGGCGAAGCGCAGATAGGGAAGCTTGATGTCGAGCTTGCCGAACCGCTCCTCTGCCTCGGCGGTCGGCACCGAAAGGGCGACGATCACATCCTGGCCCGGCACCCAGTTCGCGGGCGTGGCAAAGGGCACGCCGTCGGTCGCGCGCACGGCGTCGAGCGCGCGCAGGATCTCGGCGAAGTTCCTGCCGATCGACATCGGGTAGGTCATGGTCAGGCGCACCTTCTTGTCCGGCCCGATGATATAGACCGTCCTCACCGTGGCCGAATGGGCGGGCGTGCGGCCCTCGGTCGGCAGGTAATAGTCGGCGGGCAGCATGTCATAGGCCTTGGCCACGGCAAGCGAGGTGTCGTCGATGATCGGAAAGTTTGCAGGCGCGCCCGCAAAAGCCTCGATGTCGCGCTTCCATTTGGCATGGTCCTCGACCGAATCGACCGAAACACCCATGACCTTGGTCCCGCGCTTCTCGAACTCGGCGGAAAGCTGCGCCACGGCGCCGAATTCGGTGGTGCAGACCGGCGTGAAATCGCGCGGGTGCGAGAAGAGAATCGCATAGCCATCGCCGATCCAGTCGTGGAAGCGGATCGTGCCTTCGGTCGATTCGGCGGTGAAATCGGGGGCGGTGTCATTGATGCGCAGGCCCATCGGAATCTCCTTGTCTGGCGCTGTCGTTCATGGATGATCAGATAGAACTTTTGGAACAGAATTTCACCTGGCATGCGCGGGTTTCGCCGAAAAGAGGACGGAATTTTGCGCCTGGCTGCGCAAACCAGCCAATGTCCCGATCCCCGGCGCATGATCGGGGCCAGCGGACCTGTTTGATCTTGTCGCGCCGGGATGATAATATTTGATCAAATTATGCGGCCAGAGGGCCACCGGACCGGACAGAGGACAATCAGGATGATCGAGAAACGCGATTTCTACATCAACGGCGCATGGGTGAAGCCCATCGAGGCGCGTGACTTGCCGGTCATCGACCCGGCGACCGAAGAGCCCTGCGCGGTGATCTCGCTCGGGTCGGTGGCGGATGCCGATCGCGCGGTTGCGGCGGCCAGGGCGGCCTTCCCGGCCTGGGCTGCGACACCGCCCGCCAGGCGGCGCGAAATCGTCGCGCGCATCCTTGATCAGTACGAGGCACGAAAGGAGGAGTTCGCGCAGGCGATTTCGATGGAGATGGGCGCGCCGATCGATTTCGCGCGCGAACAGCAGGCGCCGTGCCTGCCCTGGCATACGAACAATTTCCTGCGCGCTTTCGACAAGATCGAATGGATCAGGCCCCTGGGCGCTCATGCGCCCGGGACGATGATCGCGCTGGAACCGATCGGCGTCGTGGGGCTGATCACGCCCTGGAACTGGCCGGTGAACCAGATCGCGCTGAAGGCCATTCCGGCGATGCTGGCAGGCTGCACCTGTGTGCTGAAACCGTCGGAGGAAAGCCCGCTGAACGCGATGCTGTTCGCGGAATTCTGCCATGATGCAGGCGTGCCACCCGGCGTCTTCAACCTGGTGAACGGCGACGGGATGGGCGTGGGCTCGCGCCTGTCGGAACATCCCGATGTCGAGATGATCTCCTTCACCGGCTCGACGCGGGCGGGTCGCGCGATCTCGAAGGCGGCATCGGAGACGCTGAAGCGCGTGACGCTGGAACTGGGCGGCAAGGGTGCGAACCTTCTGTTTGCCGATGCCGACGAGGGCGCGGTCGAACGCTCTGTCCGGCGGATGATGGACAACACGGGCCAGTCTTGCAACGCGCCCTCGCGGCTACTGGTCGAGCGGTCGGTCTATGAGGATACGGTCGCCCGGGCCGCCGCGATTGCCGACGGGATCAGGGTCGGCCCAGCGAGCGCCGAGGGCGATCACGTCGGCCCGGTGGTGAACAAGCGGCAGTGGGAACAGATTCAGCGGTACATCCAGAAAGGTATCGACGAGGGCGCGCGGCTGGTCGCTGGCGGGCCGGGATTGCCTGACGGGTTCAATCGCGGTTTCTATGTGAAGCCCACGGTCTTCGCCGACGTGACGCCCGGCATGACCATCGAGCGCGAGGAGATTTTCGGGCCGGTCCTGTCGATCATTCCTTTCGAGACCGAGGAAGAGGCGGTCCGGATCGCCAATGACACACCCTATGGCCTGACGAACTATGTCCAGACCACGGACGGCGCCCGGGCGAACCGGCTGGCCCGCGCGCTCAGGTCCGGCATGGTCGAGATGAACGGCAAGCCCCGTGGCGCGGGGGCGCCGTTCGGCGGCGTCAAGGCCTCGGGCCGGGCGCGCGAAGGCGGGCATTGGGGGCTGGAGGAGTTTCTGGAGGTGAAGGCGATCTCCGGCTGGAGCGCCGATCTGGCGGCTGAATAGGGCAGCAGACCAGCCCGGATCGCACGGGGCATAGAGCCTCTTGCGATCCGGTCCGGCTGCGCCCGACGGCGCCTTGCCCGGAGGCGAGCGCGCCAAAGCGACATTTTCCGGCCCGATCATGTCGCCTCCGCGTCTTGTCTGCCCCGACAGGGCTCCTAGCATGGGGCAGGCATGACGGGAGGGTCCGATGAGCGAGGCGGCAAGGGCGAGACATGGTGGCCGCGAGGCGCGGCGCAGGGAACGGTCGAGCCACGATCATTCGCACCTCCACCGGCCCTATATCACTCGCAATATCCCGACCTACGACATTCTGGGCGAGGAAAGCCTTCAGGCCATCGAACGCGCGGCCGACCGTATTCTTGCCGAAGTCGGCATCGATTTTCGCGATGACCCCGAAGCCCTGTCGCTGTGGAAACGGGCGGGGGCGAAGATCGAGGATCTGCGCGTGCGATTCGAGCCGGGCATGCTGCGCGAAATCCTCGCCTCCGCGCCGCGCGAATTCACGCAGGTCGCGCGCAACCCCGCCAACTCCGTGCGGATTGGCGGGCGCAATGTGGTCTTCTCGCCCGCCTATGGCTCGCCCTTCGTGATGGACCTCGACCGGGGGCGGCGGTTCGGCACACTTCAGGATTTTCAGAATTTCATAAAACTCGCACAATCGTCACCCTGGTTCCATCATTCCGGCGGCACGATCTGCGAACCGACCGACATTCCGGTGAACAAGCGCCACCTGGACATGGTCTATTCGCACATGCGCTATTCGGACCGCTGCTTCCTGGGGTCGGTCACCGCAGAGGAGCGCAGCGAGGATTCGATCGAGATGTGCCGCATCCTCTTTGGCGCGGATTTCGTCGACCGGAACTGCGTGATCATGGGCAATGTGAACGTCAACTCGCCGCTGGTCTGGGACGGGACGATGACGAAGAGCCTGCGCGCCTATGCCCGGGCGAACCAGGCGGCGGTTGTCGTACCCTTCATCCTTGGCGGCGCGATGGGTCCGGTGACGAACGCGGGCGCCATCGCCCAGGCTGTTGCCGAGACGATGGTGGGATGCGCGCTGACACAGCTTGAACGGAAAGGTGCGCCGGTCATTTTCGGAAACTTCCTGTCGTCGACGCAGCTGAAGACCGGATCGCCCACCTTTGGCACGCCGGAACCGGCGATCGGCTCGATGGTCATCGGCCAGATCGCCCGGCGCCTGAACCTGCCGCTTCGCTGTTCGGGCAATTTCTCGACCTCGAAGCTGCCCGATGCCCAGGCGATGACCGAAGGCACGATGTCGATGCTGGCCGCCGTCCATTGCGGGGCGAACTTCATCCTGCATTCGGCTGGCTTCCTCGACGGGCTTCTCAGCATGTCCTACGAGAAATTCATGCTGGACGCCGATCTGTGCGGCGCGCTGCATACCTATCTGGACGGGGTGAAGATCGACGAGAACCAGCTGGCGGAAAGTGCCTTTGCCGAAGTCGGGCCCGGCAACCATTTCTTCGGCTCCGCCCATACGCTCGCCAATTACGAGACCGCCTACTGGGACAGCGAGACCGCCGACAATTCCCCGTTCGAGCAATGGGAACTGGCGGGGTCGGACGATGCCGCGACGCGGGCGAACAGGCTTTGGAAGGAACGGTTGCGCGAATATGAGGCGCCACCCCTGGACGAGGGCGTGGACGAGGCGCTGAAGGATTTCATCGCCCGCAAGAAGGACGCCATGCCGGACGCCTGGTACTAGAATGAACCACCCGCGCCTTCTGTCGCCGATCACGCTGCGCGGAACGACCCTCAGGAACCGTATCGTCTTTGGTGCTCATACCGCGAACATGGCCGACATGGGCCTGCCGGGGCCGCGCGTTGGCGGCTACCTGCTGGAACGCGCGCTCGGGGGCGCGGCGATGATCGTGGCCGAGCCGGTGCCCGCGCATCGGACCGGGGTCCTGACCCGGGGCAACTACCTGCATGAAAGCGATGCGATCATCCCGCATTTCCGCAAGATCACCGAGCCGGTGAAGGAAGCGGGCGCGGTGATCCTGCAGCAGATCTACCATGTCGGCGCGCACGGCGATTCCGACCTTTCCTTCCAGCCGCACTGGTCGCCCTCGGGCGGGCCGTCCTATCACGACAGCGACGGCAGCCACCGGATGACGGAGGCCGAAATCGAGGAGCTGCTGGAGGCCCATGCCGCCGCCGCCCGCCGCGCCAAAGAGGGCGGCTTTCAGGGGGTCGAGGTCTGGGCCGCCTATCATTCGCTGATCGACCAGTTCTGGACCCCCTGGTCGAACGACCGCGACGATCGCTGGGGCGGACCCCTGGAAAACCGCACCCGGTTCTCGCGGCTTCTGATCGAACGCATCCGCCGCGACTGCGGCGAGGATTTCATCGTCGGCCTCGCGGTCAGCCATTCGACCGCCTATCCGGTGATGCTGTCGGGCGATGACCTGTGCGAGATCATCGCGCTGCACGACGCCACCGGCCATGTGGACTATGTGACGGTGGGCTACGGTTCCTACCTCGATTTCGAAGGGATCATCCCCGCCTTCACCGAGGGCGAGAAACTGACGACGCCCTTCACGCGCCAGCTGAAGGCGGCCCTTCGCCACGCCAGGGTCACGTCCGAGGCGGGCATCCGCACGCCCGAGAATGCCGAGACGATCATCGCCAGCGGCGAGGCGGACATGGTGTCGATCGTGCGCGGCCAGATCGCCGACCCGCATCTGGCGCGCAAGACCATGGAAGGCCGGGCAGAGGACATCAGGGGCTGCATTTCCTGCAATCAGATGTGCTGGGGCAGGCGGTCGCGGGATTACTGGATTTCCTGTCTGATCAACCCGTCGGTAGGGCGCGAATGGGAATGGGGCGGTGACCGATTCTCGCCTGTCGCGCAGTCCCGCGACGTGCTGGTCGTGGGCGCGGGCCCGGCCGGGCTGGAGGCTGCGCGCGTGGCGGCTGAACGCGGCCACCGGGTGGAGATTCACGAGGCGGCGCCCCAGATCGGTGGCCAGTTCCGGCTGGCGGGCCTGCAACCCCGCCGCGCGCAGATCCTTGACTTGATGGGCTGGTACGAACGTCAGTTTGCACGCCTTGGCGTCACGCTCAGGCCGAACAGTTTTCTGGAAGCCGACGAGATTGCCGCGCACCCGGCCGAAGTGGTGATCCTTGCAACCGGCTCGCTGCCCGATCCGAACGGTTTCCAGCGCTGGCTGCCGCATCTGGACCGCCTGCCGGGGATCGACCTTGGACATGTCTGGTCGCCCGAGGAAGTGATGCGGCGCGAGGCGCGGCTGGGCCAGACCGTGATCCTGTATGACGAAGGCTCGAACTGGCGGGGGGTCGGCACGGCCTGGGCCATGGCGGAGCAGGGGCGGCAGGTGGTGATCGTGACGCCGGAGGCCTTCGTGGGCCGCGAGATCGCCCGTACCGCGGCCGATGGCGCTGCGCGCCGCAAGCTGGCGAAGCTTGGCGCGCGCTTCATGACCGAACATTGCATCGCCGCCTGGCACGGCAATGGAGCGACCGTCCGCAACCTTCTGACCGGCGATGAGCAGGTGATCGAGGCGTCCGATCTGGTGATGTCGACCACCAACCGCGCCTTCGACCCGTTCCCCGAGACCTTTGCGGGCAAGGAGGTCCACCGTATCGGCGACTGCGCCGCGCCGCGCCTCGCGGCCTACGCATTTCACGAGGGGCGCAAGGCCGGGCTATCGCTCTAGCCCTGCCCTGCCGGTCTCGAGGGCGGCACGCAGCCGGGGCGCGGCAAAGTCGAGAAACGTGCGCAGTTTCAGCGGCAGCACACCCTGCCCGGAAAAGACCAGCTGCACCGGGGCCGGGGGCGGGGCGTAATCCTTCAGGACTTCGGCAAGCAACCCCGACCGTTCCTGCGCCGCGATCTGGTAGGACAGGACGCGCGCAAGCCCCAACCCCGCCACGGCAGCATCAACCGCCGCCTCGGCGGTATTGACCAGCAGCCGGGGGCGGACCGTGACCCCTGCTTCGCGACCCATCACGGTGAACTGCCAGCGGACGGCGTCGATGCCGCTGAAGGCGACGCAATCGTGGCGGGCGACCTCTTCGGGCCGCTCAGGCGTCCCGTGCCTGGCCAGGTAGGCGGGGCTGGCGCAGACAACCCGGCGAATCTCGCCCAGCCTGAGGGCTTTCATGCTGCTGTCGGGCAGGTGGCCGATCCTGAGGGCAAGGTCGATATGATCGTCTGTCAGGTGCAACACCCGGTCCGCGAGTGTCAGGCGCACGCTGATCTCGGGGTAGGCCAGAAGAAAATCATTGATGACAGGCAGCACATGCAGCCGCCCGAAGACGACGGGCGCGGTGATCGTCAGCAGGCCCTTCGGCGCGGCATATTCGCCCGCGACCGTGCGTTCTGCCTCGGCGACGTCTTCAAGGATACGGCGGCAGGCGGCGACATAGGATGCGCCTGCCTCCGTCAGCTGGACCTGCCGGTTGGTGCGGATGAGAAGCGGCGCGCCCACCTGCGCCTCAAGCTCGGCAACCCGGCGGCTGACGGTTGCAAGCGGCATTCCCAGCGCCCGGCTCGCGCCGGACAGGCTGCCAGCATCGACCACGGCCACAAGGACGGCCATCGCATCGAAACGGTCCAAATCTTGCCTCCCGGAAAATGGAAAGAAATCTCTCGGTTTTTCAGGATACTTCTCGCATACTGAAAAGACTAGCTTGGAGCCATCACTGCCACAACCTGTTCGGAACCGGAAAATCATGTCCCGCCCGCCGCTGCCGCCCTTTACCGCCGAAACCGCCCGCCAGAAGGCCCGCATGGCCGAAGACGCCTGGAATTCGCGCGACCCCGCCCGTGTTGCGCTGGCCTATAGCGGGGACAGCCGCTGGCGGAACCGGGCCGAATTCGTCACCGGGCGGACCGAGATCGAGGCCTTCCTGACCCGCAAATGGGCGCGTGAACTGGATTACCGGCTAATCAAGGAGGTCTGGGCCTTCGCCGGCAACCGCATCGCCGCGCGCTTTGCCTACGAATGGCGCGACGATGCAGGCAACTGGTTCCGCAGCTATGGCAACGAAAACTGGGAATTCGACGAAGAGGGCCTGATGCGCACGCGCCATGCCAGCATCAACGACCTGCCGATCCGGGCCGCGGACCGCAAGTTCCACTGGCCACAAGGCCGCCGCCCCGACGATCATCCCGGCCTGAGCGATCTGGGTCTATAAGGGGCGCCGCATGGCAAACACACCCTCCAGCGACATCGCCTTCACACCGACGATCAAGGCGATCCAGACCCGCAAGGGATCACGCGGCGCCTATGCCCGTCAGGAAGAGGCGGGCGGCTTCCGCACCGCGATCACCGAGGATCTGGTGGCTTTCACCGCTGCCCAGACAAGCTTTTTCCTGGCCACGGCCAACGGCGACGGCCAGCCCTATATCCAGCATCGCGGCGGCCCGGCAGGCTTTCTCAAGGTGCTCGACGACCGGACGATGGCCTTCGCCGACTTCGCCGGGAACCGGCAGTATGTCACCACCGGAAACCTTTCCGACAATCCGCGCGCCTTCATCTTCCTGATCGACTACACCCACCGCCGCCGGATCAAGATCTGGGGAAAGGCGCGGGTGGTGGAGGGGGATGACGACCTCATGGCCCGGCTGATGCCCGAAGGCTACAAGGCGCGGCCCGAACAGGCGATCCTGTTCACCGTCGAGGCCTGGGACATCAACTGCCCCCAGCACATCCCCCAGAGGTTCGAGGCCGCGGACGTCGCGGCGGCGCTGGCGGCGCGCGACGAACGCATTGCCGAACTGGAAGCGCAGGTCGCGCGCCTGACAGAAGGGTTTACAGGTTGAACACCCGGCTCGGGTGAACCTCGCCACCGCGATATTGGCCAACGGCAATGGGGCGGCCCTGATGGCTGACCCAAACCTCTTCGCCGAACTCGGCGCCGGTGATCACCTGGCCGGGATTGCCGTTTTTCAGCCGGGCCGCGCCTTCGGCGGTGGCCCGCACCTCGGTCAGGCCGTCAAGCCCGACCTGCAGCGGTAGAAGCCGTGCTTCCAGCGCCTCGGTTCGCGCCAGCCGGTCGATCTCCTCAAGGCTGACGCCATCCCTGGCCTCGAACGGGCCGGACCATTCGCGCCGGAGCCATTGCACATGGCCAAGGCAACCCAGCGCCTGGCCGAGGTCGCGGGCGACCGAGCGGACATAGCCGCCCTTGCCGCAGACCATCTCCAGCAGAACCGTGTCTGTATCGCGGCGTTCCAGAAGCGTCAGGCTCTCGACCCAGAGCGGCCGTGCCGCCAGATCGAACCGTTCGCCCCCGCGCGCCAGGTCATAGGCGCGCTCGCCCTCGACCTTCACGGCGGAGAATTGCGGCGGGACCTGCATGATCTCGCCCCGGAAGGCGCCGAGCGCGGCCTCGATCTCGGCGTCAGCGGGCCGCTTGTCCGAGGTCAGCGTGACCGCGCCTTCGGCGTCATCTGTGGTGGTCGCCGCGCCAAGGCGCACCGCGAACCGGTAGCATTTCAGCGCATCGGTGACGTAGGGCACGGTCTTCGTCGCCTCGCCCAGCGCCACGGCCAGCACGCCGGTCGCCGCCGGGTCGAGCGTGCCCGCATGGCCCGCCTTCTTCGCGTCCAACGCCCAGCGTACCTTGCCCACAACGGCGGTCGAGGTCACGCCCGCCGGCTTGTCGACGATGAGCCAGCCCGAAATGTCGCGTCCCGTCTTGCGTCCCATGAGAAATCCGTCTGTGAGGCCGGTCAGTTCGAGGGCACGACAAGGCCGACCATCGGCCCCATCGGCAGACCGAAATCGTCCCGCCCCAGATCGGGGGCATATAGGCGCGAAATGGTACCATCGAAGAAAAGCGCGTCGGGCAGGTTCAGCCCGTCGCGGAAGAATCGGGCGAAACGGTGAAAATTCACCCGCTCGTCCGAGATCACGAAATAGGCGTGCCGCCCGTCGCGGCTGACGCCGACGCCATTGCGGATATTGACCGACGGTGATGTGGGCACGAATTTCGGATGGATTGCGCCCGAGAGGACCAGCATCGGCCCGGACTGGCTGGCATAAAGGCACGCGGGCCGCGCCGCATCGAAGGCCAGCGTCTCGATGACGGCGAACCCTTCGGCCGTCACGCAGAAGACGCCATTCGGATGCAGCCCGAAATTGCCAGGCCCGGGCTTGCGCTGCAGGGGCGCCTGTTCCTGACCCTGCTCCACATAGAAGCCCACGGGCCGACGGTCATCGTGATACATGCCTGCATTCATGGCGAAGGCAAGCCGCTTTCCCTCGGAGGCAAGCTGCGCCTGCACGGCGCCGAACGTGCCCAGCGGCCGTCCATCCGGGCCATTGAGGAACAGCCGCAGATCCTCGCCTGCCGTCGCCTCGCAGACAGTGTAGCGCGCCTCTTCGAAATCCATGTCCCGGCATTCGCCGCCGGATGCGGGAAGGGCGAAAAGACCGAAGCCGAAAAGTGCCGCGGCCCTAGTCCAGTGCTTCATCTTCCGGTCCATCCGTCCGGGCGACGTCGCGCTGCACGCGTTCGTCCGAGAAAAGCCTGCGCGTCTCGTCGAGACGGTCGAAGGTCTCGTCGATCATGAACCGCAGTTCGGGCGCGAATTTCAGCGTCATCTCGCGCGACACAAGCCGGCGCAGCTCTGTCCGGTTGCGGTTCAGGGCAACAAGGGCCGCATCGGCGTCGCGGCCGCCGAGCGGCAGCACATAGGCGGTGGCGACCTTGAGGTCCGGCGAGGTGCGCACTTCGCCCACCGTGATCGAAAAGCGGTTCAGATCGGGGTCATGCACCTCGCCGCGCGCCAGGACCTGCGCGAGCGTGTGGCGGATCAGTTCGCCCACGCGCAGCTGGCGTTGCGAGGGGCCGGAGCCCGATGAGAAGCGCTTTTGTGCCATGCGCCCCATTTAGGCCAATCGCCCGAGGCCCGCAACGGGGCTTTGCCAAGGCGGTTCCGACCGGCTAAGGAATGCCTGCCTGAGAGGAGTGCAGCCATGTCCGACCGATCCCAGCGTCCCGGCATCGTGATCACCGGCGTCTCCGGGCGCATGGGCCAGATGCTGGTGCGCGAGATATTGCGGTCCGACCGGGCGCGGCTGGTCGGCGCGGTGGAGCGGAATGGCCACGGCTGGGTCGGGATGGACCTTGGCCAGGCGATGGGCGGGGCCGCGATCGGCGTTAGCGTCACCGACGACCCGTTGCAGGCCTTCGCGACAGCCCAGGCGGTGATCGACTTTACCGCCCCGGCCGCGACCGTGGAATTCGCGGCGCTGGCCGCGCAGGCCCGCGCCGTGCATGTGATCGGCACGACCGGTCTGGAGGAGGAACATCTGAAGAAGATCGCCGCCGCTGCCCGTCACGCGGTGATCGTGCGCGCGGGCAACATGAGCCTTGGCGTGAACCTCCTGACCCGTCTGACGCGGAAAGTTGCCGAAGCGCTGGACGCCGACTGGGATATCGAAGTGGTGGAGGCCCATCACCGCATGAAGGTCGACGCGCCCTCCGGCACCGCGCTGATGCTGGCCGAGGCCGCTGCCGCAGGTCGTGGCATCCCACTTGCCGACCACCGCGAGAGCGGGCGCGACGGGATCACCGGCGCGCGCAAGCGTGGCGACATCGGCCTTTCGGCGATCCGGGGTGGCGACATCGTGGGCGAACATGACGTGATCTTCGCGGCCGACGGCGAGCGGATCGTGCTGCGCCATATCGCAACCGATCGCGCGATCTTCGCGCGCGGCGCGCTGAGGGCCGCGCTCTGGGGCCAGGACCGCAAGCCCGGCCAGTATGACATGATGGACGTGCTGGGCCTCTAGACCCTGAATCCGCCCGATCGGCACGCGGCGCGCGCGCGCCCCGGCCCTAATGTGGTCGCGTCGAGCAATATCAGCGAGGCGTGCGCGCGGGGCACGAGGAGCGGCCCCTCAGCGCGCGTACCAGCTGAGCGACACGCGCTGACGGGTGAAGAAATCGCCCATCATGCCGATGACGATCAGCACCAGCGACGCGATCAGCGCATATTCGACCGAGGAATTGCGCGGGATATAGTTGATGAAGACCGCCCCGCGCATCTGGTCGATGACGTGGAACAGCGGGTTCCAGCTGAAGAGATAAAGAAGCGAGAAGCTCAGGCTGTTGCCGACCACCATCTTGCCCGAGGCGAAGATATTTACCCGCTGGACAATCAGCATCAGGGTGGGCGCGAGCTTCGGCGCCCAGGGCTTGATCGCGCGCAGCACCAGCCCCGTGCCGATCCCGAAAAGCCAGGCGAGCAACAGCATCGTGAAGGCAAAGACGGGTTCGTTGATCTCGACCGGCTTGAAGGCGCAGTGATAGCCGAAGAGGATCACGACGGCTGTGACGATCTGCAGATAGAGCGAGCTGAGGCAGGCCGCGACAAGCGCGATCGCAGGATTCATGGGTGCATGCAGCATCATCGGCGAGGCCGCACCTTCGGAGCCGAAGACCGAGCCGGTGGTCTTCTTGTAGGTCACATAGGACATCACGCCAGTGATCAGGAAAACGAGAAAGTCGCCGCGCATGGCGTTTGCCGTATATCCCATCAGCGTCATGGTGACATAGAGCGCGAGAACCATGACGATCGTCTGCATGAAGTTCGACACCAGCTCGAACAGCGCGTTCGACCCGCTCCCCCGTAGCGAACGCACGGTGCAGTGATAGATCAGGTCGAATGTTTCGAGCGTCGCCTCGAAAGAGCTTCTTGGCCGCCGTCCCTGACTGAACATCGCCTCTCGTTCCCGACTGTCGGCCCGCGCCCCGCGGGCTTTGGCCGATACTGACACCAAATTCTTGCCGTTTCCTTTGCACCGGATCATAAGGACCCGGCGCGCGTCATTCAATCTGGCCGAAAAAAGGGGCGATATTGTGGATTTCGACCGGCTTGCCTTCGTCATGAGACGCCTCGCCCTGGAAGCGGGCGAGCGGATCATGGAGATCTACGAGGCGCCCGACTTCGAGGTGCGCGCGAAATCCGACGCGAGCCCGGTTACGGCGGCGGACGAGGCGGCGGATGCGCTGATCTCGGAAGGGCTGGCGGAAGCCTTTCCTTCGATTGCGCTCGTCACCGAAGAGCAGGCGGCAAGCCACGGTCAGTCCGTCTCGACCTTCCTGATTGTCGATCCGCTGGACGGCACCAAGGAATTCGTCCAGCGGCGCGGCGATTTCACCGTGAATATCGCCTATGTCGAGGCGGGCGTGCCCTTGCGCGGCGTGGTCTATGCCCCCGCCAAGGGACGGCTCTTCTACACGCTCGCCGACGGGCGCTCGGTCGAAGAGATCGGCCCGTTCGACAAGGGCCGGCCCGGTGAGACGAAGCCGATCGGGGTTTCGACCCCCGACAATCGCGGCCTGATGGTTGTGGCGTCGAAGTCTCACCGCGATCAGGCGACGGATGATTACATCGCCCAGTATGCGGTGGCCGACATGACGAGCGCGGGATCGTCGCTGAAATTCTGCCTTGTCGCGACGGGTGAGGCCGACCTCTACCCGCGTCTCGGGCGGACGATGGAATGGGACACGGCTGCGGGCGATGCCGTCCTGCGCGGCGCGGGCGGTGAAATGGTGCGGTTCGACGATCATTCTCCCTTCACCTACGGCAAGCCCGGTTTCGAAAATCCCTTTTTCATCGCCTATGCTCCGGGCGTCCTTCTGGTGAAATAGTGTCTGTCCTCATTGTCATTCCCGCCCGCTATGCCTCGACCCGGTACCCCGGAAAGCCGCTTGTCGAACTGAAGGGCGCGGGCGGCGGGGTGCGCAGCCTTGTGCGCCGCAGCTGGGAGGCGGCGATGGCCGTCAAGGGCGCCGATCGCGTGGTGGTCGCGACCGACGACGACCGTATTCGCACCCATGCGCAGGCTTTCGGTGCCGAGGTGGTGATGACCTCTGAGGCCTGCCGCAACGGCACCGAACGCTGCGCCGAGGCGCAGGCGGTGCTTGGATGGAAATACGATATCGTGGTGAACCTGCAGGGCGATGCGCCGCTGACGCCCGCCTGGTTCGTCGAGGATCTGGTGGCGGGCCTCAGGGCCGACCGTGGGGCCGATGTGGCGACCCCGGTCCTGCGCTGCGACGGGCGGGCGTTGAACGGTTTTCTGGAAGATCGCCGGAACGGCCGTGTCGGCGGCACGACCGCCGTCTTCACCCACGACCGCCGGGCCCTCTATTTCTCGAAGGAAGTCGTCCCCTTCACCTCGCGCAGCTATGCCGACAGCGAACATACGCCGGTCTTCCACCATGTCGGCGTCTATGCCTACCGGCCGGGGGCGCTGAGGGACTACGTCGGCTGGGACATGGGTCCGCTCGAAAACCTCGAAGGGCTGGAACAGCTGAGGTTCCTCGAACGCGGCCGTCAGATCCTCTGCGTCGAGGTCGAAGCGAAAGGCCGCCAGTTCTGGGAACTGAACAACCCTTCCGACGTCGCGCGGATCGAGGCGATGATGGCGGAGATGGGCATGGCATGACGGGCGGCGCGACCGTCAGCCTGATCATCGTCTCGCGCCACCGGCCCGATTGCCTGCATCGCTGCCTGAGCGCGGTTTCGCTTCTCGACCATCCGGCATTCGAGGTTCTGGTCGTCGCCGATCCCGCCAGCCTCGAGATTGCCGCGCGATTCCCCGTCAGAACCATTTCCTTCGACGCGCCGAATATCTCGGCGGCACGCAATGCCGGTATCGCCGCCGCGGCGGGCGAGGTGGTGGCCTTCATCGACGATGACGCCGTGCCCGAGCCGCTGTGGCTGCATCACCTGACCGCGCCCTTTGGCAATCCCGAGGTCGACGCCGCGGGCGGGTTCGTTCTGGGCTGGAACGGCCTTTCGTACGAATGGGCGGGAGGTACGGTCGATCGGCTGCTCCGGACCGGGCCGCTTTCCCTCCCGGGTCACGCGGTCAGCCTGCATCGGGCATCCGCGGGCACCGCCGTGGAGATCAAGGGCGTGAACTGCGCCTACCGGCGGAGGACCGTCGCCGCCTTGGGCGGGTTCGATCCCGCACTCGCCTACTACCTCGACGAAACCGAACTGAACCTGCGCCTCGCCGCGAGGCGCGCGCTCGTCGCCGTGGTGCCCGCGGCGCGCGTCCAGCACCGCAAGGCCGACGGGCCGCGCAGGCGCGTCGACCGGACGGTGACCTCGCTTTTCGACGCAGGCGCCAGCAGCGCGGTCACACTGCGCCGCCACGGCGCGACCGGTGAAGAGATCGCCATGGCGCGCGAGGAGATGCTCGCGCGCGAGCGGAAGAGAGCCGTGGCCTACAGGCGCGCGGGCCGCCTGTCGGCGGAAGGGGCCGAAGCGCTGGTGGCGACGGCGGCTGCGGGGTTTGACGACGGCCTGATGCGACCGTTGGCCCCGCTGCAAGCCCTGCCAGCGGCGGATCCCGGCGCCTTTCGACAAGTTCCGCAACAGGATCGTCGGCAGGTGATTCTCTCTGGTCGGCCCTGGCAGGGCCGACGATTGCGGCGCGAGGCACGGCAACAGGCGGCAGACGGCGCCATCGTGCAGCTGTATCTCTTTTCGCCGACCGCGCTCTTTCACCAGCGCCGATTCTCGGAAGGCTATTGGCAGCAGACCGGCGGACTGTTCGGAAAATCCCACAGAACCGACCGTTTTTTCCGCTTCTGGCGTTTTGCTGCACGCCTTTTGCGCGAAGAGGCAGGCTTTCGCTCTGGTTTCCGGAAAACCTGACTCCCCGGTTTCCGTATTTTCAACTAACGTAGCGTTACTGGGGTGATCTTTCGCAAATTCCCCCCGTCGGCGGCGACAATTTGCCGTAGGATTGTCCAAGTCTTGTCCGACGGTTATGGCGGAACTAGAAGAAATACCGCGCCTGTTCGGGCGATGTTTACAAGGGTGCAAAATGAATCGCAGGGTTACCAAGGCGATATTCCCCGTGGCGGGGCTGGGGACACGGTTCCTGCCGGCCACCAAATCGATCCCGAAAGAGATCATGACGCTCGTCGACCGGCCGCTGATCCAGTACGCCATCGACGAGGCGCGTGCGGCCGGGATCGAGGAGTTCATCTTCGTCACCTCGCGCGGCAAGGGCGCGCTTGAAGATTATTTCGACCATGCGCACGAGCTGGAATCGAACCTGCGCGCCGCCGGGAAGAAAGATCTTCTCGAAGTGCTTCAGTCCACCAACATGGATTCCGGCGCCATCGCCTATGTCCGCCAGCACAAGGCGCTTGGCCTCGGCCATGCCGTCTGGTGCGCGGGCCGCCTGATCGGCGACGAACCTTTCGCGGTCCTCCTGCCCGACGATGTGATCGCTGCGGAAAAGCCCTGCCTTCAGCAGATGGTCGAGGCCTATCAGGACACCGGCGGCAACATGGTCGCCGCGATGGAAGTTCCGGCCGAGAAAGCCTCCTCCTACGGTGTGCTCGACATCCGCGAGGATATGGGCGCGCTCGTGTCGGTGAAGGGCATGGTCGAAAAACCCAAGGCCGCGGAAGCGCCGTCGAACCTTGCGGTCATCGGCCGCTACATCCTGTCGCCGGGCGTCCTGCGCAACCTCGAAGCCAAGCAGCAGGGCGCGGGTGGCGAGATCCAGCTGACCGATGCGATCGCCCGCGAAATCGCGACATCGGACAATGTCTATGGCTACCGCTTCCGCGGTCAGCGGTTCGACTGCGGTTCGAAGGCCGGTTTCCTGCAGGCCACCGTCGCCTTCGGCCTTGCCCGCGCCGAGCTTCGTGACGAGTTCCAGCAGTTCCTTCTTGAAATGACAGCCATGCGGAAGGCTGCCGAATAAGCAGGGCTCGATGCCACGACCCATTCTGGTGACCGGTGGGGCCGGCTATGTCGGCTCTCACGCCTGCAAGGCGCTTGCGCGCGCGGGCTATCTGCCGGTGACCTTCGACAGCCTGGTGACCGGCTGGCGGGACGCGGTGAAGTTCGGCCCGTTCGAACAAGGCGATCTGGCCGACCGGACGCGACTGGACGAGGTTTTCGCGAAATGGCGGCCCGAGGCGGTGATGCATTTCGCTGCGCTCTCGCTCGTCGGCGATGCCATGCGCGACCCGGGGCGTTACTGGCGCGCCAATGTGCTGTCATCGCTCAACCTCATCGAAGCGGCGGTGGCGGCGGACTGCCGCCAGTTCATCTTCTCTTCGACCTGCGCGGTCTATGGCGACCAGGACGGCGTTGTCCTGGACGAAGAGACGGAAGCGCGGCCGATCAACGCTTACGGCAAGTCGAAACATGCCATCGAGCAGATGCTGGGCGATTTCGCCGCCTCGCACGGGCTGAGGCCCGTGATCTTTCGCTATTTCAACGTGGCGGGTGCCGATCCGGAGGGCGAGGTCGGCGAGTTTCACCGGCCCGAAACCCATCTCATTCCGCTGATGCTGGACGCCATCGACGGGCAGCGTCCGGCGCTGACCGTCTTTGGCACCGATTATCCTACGGTGGACGGCACCTGCGTGCGCGACTATGTGCATGTGATGGATCTGGTGGGCGCACATGTCGAGGGCTTGAGGTGGCTGGAAAGCGGCGGAGCGCCGCGTGTCTTCTGCCTGGGCAGCGGCAGGGGATTTTCGGTGCGCGAGGTGATCGATCAGGCCGGGACAGTGACCAACCGCCCCGTGCCGGTCATCTACGGAGATCGCCGGGCGGGCGACGCGGTGAAACTCGTCTGCGGTTCCGAACGGGCCATGCGCGATCTTCGATGGACGCCCGCGCGCTCGACCATGAAAGAGATGATCGCCGATGCCTGGCGCTGGCATCAGTCGGGCCACTATGACCGATAGGCCGCCGCTTCGCATCCTCGACATCACCCGGCTCGTGGCGCGTGCCGATGGTGGGCCGCTGACCGGGATCGACCGGGTGGAGCGCGCCTATCTGAAGGGGTTGATCGCCGCGCATGCGCCCTTCTATCTGGCCAGCCGCGCCGCCCTTGGCTGGCTGATGATCGACGGGGCCGATGCGCGCAAGGTTCTGGGCTGGATCGACAATGTGGCGAGCCTGCCTGCGCCCGGTCTTGCCGGACGCCTGCTTTCGGGGCCCCGGCGAACGCCCGCGCTTGAGGCGGCCCTGCGCGAGATCGCGGTCGCGCGCCTCAGGCCCGGCGCGCTGACGGGCTGGCTGAAGCGCCGCGCCGAGGGTAACGGCAGCTGGATTTCGGTCGGCCACATGAACCTTGCCGACCGGACGCTGAAGAGCGCGCGCAAGGCGGGCCTGAAAACCGCGGTCATGCTGCATGACGCGATCCCGCTCGACCATCCCAACTGGTCGGCGACCGGGGCAACCGAGCGGTTCGCCGCCGCGCTCGACGGTGTCGCCCTTCAGGCCGATATCATCTTCTGTCCCTCGCAATCCGCAGCGCGCCGCCTGGCACTTCACATGCAGCCCGAGGGCAAGGTGCTGATCGCGCCCCTGGGGGTGGAATGCGCCGAGGCCGATCCGGCGCTGATTCCGGCGAGCTTCCGGCCCGACCATGCGAGCTTCGTCTGTCTGGGCACCATCGAGCCGCGAAAGAACATCGGGCTTCTCTTCAACGTCTGGACCCAGCTTCAGGCCCATCTGCCGGTGACATCGGTGCCGCACCTGCATCTTGTCGGGCGCCGCGGCTGGGGCAGCGATGCGCTTCTCGGTCATCTCGCGCGGTCCTCGCTGCACGGACGCTGCATCTTCCAGCATACCGGGCTGCCCGATGCCGCCGTCGCCGCGATGCTGCTGAAATCGCGCGCGCTTCTGGCGCCAAGCCGGGCGGAGGGCTTCGGCTTTCCACCGGCGGAAGCGGCGGCGATGGGGGTTCCGGTGATTGCAACCGACCTGTCGGTCACGCAGGAAGTCATCGGCCATTACGCCACCTACCTGCCGCCCGACGACCCGCAAGCCTGGGTCGAGGCGATCCTGCCGCTGTCGGCGCCAGGCAACAGGCGGGCGCCTTTGGCGCTGCCCGACTGGACAGCGCATTTCAACCTGGTCTTTAATCACGTCTGATAGCCGTTGCACTGAACGAACGACGGGCCGGGGAAATCGAGTGAGGGTCTGGGATAGATACCGTCTGCGTCTGACCCGCAAGCGCCTGCGCTTTCGCGCATACCGCAAGCGGCGCGAACTTGTGCCCGTGAAGAACCGCACCCGTCAGTTCGGCAGGCAGGCGATCCTGCTTTTTGCGACGGTGCGCAACGAACGACCCCGCCTGCCCTTCTTCCTCGCCTATTACCGCACGCTCGGCATCAACCACTTTCTGATCGTGGACAACGGATCAGAGGACGGAACCGCGGACTATCTGGCGATGCAGCCCGATGTCTCGCTCTGGACGACCGACCGGAGCTATCAGAAGGCGCGGTTCGGCATCGACTGGATGAACCATCTCTTGCGCCGCCACGCGACCGGCCATTGGGCGCTGACGGTCGATGTCGACGAATTCTTCACCTATCCCTATTGCGACACGCGGCCAATCCGCGCCTTGACCGACTGGCTGGATTCCTACGGCGTCCGGTCCTTTCCGGCGATGCTGCTGGACATGTATCCCAAGGGGGCGGTCGGCGCCCGCATCTATGCCGAGGGCCAGAACCCGTTCGAGATCGCCGATCATTTCGACAGCGGCAATTACACGATCTCGCGCAATCCGCTCTACGGGAACCTGTGGATCCAGGGCGGGCCGCGGGCGCGGACCTACTTCGCCGACGCGCCGGAAAATGCCCCTGCGCTGAACAAGATCCCGCTGGTGAAATGGCACCGGGCTTACGCTTATGTGAATTCCACCCACATGCTCCTGCCCCGCAGCCTGAACCAGACCTTCGACACGGACGGGGGCGAGATGACCTCCGGCTGTCTCATGCATGCGAAGTTCCTGTCGCTCTTCCCGGTGAAGGTCCGGGAAGAGGCGGAGCGTCAGGAACATTTCGGCCAGAGCCGCGAATACCGGGCCTATGCTTCGGATGATGCCGCGTCCGTCGATTTCTGGTGCCCCTTCAGCGAGAAATTCATCAACTGGCGGCAGCTGGAAATCCTTGGCCTCATCTCGAAGGGCAGTTGGGCATGAGCGTGGGCGTGATCATGCTCTGCCACACCGCCTTCGGGCGCGCCGCCGACGTGGCGCGCTTCTGGGCGGAGGGCGGCTCTCCCATCGTAGTCCACGTCGATGCGCGCGTGGCCGACACGGTCGTTGCCGAGTTTCAAAAGTCGCTGGCGGATCTGCCCCAGGTCAGCTTCTCTCGGCGTTTCCCCTGCGAATGGGGAACTTTCGGCCTCGTCGCGGCGACGCTTGAGGCGTCAAAGGAAATGCTCGCCCGCCATGCAGACGTGAGCCATGTCTATCTCGCCTCCGGCTCCTGCCTGCCGCTGCGGCCGCATCGCGAGCTGGTCGACTATCTGGAGGCGCACCCCCGGACCGATTTCATCGAAAGCGTCACGACCGAGGATGTGCCCTGGATCGTCGACGGGCTGGCGAAGGAACGGTTCACGCTGCGCTTCCCCTTCGCCTGGCGCACGCAGCGGCGGCTGTTCGACGGCTATGTGCGCCTTCAGCGGCGTCTGGGCATGAAGCGCCGCATCCCCGCGGGGATAGAGCCGCATATGGGCTCGCAATGGTGGTGCCTCAGCCGCCGCACCCTGTCCTCGATCCTCGAAGACCCGCACCGGGCGGCTTACGATCGCTATTTCCGCCGGGTCTGGATTCCGGACGAGAGCTATTTCCAGACACTCGCGCGGCTTTATTCGACCAAGCTCGAAAGCCGGTCGCTGACGCTGTCGAAATTCGACGTCACCGGCAAGCCGCATACGTTCTACGACGACCATCTGCAGCTTCTGCGCCGGTCCGACTGTTTTGTCGCCCGCAAGGTCTGGCCGCAGGCGGACCTGCTCTACCGGACCTTCCTCGCGCCCCAGCCCGAAGGCCAGCCCCGCACCGAACCGCAGCCGGGCAAGATCGACCGGCTCTTCGCCCGCGCGGTCGAGCGGCGGCGTCACGGGCGCGCCGGGCTTTACATGCAAAGCCGCTTCCCGGCGCGCGACCGCGAGAATGGCAAGACCTGCGCACCCTATTCAGTCTTTCAGGGATTTTCCGACCTCTTCGAGGATTTTCCGAGCTGGCTCACCAAATCCTCCGGTAGCCGCGCGCACGGCCATCTCTTCGCGCCGGGGGGCGCCGAATTTGCCGGGGGCCATCCGGTCTTCGAAGGCGCCCTGCCGTCCTGCGCGGCGCTTCGGGATTACAATCCGCGTGCCTTCCTCACCAACCTTCTGTGGAACACACGCGGCGAACGGCAGTCGTTCCAGACCAGCCCGCGCGATCTGCAGGAGCTGAACGAATTCATCGCCACCGACGCCAATGCCCAGATATCCGTCATCTCCGGGGCCTGGACGATCCCGCTCTATCTCTCCGAGGCGGGCTTCGCTTCGGTCCGGGCCGAGGCGGCGCGGCTTCAGCAGATCGAGACGCAGCATCTGGCGCTCCTGCGCTCCGCCGAGGTGAAGGCGCGGGTGCGGATCTGGACGCTTGCCGATTTCCTCGAAAGCCCGATGGAGCATCTTCAGGCCATCGTCGACGAGATCGCGCCGCGCGCGCCCCGCTCGATCAGCGAAGTGCCGCGCATGGTCGATCTGTCGGGCTTTCCCCAGTTCCTGCAGAACCTGAAGAACCAGGGGATGCAACCCACGCTCGTCGGCGACTTTCCGGTCGTTCTGGGGGACGCGCCCCGCGGACCGGCCCGCGGGCGCCCCTATCTGGTGCGCTAGGGAATGGCGCATTTCACCAGCTTCGTGATCCTGGCCGCCATGCGGACCGGATCGAATTTCCTGGAAGAGAGCCTGAACGCGGTTCCCGGTCTCACCTCGCTTGGTGAGGCGTTCAATCCGGTCTTCATGGGCTTTCCCGGGCAGGAGGAACTCCTTGGCATCACGATGGCGGCGCGCGATGCAGACCCCGCCCTGCTATTCGACCAGATCCGCCGCGCGCCGGGCTTGAACGGGTTCCGGCTGTTTCCCGATCACGATCCGCGCGCGCTCGATCTCGTGCTGGCCGATCCGGCGTGCGCCAAGATCGTGCTCAGCCGCAATCCGGCGGAAAGCTATGTCAGCCTCGGCATCGCGCGGGCGACGGGACAATGGAAGCTTGGCAATGTGGGCCGCCGGAAAGAGGCGCGGATGCGCTTCGACGAGGCGGCGTTTCACGCCCACCTGAACGCGCTGGCGGCCTTTCGGTCAAAGGTCACGCACGCGTTGCAGGCCAGCGGACAGACGGCCTTTCACCTGACCTATGACGATCTTGGCGATGCGGAGGTGATCCGCGGACTTTGCCGGTTTCTCGGCGTCGAAGCCGAGGCGGCACGGCCCACCCGCAGCATCGTGCCGCAAAATCCCGGGCCGCTTGCCGAAAAGGTGACGAACCCGCGCGACATGGCTGCGGCCCTCGCGCGGCTCGACCCGTTCGGCCTGTCGCAGGTGCCAAGCTTTGAAACCCGCCGCGGCCCGCAGGTGCCGACATTCACCGCGTCCGTCCCGGCGCCGCTTCTCTTCCTGCCGATCCCCGGCGGCCCGGGCGTGGCGGTCGAGCGCTGGCTGTCGGCCTTCGGTGCGGTTGAAACCGGCTTCACCCAGAAGACGCTCAAGGACTGGATGCGCCGTCATCCCGATCATCGCCGCTTCACCATCCTGCGCCACCCGCTTCCGCGCGCGTTCGCTGCTTTCGAGGCCTTCCTTGGCCCGGAGTTCGACGCGGAGCTCCGCCAGCAGATCGCCAAGGTCCACAAGATCGGACTGGAGCCGACGGGGGCGGCCTTCGCGGCCTTCCTGAGGTTCCTCAAGGCCAACGTGAACGGCCAGACGGCCCACCGCACCCTGCCCGGCTGGGCCAGCCAGAGCGCGATGGTTCAGGGCTTCCAGCAGCTCTTCTCGCCCGACCTCATCGCGCGCGAGGATCGGATGGCAGCGGCGTTTGGTTTTCTCTGCGCGGAACTTGGGCTCTCAATGCAACGGTTCGAGGCGGACGACGGGCTGGCGCAGCGGTTGCGGTCCCTCGGCAACCGTGAAGAGCTGAATGCAGCCGCGCGTCAGGCCTATGCGCGCGACTGTCTCGCTTTCGGATTCGGCGACTGGGCCTGAGGCGGCGAGGTCAGGCAACGAGGTCAGGCGGCCTGGATCGAGCGCAGGTCGGTCAGCACCGCGTGAAGGGCTGCCGGATCGCTGTTCTGGCGCAGCTTGATGCGCGTCTGTTCCTCGCGCAGCGTGCGCGAGACGGTCGCGAGCGCCTTCAGATGTTCAACGCCCGCATCCTTCGGCGCGAAGAGCGCGAAGATCAGATCGACCGGCACGCGGTCGACCGAATCGAAATCGACCGGCCGTTCAAGCCGGATGAAGACCCCGGCCATTTTTTCCAGCCCGTCGAGCCGCGCATGCGGCAGCGCCACGCCGTTGCCGACGCCCGTCGGGCCAAGCGTCTCCCGCTCCTGCAACGCGTCGAAAGTGGCGTCGGCATCAAGCCCGTAGATGGCCTGGGCGATATCGCCCAGGTCCTGGAAAAGCCGTTTCTTGCTTGCCGTACCGGCCATGACCCGCACCGCGTTCGGGCTCAGGAAGCTCGATAGATCCATTCCACCTGTCCTCGTCGGGTCGCCCGTCAGCTGCGACCGGCCGGGTCGATCCAGCCAACGTTGCGATCCTCGCGGCGGTAGACGACATTGACCCCGCCGTGCTTTTCATTGCGGAAGACAAGAAGCGGCGCACCCACCAGTTCCATCTGCATCACCGCCTCTCCGACCGAGAGCGAAGGAATCTTCGTTTCGGTCTCGGCGATGATGATCGGTTGCAGCGATGCGCCCTCTGCCTCGTCCGCCTCATCTTCAGCGGCGAGCACATACATGGGTGCCTCGTCGAATTCAACCGGCGCCCGGCGGTCGCGATGATGATCGCGCAGCCGACGCTTGTAGCGGCGTACCTGCTTGTCGAGCCGCTCGCGCGCGGTCTCGAACGCCCCGTAGACTTCGTGCGCCTGCCCTCGCGAGGCGACATGAAGACCGGTCGAGAGATGGACGGTCACCTCGCACAGATAGGTGCTGGCGTCGCGTGCGAAGACGATCATCGCATCGGTCGGGCGCTGGGCATATTTCTCGAGCGTCTCAGCAAGCTCGGACTTCACATGGGTCTGCAGGGCCTCGCCCACATCCATCTGCTTGCCGCTGATCTGATAACGCATCATTGCCTCCTGTGCGTGAAAAGGGCGCCTCCTCGGTTCACCGCGGGTCGGGTGTACGGAAGGTCTGGTTGTCGGGAAATCCATGCCTGGCACCGGTGCGGTCCGATCGGTTCGGGACGAGGCCGAATGGGTCGCACGAACGAGGGCGGTGGGATTGGGCATTTGTGATATTTGGCGCCAGTTCGGCCACCTGTGTCAACGGCTTCCTTCCGACATAGGCAGGGAATGTGGCGGGGCAAGGGCGATGGACGCGACGGCCCGGCCGAAAAATCCGCGCGAAGATTTTTCAGCGGCAATCGGCCGACGGCGATCAGGAGATGCGGAAATTCTGCCCGAGGTAGACGCGCCGGACATTCTCGTCACGCACCACCTCGTCGGCGGTGCCGCTCATCAGCACCACGCCGTCATGAAGGATATAGGCGCGGTCGACGATCTCCAGCGTCTCGCGGACATTGTGATCGGTGATCAGGACGCCGATCCCGCGTTCCTTCAGGTCATGGACCAGCGTGCGGATATCGCCGACAGAGATCGGATCGACCCCGGCGAACGGTTCGTCCAGAAGCAGATATTTCGGGTCCGCCGCCAGACAGCGCGCAATCTCGACCCGCCGCCGTTCGCCACCCGACAGTGCCATCGCGGGCGCGCGGCGCAGATGTTCCACCGAGAAGTCCGACAAAAGCTCCTCAAGCCGCTCGCGGCGCTTGTGGGGGTCGGTCTCGGCGATCTCCAGCACCGCGAGGATATTGTCCTCGACCGACAGGCCGCGGAAGATCGACACTTCCTGCGGCAGATAGCCGATGCCGAGGCGCGCCCGACGGTACATGGGCAGGCCCGTCACTTCCTGCCCGTCGATCATGACCTGGCCCGCGTCGGGCGTGATCAGGCCGGCGATGTTGTAAAAGCACGTGGTCTTGCCCGATCCGTTCGGGCCGAGCAGCGCCACCACCTCGCCACGCGCGAGATCCATCGACACATCGCGGATCACCGGGCGGCGGCGGTAGCTCTTCCTAAGATGGCGGATTTTCAGCCCCTGACCACCTTCGGCGAGAGTGAGGGTCGGTGGCGCTCCCATGTCAGTTTCCCGCCGGTTGCAGGATCGTCTTCACGCGCCCCTGCATGCGGCCGGTTCCCGCATCGATATCGACCGTAAGCTTCTCGCCGGCCATCATGTCGCCGTTCTGGGTCAGGACGACATTTCCGGTCAGCTCGAGGTCCCGCGTCGCGAGGAAATAGATGCCGTGCTCGGCCTTGGCCGCCTCGACGGCGGTCGACAGGAGCACATTGCCCTCGGCGATCAGCCGGTCGATCTTGGTCCGGTCGCCTTCGACATATTCGACGGTCAGTTGGTCCGACGACAGGCGAAGCTCGCCCTGAACGACCAGCACATTGCCCTTGAAGATCGCCTGATTGTCCTTCTGGCTGACCTCAAGGACATCGGCGGTGATCTCGACCGGCTTGCCCGCCTCGCCCTTGAGGCCGGAGAAGGCCACAGGCGCACCGCCCTGGGTCTGTGCCAAGCTTCCGCCCACCGCCGGAAACACCGCCAGCGCGCAGACCGCAGCGAAAAGCAATTGTCGCATCGTGACCCTTCAGTTCTCCGGTCTGTATATCAGGCGGACCGCACCTTTGAAAACCAGCACTTGCTCACCCGCGGGGCCGGAAATCCTGACTTTCTCTGACGAAATCGTGCCCAGGGGCGCCTTTCCGCGTACATCGCCCTCGGCCGTGATCTCGGTCCGGTCCAGCAGCCCCTCCATCCTCTGCGACCTCAGGTCGTAGCCGTCGTCGGTCAGAAGCGTCACATCGCCGTCCAGACGCAGCCGCCGCGCGGCCTCGTCCATCGTTGCGGTGCGGGCGCTGACGGTAACCTTGCCGCCGTCCCGCAAGTCGTAGACGGCAAGGACATTCTCCGCCGTTGCGGGGTCGTTCGGTGTCGGCCCCGGCCGCGCGCTGTCTGCCGCCACGCGGATCGCAGTGCCGTCTTGCGTAACGGTCGCGTAGGTGGGCGCGGTCAGGCGCGGGTCGTTCGCCAGCGCGTTGATATCGACCTCGGCGTAGGGCAGCGCGCCCTCGAAGTCGATGCGGCGGGCGAAGAGGAAAAGCGTCGACAGGATGGCCAGCGCCAGGATCGGCAGCGCAATCTTCAGCCAGAAGATCAGGCGCGAATAGGCTGAAAGCGCCGCCGCCATGGCTCAGACCACCCCGGCGCGGAAGCAATCGTGGATGTTGAGAATTCCTTCTGGCGCGCCCGTCTCGTCCACCACGAACAGGCAGGTGATCTTGCGGTCCTTCATCAGAACAAGCGCCTGTTCGGCGAGCGATCCGGCCGTGATCGTGCGCGGCGCGCGGGTCATGATCTCGCCCGCCCGGTGGCTCAGAAGTCCGTCCATGTGCCGGCGCAGGTCGCCATCGGTGACGATCCCGATGAGACGCCCGTGGTCGCCCACGACACCCGCGACGCCAAACCCCTTCCGGGTCATCTCCAAAAGCACATCGGCCATGGGCAGGGTCTCGGTGACGATCGGCATCGCCTGACCCACATGCATCAGATCGGCGACCTTGAGAAGCTTCGCGCCGAGCTTGCCGCCCGGGTGGAAGGTGCGGAAGTGATCGGGCGTGAAGCGCCGATGTTCCATCAGCACGACCGCCAGCGCGTCGCCGAGCGCCAGCGTCATGGTCGTGGAGGTGGTGGGCACGATGCCGGTACCGCAGGCCTCTTCCGCCTGCGGCAGCAGGATCGCGACGTCGGCCTGGGTCAGGAGGGTCGAGCGATCGCGGCTCGCCACGCCGATCAGCGGGATGCCGAAGCGGCGCGTATGGGCGATGATATCGCTCAACTCGGGCGTCTCGCCGGAGTTGGAGAGGACCAGCGCCACATCGCCCTCGGTGATCATGCCGAGATCGCCATGGCTTGCCTCGGCGGGATGGACATATTGCGCGGGCGTGCCGGTCGAGGCGAGCGTCGCGGCGATCTTGCGGCCCACATGGCCCGACTTGCCCATGCCCGACACGATCACCCGGCCCTTCGCGGCGAGGATCAGATCGACGGCCGCGGCAAAGGACGGACCGAGCGTGGCGCCGAGCGCCGCGAGCCCGCGCGTCTCGAGGTCGATCACGCGGCGGGCGGTCGTAAGGAAAATCTCGTGTCCGGTCATGTCAGTGCCTGAAAATATCCGTCTCGTCGCCCCAGCCCAGAAGGTCAAGCTCTGCCCGGCGCGGCAGGAAGTCGAAACAGGCCTGCGCCAGCCCGGTGCGACCCTCGCGGGCGAGAAGCCTGTCAAGCTCGGCCTTGAGCCGGTGCAGATAGAGAACGTCCGAGGCCGCATAGTCTCGCTGCGCCTCGCTCAAGCTTTCCGCTCCCCAGTCCGAGGTCTGCTGCTGCTTTGAAATGTCGATGCCAAGCAGTTCCTGCAGCAGGTTCTTCAGCCCGTGGCGATCGGTGAAGGTCCGCACCAGCTTCGCGGCGATCTTGGTGCAATAGACCGGCTGTGCCGTGACCCCGAAGGCCGCCTTGAGCGCGGCGATGTCAAACCGGCCGAAATGGAAAAGCTTCAGCACCTTGCGGTTCTTCAGCAGCTTTTCGAGGTTCGGCGCCCGCTTCTGCCCCGGTGCGATCTGCACGAGATAGGCCTTGCCGTCGCCAGACGACAGCTGGACGAGACACAGACGGTCCCGCCGCGGGTCAAGCCCCATCGTCTCGGTATCGATCGCGACCACGGGGCCGAGATCGAGGCCGTCGGGCAGATCAGTCTGAAACAGTTCGGTGGTCATGAGGCTCTCATCCGTCAAATCAGGCTGCGCGCGGCGGAACGGCACCATGGGAAGCGTCACGTTGCGCCTCGCGCCGTGCTGCTTCACACAGGGTACGCATTGCGCGCGCGCCCCGCCCTATCCATAATGCTCGTACCGACCGTTCTGATATTTGGCAACTCCGTGCCGCCCACAGACCACGATCTGGCACCGAACAAGCGGCAGGGCACCAGCGGCCGTCTGCGCACTGTGGCACAAGTCTGGCGGGGGCGGTTGACAGCGTCCGAAGCGAAGGCCTACAGAAGCCCGCTACCGTATCCGCCCCCCTTCGTCGGCTGCGCGCGGCGTTGTGCGTGCCTTGCAATAAAAGCCCGGCTTTCGTGGCAGGCGTTGGCTTTGACGCGGTACACACGAGCCGTTCCGACCTGACCAACCAGAAGGACGCTTCTGTGCATATCGCTGACGATCCTGCCGCCAGGCATCCCACTTCCACCGCGACGGCGGCGAATGCCGAACCGTCCGAGCGGGATCGCGGCGATCTTGAGTTGGTCGTGGAGGGGCTTGTCGAGGAAATCGACTGGATCAGCACGTCGGTAGCCGAATTGCAACGCCAGAACGGGCCCAGTACAGGCTCCGTGGGCAGGTTGATCACAAGACTGCTCCACACCCGCCTGCTTTACTGGCTTGCGAGATCGCCCCTGTTCAGCAAGCGTCGTCAGGCGCGGTTCCTCAAGTCCGCCGAAAAACGCGATCCGCTTCTTCTGGCGGCACGTGTGGACGCCTTCTGTCACGACTTCTACGCACGTCTCGGCGCGAATAGGGTCATCAGAGACTATAGGGGCAGTTCGTCGCTTGACGGAGCACTGCGCGTGACAGCCGTCGTGCCCAACTACAATCACGCGGCCTTTCTGCCGCGCCGTCTCGAAAGCATCCTCAATCAGACCTACCAGTTCGTGGATATCGTCATTCTCGACGATTGTTCGACCGACAACAGCCGCGAGATCATCGACGACTATGTCGCGCGCTATCCAGATCGCATACGCGCGATCTACAATGACACGAATTCGGGCAGCGTCTTCGCGCAGTGGCAGAAAGGCCATGAGGCTGCGTCCGGCGACGTGGTCTGGATCTGCGAGAGCGACGATTTCTGTGACGAACGTTTTGTCGCAAACGCAATCGGCAGCTTCCGTGACCCGAGCGTAATGATGGCCTTCGGGCGCATCGAATTCGCCGGTGCCGATGGCAAGGTCGTGCCCGGGATGGACCTCTATCGCGAGGAAAGTGAACCTGGCATCTGGAAACGGCCGCTCACGCGACCGGCGGCCAGCTGGTTCCGCGGCGGCTTTGGCGTGAAGAATGTCATCGCCAATGTCGGCGGCAGCCTCTGGCGCCGGTTCCCGATAGACGAGGCGCTGTGGGCGGAGGCCCGAACCTATCGCGTGATCGGCGACTGGTTCCTCTATGCCGCAATCGCTTCGGGCGGCCAGATCGCCTATTGCCCTGGTGCGGTCGCCTATTTCTGCATGCACGGAGGAAATACCTCGGGCAAGAAGGCCCAGTCGTCGCCAGACTATTACCGCGAGTTCTCTCGGCTGATGACCGCCATCAAGGGGCGCTGGGAGATTCCGGACACCACCCTTGAGCGCTTCCTGGAAAGCTGTCGAAGCCTGCACCGGTCGCGCCGGGTCGCCGTGCCCTTCGAAGATCTGCTGCCCGCGGCGGAGCTGCGTGCAGTCGAGCGACGTACACCGCACATTCTTGTCGGCCTGCTGGGCTTTTCTTATGGCGGAGGGGAGATATTTCCCATTCACCTCGCAAATGCGCTGCGCGGGCTTGGTGTCCAGGTCTCTGTCCTGCAAATGATGAACGCCGAAGATCATCCGGACGTGCGTGCAATGCTGCACCCGGCGATCCCTGTCTATGGCGCGAACGTCCTGCGCGACATGGGGGTGCGCGCCTTCCTTCAGGCCGCCGGCGTCAGCCTTGTCCATTCGCATTTCGCCAGCGTTGAACGGCTTGTCCTTGACGAGGGAGGGGCGGACATTCCCTTCGTCACGACGCTGCATGGATCCTATGAGGCGATCGACCTTTCTCGGAAGCGGGTTCAGCGATGGGCAGAGAAGATCGACCGGTTCGCCTACACGGCGGACCGCAACCTATTGCCTTTCGAGGGCCTGCCTGGCCGTGAAAACCAGTTCGTCAAGATGTCGAATGCGATGCCGGTCGATCGGAGCCCCTACGGAAAAACACGCTCCGAGCTTGGCTTCGATGATGACACGGTGATCTTCACGCTGGTTGCGCGCGGGATCGAGCGCAAGGGCTGGACGGAGACGGTCGCGGCCCTGCGCCTGCTTCGCCAGCGCGTGCCGACGGCCAAGGTCGGCGTCCTCGCGGTGGGTGAGGGTCCGCAGACGGACCGCGCCCGAGAGCTCGCGGAGGCAGATGCCGGCATCCGGTTCCTTGGGTTCGTCAAGGAAATCCACGGCGTCTATGCCCTTTCCGACGTCGCGTTGCTGCCGACCCGGTTTGCCGGTGAATCCTACCCCCTGTGCCTGATTCAGGCGATGCAGATGGGCATTCCCTGCGTCGCGACGGATATCGGCAACATAGGCTCCATGATCGCAAGCGACAGCGGACCGGCTGGCGAACTGATCCCATACGTCGAGGATGACGCGGACTATGTCGGCGCGCTCGCGGGCGCGATGGAGCGCCTGCTCGACCCGCAACACCGCGCGCAGTTGGCCAGCAATGCCCGGACTGCCGCGCGGAAGTACGACATAGATGCTCTTGCCGCCCGCTATCGCGAGCTATACCTGCAGGTGATAGCCGATCGCCGGTGATCCGTCAGAGTAAGTCGGACTGGAGTAGCAGATGCAGGTTCTTGTTGTCGGGGGGAATGGGTTCATCGGCCATTCCCTGGTCCGCAAGCTGACGGCCGCGCATTTCCGGGTGACTGTCTGCGGCCGCAAACCCATGCCGGCGCGGGCATTGCCGCAAGGTGCAATCTATGTCGCTGCCCCGCTTGAGGATTCCGATGCGCTCATCCGGCTCGTCGGGAACGCGGACCTGGTCGTGCATTTGGCCAGCGCGACCGTTCCTGGCACAGGTGACAGCGATCCGCGGCTTGATGTCGAGATCAATCTGGTCGGGACGCTCAACCTGCTCGAGGCGATGCGGCAGACCGGGCGTCGGCGCCTTCTCTTCCTGTCGTCTGGCGGTACCGTCTATGGCATCCCCAAACAGATCCCCATTCCCGAGACGCATGATCTTGCGCCGATCAGTTCCTACGGCGTCGTCAAGGTCGCGATCGAATCCTATCTGCGTCTGTACGAGCGCCAGCACGGCCTGCTGCCCGTCATCGTCAGACCATCGAACCCCTACGGCCCGATGCAGGGCAATATCGGGGTTCAGGGCATCATAGGAACATTCCTTGCGCGCGCCGCCGCCGGTCAACCGGCCGAGATTTGGGGCGACGGAACGGTGGTCCGGGACTATCTTTTCGTCGATGATCTTGCGGACCTCTGTATCCAGGCCCTCGAAAGCGACCTGACCGGCGCGTTCAACGGCGGCAGTGGTACCGGTACTTCGGTGATCGAGGTCGTCAATCTCATCCGCGAGGTGACCGGGCGCGAGCTGCCAATCCTCTTTCGCGCGGCCCGGAAGTCGGATGTGCCGTCCAACATACTCGATATTCGCCGCGCCCGAACCGATCTTGGATGGCAGCCGCAGACCCCGCTTCGCGATGGGGTTGATCTGACCTGGAGGGCACTCGTCGGCAGCGATCTCGATCCGGCACGCATGCGGTGCGAGACGTAGAATGTCTTTGCGGGCAAAGTGCGGATCGGCAGGCGATCAGCGTCCGGCTGCCGGCGCAGAATGAGCCTTGCGTGCCGCTGTCGGCCGTAGTAGGGCCTTGGCCGCGAAAGTCGCCGGGTAGCTCCGCTGGTGGGGCGGTTCATTCGCAAGCGGCAAGCCTGCCCGCGAATGGCGTCATGACCAGCCGTCTACAAACGGCGCAAAGTAGCCGATTGGGCCGCGGTAGGGCCTAGACATGGAAGCGTGCCGGTGTAGCTCAGCTGGTAGAGCACGTCATTCGTAATGATGGGGTCGGGGGTTCGAGTCCCTTCACCGGCACCACGCTTCCCGGATCTGGCCCTCGCAAAGCTGACAGTCGGCTTCTCGCCCCGCAGTCCGGAGCGTTTCCTGCAACTTGCATGACGTACATGCCCGGACCGCCGGACAGCCCTGTGTGCCCCGCCGGGTGACGGCCCGGCAACGCTCGGTCGTAGGGATCCCCTCGATCATCGCTGCACGCCGACCGCGCGCGCCCGGCGGAAAATTCCGGCGGAAAATTCCCGGGGCTGATCTTAGCGACATGGTCCGGCGATTTCGCTTGCCCGGTCGGGGCTGAGGGCATCACTCTGGCGCCCCGAATCCACCGAAAGGCGCTCTCCATGCAGTCGGCCGATCTGATCGTCACCAATGCCCGCATCATGACGATGGACGGCGCGATTCCCTACGCCGACGCGCTGGCGGTGCGGCAGGGACGTATCTGCGCGCTCGGCTCGACGGTCGACATGCGTGGCCTTGCGAACGGATCGACACGCGTGATCGACGCGGGCGGGCGGCGGGTGCTGCCGGGGTTTCAGGATACGCATATCCATCTGCAGGACAGCGGGCAGGATTACAGTCAGAATGCCGATCTGTCCTTGGCGCGCACTCCCGATGATATCGTCTTCACCCTCGCGGCCTTCGCGAAAACCCATGCGCGTCCCTGGGTCAACGGCACCGGCTGGTATTCCGGCGTCTTCCACGCCGGAAACCTCGACAGGCACCTTCTCGACCGTGCCGTCCCCGACCGGCCCTGCCTGATCGTCGCGTCCGACGGTCACAATGGCTGCCTCAACAGCCTCGGCTGCCGGGCCGTCGGCCTCACGGCAGCGGCGCCCGATCCGCAGAACGGCCACTTCGTGCGCGGGCCGGATGGCGTGCCGACCGGCATGCTTTACGAAAACGCCATCGCGTGGGCCGAGGCCCGCATGCCGCGCCCGTCGGACGCCGATTTTGCCGAGGGGGTGAAATGGGCGCAGGCGCTTGCGCATCAGAACGGCATTACCGGGGTTCTGGACGCGCGGGTCGAGGAACGGCATGTACGCGTCTACCGCGCGCTGGAAGCGGCGGGTGAACTGACGCTCAGGGTCGCGGCGACGGCGCTGGTCAATGCGTTCGACACGACCGGGGGCGCGGTGGGGCGGCTGACCGGCTTCCGGGCCAGTGCAGGCAGCGGCCGGTTCAAGGTCCATTCGGCGAAATTCTTCCTCGACGGCGTGGTCGAGAACCGCACGGCGGCGATGATTTCGCCCTATTCGGACGCGGAGGGCGGCAATGCGCCCCTGATGTTCACGCCTGCCCAGATCACCGAGATGTTCACCGCTTTCGATGCGGCGCGGTTCCAGATCCATGTCCATGCGATCGGCGATATGGCGGTGCGGGCGGCGCTCGACGGCTGCGAGGCGGCTCGGCGGGCGAACGGCGACTGGCCGTCGCTGCACCAGATCGCCCATGTCCAGTTCATCGACCCCGCCGACATCCCGCGTTTCCGTGCGCTGGGGGTGATGGCCAATGTCCAGCCGCTCTGGGCGCGCAGCGAACTTTCGGTGACCGACATCGCCGTGCCGATGGTGGGCAATGCGCGCAGCCGCTGGATCTATGCGTTCCGGTCCCTCCTCGACGCGGGCGCCGGGATGGCCCTGTCCAGCGACTGGGGCGTCTCGACCCTCAATCCGTTCCAGATCATCGAGACTGCGGTGACGCGCCAGCCGCCGGTCGCCGACGGCAAGGTGCCGCCCTTCCTGCCGCAGGAGCGGATCAGCCGCGAGGAGGCGATCGCAGGTTACACGACCGGCGCGGCGGCGGCAGCCTGGCGCAGCGCCGACACCGGTACGCTTTCACCCGGCAAATGCGCCGACCTTATCATTCTGGACCGCGATATCCTGACCTGCCCGGCGCATGAGATCGGCGATACGCAGGTGGTCGCGACGCTCGTCGACGGCAAGGTCGTTCATGGCGAGATCTGAACAGACGCTTCACTGACGACCCTCCGGTCGTTGCGCGCCGGACACCCTCACGTCCGACCGGCGCGCGCGCCCGCTGGCGCGGTTGTCCCGGCGCGGCCTTTCCCCTAAAGGTCCGGACAGAGGATGAGGGGGGCCCCATGTATCGCGTCTGGAACTATATCTCGACCTATTCGCTTCTGCTGATCGCCGGTGCGGTACTGGCGCTGATATGGGCCAATCTCGATCCGCACAGCTATCATGCCCTGGTCCACTACGTGCTTGTCGACGATTTCCTGATCGGCGAGGCAGAGCCGGAGGGCGGATCGGTCCGTCGGGTGCTGACGCTGCATTTCCTGGTGAACGACGTGCTGATGGCGCTGTTCTTCGCCATCGCCGCCAAGGAGGTCTGGGAGGCGGTGATCCTCGAAGAGGGCAGCCTGCGCGGGCGCAAGGCGCTGACGCCGCTCATCGCCACGGCGGGCGGCATGGCGGGGCCGGTCGTGGTCTATCTGTCGCTTGCCGCCGCGCTCGGGGTCTTCGATGCGGTCAGCCGGGGCTGGGCGATTCCGACCGCAACCGATATCGCCTTCTCCTATCTCGTCGGGCGCATGGTCTTCGGTGCCGGCCATCCGGCGATCCGGTTCCTCCTGCTTCTCGCCATCGCCGATGATGCGGGCGGGCTGATCATTCTGGCGGTCTTCTATCCGACCGGCACGCTGGCGCCGGCATGGCTCCTGCTGTCGCTCGGCGCTTCGGTCGCGGTCTTCCTTCTGTGCAATTGGCTGCCCCTGTATCTCGATCGCGGCAATCAGCTGCGCCCGGTCTCAAGCCTCGTGCGCAGACGGCTCAGCTTCTGGCCCTATGCTGTCGCGGGCGTGCTGAGCTGGTACGGGTTCCAGGAAGCGGGAATCCATCCCGCGCTCGGCCTTCTGCCGATCATCCCGGCCATCCCGCATGCCGACCGCGCCTTCGGCGTCTTCGCCGAAGCGGAGCAATATCTGACCGACCTTCTCAACCGCATGGAACATGCGCTGAAGATTCCGGTCGAGATCGTGCTCTTCTTCTTCGGCCTTCTGAACGCGGGCGTGGAATTCAGTTCGATATCGGAACCGACCTGGCTCGTGCTGCTCGGGCTTGTCATCGGCAAGCCGGTGGGCATCTTCCTCTTTGGCTGGCTCGCGGTGCGGCTTCTCAGGCTCGGCCTGCCTGACGGGATGGGGATGCGGGAGCTGTTCGTGGTGGGCTGCGTGGCGGCCATCGGCTTCACGGTGGCACTTTTCGTGGCGACGGTCGCCTTCCCGGCGGGCGCGGTACAGGATGCGGCCAAGATGGGGGCGCTCTTCTCCTTCGGCGCAGCGGTCATCGCCCTTGCGGCCGGTCGGCTGATGCGGATCGAGAAGGTTGCGGCCTGACGGCACATAACGGGGGGAGGGGCGCGCGACCGGGCCTTTTCCCCCCGAACGCGCCCGTTGCGTCGGCCCCGGGCTTGCCATCATAATGCCCGCAAAAGGCTGTATCGCAACGTTAACCACCCTCGGTTACAAGGGAATCGAGCGGCCTGCGGGAAAAGATGCTTGAATTTGTGAATGTCTCGAAGTCCTTCTGGACCGGCCAGCGGCGCAAGGTCATCCTCGACCAGGCGTCGTTCCGGGTCGAGCTTGGCAATTCGCTTGGCATCCTCGCGAGGAACGGCACCGGCAAGACGACGATCATCAGCATGATGGCGGGGCTGGAAAAGCCCGACGAAGGCTATGTGAAGAAGACCTGTCGGGTCTCCTTTCCGCTGGGTTTCATGGGCGGCGTCGTTGGGGGGCACAGCGCGCGCGAGAACGCCCGCTATATCGCCGGTCTCTACGGGCTCGACCCCGATTATGTCGAAGCCTTCTGCCGCTGGGTCTGCGGGCTTGAGGAATATTTCGACATGCCGCTGTCAACCTATTCCGCGGGCATGAAATCGCGGTTCAGCTTCTCGCTTCTGCTCGCGCTTGAATTCGACATGTATCTGATCGACGAGGGCATGCCCTCGACCGCGGATGTGGAGTTCAACCGCAAGGCCGGGTCGATCCTGAAGGAGCGGTTGGAAAAGGCGACCGTGATTGTCGTTTCTCATCAGGTCTCCACGCTCGAACGGTTCTGTCGGTCGGGGGCGGTGCTGAAGGATGGGCGGCTGACGTTCTACGATACGCTCGAAGAAGCGAGATGGCATTATGAACAACCCGCCTAAGGCCACACGCTTCCGCGTCAGGCGCGTCGATGCGCCGCCTGCACCAGCGCCCGCTGGTGCGCCGCAGACCGATCTGCCCTTTGCGCCCGCGCCCGAGGATGACGGTTTCGGCGGCCTCAAGCTCGACGCCGGTACCGGCGCGCCGACCAGGTCGGCCGCCCCGGCCGACGCCGAGGCGGCGCTCGCGGCAATTCGTGGCGAGGGCCTGAGCGCGCGCCAGCTGCGCCTTGCCCGCAGGATCGCGCTGCGGCACGGGATCGAGGCGACGAGCGACGAAGAAGCGGTCTTCCTTCTGCGCCGAAAGGGGATCGACCCGTTCCAGCGCGAGAACATCCTTGGCCTGGTAGAGGAAAGCGCCGAAGCGTCTGCGCGGCCGGGCGGCGAGATCGAGCGGCAGGCCGGAAAGGCCATCGTGCCCGCCGGTCCGATGAAGCTGCCCTCGACCCAGGTCCTGAGCGAGAACGATCGCGCGCGCGCCATCATCGACATGCAGCGCGACATCGTGCGGCGGCGACGCCGCAATTTCACGCTTCTGATGATGCGGCTGGCGTTCTTCGTCCTCCTGCCGACCTTTTTTGCGGGCTGGTATTTCTACCGACTCGCCACGCCCTTCTATGCCACCAAATCCGAATTCCAGATCCAGCAGTCCGAGACAGCAGGCGGCATCGGTTCGAACTTCCTGAAGGGTACGACGTTCGCCAATTCCCAGGATGCGATCGCGGTGCAGGGCTATCTGCAGTCGCGAGAGGCGATGCTGCGGCTTGATGAAAGCCTCGGGTATAAGAAGCACTTCTCCCAGGATTTCGTCGATCCGTTGCAACGGCTTGAACCGGACGCAACGAACGAAGCCGCCTACAAGCTCTACAAACGCAATGTGAAGATCGCCTACGACCCGACCGAAGGGATCGTGAAGTTGGAGGTTTCGGCGGTCGACCCGGCGACCAGTCAGAAATTTTCCGAGTCGCTGCTGAAATTCGCCGAGGAGCAGGTCGACAATCTCACCCATCGGGTGCGGGACGATCAGATGAAGGGCGCCCGCGAAAGCTATGCCGATGCCGAGGCCAAGGTGAAGGCGGCCGAACAGAAGGTGCTGGACCTGCAGACCAGGCTCGGCGTTCTCGACCCCAAGGCGGAGACGACACTCGTCATGACGCAGGTCGCCGAACTTGAGGGTCAACTGCGCCTGAAGGAACTCGAGTTGAGCCAGCTTCTCGACAATGCCAAGCCCAATCAGGCGCGCGTCGATGGCGTCAAGGGCGACATGACACGCATTCAGGGCCAGATCGACAGCCTGCGCGCCTCGATGACACAGGACGAGAACAGCACGCTTTCGCTTGCCCAGATCACCGGCCAGCTCCGCATCGCCGAGACCGAGTTGCAGACCCGCCAGCTGATGCTGTCGAAAGCGCTGGAGCAGCAGGAATCGGCGCGGATTGAAGCCAACCGTCAGGTCCGCTATCTGTCGGTCAGCGTGGCGCCCATCGCCCCGGACGAGCCGACCTATCCGCGCGCGTTCGAGGATACGGCGCTCGCGTTCCTGGTCTTCGCGGGCATCTATCTGATGATGTCGCTGACCGCCTCCATCCTGCGGGAGCAGGTGACCGCCTGAGGAGCTGGCATGACGGCAATGAAAGATGTGGCCTTCGGCAACGTGACCGTGGGCAACGATCGCCCCTTGGTGCTGATCGGCGGGCCCTGCCATCTCGAAAGTCTTGATCATGCGCTGATGATCGCCGAGGTGCTGAAGGAGGCCTGCGCGAAGGCGGGCGCGCAATATGTGTTCAAGGCAAGCTACGACAAGGCCAATCGCACCTCGCTGAAGGGCGGGCGCGGTCCGGGGATCGAGGCCGGGCTGAAGATCCTGGCCGAGGTTCGGGCGCGGACCGGCGTGCCGGTGCTGACCGACATCCATGGTGTGGACCAGGCGCGGGCGGCGGCCGAAGTGGTCGACGTGATCCAGATCCCCGCCTTCCTCTGCCGCCAGACCGATCTTCTGGTGGCGGCCGGCGAGACGGGCGCGGTGGTCAACATCAAGAAGGGTCAGTTCCTGGCGCCATGGGACATGGCCAATGTCGCCGACAAGGTCGCCTCGACCGGAAACGAACGCATCCTCCTGACCGAACGCGGCGCCTCGTTCGGCTACAACACTCTGGTTGCGGACATGCGCTCGCTGCCGACGATGGCGAAGACCGGCTATCCGGTCATCATGGATGCGACCCATTCGGTGCAGCAACCGGGGGGGCTGGGCGGCTCGACCGGCGGCCAGCGCGAATTCGCGCCAGCCATGGCGCGCGCCGCCGTCAGCCTCGGCATCGCCGGGGTGTTCATCGAGACGCATGAGGAGCCGTCGCGCTCGCTCTCGGACGGGCCCAACATGGTCTATCTGAAGGACATGCCGCGCCTCATCACGCTGCTGATGCAGATCGACCGTCTCGCCAAGGCCGACCCGATCCGGGCCTGACCGGTCGCTCATCGCTGGGTTGCCCGGCGAGGCGCGCGCCCGTCTGTCAGACCGCCTGTCCGGCGGCCCACCCCGATGACCAGGCCCACTGGAAATTATAGCCGCCGAGCCAGCCGGTCACATCCACAGCCTCGCCGATGAAATGCAGGCCAGGCACGCTTCGGGCCTCCATTGTCCGCGCGTCGAGGCCACGGGTATCGACGCCGCCGAGTGTCACTTCCGCAGTCCGGTAGCCCTCGCTGCCGATCGGCTTCACCCGCCAGCGGTTCACCGCCGCGCCGATCCGGTCCAGAACCGCATTCGGCTGGTCGGCAAGCCGCCCCTCGACGCCGAGACCGGCAAGGACCGCCTCCGCCAGCCTTCCCGGCAGATGGGCCGCCAGCGCCCGCCCCACCGGCACCTTGCCGCCCGCCTGCCGCGCCTCCTTCAGCGCTTCGGCGACGCTGCAAGCCGGGGCCAGGTCGACCTCGATCTCCACGCCCTCGCGCCAGTAGGACGATATCTGCAGGATCGACGGGCCGGACAGGCCGCGGTGGGTGAAGAGCAACCCCTCGGCGAACCCGGTCTTGTCCCGGCTCACCCGGGCCGAGACCGAAACGCCCGCGAGGTGTTTCCAGGCCGCGAGGTCATCATCGCCGAAGGTCAGCGGCACCAGCGCCGGCCGGGTCTCGGTCACCGCCAGCCCGAACCGGCGCGCGATGTCATGGCCAAAACCGGTCGCCCCCATCTTGGGGACCGACTTGCCGCCGGTCGCCACCACCAGCCGATCCGCTTCGACCGGGCCTCGCCCCGTCGTCAGCGCGAACCGGTGTCCGGCCCGGGCGACCTCCGTCACCGCCGCGCCGAGCCACAATTCAGCGCCCGCCTCGGCCATCTGACCGGTCAGCATCTCGACGATCTGCCGCGCGCTGCCGTCGCAGAAGAGCTGTCCAAGCGTCTTTTCATGCCAGGAAATCCCTGCCCGATCGACGCGGGCGATGAAGTCCTGCGGGCCGAACCGGCTGAGGGCGGAAAGCGCAAATCGCGGATTTTGCGACAGGAACCGCCCGGGCGCGACCGAGAGATTGGTGAAATTGCACCGCCCGCCGCCCGAAATGCGGATCTTTTCGCCCGGCGCCGACGCATGGTCGATCACCAGCACCCCGCGCCCGCGCCGTGCGGCCTCGACAGCGCACATCATGCCCGCCGCGCCCGCACCCAGAATGACAATATCGGCCCGCTTCATCGCCCCGCGATACAGGCCCGTCCCGCCGACATCAATCGGAAGAAAGCCAAGTTTAGCTCTTGCAGCGCCGCCCGTGCTTGGCTATTTACCCGCCCGAGTTGGGGCGTCGCCAAGTGGTAAGGCATCGGTTTTTGGTACCGACATACCTAGGTTCGAATCCTAGCGCCCCAGCCAGCCACTCCCCCTGACAGAGACGTCTGACGGCCGACACCGGAATAGTCGGCCATTTCCGGGGCTTTGCCCTGGGGAGGCAACGATCTGAGACGGCAAAGGCGCGATCAGACAGGGATCATAGAGCCCCAGTCTCAAAGTCTCAATTTGCGGTCTGGCGTTTGCCTTGGGGGCGATGCGCGGTGCACCCTGTCCGATGGCCACCGTCTCGCTCGGCGGGGTCACGCAGGGCACCTACCGATACGATGCGCTCGGCCGTCAGGTGGTGCGGACGCTCGCCTCGGGTCAGGTGATCCATTCGGTCTTCGACAGTGCGGGCCACAGGCTGGCGGAGTATGATGGGGCGACGGGAGCGCTGATCCGCTCCTACGTCTGGCTCGGCGACATGCCGGTTGCGGTCGTAGAGGGCGGGCAGGTCTATCTGGTGCGGGTGGATCATATCGGGCGGCCGGTGTTCGCGACGACGCTGGCCGGGACGCAGGTGTGGAGCGCCTCCTATCTGCCCTTCGGCGGCGTCCATGTCTCGACCCGCACGCCGATGGCGCTGCGCTTCCCCGGCCAGTGGTTCCAGATGGAATCGGGGCTTCACCAGAACTGGATGCGGGATTACGATCCGACGACGGGGCGGTACATCGAGGCCGATCCGCTGGGGCTGGTGGATGGGGCGAGTGTCTATGGGTACGCAAGGCAGAACCCGGGGAGGTATATCGATCCGACGGGAGAGTATGTCTGGACTTGGCCTGTCATACGCTATGTCGTGGGCCAGGTGGCTCGCAGGTTGCTCTATCGCAGCGCCACGGCTGCGGCGGTCACAGCGACTGCTACTCAGGTTCCGTTCCCAGAACCTCAGCCCGATCCCGATCCTGCTCCAGATCCGAACTCATTCGTTCCGGAGCCGGAAAACATTTGTGACGGCCCGTGCGAAGACGCGTTGCAAAAAGTTCGAGACGCCAAAGACCGCACCGGCGCACTCGGCAGCTGCAAAGGTACCGACGATGCTGCAACATTGTTCATGAAGCTCAGCGCATGGGTCGACGAATGCAATGCGCGAAAGCGACGGGACAGAATTTGCGTTTCAACTCAGCCCAAAGGGGGGGCCACTCCAGAAGGCGAGGCAATGGCGAAATTTCAAGCCTGCTTGAATGTGTCAAAATGTATGCGCTTCTTGAGGGAGAAGTGAGCTAATGACCGACAAAGAACATCTGGCACTCAGAATCAGGGCTGGGTTTCACCAGAAACCATCTAACCTTGTTTGGCGGAACTACGATCCCAGTCAGGAGGGGTGGGAAGAAACGGCCTACTTTCGAAGAAAAGACTGGTCTGACCTCGCATTGGCGGACTTCAACAGCCATCCATACTGCTTTTCTTTTTTTGACATCCGTGCGTTCCCATTTTTTTGGGGAGCAATGATGTATATTTCTCTGAGTGAAGAAAATTGGGAGTGTAGGGCACAGGAAAACTTCCTGATTATGTGGGAAGCACTTGATGCAGAGCCAACACGGGTGCATTCAGATTCAGATTATGAACTTGTAGAGAAACTTGCTGTCAATTTGGGTCAGGTACTTACAGGCCTGCGAATTGATATAATTGAGGAGTATTTTGACTTTCGCCGCTCAGCCGGCGTTCTGCACGACGAAGAAGCGACAAGATCGTTCGTAGCAAGCCTTCGAGGACCGCTCCAATAGTGAGTAAGTGAGGTACAGGTCGCCGCGCAACCCGCCTCCAACTGGCCCGACTTGTCACCGACCAGCGCGGCGGGCTCCTCTACAGCTACACCTACGACGGCGCGGGACGGCTGGCCACCGTCTCGCTCGGCGGTGTCTTGCAGGCCTCCTACCGCTACAATGCGCTCGGCCAGCAGGTGACGCGCACGCTGGCCTCGGGTCAGGTGATCGACAACCTGTTCGACATGGAGGGCCACCGGGTGGCCGAGATGGACCGGGCGAGCGGGACGGTGATCCGGGTCTACATCTGGCTCGGCGACATGCCGATTGCCGTGGTCGAGGGCGGGCAGGTCTATCTGGTGCGGGTGGATCATATCGGGCGGTCGGTCTTTGCGACGACGCTGGCGGGGACGGTGGTGTGGAGCGCGAGCTACCTGCCCTTCGGCGGCGTCCATGTCTCGACCGGCACGCCGATGGCGCTGCGCTTCCCCGGCCAGTGGTTCCAGATGGAATCGGGGCTTCACCAGAACTGGATGCGGGATTACGATCCGACGACGGGGCGGTACATCGAGGCCGATCCGCTGGGGCTGGTGGATGGGGCGAGTGTCTATGGGTATGCAAGGCAGTCGCCGCTTAGGTGGATCGATCCCACCGGCCTCAGAATACTGATCTTGCAATATGGTGGCTTCTTGTTCGACCGTGATTGGTATCCCGACCCGACCCTACCATCGAGCATCGGCACCAGATGGAACCATCGGTGTTCCTCCGCTCAATTGGTGTTCCACCTCCCGACGCTCGGTGATCCAAACGCTCACTGGCATTACTATCCGCAAGGAGAAAAGAGTGGCGGACGGCGCGGGCGTTTGTCGCGCTGGAAAGACTCCGAGGGCGCGGATCATTTCTATCCGCCTTACCTGCTCGACGTTCCAGACTGCCCTTGCGACGGAACGGAAGTCAATCCGTTGGCGGTCATTGGTTTTGCACTGTTGGGCGCATCGATGCTAACAGGTGTCGGGGAGGTGGGTTTGATCGGAGCTGGCGTTGTCGGCGCGGCCCAATAGTGAGAAACAAATGGCACCAGAATTTGCTTTCCGGAATTGGCGCGCCTTGGCAGATAAACAAGTCAAAGAAGCGTTCGACGCATCAGGAAACTTCCATGATTCCTTCTTGCGCCATGTCAAGAAGAAACGCGGGCTGGTCTGCTTGGAACTCTCAGACATCTACTTCCATGAGTTTTGCAAGTATGGAGTTTTTGGAATTCATGGCGCGGAGATATGCGTTCAATGCACAGGCGAGCTAGAGCTGGACGAACTTGATCTGATTTGCGATCTAAGCAATCGAAATGTGTATGAAATTCGTATCCTCCACAGCTATGGCGCGGTGCACATTTCCGTGCAGGACATCTATGACCTGAGTTTTCAGATCGATATTTCTGCATCACGGTTCCGGTGGAGGTTCTCTGAACCTCAATAACTCTAGTCTCCGATTGACAATACTGTGTCACGATTTGTGCCCAAATCTTCACGCCAATCTCTGGCTCGGCGACATGCCGATTGCCGTGGTGGAGGGCGGGCAGGTCTATCTGGTGCGGGTGGATCATATCGGGCGGCCGGTCTTCGCGACGACGCTGGCGGGGACGGTGGTGTGGAGCGCGAGCTATCTGCCCTTCGGCGGCGTCCATGTCTCCACCGGCACGCCGATGGCGCTGCGCTTTCCCGGCCAGTGGTTCCAGATGGAATCGGGGCTTCACCAGAACTGGATGCGGGATTACGATCCGACCACGGGGCGGTACATCCAGGCCGATCCGCTGGGGCTGGTGGATGGAGCGAGTGTCTATGGATACGCGAGGCAGAACCCGGGGAGGTACATTGATCCGAGAGGGGAGAGCGGGACCACTATCTATGTCTTGCCCTCCACTCCAGTGAACTTGGGTCCCGACTTGCTGCCGGTGCCAAACAGCTTCGGCTCCGCACTGTATCAACATAGATGTTCGCCCGCGATGCTGCGCTTCGATTTCGCAGAAACAAGGCGTGGCCCGCATTGGCACTTCTACCCGACAGGCGCGATGGGTAAGGAAGATCAGTACAGCCCGTCTGGCGGCGGACCACATCTTATGCCCGGAACACCGATCCCAGTCAAAGATTGCAGCTGCCCAGAGCAAGAGACAAGCGGCGGGGGCGGAGCTGTACTGTTCTTCGGAATTGGACTTGGCATTGCGGCAGGGATGTCAGGCGTTGGGGTTGAACCATTACAGCCCGTACTCAAGTAATGAACAAATCGAACGTAAAGCTATGGAACCGCATTGAGGACTATGAGGTAATATGAAGTATACATTGTCAGCCCTACTTGAAGTTGCAGACAATCTTCACGACGCGTGGATTTCCGACCTATCTGTTGACCAAACAGAGTCTAAGATTGTACTTAGCATAAACGGCCTCGAGTGTCTGGATAGGGCTGATGCCCGATGCGAACGGAGCGGCCAATTTCGAGCGAAGATCACATTTAAAAAGGCGACGCTTACTTCTAGAATCCCTGCGTGGGACTACATTGACAAAGAGATCATCCGTTGTTTTTTCGGTGAAAACAGGATGGAAATTGTAACGATCATTGGGAACTTTTCAATTGATTTTGATGAGTCGGCAGTTGAAATAATGGGACAACCTTAGAGGCTGTGTGAGTCGTGCCGCAACAGCATGAAATCATACCGTAGGCGCTGTCGGAGAAGTCTGGCTCGGCGACATGCCGGTTGCGGTCGTGGAGGGCGGGCAGGTCTATCTGGTGCGGGTGGATCATATCGGGCGGCCGGTGTTCGCGACGACGCTGGCCGGGACGCAGGTGTGGAGCGCGCAGTACCTGCCGTTCGGCGGCGTCCATGCCTCGACCGGCACGCCGATGGCGCTGCGCTTCCCCGGCCAGTGGTTCCAGATTGAATCGGGGCTTCACCAGAACTGGATGCGCGACTACGATCCGACGACCGGGCGGTACATCGAGGCCGACCCGCTGGGGCTCATCGACGGGGCGAGTGTCTATGGATATGCGAGGCAGAACCCGGGGAGGTATATCGATCCGAGGGGGGAGTTTGCTGACGAAGGTTATCTCGCAGCTCTAGCCGCGCTCGCTGCTGCAGATGCCGCGACGCCCGATCCAACAGATGCCGCCGCGGTGCCGAAAGTAATTGGGTATTGCGTGCTCGCGATAGTAGCTGTCGCCGTCGATGGATTGACCAGCGAAGCGTGCGGATGCGAAGACGATTGTCCATCTCCGGCGGAGGCGCGGAAAATCGCCAACCAAGCTGGCGAGAGTCTGGTAAAGCAATTCAAGTCGGACGGTGTGGGAACGGGCGCTCGGTCTGGGCAACATGGAACTCCGCACAAGCGCGCCGGTGCTGAAATGGCTCGGCGTGCCAAGGAGCAGACATGCCCGACCCTGAAGGAAGCCTATCTTTGGAAGGCTAAACAGCTTCTCGAAAAAGGACGGAGTATCAATCACCGATGACGACCGATGTAATCTCAAGATTGGCACAAGAGCTGAAAGACATCAAATCTGAACCGCTGGATGATCTCCACCTTGAGGCACAGCTAAGGCTCATCGAGAGCCTCGTTACTCAGCATTTGAACTCAGCGCTTGTATCGACACTTGAACATCTCGCTAGAGATCTAGAAGCGCTCACGAACTATCGCGGATTTCATCGATTTTCCGATGGGAAGGAAGTGGGCGTTTCGCTGTGCGACATTCGCGGGCAAGACTTCCGGTTCTTCACCGATCTGATCGTCACAATGAAGTTAGGCGCACGCGTACTGTATGAGGAGGGACTGCTATCGGCTCAAGAATGGGATCAAAAACACGGCAATCCTATCGATTAACGCGCGCAGCCGAGGCGAAGGCGGCGCTGCTCAAAGAGTATGTCTGACATATCGATCGACCGTTGTGAACGGCACGGAGAAAGTATATCTGACCCCTTCCTTCTCCCGCTTCGTTCGGATGTACGGCGCCGACGGCCTTCCGTTTCCGGGTGGTAAGATTGTAACCAACGGATGCCGACGAGACATTTGCGAGCAGAAATGTATATCTTGCGAGAAGTAGTAGACCTAGCGAAGCATTTGGCGTGGGCCGTACTGATGGGAGGCTTGGTCGAGCTCTTCAGTTTTTGGTTGCCTATCTGGGTATCGATCATTCTGGCGCTAGCGCTGGCGATCCTACTTGCATTGGTGGCCTGGAAATGGCTCGGATGGAATCTTTGGAGGCGGAAGAGGCCGTGAGCGCTCGGGCGGAGCCGCATGTTTGACCAACACATCGGGCTGCCGTGGTACGAGGAGAGAGCGGGACGGTGATCCGGACCTATGTCTGGCTCGGCGACATGCCGGTTGCGGTGGTGGAGGGCGGGCAGGTCTATCTGGTGCGGGTGGATCATATCGGGCGGCCGGTCTTTGCGACGACTTTGGCCGGGACGCAGGTGTGGAGCGCGCAGTACCTGCCGTTCGGCGGCGTCCACGTCTCGACCGGCACGCCGATGGCGCTGCGCTTCCCCGGCCAGTGGTTCCAGATGGAATCGGGGCTTCACCAGAACTGGATGCGCGATTACGATCCGACCACGGGGCGGTACATCGAGGCCGATCCGCTGGGGCTCATCGACGGGGCGAGTGTCTACGGGTACGCAAGGCAGAACCCGGGGAGGTATATCGATCCGACGGGAGAGTATGTCTGGACTTGGCCCGCAATACGTTTGCTGCTGAGCTATGGCGCTAGGCTTGTTGCGCCCAGACTCGCTACCGCTGGCGCAGCCGCTCTTCTATCGCAGGGGCCAATTATTGACCCAGATTTGCCTTACTTCCCTGATAGCATGGAGGGAGTAGAATTAAATTATTGCCGATACTGCCCACCGTGTTTCCCCTATAAGAAGGGTACAATCGGATACAGAGAAGATAATCACCCGGTCAACCTTCCGGGCGTTGGCGTCCACCACTTGAATCTGTATCGTGTCAACCAAGATCCCGCGACATGCAGATGCTTCTGGAATGCAAACACACCTTATCATGTAAATCCGCCGGCCCAATCAGACTGGGTACCCCTGTATAGCGCCGGGCGGGGGAACAGAAATACGTTTCCCATGGTTTCACCTCTCGACAATATTGGACCAATAGTGTTCGACTGACATGCTGAAGACATACGACAGCCTCGCAGACATCTCACTAGGCGATCGAGTTTTGCTAGAAGACAATGCGCCTGGCACGGTAGTATTTTCGACCGTTATTGGCGCCTACTCAGCGGGCTTTCCTGAGAAGGATTGGAGCAGTATGGGTCCAGGCGTAATGATTGAAATGGACAATAGGGCCCTGGTATTCGTCGAAGCAGTTGTTTCGGACGGCGGATATACAATTATTCGGCCGATGCCTGAAGCAGGTTGATTGGCCCTGTCAGAGAAATCGCCCCTTGAACTGGGGCAGACTGCCGGGCACCGTCCTTCCATGCCAAAACGCTCGCCCTTCCGCTATTTCAAGACGTCGCCCGAGGTCATCCGGCTGGCCGTGATGCTCTATGTCCGTTTCCCGCTGTCTCTCCGCAACGTCGAGGACCTGCTCCACGAGCGCGGGATCGACGTCTGCCACGAAACGGTGCGGTTCTGGTGGAACCGCTTCGCCCCGATGTTTGCCGCCGCCGCCACCCACGGCTCGGCCTGCAGCCCACTCAACCAGGATCGCAGCCTCTCGACCCGACCAGATGACAGGACCAACGGCACCGCCGCCCCGGCCGAGTGGCGCGGCCTCTGCGAGGCGTGGCTGCCATCCGCACTGCGGTAGCCGAGACCCGTTCGCAGTCGTCTGACAGCATACTATTTGAGCTGAATGGTGCCCAGAAGAGGACTCGAACCTCCACGCCTTGCGGCACTGGTACCTGAAACCAGCGCGTCTACCAATTCCGCCATCTGGGCCGATGTCGTGAGGCGCCATGTATAGGGGCGCTCAAGCGCTGTCAACGGGGTCGGCCCGCTTTCTTTCTGCGCTGTCATTGCGGCTTGTTCCCATGGGGCCGAGGCGGTAATCAGGGGCCAAGTCTGACACCCAGGGAGGCGGAGCCAATGTCGAAGCTCGTCACGATCTATGGCGGTTCGGGGTTTCTCGGGCGGCAGGTCGCCCGCCTGATGGCGCGCGAGGGCTGGCGGGTGCGTGTGGCCTGCCGTCGCCCGAACGAGGCCCTGTTCGTGAAGCCCTATGGCGCGGTCGGACAGGTCGAGCCCGTGTTCTGCAATATCCGTGACGATGCCTCTGTGGCCGCGGCGATGGCGGGGGCGGATGCGGTGATGAACTGCGTCGGCACCTTCGACAGGGGCGGCAGGAACAATTTCGATGCCATCCAGCGCGAGGGTGCGGAGCGGATCGCGCGCATCGCCGCGGCAAAGGGCGTCGGCGCGCTGGTTCATGTCTCCTCGATCGGTGCGGATGCGGGCTCCGACAGCGCCTACCAGCGCTCGAAGGCGGACGGCGAGACGGCGGTCCGGGCAGCGTTTCCCGGCGCGATGATCCTCAGACCCTCGGTGATGTTCGGGGCGGGCGACGGGTTCTTCAACCGCTTTGCCGCGCAAAGCCTGCTGGGGCCGGTCCTGCCGATCACCGGCGGCAAGACACGGTTCCAGCCGGTCTTCGTCGAGGATGTGGCGGCGGCGGCGGTCAAGGGGCTGACCGGTGGCGCCACCGGTACTTATGAGCTTGGCGGGCCGGATGTCGACACGCTGGGTGGCCTGATCAAGCGCATGCTGGCCACGATCGGGCGGCGCAGGCTGGTGGTCAACCTGCCGTTCTGGGTCGCCGGTCTGATCGGCGGCCTGCTGGATGTGGGCTCGGCCCTGACGCTCGGCCTTGTGTCGAACCGCATCCTGACCCGCGATCAGGTGAAAAGCCTGCGCCGCGACAATGTGGTCGCAAAGGGTGCCAAGGGTCTGGCCGATCTCGGCATCACGCCCACGGCGATGGGCGCGGTGCTGCCCGATTATCTCTGGCGGTTCCGGCCCTCGGGCCAGTATGCCGCGATCAAGGCCTCTGCCCGCAATCTCAAGAAACCGGGCTGATCCCCCTCTCGATCGAAGGAGCTGTTCATGGCGGGAAATGTCTTCGACGCCGTTTTCCTTGGTGTGCTTGAGGGTCTGACGGAGTTCATCCCGGTATCCTCGACCGGCCATCTGTTGCTGGCGAGCCATTTCATGGGGTTCGAAAGCGCGGGAAAGGCCTTCGAGGTGGTGATCCAGTTCGGGGCGATCCTCGCGGTCGTCGGCCTCTATGCGGCGCGGCTTCTGCAGCTGGTGCGCGGCCTTGGCAGCGACCCGAAGGAGATGCGCTTTCTCGTGGCGATCCTTCTGGCCTTCATCCCCTCGGCCATCATCGGCCTTCTGGCGCATGATCTGATCGAGAAGGTGCTGTTCGAAAGCCCGCGCCTGATCGCGACCATGCTGATCCTCGGGGGGCTTGTCCTTCTGATCGTCGACCGCCTGCCGCTCACCGCGCGCCACCATGACACAGACGCCCTGCCGCTGCGCGTCGCCTTCGGCGTGGGTCTGGCGCAATGTCTTGCGCTTGTTCCCGGTGTGTCGCGATCGGGTGCGACCATCGTCGGGGCGCTGTTTCTGGGTGCCGACCGCAAGACGGCCGCGGAATTTTCCTTCTTCCTCGCCATGCCGACCATGACGGCCGCTTTCGCCTATGACCTGTGGAAGAACCGCGATGTGCTGGACAGCGCAGCGTTGGGCCAGATCGCCATCGGCTCGGTCGTGGCCTTCGTCACCGCGCTGATCGTGGTGAAATGGTTCATCGGCTATCTGGGAAAGCACGGATTCGCGTTGTTTGGCTGGTGGAGAATCATCGTCGGCCTTGCCGTCTGGGCCGCCTTGGCAATGGGTTATGGCGCATAGGTCAGCATTAGTTACCTAAAATCTCGTCTATTCTACCATGGTCAGGTAAAAAAGTGAAAGAAACCGGAATATAGGTCAGTATAACTGACTTTTATTTCACCCCGAAGCGCTGTAGCACTGGGCTCCGCCACGTCATACCGGAGCTCGACCCCCCATGGCCCAGAACCGCATGCTTCAATTCGTCACGCGCGACCGGGAAATGCCGGAAAAGCGCGCGGCCAGTGTGCGCAGCGAGGATTTCGATGAAATCTACCGCCAGTTCGCCGCCGAAAAGGCCGCCGAGCAGGCCGGCCGCTGCAGCCAGTGTGGCGTCCCCTACTGCCAGACCCACTGCCCCTTGCACAACAATATCCCCGACTGGCTGCGCCTGACCGCCGAGGGCCGCCTGCAGGAGGCCTATGATCTGTCGCAATCCACGAACACTTTCCCCGAAATCTGCGGCCGCATCTGCCCGCAGGACCGGCTGTGTGAGGGAAACTGCGTGATCGAACAGTCGGGCCACGGCACCGTAACCATCGGCGCGATCGAGAAATACCTCACCGACAAAGCCTGGGCCGAGGGCTGGGTGAAACCCATCGCTCCGTCTGCCGACCGGGGCGAAAGCGTGGGTATCATCGGCGCGGGCCCGGGTGGCCTTGCCGCCGCCGAGGCCTTGCGGCGGGCGGGCGTGCAGGTCACCATCTATGACCGCCACGACCGGGCGGGCGGATTGCTGATCTACGGCATCCCCGGCTTCAAGCTGGAAAAGGACGTGGTGCTGCAGCGGACCCAGCATCTGGAAGCGGCGGGCGTGCAGTTCGTGCTGAACTGCAATGTCGGCACCGACATTTCCTTTGACGCGATCCGCGGCAAGCACGATGCCGTCCTGATCGCCACCGGTGTCTACAAGGCGCGCGATCTCGGCGCGCCCGGCGCGGGCCTCGCCGGCATCGTTCCGGCGCTCGATTATCTCACCGCGTCCAACCGCAAGGGGCTGGGCGACGAGGTGGCGGCCTATGACGAGGGCACGCTGAACGCGGCAGGCAAGCGCGTGGTGGTGATCGGCGGCGGCGATACGGCGATGGACTGCGTGCGCACCGCGATCCGCCAGGGCGCGACCTCGGTCAAATGCCTCTATCGCCGCGACCGGGCGAACATGCCGGGTTCGCAGCGCGAGACCCAGAACGCCGAAGAGGAAGGCGTGGAATTCGTGTGGCTGACCGCGCCCAAAGGCTTCACCGGCGGCGCGCGGGTCGAGGGTGTCATGGTCGAACGGATGCGGCTCGGCGCGCCGGACAGCACCGGACGCCAGACGCCGGAGGTCATACCCGGAGCGGATTTCGTGGAACCGGCCGATCTGGTGATCAAGGCACTGGGCTTCGAGCCGGAGGACCTGCCAAAACTCTGGGGCGTCGAGGACCTGCCGGTCACCCGCTGGGGCACGGTGAAGGCGCAATATGCGACGCATGCGACAGCGCTGCCCGGCGTCTATGCGGTAGGCGACATCGTGCGCGGCGCGAGCCTTGTGGTCTGGGCGATCCGCGACGGGCGGGAAGCCGCCAAGGCCATCCTCGACTATCTGGCGCAGGGCGCGCAGATGGCGGCAGAATAGCATCATGGCCGAAACCGTCCGTCTGCCTTCCGTCCCGCATCCGTCCCGACAGCGTATGGCATCCGTCCCGACATGCCGCGCCCGGGTCGGCAACGTCAGGTCAGGGAACGTGACCCAATGGAGTGTGCGATGAAAGCCGCGCTGACCTTCCTTCTCCTCTCCGCCGCGCCCGCGCTTGCGGCAGGCAAGTTCGTGGTGCCGGAGGGCTGCGAGGCCTTCGTGACCGTCCAGCATTCGGACTGCCAGGTGAGCTATCACTATACCTGCGCGCGCGATCCCGAGGGCGATCAATGGGCGGTCTATGCCGGGCCGGACGGACCCTATTACATGTCGCGCATCGACCACGAGACGCGGTGGGTGGAAAGCCATGACCTGATCACCCCGGAAAGTGACCGGCTGGGCAGCGAGAAGGAGCCTGCCTCGTTTACCACGCTTCTCGATACCGGGCGTGACGATTTCGACTTCACCACCATCAGCGGCACCGGCGAGGTGCGGCGCTATGCGGGCCATGACGCGCTGAAGGGCGGTACGGTCACCATCGACGGCGTGACGCTGGAGCGGACCGAGTTCGCGCTGGAAAGTTTCGGCGCCGACGGGTCGTTCCTGCACCGCCGCTCCGGCCACCAGCTCATCAGCCGCGACTGGCGGCTGTTCTTCGCCGATACCGAACATTTCGAGAATGCCTTCGGCGATGTCGAGGATTCCACCTCGACCCCGATGACCTTCGCCTTTCCGGGCGAGAAGGGGTTCCTGTCCGGCACGCCACAGTTCGGCTGCGATCAGATGATGACGATGCTGGACGGCCAGCTGGTACCGGCGAGCTATCGGGGGCAGCCATGATCGAGGGCCATTGCCTCTGCGGTGCCGTCACCATCACGGTGGCCGAACATGGCGGCTTCACCGGGGCCTGCCATTGCCGGATGTGCCAGCGTTGGTCGGGGGCCCTGTTCGTCAGCTTCAACGCGCCTGCGGCCGCCGTGACGGTCGAGGGAGAGGTCGCGCGCTTTGCCTCGACCGATTTTGCCGAGCGCGCCTTCTGCCCGACATGCGGTTCGCACCTGTGGATGCGCAATACCGACCGGGCGGATGCGCCCTATGACCTGATGCCGGGCCTCTTTGATGCGGCCCGCGACATCCCGCTGAAAAGCGAGATCTACACCGACCGCGCCCTGCCCGGCCTTGCGCTGGCGGGCGACCACCGCCGCGCGACGCGGGCGGATTATGAAGCGAAGAACCTGCATATCGAGGGAGACGCCCCATGACCGACTTCAGCCAGACCTGGGAGCGTGATGAAGAAGCCCGTCGCAAGTGGCTTGCCGAAAACGGGCTTTACCGGGAGGAGGACGAGCATTCCTCCTGCGGGGTCGGCCTTGTGGTGGCGATCAACGGCAAGGCCAGCCGCAAGGTGGTGCAGAACGGGATCGACGCCTTGAAGGCGGTTTGGCACCGGGGCGCGGTCGATGCCGATGGCAAGACCGGCGACGGCGCGGGCATTCATGTGCAGATCCCGGTCAAGTTCTTCTATGACCAGGTGCGCCGCACGGGGCATGAGCCGGACCCGAAGAAACTGATCGCGGTGGGCCAGGTCTTCCTGCCGCGCACGGACTTCGGCGCGCAGGAGCGGTGCCGGACGATCGTGGAAACCGAAGTGCTGCGCATGGGCCATTACATCTATGGCTGGCGGCATGTGCCGGTGGATACGTCCGTTCTGGGCGAAAAGGCCAATGCGACGCGGCCCGAGATCGAGCAGATCCTGATCCGCTGCGAAAAGGACATCGACCGAGAGCAGTTCGAGCGCGAACTCTACATCATCCGCCGCCGGATCGAGAAGGCGGCGATCGCCCAGCAGGTGGCGGGGATGTATCTCTGCTCGCTCTCCTGCCGGTCGGTGATCTACAAGGGGATGATGCTGGCCGAGCAGGTCGCGACCTTCTACCCCGACCTGACGGACGAACGCTTTGAGTCTGCCTTCGCGATCTATCACCAGCGCTATTCCACCAATACCTTCCCGCAATGGTCGCTGGCGCAGCCCTTCCGCATGCTCGCCCACAATGGCGAGATCAACACGCTGAAGGGCAACATGAACTGGATGCGCAGCCACGAGATCCGCATGGCTTCGGGCGCGTTTGGCGAGATGGCCGAGGATATCAAGCCGATCATCCCCTTCGGCACGTCGGATTCCGGCGCGCTCGACAGCGTGTTCGAGGCGCTGGTGCGCGCGGGCCGGTCGGCGCCGATGGCGAAGACCATGCTGGTGCCCGAAGCCTGGTCGAAATCGGCGGTCGAGATGCCGAAGCCCTGGCAGGACATGTATGCCTATTGCAACTCGGTGATGGAGCCGTGGGATGGCCCCGCCGCGCTGGCGATGACCGATGGCCGCTGGGTGGTGGGCGGATTGGATCGGAATGGACTGCGCCCGATGCGCTATGTTCTGACCGGCGACGGGATGCTGATCGCCGGGTCGGAAGCCGGGATGGTGCCGGTGGACGAGATGACGGTGCGCGAGAAGGGCGCCCTTGGCCCCGGCCAGATGATCGCGGTCGACATGGAAGAGGGCAAGCTCTTCCGCGACTGGGACCTGAAGGACAAGCTGGCTGCCAGCCAGCCCTTCGGCGACTGGGTCGCAAAGGTGATCAGCTTGAACGAGCGGATGAAGGACGTCCCTGAGAAGGCGCTGTTCGAGGGCGCGGACCTGCGCCGCCGCCAGATCGCGGCCGGCTATACGCATGAAGACCTCGAACAGGTGCTGGCGCCCATGGCCGAGGACGGCAAGGAAATGGTCGCTTCGATGGGCGACGACACGCCGCCCGCGGTCCTGTCGGGCCAGTACCGGCCCCTGTCCCACTACTTCCGCCAGAACTTCAGCCAGGTGACCAACCCGCCCATAGATTCGCTTCGCGAAAGCCGGGTGATGAGCCTCAAGACCCGGTTCGGCAACCTCACGAACGTTCTGGCCGAGGATTCGAGCCAGACCGAAATCCTCGTCCTTGAAAGCCCGTTCATCGCGAATGCCGAGTTCGAAGAGATGGTGCGGCTTTTCGGTGACCGCGTGGCGTTCATCGACTGTACCTTCGGCGAAGGGGACGGCGATGAGGCGCTGCGCCGCGCTCTCGACCGGATCCGGGCCGAGGCGGAGGATGCCGTGCGCTCCGGCGCCGGGCATCTGGTGCTGACCGACGAACATCAGGGCGAGGCCAAGGTGCCGATGCCGATGATCCTTGCCACCTCGGCCGTTCACAGCTGGCTGACGCGCAAGGGCCTGCGCACCTTCACCTCGCTGAATGTCCGGTCGGCCGAATGTATCGACCCCCATTATTTCGCGGTGCTGATCGGCTGCGGCGCGACGACAGTGAACGCCTATCTGGCGCTCGACAGCATCGCCGACCGTCTGCGGCGCGGGCTGCTGGACGGGGCGCTGGAGGACAATCTGCGGCGCTATCGCGATGCGGTCGACGCGGGTCTTCTGAAGATCATGTCGAAGATGGGGATTTCGGTCATCTCCTCCTACCGGGGCGGGCTGAATTTCGAGGCGGTGGGCCTTTCCCGCGCCATGGTGGCGGAATATTTCCCCGGCATGCACAGCCGGATTTCCGGCATCGGCATCATGGGCATCCAGCGCAAGATCGAGGAGGTCCATGCGCGGGGCTGGAAGGGCGGTGCCGATATCCTGCCGATCGGCGGCTTCTACAAGGCGCGGCGGTCGGGCGAAAAGCACGCCTGGGAAGCGCAGACGATGCATATGCTGCAGACGGCCTGCGACCGGGCGTCCTATGACCTCTGGAAGCAATATTCGATGGCGATGCGGGCCAACCCGCCGATCCACCTGCGCGATCTTCTGGACATCAAGCCCCTGGGTCGTCCGGTGCCGATCGAGGAGGTGGAAAGCATCACCTCGATCCGCAAGCGCTTCGTCACGCCGGGCATGTCGCTGGGGGCGCTGTCGCCCGAGGCGCACAAGACGCTGAACGTTGCGATGAACCGGATCGGCGCGAAGTCCGACAGCGGCGAGGGCGGCGAGGATCCGGCGCATTTCCTGCCTGAATCGAACGGCGACAATCCGTCGGCCAAGATCAAGCAGGTGGCCTCGGGCCGGTTCGGCGTGACGGCGGAATATCTCAACGCCTGCGAGGAGCTGGAAATCAAGGTGGCCCAGGGCGCCAAGCCCGGCGAGGGCGGCCAGCTGCCGGGGATGAAGGTCACGGCATTGATCGCGCGGCTCAGGCATTCGACGCCGGGGGTGACGCTGATCTCGCCGCCGCCGCACCACGATATCTACAGCATCGAAGACCTCGCGCAGCTGATCTATGACCTGAAGCAGATCAACCCGCGCGCCAAGGTGACGGTGAAGCTGGTGGCGTCAAGCGGCGTCGGCACCATTGCAGCGGGCGTGGCCAAGGCCAAGGCCGATATCATCCTGATTTCCGGCCATAACGGCGGCACCGGCGCCTCGCCCGGCACCTCGATCAAATATGCGGGCCTGCCGTGGGAAATGGGCCTGACCGAGGCCCATCAGGTTCTGACGATGAACAAGCTGCGCGACCGGATCACGCTGCGCACGGACGGCGGGCTGCGCACCGGCCGCGATATCGTGATGGCGGCGATGATGGGGGCCGAGGAATACGGTATCGGCACCGCCGCGCTGATCGCCATGGGCTGCATCATGGTACGCCAGTGCCAGTCCAATACCTGCCCCGTGGGCGTCTGCACCCAGGACGAACGGCTGCGCGCCAAGTTCACCGGCAGCGCCGACAAGGTGGTCAACCTCATCACCTTCTATGCGCAGGAGGTGCGTGAGCTTCTCGCCTCCATCGGCGCGCGGTCGATGGACGAGATCATCGGGCGGGCGGACCTTCTGACGCAGGTGTCGCGCGGCCATGCCGACCTCGACGACCTCGACCTCAATCCGCTGCTGATCTCGGTCGATGGCTCGGACCGCGTGGTCTACGACCGGTCAAAGCCGCGCAACATGGTGCCCGATACGCTCGATGCCGAGATCATCCGCGATGGCGCGCGGTTCTTCGAGGAGGGCGAGAAGATGCAGCTGTCCTATGCGGTCAGGAACACGCACCGCACGATCGGAACGCGCGCTTCGAGCCATATCGTGAAGAAGTTCGGGATGCGGAACAGCCTGCAGCCCGACCATCTGACGGTGAAACTGACCGGCTCCTGCGGCCAGTCGCTTGGCGCCTTCGCCGCGCCGGGGCTGAAGATCGAGGTCTCGGGCGACGCGAACGATTATGTCGGCAAGGGCCTTTCCGGGGGCGTGATCACCGTGCGCCCGCCGATGGGATCGCCCCTGGACGCGGGCGAGAACACGATCATCGGCAATACCGTGCTTTATGGCGCGACCGATGGCTATCTTTTTGCCTCGGGCCGGGCGGGCGAGCGGTTCGCCGTCCGGAACTCGGGCGCGAAGGTGGTGATCGAAGGGTGCGGGTCGAACGGCTGCGAATACATGACCGGGGGCGTTGCGGTGATCCTGGGCTGGATCGGCGCGAACTTCGCGGCGGGCATGACCGGCGGCATGGCCTATGTCTGGGATCAGGAAGGCGATGCGGCGCAGCTGATGAACCGCGACAGCGTGGTGACCTCTCCGGTCAGCCATCCGCATTGGGAAGCTGAACTGAAGGGCCTGATCGAACGGCATCTGGCCGAAACCGGCAGCCGCCGCGCCGCGCATATCCTCGCCAACTGGCAGGTGGAGAAGGACCGGTTCATCCAGGTCTGCCCGAAGGAGATGCTGGTGCATCTGCCCCATCCTCTGACGGTGGAAGCACAGGCCATGCCCGCCGAATGATCGCCCGCCCGTCCGGCCGCGGTGGCCGGACGGGCGATTTCCGCGTGACAAGGACCGCCCGTCCGACCTAGGAGGGAAGGGGGAGGCCGGGGCAGCGGATGGCGACAAGCTATACGGACCAGTTCTATTTCATCGACGCGTCGGCACCGCCAGCCGCCGGCACGCCGATCGCGTTCAGCCTTCTTTCCATAACCGATCAGAACGATGACGGCGATTTCGACCGGTTCAACAATGACAGCGTGAGCGGGCTGGATATCCGGCGGTCCTGGCCCGGCGATACGATCACCGTCAATGTGCCGGGTGTAGGCAACGTCACCTATACCGGGACGACGTTCGAACTGCAGGGCGGCGGAGCGGTCTTCACGCCGACCGACGGGCAGGTGCTGAGGAACGGCACTTTCGTCAGCTCGACCTTCGTGTCCAGCCAGGGACCGATGCTGGCCTCTCAGCTTGGTCCAGCCTGCTTTACCGAGGGGACCCGGATCGCGGTTCCGGGGGGCGAGGTTCCCGTCGAAACGCTGACGCCCGGCGATCTGGTCGAGACGCTCGATCACGGCCCGCAACCGCTGCGCTGGATCGGGCGCGCGAAGGTTCGGGGCGTCGGGGCGCTGGCGCCTGTCCGCTTCGCGACCGGCGCGCTGGGCAATGTGCGGCCGCTTTATCTGTCGCCGCAGCACCGCGTCCTGCAGCGCGGCTGGCGGGCTGATCTGCATTTCGGGTCGCCGGAAGTCCTTGCCGCCGCACTGCATCTGGTAAACGGCCATGACGCGACCCGCGCCCCCTGCCGCGAGGTGGTCTATTTCCACCTGCTGTTCGACCGGCATGAAATCCTCTGTGCCGAAGGCGCCGCGGTCGAGAGCCTTCTGCCCTCGGCGGAGGCGATCGAGCGCGACCCGGCGCTTGCGGCAGAGATCAGGGCGGTCTTTCCCGAACTCATGGCGCGGCCCCTGTCCCGCCGCCCGCGCGCCGCGCGCCCGGTGGTGCCGCCCCGGCACGCGCCAGTCCTGCAACGGTCCCGCCCGGGCATCCGGCGGCGGACTTGACCGTGGCGCCGCGCGCGTATCTATGAGGCCATGGCCGAGCGCACGAAAAAACCGAAGACCGCCCCGCGGAAGGCGAAGCGATCCGTGCCCGAGGAAGACATCCCGACCTGGGGCGAGCTCGCGCGCATGACCGCGCGTCTTCTCGCGCGCGGGCTTGTCTATGCCACCGGCGCATTCCTGGCATTCGTGGTGATCTATGCTTTCGTCAACCCGCGCCTCACGCCCTATATCATCGCCGAACGGTTCCGCCTGGGCGGGATCGAGCGGACCTGGGTGGCGATGGAGGACATGCCACCGGTGGTGGCGCGCGCCTTCGTGGCGGCGGAGGATGCGAACTTCTGCCAGCACTGGGGGTTCGATGTGAAGGCGATCCGCAAGGCGATCGAGGAGGGCGAGGGGCGCGGCGCCTCGACCATTTCCCAGCAGGTCACCAAGAATGTCTTTCTCTGGCAGGGCCGGTCTTGGCCCAGGAAGGCGCTTGAGGGTCTCATGACGCCGGTTGTCGAACTCGTCTGGACCAAGCGGCGCATTCTTGAGGTCTATCTGAACGTGGCCGAGACCGGTCCCGGCCTTTTCGGCGTCGATGCCGCCGCGCGGCATTATTTCGGCGTCGGCGCGGCAGAGCTGACCCCGCAGCAGGCCGCGCGCATCGCCTCTGTCCTGCCTGACCCGAAGGGGCGGAACCCGGCGAAGAATTCGGGCTATATCAAGCGGCGGGCCGCACAGATCGTGCAGGGCGCCGAGACGATCGAGGCCGGCGGCCGCGCCGCCTGTTTCGAGGGCTGAGTCAGATTTCGACGAGAGCGCCGCGCTGGCCGATGACGCGGGCCGAGACGGCGGTTGCCGCCGCGATTGCCGCGTCCAGGGGCGCGTCGCCCAGCAAGGCGGCGAGGAAGGCCGCGTTGAAACTGTCGCCCGCGGCCGTCGTGTCGACCAGATCGGCGACAGGGGGTGGGCGATATCGTCCCGTGCCGTCCGCCCCCTGCCAGAAAATCTCGGACCCTCCGTTCTTCACCACCACCTGACGCGCGCCGCCCTGCAGATAGCGCGCGGCTGTCGCCTCGGGCGAGGGATCGCCGAAGGCGGCGCTTTCATCCTCGAACGAGGGCAGGACGATATCGGCGCCTGCCGCCGCGCGGCTGATCCAGCGGCACATGCTGTCTTTGTCGGGCCAGAGGCGCGGGCGGAGGTTCGGATCGAAGATCACGAGGCTGCCGCGCGCCTGTGCGGCGGACAGCGCCGACAGGAGCGTCGCGCGGTCGGCCTCGGGCAGGATCGCCAGCGTGATGCCGGACCAGGCCAGCGCCCGCGCACCGTCGAAGGCGCGGTCGAGCCGTGCCCGATCCGCGGCAAGGCAGCGGGCCGCCGACTGGCCGCGCCAGTAGGAAAAGCTCCGCTCCCCCCGGTCGGGCGAGATGGCATAGAGGCCCGGTGCCTGACCCGGAATGATGGCGATATGGTCCGTGCCGATCCCCGCGTCGGCCATGAAGGCCCGCATCCCGACAGACATCGGATCGTCGCCGAGCGCGGTCAGATAGTCCACCAGCCACTCGGTCGGCAACAGCCTGCGCAGATACCAGGCCATGTTGAACGTGTCGCCCGCGAAACCTTGCCGGTAGTGGTTCTCGCCCCGCGGACTATCCAGGGGCGCGAGTTCCACCATACATTCGCCGATGGTCACGATGCGCCCGCCGGTCTTGCGCATGGCTGCGCCGTTCGCCCGGCTTCGCGTCGTGCTTCAGCTCGCCTTCACCAACCGCAGCAGAACGAGCAGGATCACCGCGCCGATGGTGGCATGGATGATGGCCGCTCCCATGCCGCCGCCCATGCCGAGCCCGATCACGGGCAGGATGAAACTCGCGACGAAGGCGCCAACGATGCCGACGACGATGTTGCCGACAAGGCCGAAACCATAGCCCTTGACGATCTGACCCGCCAGCCAGCCGGCGACCGCGCCCACGACCAGCATCACGATGATAGAGTTCAGGCCCATCTTATTCTCCCTTTTGAAGGAGGCTAGCACGGGGTCGCGATCCGCCCTAGGCCAAATTTGCGACCTGATGCGGCCGGTCCTTCACCCGGTCAGGCGCCGCCATAGCGCCGCCGGGCGCGCGCGATCCGCCAGACCGACAGCAGGATGAGTGGCAGGCTCCAGATCAGGGCCTGGCGGAAGCTGTCGGTCGTGCCCCAGTGAAGGAAGGTCAGGATCGCCGCCGGATAGATCCAGCGCTGCAGCCGCTTCCAGCCCGGCCCCATGCGGCGCACGGCGGCGTCCGTCGAGGTGAGAGCGAGGGCAAGCATGATCGCGGTCGCGATCCACCCCGTGACGATCTCGGGCCGGATGAAGCTGCGCACGATCTCGTGCAGACGGCTATTGACCGCCCAGAAGCCGAAATGCAGCAGCGCATAGAGAAAGCTCGCGACCCCGAGGTTGCGCCGACGCGCCTTGAGCCAGGGAAGCGGGCCGACAAGCAGCATGAGCGGCGTGATCATCAGCGTGACGATCAGCAGGATCGCGGAAATCTCGCCCGAGAGCGGCACATAGGCATGTTTGGCGTGGGTGACGAACCGTTCCCAGGTCAGCCAGATGCCGGGCGCCGCCAGAAGCGCCCAGAACAGATAGACCCCCGCCTTGCCGCCGGCAGCGCGACCGTTTCCTGCCATGATCCGCCTCTGTTATTCCGCAGCGATCGCCGGGGCGCCGGACGTTGCCGGATCCTCGTCGCGCTTGATTTCGAATTCCTCGTGATAGGAGCGTTCCACATTCACGTTCCACACGTCATGCTTGGCGCCCAGGATATTGCGCGCGGCATACATGGCCGACAACATCGAATGGTCCTGGTTGTTGTAGCGATGAAGCCCGTTACGGCCGACGGTCTGGAAGTTCTCGAGGCTGACGATCCAGTCTTCCAGCACGTCGAGCGCCTCGCGATATTCGCCGTCATAGACCGGGTAGGCCTTGGGCTGGCGGATGATCGCGGCGCCGATCACGTCGGAAGCTTTTGCCAGGCCGAGCTGTTCCAGCTCTTTCGCGGCAAGCTCACGCAGGTCTTCGTCCTTCATTTCCCACAGGCCGTCGCCCTCCTGGCAGAAATATTCCATGCCGATCGAGGCGGTGTTCTGGTCGGGCAGCATTTCCTTCGACCAGGCGCGGAAATTCTGGATGCGGCCGACCTTCACCTTGGGCGAATGGATATAGATCCAGTTGTCCTTGAACGGGTCGGCATGGTCGAGCACCAGCGTCACGATCAGGAAATCGCGATACTTCAGTTTGTTGGCAGCCTCGACCACTTCCGGCGGCGGCGGCGGATCTATGCACAGGATCAGGTCGCGCAGCGCCATCGTGTTGATGAAGTGATCGCCCTCGATCCGCTCCTCGACCGGGGCGGAGCCGTCCTTCGACCAATGCGTCACATCGACCGAGGTCACGCGGTTGCCCTTGCGGTTCACCCGCACGACCGGCGACCGCATCTGCACCTCGCCGCCCTGGCCGCGCACCATGTCACGGCACTTTTCCCACATCATGCCGGGGCCGAGACGGGGATACTGGAATTCCTCGATCAGGCTCGTCGTGTCGTTCGAGCCGGAGATCGCGTTCCAGACCGCCTTGAACAGCGACAGGTTCTTGATCCGCTGCGCGGCCCAATCGGCGCGGATCTCCTTCGGGTCGATGCCCCAGACCTTCTGGGTATAGCTGCGGAAGAAATGCATGTAGAGGCGGCCGCCGAAGCGGTTGATCACCCATTCCTCGAAGCTTTCCTCGCGGCGGAAGGGCCGGACCTGCCATTTGAAATAGGAAAGCATGATCCGCATGCTCTCGTACGGGCCGATGTTGGTCAGCGCGTTGAAGAGTTTCAGCGGATAATCGAAGAATTTCTCGCGGTAGTAGATGCGGCTGAGGCGTGGGACGGTGATGAAATCGTCCTTCAGCACCTCGTGCCACATGTCCTCGACTTCCTTCACCTTGGTGAAGAAGCGGTGGCCGCCGATATCGAACCGGTAGCCGTTGTTGGATTCGGTGCGGGAAATGCCGCCGACCATGTCGGAGGCTTCCAGCACGACCGGACGGTGGCGCTTGCTCCGCTTCTGCAGCTCATAAGCCGCAGTCAGACCCGCAGGACCCGCGCCGATAACCACGACCGGGCTGAGTTTGCCGTCATTCATATTGCTCACCACCACTTCGGAAATGCCAGAAATAAAAAGTCCAAGAATCGTCTCAACAAATGCACCGCTCACAAGCTGCCATCATACTACGCGATCCGGTGCGCACCAAACGCGAGATCACACTTTTGCCACATTTCGGCGTGGATTCCGGAACCAATACATGCCGATCGGCTTTCATCTTCCGCGGTTTGCGCCGAAAGGGCGTGAAGCGCAGAAGGGAGAGCAACCGAGGGTTGAAATTCGTTGTTTCCAATATGGTAACGGTGCATCGATTCGCCCCTCTGCCCCTCAAATCTTGACGAGCGCACCGCTGACGGCTGGCGCCCCGGCGGCCGAAAACACGTTCCGCGTGTCGAGGAGAAGGCGCGCCGCGCGCGCGACCAGCGCATAGTCCACGGCGCTGTGGTCGGTCGTCACCACGACCGCGTCATAGGCTTTCAGCGCCGCCTCAGACAGCTCGACCGACCGGCGCCCCGCGAGGCCCGGGTGATCGCGCGTGACCGGCATGACAGGGAAATAGGGGTCGTGAAAATCGCAAGCGGCCCCCATCGCCTCCAGCCGCCCGAGGATGGCAAGAGCGGGGCTTTCCCGCGTGTCCTCGACATTCTTCTTGTAGGCGATGCCGAGCATCAGCACGCGTGCCCCCGACACCGGGCGCCCGCGCTTGCCAAGTTCCACCGCGACGCGGCCGGCGATCAGATCGGGCGCTTCGTCATTGTTGCGTCGCGCCAGGTCGATGATCGGCGTTGCCGATCCCACGTCACGCGCCCGCCAGCTGAGATAGACCGGCGACACGGGGATACAGTCGCCGCCGATGCCGGGGCCGGGGTAGAAGGGCATGTAGCCGAAGGGCTTGGTCGCCGCGGCCTGGACCACTTCCCAGACATCGACGCCCATTGCCTCCATCGCCACCTTCATCTCGTTCACGAGCGCGATGTTCACGGTGCGGAAGCTGTTCTCGGCCAGCTTCACCGCCTCGGCGGTGGCGAGGGAGGAGACAGGCACGGTGCGGGTCACGACCGAGGCATAGAACCGGTCGAGCAGATCGCGCGACTGCGCATCGTCGGCGCCGACGATCTTCGGGATCGATCTGGTATCGAATTTTGCATTGCCCGGGTCTTCGCGTTCCGGCGAGAAGCCGAGGAAGAAATCCTGCCCGGCCTTGAAACCGGACCGTTCGAGGATCGGCTTCACGACGGTTGCAGTCGCGCCGGGCCAGACAGTGCTTTCCAGAACCACGAGCTGGCCCGGGCGCAGCTGCGCGGCAACGCTTTCGGCGGCGCGGATCACGTAGGACAGGTCAGGCTCGCGCTCCGCCGACAGGGGGGTCGGCACGCAGATCAGGATGATGTCGGCCGCAGCCAGGATGGCAGGGTCAGAACAGGCCGAGAAGCGGCCACCCTTCACCGCCTTCGCGATCCGGTCCTCGGCGAAATAGGAAATCACCCGCTCGCCCGCGTTGATCCGCGCGACACGGGCCGCATTCAGATCGAACCCGGTGACAGGAAAGCCGCATTCGCTGATCGTCAGAGCCAGCGGCAGGCCGACATATCCAAGGCCCACGGTCGTCACCCGTGCCTCGCGCGCCGCGATCTTGTCCCTGAGCGAAGAATACATCGAAAATGCTGCCGTCATGAAAACCCCGAAATTGGGCTATGATCCAATTGGTGCAGACTTCCCCACACCGCGCCCGACCGTCAAACGCAGGCGCCGCATTGGCCCGCGCTTTCGTACAATGGCAAAACCATGGCGAACTGTCGCGAAACCCGCGTCAATATCCGTCGCCTTCCCACCCATTCATCACAGCAATAGCAGAGTCGTGGCGCGCCAGAAATGGCGGAATTCCAGCCCTGCCGGGCGATGTGCTCCGGTGGCGGAGCCCCGCGACAAAGCGAAGGGCCGGCAGGGATTGTCGCCCGATGCGCGACAGGTTCTCGTTTCCCGCGTGCGCGAACCCGCGCCGCCTGCTAACCTCCGCCGATAGTCGAAGGAATTTCCGCGCGCGGCTTCGGGGGCGCATTTCAGGCATGCAGATTCTCATTACCGGCGGCGCCGGATTCATCGGGTCCCATCTGGCAGAACGGCTGGTGCGCGAAGGCCATCAGGTCACGGTGCTTGACGATCTCTCGACCGGGCGGCGGGAAAACCTTGCAGCGCTTGAAGGCTCGAACGCGCTGCGCTTCGTTGAAGGCACGATCCTTGACGCCGACATGGTGGGCGACCTGACGCGCGGGGCCGACGTGATCTTTCACCTTGCCGCCGCCGTGGGCGTGAAGAAGATCATGGACGAACCCTCCCGCTCGATCCTGACCAATGTGGGCGGGACCGAGACGGTCCTGAAGGCGGCGCTGCGCCGCAAGGTGCTGACCTTCGTCGCCTCGACATCGGAAGTCTATGGCAAGGCGAAGAAGTTTCCTTTCAGCGAGGATGACGATCTGACGATCGGTGCGACGAAGAACCTGCGCTGGTCCTATGCCTGCGCCAAGACGCTCGATGAATTCCTCGCGCTGGCCTATGCGCGCGAGGAGGCGCTGCCGGTCGTCATCCCGCGCTTCTTCAACACCACGGGCCCGCGCCAGACCGGGCGGTATGGCATGGTGGTGCCGAATTTCATCGACGCCGCGCTGGAGGACCGGCCGCTGCTGGTCCATGGCACGGGCGAACAGACCCGCTGCTTCGGCCATGTCGCCGATGTGGTCGAGGCGCTGGTGCGGCTGATGGCGACACCCGAGGCGCGCGGCCAGGTCTTCAATGTGGCCAACGATCAGGAAGTCTCGATCCGGGGGCTCGCCGAACGGGTGATCGCCCAGGCCGGGTCGCGGTCTGACATCCGGCTGGTACCCTATGACACGGTCTATCCCGAAGGGTTCGAGGATATGGAGCGGCGCCTGCCCGATGTGTCGAAGCTGCACCGCACCATCGGCTTTCGCCCGACAAGGGGCCTGTCGGAGATCATCGGCGACATAATCGCCGAAAAACGCGCGGCGCGGGGCCAGTGATGACCCCGACCCGCGGCGACCGGCTGGCCCTTGGCGCGATCATGGCTTTGGCGCTTGCGCTCAGGTTGCCGGTGATGACCGGACCCTTGTGGTTTGACGAGATCGTGACGGTCCAGACCCATCTGACATCGGGCTGGGGCGAGATGCTGTCCAGCTATTCGATGAACCACCACTATCTGCACAATCTTGCCGCGAAGCTGTCGATGAGCCTTTTCGGCGAGGCGCCCTGGTCGATCCGCCTGCCCGCGTTGATCTTCGGGCTGCTCGGCATCTGGGCGATGTGGCGACTGGCGCTGGACCTGGGCGGACGGCTGCCCGCGCTTGGCACGGCGCTTCTGATGGCGCTGTCCTATCACCATATCTGGTTCTCGACCAACGCGCGGGGATATACCGGTCTTGCGCTTTTCTCGACGCTTGGCGTCCTTTATTTCCTGCGCGGGCTCCGGTCCGGGCGCCGGGCAGACTGGATCCGGTTTGCCGCCTGCCTCGCCGCGACCATCTTCACCCACCTGACCGGGGCGTTCCTCTATCTGACGCTCGGGCTCGTCTGGCTTGCGCTGATCCTCCTGCGCGCCCGAACCGGAACGATCGAGCGGGCGACGGTGACCGGGCCCCTCGTCGGTTTCCTCCTCGGGGGCTTCGTGACGCTGGCGCTCTACGCGCCGGTGGTGCCGAGCCTCCTGGCCGAGGTTTCGGGGGTTGCGAAGACCTCGGCGGGCGATCCGATGCAGGAATATCAGAACCCGTTCTGGACCATCTACGAAGGTCTCAGGACCGGTCTCGGCAATGCCGGTGTGCTGGCGGTCATGGTCGGGCTTCTGGCCGGGGCGCTCATCCTGTGCGGCGCCATGGCACTGCGACGTCGCGCGCCGCTCTTCGCGCCGATCGTTTTCGGGCATGTCGCGCTGACGGTGCTGCTTCTTCTCGCCGTCGGCATGCGCATCTGGCCGCGCTTCTTCTTCACCGACATTCCGTTCCTTCTGTTCCTGATCGTGATGGGCACCGGCCTTGTCTGCGGCTGGTTCGCCGCGCGCCTGCCCGCCCGGCTCGGCGCGCCGCTCTTTCCGCTTGCGATCCTGGCGATGGCGCTGGTCTCGGCGCCGCTCGCGGCCCGCAACTATGGCGCGCCGAAACAGGATCTCGCGGGTGCCTATGGTGCCGTGGAACTGGCCCGCGTGCCGGGGGAAAGGGTCTTCGCCATCTCCTATTCCGGCGAGATATTCAGCGGCTATTTCGGTGCCGATTGGGGCACGATCTGGACCGAGGAGGAATATCGCGCCGCCGCCGCCCAGCCCGGGCCACTGACGATTGTCGTGACCTTCCCGGCGCGCAACCTGCGCGAATATCCGGCGATCGAGGCAGACCTGCAGGCGGGCAGGCTGACCGAGCGCACCGTTCTGCCGGGCACGCTCGGTGACGGCTATGTCCTGATCCTGCACAGGGACTAGACGGATGGCCGATCTGATCATCGGGTCCGGTCCTTCTGGTGTCGCCGCCGCGACGGCGCTTCTGGCGCGCGGACGGGCGGTCGTGATGCTCGATGGCGGGCAGGAGCTGGAGCCGGGGCGCGCGGCCGCCCGCGACCGGCTGGCAGCCCGCGACCCGCGCCAGTGGTCGGCGGACGAGCGGGCGGACTGGCAGGCGCCGCAATTCGGCGCGGCGGCCGGGCAGATCCGCCGCTATGGATCGGATTTCGCGATGGAGCCGGCCGACCGGACCTATATGGAGGGGGCTGACCGGCTCTACCTGCGCGCTTCGCGTGCCGTGGGCGGGCTTTCCAACCTTTGGGGTGCGGCAGTCCTGCCCCACGCGGCGGCCGATATGGCAGGCTGGCCGATCGGCGAGACGGACCTCGCGCCACATTACCGCGCGGTCGCGGGCTTTGTGCCGATCTCGGGGCGCGTGGATGATCTGGCGTCGGTCTTCGGCGCGCTCGACATGGGGGCAAGCGAGCCCCTTCCTCCGTCCCCGCAGGCGGAACGGCTGCTGTCGCTGGCGGCGGGCGCGCGCGACCGGCTTGCCCGCGCCGGGATCACCATCGGTCAGGCGCGGCAGGCGGTGGCGCCGGGCTGTCGCCAGTGCGGCCAGTGCCTGCACGGCTGCCCCTGGCAGCTGATCTGGAGCGCGCGCCATCAGGTGTCGGCGCTACGGACCGATCCGAAGTTCAGCTACCGGCCCGGCGCGCGGGTCGTGGCCTTCGCCGAGGAGGCGGATGGCATCGCGCTGAGGCTGGAGGGCGGCGAGGTCGTGCGCGGCGCGCGCGCCTTCCTCGGGGCGGGCGTTCTGGAAAGCGCGCGCATCCTTCTGGCGTCAATGCCCGAGCTTGGCCGCGTGACGCTGCGCGACAGCGCGCATGGCTTCCTGCCGATGCTGCACCTGTGGCGCGCGCCGCGCCGCCCGGATCGCGGGCCGGTCCACACGCTGCCGCAGGCCTTCGCCGAACTGCGTGCGCCAGAGATTTCCGATCATCTGATCCATGCCCAGATCTACAGCTGGAACGAATTCTTCGAGGCCGACCTTCTGTCGCGCTACGGCCGCCTGCCTGGCACATCGCCACTCTTGCGCCTCATCGCGCGGCGCCTGATCGTGGCGCAGATCTTCCTGCATTCCGACCTGTCGGCGCGGGCCTCGCTGACGCTCGCCCGCGATGGTCGGCTTGTCGCCGAGACGCAGGAAAATGCCGAAACCGGTGCCGCCTTCGATGCCGCGGCGCGGCGCTTCGCGGGCGCCGCCTGGGCGCTTGGCCTCGCGCCGCTGACCGCGGCGCGGCGCCTCAATCCGCCGGGATCGAGCTTCCATGCCGGTGCCACCCTGCCGATGGCGTCGGCGCCGGGGTTGGGGCAGAGCGACAGGCTCGGCAGGCCGTTCGGCCTGTCGCGCCTGCATCTGATCGACGCCTCCTGCCTGCCTGCCATTCCGGCCACGACAATCACCTTGCCGGTGATGGCCAATGCCCACCGAATCGGGAGCGCGGCGCCATGACCGGCCGCTTCTCGAACCAAAGATGGATTGCGGGCAAGGTGCGGCTTGCGTCGATTGCTCATGCACAGTTCGGTTCTGTTTCGCCATTTCCCGTCAGTTCGCATGCCTATTCTCGAGGGAGAAGATGATGACTGCCATTCCAGCCAGACGCCTTTCCGATATGTTCCATTTTCCGATCCTCATCCGGATCGCCCTTGCCTTGACCGCCCTTTTCGCGGCGCTGCCCGCCCGCGCCCATGTGTTCGAAGCGACGGGCGCCGTCGTCTATTTCGACGAGGCGGCCAAGAGCTATTCGGTCGAACTTCTGGTGAATATCGAGGCGATCCTCGCGGGCGTCGATCCGGAAGTGAAGGACACCAACGATTCACCCAGGGCGATGGAGTATAACCGCCTGAGGGAGCTGCCGCCCGAAGAGCTGAAGAAGGCCTATGACGAGGTTGCGGCGGAGTTTCTCGGCGGCATGACCTTCCTGATCGACGGCAAGCCCGACCATCCCGAGCTTGTCTCGACCGAGTTCCGCGAGGTCGGCGATCTGTCGAAGGTCCGCAAGACCGTCTTCAACTTCCGCGGCACCCTGCCCGAAGGGGCCACGACCTTTGCCTTCGGCTGGAAGCCTGAGTTCGGCAAGATCCTTCTCAGGACGATGGCACCGCGGGCCCGCACCGAACATATCGAGACGATCGCCTCCGGGGCCACGAGCGAAACCATCGTGATCGCCGATGTGAAGACGCGCAGCGCCTGGAACATGGTGAAGGATTTCATCGTGATCGGCTTCACCCATATCCTGCCCAAGGGCCTGGATCACATCCTTTTCGTTGTCGGCATCTTCCTTCTGTCGATCAGGGTCAGGCCGATCTTGACCCAGGTCACCTCTTTCACCGTGGCCCATACGCTGACGCTGGGGCTTGGGGCGGCGGGCTACGTGAACCTGCCCTCGTCGATCGTGGAACCGTTGATTGCCGCTTCCATCGTCTATGTGGCGGTGGAGAATATCCTGCGCCCGACGCTCAGCCCCTGGCGGCCGATGGTCGTCTTCGGGTTCGGCCTTCTGCACGGGCTGGGGTTTGCCGGGATTCTCAGGGAATTCGGCATTCCGAAGGATGATTTTCTTCTTGGACTCCTCAGCTTCAACGTGGGCGTCGAGCTCGGTCAGCTGACCGTGATCGCGATCTGTTTCGCGCTCGTTGGCATCTGGTTCGGCAACAAGAGCTGGTACCGGCAGCGGATCGTCATCCCCGGATCGCTGGTGATTGCGGTGGTCGGGGCCTTCTGGTTCGTGCAGCGTGTGGCGATGTGACCGGGGTGACCGGGCGGGGGTGACCGGAGGGGGATGACGGGGCCGCTCACCGGTCCTGGCAGACCTCTTCGCTCCGAAGAGGCCCGCGCGGGTCGGTGAGGCCTCAGCCGCAGAGCGCACCGCGCTCGAAGGCGCGGGCCTCCAGGGTCTCGGCGAGACCGGTGTGACCGCGCGCCCGCGCGGCGGCGGCGAAAGCCGCGCCGTAGGCGGCCAGTACCCGGTCCTCGCGCCAGCGGGCCTCGAAGGCGCTCCGCCCGGCCGCTGCCATCCGGTCGCGCGCGCCGGGGTCCGACTGCATCCGGCCCATGGCGGCAAGAAGCTCTGCCTCCGTCTCGAAAAGAAGCCCGCCGCCCGCCGTCTCCACGATCTCGGGGAAGGGGCCGAGCCTGCGGGCGATCACGGGGGTGCCAAGCCGGAAGCTTTCGATCAGGATGATCCCGAAAGTCTCGTAACAGACCGAAGGCACGATGAGCGCGAGCGCGCCGCGATAATAGGCGTTGAGCTCGTCAGGGCTCTTGCGGCCGAGGAACTGGATGCGCGGATTGCCCGCGGCCTGCGCCTTCAGCTCTGCCGCGTAGTCGCCGTCGCCCAGGATCAGCAGGTCCGCGTCCGGGTATTTGTCCATCGCAGGAAACACGTCCTGCAGGCCCTTGATCTTCTCCAGCCGCCCCACGAACAGGAAATAGGGGCGCGGATGGCCGCGGTAGGGTTCGACCGCCCGATGATCGAGGTCGGGCAGGAAATAGGGCAGGACCTGCATCGGCTGCCTCAGCCCGAAGGCCGCATGTTTGCCTCGCGAGAAGTCCGACTTGGCGATGATCAGGTCTGCCTTGTCGAGCGCACGGTCGAGAAGCCCGGTATAGCGCCACAGCTGCGGCGGCCGACGGTAGGACAGGGTGCAGCGCAGGCATTGGCGCGCATCGCACAATTCCCGCCCGTGGCGCCACAGGACATGGGTCGGGCAGACCAGCCAATGTTCGTGCGCCTCATAGACCTTGAACGCATCGCCATGGTCCAGAAGCCCCGGCCCGCCGACGAGGGAGCTGTTGTTGTACCACAGGATATCGGGGCGCATCTCCTCGATCAGCGCGCGGAGGCGCGCGCCGTGCCAAAGGGGGCGCCCGGTCTGCTGGGTCAGAAGGTTCGACAGAAAGCCGCTGCGTGCCCTGAGGCCGATCCGCCGCACCCCATCGGGCGCGCCCTCTGCCTGCACCTTGCCGCCGAGGATCAGATAGCTGTCCTCGTCATGGACCACGGTCACCTCATGCCCGCGTGTCGCCAGCGCGCGGGCCATGCGCTGTACCCCCACCGCGTCGCCGCCGAAGGAATAGGGCGGGTAGAAGGTGGTGAACATCAGGATCCTGAGCGGCCGCATCACGCCTCCTCGCCCCTCACGACCCGCAGGAACAGGCCGAACCGGTCGCGCATCAGGGCCAGCGCAAAGGCCAGATAGACCGCGACGCCAACCGGCACGGCCACCGCGAGAGTGACCAGCGGCGGCGTGCCGTCAAGCATCCGCAACAGGCCAAGGACTGCCAGCGCCATCGTTCCGGCGCCGACGAGCGGCAGCAGGTGGCAGGTCGCGAAATCGATGGCCGGGCGCCCGGCAATCTGCGCGACCGTGCGGAAATAGAAAAGCCAGAGCAGAAGATGTGCCGCCACCGTCGCCCCGGCGACGGCAACGATGCCGAACCGTGCCGCGGCCCAGATCAGCCCGGCCAGCAGTAGCGCCACCGCCCAGGCAAGCAGCGCCACTGTCGCCGCGCGCCCCGCCGCAAGGCAGAAGGCGACCTGGACCCGCGCGATGCAGATATAGGCCCCCATTGCGGCAAGGACGGCAAGAACCGGCGCCGCGCCAGCCCAGCCCGGACCGAAGACCAGCGCGACCATCGGCGCCGCCAACAGGGATAGCCCGGCGAAGAAGGGGATGGCCACCGCCCCGGTCAGCCGCCCGAGATCGAGAAGCAGCGCGCCCGCATCGCCCCCCTGCCGCGTCAGGGCCGCGAAGGCCGATTGCGACGCTTGGCGAAGCGGTGTGACGATCAGGAACGACAGGGTCTCCACCAGCCGCCAGGCGACCGCGTAAAGCCCGGTCGCCTCGGGGCCGAGCGTCGCGCCGATCACCAGCGTCGGCACCTGCGTCGCGGCAAGCTCGCCGGCGCGCAGGCCCAGAACCTGCCCGCCGAAGGCCGCCGCCCGCGCCAGATCGGTGCGCGCTACCCCAAGGCCCGGCCGCCAGCTGACCGCCCCCCAGGCAAGCAAGGCGTTGGTGCTGATCATGACCAGCCACTGGCCGACGAAACTCCAGACCCCGAACCCCGCCAGGGCCATGCCGATGCCGGTGATGCCGCCGAGGATCACCCCCGCCACCGCCCGGATCGCGAGGATGCGGAAGGCCAGATCGCGCCGCAGGATCGCCACCGGCACCGCGTTCAGCGCTACGATCAGGACCGACGGGGCGAGCGCCCGGATCAGCGTGGCAACCTCGGGTTCGCCGTAGGCCCGCGCCGCAACCGGCGCGATCGCCCACAGCAACAGGCCAAGCCCCGCCCCAAGTCCCACCAGCAGCCAGAAGGTCGCGTTCAGCTCGCGCGCGCCCGCCTCGCGCGCCGCGATCAGATATTCCGACAGGCTCTCGCGGACGAGGCTTTCCGACAGGACGATGAAGACCGAGGCCATGGCCAGAAGCCCGTAGTCTCGCGCGCCGAGAAGTCGCGCGAGCACCACGAAGACGGCGAAATTCACCGCCTGTTCCAGCCAGTTGCCCGCGGCCATCCAGGCGACGCCGTGGCCGAAGGCGCGGTTAACGCTCATCAAAGCCCCGCCCAGGGCGCCATCAGGCGCGCCTTGACCCAGCGCAGGGCGCGCCGCCGCGCCAGATAGGCAGTACCCCGCCCCGCCAGATGGTCGCGCCAGCGGCGGATATCGGTGAAATAATACATCTCGATCCGCGGCAGGTCGTAGCGGTCATCGCCCGGCCGGGCCTCGCCCAGCCGCGTGCCGACCGATGTCTCGTAAGCCCCGCCGATCGCCGCCCACTCCCGCCGCCCGGCCTTGCCGTAAGGCGGCGCGAAATGCGGGCAGGGATGGCCAAGCTCGGCCTCGATCTCGTGCTTGGCAACCGCCAGTTCCTCGATCAGCTGCGCGGGCGTCAGCTCGGTCAGGTCCGAATGGGTTCTCGTATGGCTGCCGAAAAGCACCCCTTCGCCCCCCAGCCGCGCGATCGTGGCCCAGTCCATCAGCTCCCGCGGCGGCTGCCCGATCCCGCGCCAGCCCTCGGGGCGGCCGACGAACTGCGTCGGCAGATAGACGATCGGTCGGAACCCATGCCGCTTCATCACCGGCCAGGCGACGTCGGCGAAATCCTGAAACCCGTCATCGAAGGTGATCACCACCGAGCGGCGTGGCAGCTTTCCGGCAATCCGCGCCACATGCCAGTCGTCAAGCGTGAGCACCGGCACCCGGGCCTCGGCAAGCGCCTTCATCTGCGCCGCGAAGACCTCGGGCGCGATCGCGGTCGCGCCGCCGACCGTCGAGATCGAATGATACATCAGGATCGAGGTCCGCCAGCTCACCTTCCTACCGCTTCTTTCATCCACACGCGACTTTCTGTCCTGCAATACTCCGGGAGGGTCCGGGAGGGCAGAGCCCTTCCGGCGGGTCGGCCCGCCGGAGGCGGGACGAAATGAACCCTTTCCCCATCAATCCTCCACCCGGTGATGTTCGAACTCCGCCCGCCGCATCGCCCAGCCCTGCCTGTCGATGCCGCCCTCCGCCGTCAGCACGTCCGCCGCGCCATAGGCCATCGCGAAGGCATGATGGGTATTGTCATGGGCGAAAAGCCCCTGCCGCCCGAAGGACAGGAAGCCGTCGAGCGAGGACAGCCAGTCATCGACCGCCTCGAAATGTCTCTGATAATCCAGGTCATAGACCGGATAGGCCTGCCCGATGCGCCGGGTTTCGCAGCGCAGGACCTCGCATCTGACCGGCAGGCCCAGATCGTTCAGCCAGCCGACATACTGGCGCCCGATCTCCGCGTCGGACATGTCCCACCATGTTTCGCCCGGATCGCAGGGCAGTTCGCCGCAGAGGATGGTCAGGTCTTTCGGCCCGGTCGCGGAATTGTAGTTCTTCGGCTCCGACATCCGGCTCAGCGGCATCGAGAGTTCGGGAAAATAATGGGCGTCATATTCGGTGAACCGGTCGGTCTTCAGGATCAGGTAGACCAGGATCATGCCCCGGAACCGGATCGCCTTCGCCGCCGCCTGCACCGCCTCGGGCGCGGGCGGGTCCATCAGGCGGACGGCCGTCGTCAGCGGAATGGTCGAGAAGACCTGGTCAGCCGTCAGCCGTTCCTCGCCCGCGGCGCCCCTGACCACCACGCCGGTCACGCGATTGCCCTCGCGCTCGATCCTCAGGATATCGGCGCCGAAGGCATAATCGGCCCCCGCCGCCTTCGACGCCGCGACCATCGCCTCGGAAATCTGGCCGAAGCCCTTGCGCGGATAATAGAACCTGCCGGTGGTCGGCCCCTTCATGCCAGGCAGCATGCGGAGCATCTTGCCAAGGATCTTGCCGACCGAACCCGACGACACCCGGCGTTCGGCAAGCGTCACGGCAAGCTTGTCGGGATCGAGGCCCCAGAGCTTCTTCACGTAGGGAAAATAGAAGCTTTCCGCGATGGTGGGCCCGAGTCCGTCATAGAGGACCGAGGAGAAACTCCGCGCGCCGCCGCGTTTCTTGCGGAAGGGTTTCAGGATCATGTCGCCGAACAGCCGCACCGCGAAAGCGGGCGGAAGGCGCAGGAGCGCGTCGAGCGGCTTCAGCGGGAAATGAATCCAGCGCCCGCCAAGGCGGATGCGGCCATGGCGCGGTTGCAGAAGCAGATCCTCGCCCAGAAGCGCCTTCACATCGGCGATGACCGCAGGATCCGCGACCGGATGGAAGCGGTGCGAGCCATAATCGCACCAGATACCCTCGATCTGGAAGCTGGTGGAATTGCCGCCCGCCCGGTCCGCCCGTTCCAGCACCCTCACATCGGCCTTGCCTGCCTTGGTCAAGGCATGCGCCGCCGCGATTCCGGCTGGGCCCGCGCCTAGGATGATCACCTTTGGCTTTTCCGACATCGTCAATCCTCGATCACTTTGGCCGCGCCGGTGAGGCGCAGGCCCGAAAAGGTCAGGACCAGCGCGCCCACGAGCCCCGTCAGATAAAGAATGCCCTGCCAGGCGAGGCCCGAGGCCACGACCTCGGGCGCGCTGGCGCCGAAAGGCACGAGCAGGGCGGCAAGCGAGCTTTCCCGCACGCCGAGCCCGCCGAGCGAGATCGGCAGCGTCGAGACGATCTTGGCAAGCGGCCAGGCGAAGAACCAGGCCGCGAGCGGCACGTCGACACCGACCGGCAGCGCAAGCCGGACGGAAAGCCAGATCAGCAGCGACTGGATCGCGGCGGAGAGGACCAGCGCGAAGAGGAGAAGCAGGGGCCGCCGCCCGAGGCGGCCGAAGGCGTCTGCAAGCCGCAGCGCCAGCCCCTTGGCGGGAAGCGCCGGAAAGCGCCCCCAGAGGCCACGCGCCACGGCCGGAAAGATGAACAGCGCGACGATCGCGCCGCCGATGATCACGCCGGCCATCGCCCAGGCGAGCGCGGGATTGCCGCCCCTCGCGAGAAAGGCAAGGCCAAGAAGGCTGAGGCCCGCCAGGCCCACCATGTCGATCAGCCGGTCGCCCACCGCGGCGGCGGCGACCTTCGGCCCGTCCTTCAGCGCCACATGGGCAAGACCTGCCCGCACCGCGTCGCCCCCGGCGGCGCCGGGCAGCGCGAGATTGGCGGCAAGCCCCGCGAAATGGGCACGCAGCGCCTGGCCGAAAGGCAGGGCGCGGTCCATCAGGAGCCACCATTTCCCGGCAGCGGCGACATGGGCGGCAAGGAAGGCCACGAAGACCCCGAGGAAAAGGCCGGGCGTCAGGCGGGTGAAACCGTCAAGGATCGCGTCCGTCGGCAGGAACCAGAAGATCAGCCCGAGGGCTCCGAAGGAGCCCGCGGCGCGGATCAGCCATCTGCGCACGACACGGCTCATCGCCGCCCCCGCGCGCCCGCGGCGCGGCCCATGGCCGACGACGCGGCCCGGCCGGAGATCGCTGCGGTCCTGGCCACCTCAGGGCCTCAGATGCAGGCGCGAGATCATGTCGGCGATCAGCCCGAGCGACCAGATGATCAGCGCCGACAGGAAGGCGAAGATCGTGGTTTCCGACAGGTTGTCCATCCAGATGTCATAGGCGAACTTGATCGCGCCGACGCCCATCAGACCGAGCCCGAGCGGGATGAAGACCCGGAGCGGGTTGAAAAGCACGGTCATCCTCAGGACGAGGATGATGAAGTTGACGAAATCCTGCGGCCGGATCTTCGACTTGCCCACGCGCTTGCCGTACTGGATCGGCGTATAGATCATCCGTTTGCCGTTGCAGGACATGCATAGCGTGATCGTGGTGGTGAAGGAAAACTTCTGCGGCAGGAGCGGGATGAAGGGCACAAGCTCTGACTTGCGGAAGACGCGCAGGCCCGAGTTCAGGTCGTTGAGCTTCCGTTCCGCGAGGAACGAGGCGAATGTGTTCAACACCCATTTCGCGGGCTTGCGGATCCAGGGCACGTTCTTCATCGCCGCACCCCGATCGCCCACAACCATGTCCTGGTCGCGGCACATCTTCAGCATCGCTGGCAGGTAGCGCGCCGGGTAGGTGCCGTCGGCGTCGATGATCGCCACATATTCATGCTGGGCATGCTTGATGCCGCGCTTCAGGCTCGCGCCGTAGCCGGTGTTCACCTGGTTGGTATCGACGACCGCGCCGGTTTCGCGCGCGATCTCCAGCGTCCGGTCCTCCGACCCGTCGTCGATCACGATGATCTCGTATGGCACGCCGGTCGCGTCCATCTCGGTGCGGACATCCTCGATGGTCTGGCGCACCGCGCCTTCCTCGTTATAGGCGGGGATCACCACCGAGAGCGACAGGCCCTCGTACCCCTCCGCGACCTTCACGGCGGGCAGGCTTGCCTTCGCCGCGCGGCTGCGGCCTGCGGGCTTGGTGGCGACCTTTGCGCCTTGATCTTCAGGGGACATGCAAACGGTTCCTTACGCCAAAGACATGATATTCGATCAGGCACCAGGCAAAGGCGCCCGCCGAATAGACATAATAGACCTGATGATAGAGGATCGCCAAAATGGCCCTGAGAAGGCCGAGATGGGCAATGAAAAAGGAAAAAAGCGGCCAGTTGCCAAGTATGGCGACCGCCAGGAGCCCCGCCGCCCAGCCCCAGCCGATCAGCGGCATGAAGAGGACCGACACCAGAAAGAACCCGGCGAGAATCGCCCGCAAGCGTTCCAGGGGCGAGGTGTTCAGATCGTCCGACAGGCCTTCGCGCGCGATCATCAGCCGCGACCAGGGCAGGGCGCGGCGGAAAATGTCGGTATGGATCGCCTGCCGCATTGTCCATTGCTTCAGATGTTTGCCCAGAAGCGCGGGATCGACGCAGATCACGCCCCCCGCCGCATGGATGCGGTAGCCAAGCTCGATATCCTCGATCGAGGGGACGCGGTAGGTTTCCACATCGAAGCCGCCCACCTTGGCGAACCAGTCGGCGCGGACCGCCCCGCACCCCGCCCAGAAGGTCCGGGCCGTGCGGCGCGCGGTCTGGTGGTAATAGCGGTGCATCAGGTTCTTGTAGCGCGCGAACCAGCTGCCCTCGGGCGCCGTGTCGTAGGAACCGAAGACGGCGGCGACACTCGGGTCGGCGAAGGCCGCCTGAAGTCGGCGCGCGCCGTCGGGCCAGGCGATCACGTCGCTGTCGACGAACCACAATACATTACCCGCTGCCACCCGCGCCGCAAGGTTGCGCGCCACGCCGGGGCCGCCGTTCTGCGGCGTCACGATCACCCGCGCGCCCATGATCCGTGCGACCTCGCCCGTGCGGTCGGGCGAGCGGTCGTCGACCACGATCACTTCGAGAACCTCGCCGCGCTGATGCATGGCCATCAGGGGTTCCAGCACGCGCGGCAGAAGATGCTCCGCCCGGAAGGCGGGGACAATCACCGAAATGGTCGGGGCGGCGGTCACGACACCCTCTCCCGTGCGGCAGGCGGGCGGGCGGACCAGTAGAGAAGCATCGCCGCAAGCATCGGCACCAGCCAGACCACCCGCGCGCCATAGCGGTTCGCGGGCTGCGAGATGCCGCCGCAGACGAAGGCATTTGCAAGAACGCCAAGCAGGATCATCACGCCAAAGACCCGCAGCCCCTTCGGCAGGCCGGGGCCGAGCAGCAGCACGACCGACAGCAGGAGCGTTGCCGCGTAATAGATTCTGTGCAGGCGCACCGATGTGTCGATCCAGCGCCGGTCCCCGGCCAGCCGCCCGCGCAAGAGCGGACCGGTCAGCGTCGCCGTGACCACGCGGTTGCGCCGTTCGATCTGTTCGGTGGGGATGGTCATGTCGACGCTGACCATGGCGGACTGCTTGAACGTATTGGCGATGAAGGCCCCGGCAACGGCGAAAGGCATGTCCTTCAGCACGTCCTTGAAGAATCCGACCTGCGCGTCCGACACCGCCTTCTGATCCTCGGGCGTCATCAGCCGGTAGGAGCCGAGCCGCTTGCTGGTCTCGAACACGATGTGGGAGGCGGTCAGCCGGTAGGGATCGTCCGAGATATGCAGCGCATCCCAAAGCTTGCAGGTGACGACCGTGGTATCGGGGCAATGGGCCTCGAGCCAGTCATAGCCTGGCCCGTCCTGGATCAGGCGGGCGGTGATATAGGGCTGGATCACCACATCGGATTTCACGGTCCTGGCCGCGACCAGACGGAAGGCCTGCTGCTGGCCATAGCCGACGGCGACCACCGCAAGAAGGATCAGCGGCGCAAGCCACCAGCGGCGCCGCCCGGCCAGGAAGGCGACGAGAGCCACCGCAGGCACCATCGCCGCGGCGATCCCGTAGTGCGACAGGTGCGAAACGATGGCGATCGAGGCAAGCACGAAAGCGGCGACAAGTTCGCCCGGGCGCATCTCGCGGCCAAAGGCGGTGATCGCGGCGACCGAGATCAGAAGGACCGGCGCCAGCAGGTCGGGCATCAGATAGGCCGCATAGAAGGGCAGTGACCCGAGTGAACCGGCAATGACGGCGAGCGCGGTGAGGGCGACGGGATCGAGCGTCGGTGCATAGAGGCGGCGCAGGATGCTGGCGACCAGCCAGATGGCGGCGACGAGCACACCCACATTGAAGACAATCAGCAGGTCAAAGGCGCCGACGGCCGCGAGAAGACCCGCAAGAAGCGAATAGAAGGGTGACCGCGACCCGTCGACCGTGTGGGGGCTGGCGTCGGCGGCACCGGCACCGGCGCCCGACAGAGCCTCGGGCGCGGGCAGAAGGCCAAGGCCGCGCAGGCCAGTGATGCCCTGTTCGTAATAGCCCATCGTGTCGAAATAGAAGAGCGGCCGCCCGTTCACGATGAGCGCGCTGAAGATCGCGAGCGCCGCGGCGAGCAGCCACAGCGCCCGGTTCAGCGTCCGTCCTGACTGTCCGGCAGTCATGGCGCCTCCATCCCGCTTTTCAGACGGTCGAAATAGGCGATGGTCTGCATCAGCCCGTCGCGGAGCTTGACCCGTGGCTCCCAGCCGAGCGCCTTGCGGGCAAAGGAAATATCGGGGCGCCGCTGGACCGGATCGTCGTGGGGCAGCGGTTCATGGACCAGTTTCGAACGCGAACCGGTCAGTTCCACCACCAGTTCGGCCAGTTCGCGGATCGTCATCTCGATCGGATTGCCGATGTTCATCGGGCCGGTGATCTCGTCGCCGGTGTCCATCAGCCGGATAAGCCCTTCGACCAGGTCGTCGACGAAGCAGAAGGACCGGGTCTGGTTGCCCTCGCCATAGATGGTGATGGGCTTGCCCTCGAGCGCCTGCATGATGAAGTTCGACACGACCCGCCCGTCCTGCGGATGCATGCGCGGCCCGTAGGTGTTGAAGATGCGCGCGACCTTGATGCGCAGCCTGTGCTGGCGATGATAGTCGAAGAACAGCGTCTCGGCACAGCGCTTGCCCTCGTCATAGCACGACCGGTAGCCGATCGGATTGACGTTGCCCCAATAATCCTCGGTCTGGGGATGGACGGTCGGGTCGCCATAGACCTCCGATGTCGAGGCCTGAAGGATCTTGGCGCGCAGGCGCTTGGCGAGCCCCAGCATGTTGATCGCGCCATGGACGCTGGTCTTGGTCGTCTGCACCGGATCGTGCTGGTAGTGCACCGGGCTCGCCGGGCAGGCGAGATTGTAGATCTCGTCGACCTCCACATAGAGCGGGAAGGTCACGTCATGGCGCATGATCTCGAAGCGTGGATTGCCGATCAGATGGGCGACATTGTCGCGGCGCCCGGTGAAGTAATTGTCGACGCACAGGACATCCTGGCCCGCGTCCAGCAAGCGTTCGCAGAGATGGGAGCCAAGAAAGCCCGCGCCCCCCGTCACCAGAACGCGCTTCGATGTCAGACCCATTCCCTGTCGTCCTCCCGACCGCCAAAACGCAGTTCAACACCCAGCGGTGATCCGGGTGCGCATGCGGCTGCCTGCAGGCCAGCCGCCTGCCGCCTCGCAAACCGTCAATGACATCAACCAACCACTTTGCGCTGAAACCCTGCACCCGGCAGCCAACCACATACTGCCTATAATCTTGATGCCCCAGAACGAGCCAGCAATCCAGCCTCATGCGGCCGCGCTGTTTCCACTACGCAGTCAATCCGGCAGCGGCCGGGCGATTGCGACGGCATCGACCGCGCATGGACCGGCGCAGGCAATGGGCGAGTCGGTCGGCGCTAATGCGCGCTTCGGGCGCCTTCGAATGCCTCGACGATGGCGCGCGCCCGGGCACCGACGTCGGCCGGGCTCATGCCGGGCCTGTAGAGGGCGCTGCCGATGCCGAACCCGTCCGCTCCGGCAGCCATCCAGCGCGCGAAATTCTCCGGCCCTGCGCCACCGACCGCAAAGACCTGGGTCCCGCGTGGCAGGATCGCGCGGATCGCCTTCAACCCCTCCGGCCCGATCATCGAGCCGGGGAAAAGCTTCAGCCCGTCCGCCCCGGCCTGCAGCGCGGTGAAACATTCCGTCGGCGTCATCACGCCCGGCCAGCTTTGCATCCCGTGCATCTTGGTCTGGCCGATCACCACCGGGTCGCAATTGGGCGAAACGATCAGCCGCCCGCCCGCGTAGGCCACCGCCTCCACATCAGCTTCGGTCAGCACCGTGCCGGCCCCGATCAGGGCCCGGTCGCCGAAGGTACCCGCAAGCTCGGCGATCGATTGCAGCGGTTCGGGAGAGTTGAGCGGCACTTCGATCCGGTCGATCCCGGCCTGAAGCAGGGCGCGCCCGACCGGCACGGCCTCGGCCGGGGTCAGCCCGCGCAGGATGGCGATGATCGGGCGGCTCATGGCTCCTCTCCGGGCAGTACCCCAAGGCCGCGCCGTGGTGTCAAGGCGCGGATCGCGAACGGCAATAGCCCCAGGGCAGCGCGATGCGCGCCGGGCGGGCTGGTCCTGAAGGGTCTCGAGTTCACAATGTCGCCTGCGCAGTCCAGCGCCCGGCCAGCGGGGCGCCCGCTGCGGAGAGGACCCGATCGGCGCCACTGCCGCAAGTCAGGAATCCCGCCGTTGGCGCAATCCTGCCGGACCCTGCCGACTGCGAACGTCGCCTGTTCCGACCTGCAAGTCTCGCGCAGGCAAGAGCGGTCCGTACATCCGGAGAGGTTCGCGTCATGGAGCGCCCTGTGGGTCCGTTATCTGGAACTAAGTCCTATATATTGAAATGGTATGCCGGAACCGCGACCTGGCGCAAGCGGCATCCGGGCTTGTGATGGCTCAAACGACGCGGTCGGCAGGGAAGGGCCGGATTGTCTTCGTCCGGCGACCGGCGACCGCAAACGCCTTTTCACCAGCCATGGTTCGGTCTAAGACCCCTCGAAACCCGAGGGCGACCCTATGCAGATCGAAGAAACCCCCCTGTCCGGCTGCCTCATGCTTACCCCGCGCCGTTTCGGCGATGCACGCGGCTGGTTCAGCGAGGTCTGGAACAAGGAAACGCTGGCGGCGAACGGCATCCGCTACGATTTCGTGCAAGACAACCATTCCTGCTCCAGCGAGGTGGGCACCGTGCGCGGCCTGCATTTCCAGGCGCCGCCGCACGCCCAGACCAAGCTCGTCCGCTGCGGGCGCGGCCGGGTCTTCGATGTGGCGGTCGACATCCGTGTCGGCTCGCCGACCTACGGGCGCTGGTTCGGCGCGGAGCTCTCGGCCGAGAACGGTCGCCAGATGCTCATTCCGGCCGGGTTCCTGCATGGGTTCATCACCCGCGAACCCGGTACGGAAGTGCTTTACAAATGCTCCGATGTCTACGCGCCTGCCTGCGACGGCTCCATCCGGTTCGATGATCCCGATCTCGGTATCGACTGGGGCATCGACCCCGCCGCCGCCATCCTTTCGCACAAGGATCGGGCGGCACCCTTGCTGAAGGACCTGCGCTCGCCCTTCATCTACGAGGCAAAGGCATGAAACTTCTCGTCACCGGCGGCGCGGGCTTCATCGGTTCGGCGGTGGTCCGTCGCGCGATCCGCGCGGGCCATCAGGTCGTGAACCTCGACAAGCTGACCTATGCGGGGTCGCTGACCAACGTGGCGGAAGTCTCGGCCAGCCCGAACTACGCATTCGAACAGGCCGACATCTGCGACCGGGCGCGCATCGACGCGATCCTGGCAAGGCACCGGCCCGACGCGATCATGCATCTGGCGGCCGAAAGCCATGTCGACCGGTCGATCGACGCGCCGGACACGTTCATCCGGACCAACATCAACGGCACCTACACGATGCTGGAAGCCGCCCGCGCCTATTGGGTGGCACAGGGCAGGCCCGCCGATTTCCGTTTCCATCATATCTCGACCGACGAGGTCTTCGGCTCGCTCGGCCCCACCGGCAAGTTCACCGAGGATACACCCTATGACCCGCGCTCGCCCTATTCGGCCTCGAAGGCGGCGAGCGACCATCTGGTCCGCGCCTGGCACGAGACCTACGGCCTGCCCGTGGTCCTGACCAACTGCTCGAACAACTACGGCCCCTACCATTTCCCCGAAAAACTGATCCCGGTGGTGATCCTGAAGGCGCTGGCCGGTGCGCCGATCCCGATCTACGGCAAGGGCGACAATGTGCGCGACTGGCTGTTTGTCGAGGATCACGCCGATGCACTCCTCCTCGTCGTGCAGAAGGGGGAACCGGGCCGCAGCTACAATATCGGCGGGGAAAACGAGGCCTCGAACCTCGACCTCGTTCAAAAAATCTGCGCGATCCTCGATGAAAAGCGCCCCGGCAACGCGCCTTACGCCGAACAGATCGCCTTCGTCGCCGACCGTCCCGGCCATGACCAGCGCTATGCGATTGATCCTAGCCGCATCCGCGAGGAGCTGGGCTGGCGCCCCTCGGTCACCATCGACGAGGGGCTGGAGAAGACGGTGCAATGGTTCCTCGACCACGAGGACTGGTGGCGCGCGCTTCAGGACCGCGACGGGGTTGGCCAAAGGCTCGGGACCGCCGGATAGAAGATTTCGGCAAAGCGCGGCATTCCCCTCTTCCGTTTCGAAATATCCAGGGGGTCCGGGGGCAGAGCCCCCGGACCCATTTCAATAGTCCGTCAGCCGATCGGCACCGCCACGAAGGACGGCTGGCCACGGCGTTCGACCATCAGCAGCGCTGCCGTCCGGTCCGACGATTTCGCCGCATCGAGCGCCTTTGTCAGCGCCTCGACCGAGGCGACGGGCACCTGATTGACGCTGACGATGACGTCGCCGGGCGCCAGCCCCTCGGCCGCCGCCGCTCCGTCGGGACTGACATCGGTGATCACCACGCCGCCGGTGCCGGGATCGAGCCCGAGATTCTGCGCGTCCTGATCGGACAGGGTCTGTACCTTGATCCCCAGATCGGCGAGGCTCGAGGCTTCCGGCGCACCCGGCTCTGCCGAGGCGGTCTCGGCGCCGGGCAGTTTGCCCACGGTCAGGTCGAGCTTTTCAGGCTTGCCATCCCTCCACACGTCCAGTTTCGCCATGTCGCCGGGGGCGAGGTCGGCGATCGTGCGCGCCAGCGCCTTGGGGTCGGCCGTGGCCTGCCCGTTCACCTTCAGAATCACGTCGCCCGACTTGATTCCGGCCTTTTCGGCGGGCGAGCCCGGCTGGACCGAAGCGACAAGCGCGCCGCCTTCTTCCTGCAGCCCGAGCGCATTTGCCACGTCCTTGTCCACCGGCTGGATCTGCACGCCGATGAAGCCATGCTCGATCGTGCCCTTCGCCACGATCTTCTCCACCACCTTCTCGGCCTGGGCAGAGGGGATGGCGAAGCCCACGCCGACGTTGCCGCCGTTCGGTGAATAGATCGCGGTGTTGATGCCCACGACCTTGCCGCTGGCATCGACGAGCGGCCCGCCGGAGTTGCCGTGGTTGATCGCGGCGTCGACCTGGATGAAATCGTCATAGGGCCCGTTGTGCAGGTCGCGGCCGCGCGCCGAGACGATGCCCGAGGTCACGGTCGTGCCGATCCCGAACGGATCGCCGATGGCCAGAACCGGATCGCCGAGCCGGAGCGCATCCGAATCGCCCCACTGGACGGTCGGCAGCTTGCCCTTGGCCTCGACTTTCAGGACGGCGATGTCGTTCTTGGCGTCGGTTCCCACAAGCGTTGCGGGCAGTTCGGTGCCGTCGTCGAGCGTCACCGTGATCTTCGTGCCGTTTTCCACCACATGGTTGTTGGTCACGATCGTGCCGTCATCGGAGATGATGAAACCCGAACCCAGCGCCATGCCGCGCTGCTGGGGTGCGCCCTGCCCGGGTCCGCCGTTCGGGCCGCCGGGCATCATCGGAATGCCGGGGAAGGGGCCATTCTCGCCGAAGAAGCGGCGGAAGAATTCATCGGGCGGCATCTGGCCGCCGAAGCCCTGCTGCATCTCCGGCTGCGGCTGCACGACCTCGACCGTGACGGTCACGACCGCCGGTTTGTCCGCGGCCACGATATCGGCGTAGGAGGTGAGTGGTGCTGCACTGTTGGCGAACGCCGCCGGACCCGTGGCGACGGAGCCGACAGCAAGCATCGCACCCAGGGCGAGAACCGAGATGCCGGCCTTGAGCGTGCGCCGTGCCGGCCCGATCCTGTTCATCTGTGACATAACCTTCATCCTGCGAGACTGACCGGCACGCGATCGTGCCCCTGCCCCATACCGGGCGACGGGCGCTGGTCCCACGGTCTCGCTGACGCGGCCGCTGACCCGTCGCGGAAAGACATGCGTGTGGCGGCGGAAAAGCCAACTCATGTGTCAGCCGTTTCAAGCAGCCGTGATCAGGGTTGAAACGGCGCGAGCAGCGGGCATCTGCACATGGTGCCCGCGCCAAAGCCGCCAAGGCTTGCTTTTCGCCGGTGCTTGGGGGAAACCGGCCGAAACCCGAAAAGGAACGGCATGAAGATCCTCTGTTTCGGCGCGACGGGCCAGGTCGCCATCGAACTGAAGCGCGCGGCGCCGCTTGTCGGCGCGGAGCTGATCCAGCTCGGACGGGCGGACGCCGATCTGACCGACCCCGCTGCCTGCGCGGCCCATGTCGCCGCGACCGACGCCGATATCGTCATCAATGCGGCCGCCTATACGGCCGTCGATGCGGCCGAGAGCGACCTTGCGAATGCGCAACGGGTGAACGGCGACGCGCCGGGCGAGATGGCGCGGGCAGCGGCGGCGCGGGGGCTGCCGTTCCTGCATGTCTCGACCGATTACGTGTTCGACGGCGCGGGCACCCGGCCCTGGGAAGAGGATGATCCGGTCGCCCCCCTCGGCGTCTATGGCGCCACGAAGCTTGACGGCGAGCGGCAGGTGACGGCGGCGGGCGGACCGCATGTCATCCTGCGCACGGCCTGGGTCTTTTCTGCGCATGGCAGGAATTTCGTGAAGACCATGCTCCGGCTCGGCGCGGAGCGCGAGGCGCTGTCGGTCGTCGGCGACCAGCGCGGCGGACCGACGGCGGCGCACGAGATCGCGCGGGCGCTGATCGCCATTGGCCTGTCGTTCCACGAAGGGCGCGGCACCTCGGGCATCTTCCATTTCGCGGGCGGTCCCGCCTGCTCATGGGCCGATTTCGCCGAGGCGGTCTTCGCGGCCTCCTCGCTGCCGCGCAAGCCAGCAGTCCGGCGCATCACCACGGCGGACTTTCCCACGCCCGCAAGGCGCCCGGCGAATTCCGTGCTGAACTGCACGAAGATCCGTGACATCTATTCGATCGGCCAGCCCGACTGGCGGACCGGTCTCAAGACCGTAATTCGTGAACTGGAGGGTGGCACATGACGACGACAGGCCGCAAAGGCATCATCCTCGCAGGCGGCTCGGGCACGCGGCTTTACCCGATCACCCATGCGGTGTCGAAACAGATGCTGCCGCTTTATGACAAGCCGATGATCTATTATCCCCTGTCGGCGCTGATGCTCGCGGGCATCCGCGAGGTCTGCATCATCTCGACCCCGCGCGACCTGCCGCAGTTCAGTGCGCTCCTGGGCGATGGCAAGGACTGGGGGATGCGTTTCGACTATGTCGTCCAGCCCTCGCCCGACGGGCTGGCGCAGGCCTATATCCTCGCTGAGGCGTTTCTCGCTGGGGCACCTTCGGCCATGGTTCTGGGCGACAATGTCTTTTTCGGCGAGGGCCTGCCCGCGCGCCTCGCCGCCGCCAACGCGCGCGAAACGGGCGGCACGGTCTTCGGCTATCGCGTCTCGGATCCGGAGCGGTACGGCGTCGTGGAATTCGACAGGGAGGGCCGCGTCCTGTCGCTTGTCGAAAAACCGGAAAGGCCGAAAAGCTCCTATGCGGTGACCGGGGTCTATTTCCTGGATGGGTCCGCGCCCGCCCGGGCCAAGACGATCCAGCCCTCGCCGCGCGGAGAGCTGGAGATCACCGATCTTCTGAACCTCTACCGGGCGGACGGGACGCTGAACGTCGAGAAGCTTGGCCGTGGCTTCGCCTGGCTCGACACCGGCACGCATGAAAGCCTGCTGGAGGCCGCCGAATTCATCCGTACCATCGAGGAACGCCAGAACCTCAAGGTCGGCTGCCCCGAGGAGATCGCCTTCGAGAATGGCTGGATCGATGCGGGTCGGCTGAGGGAACTGGCGAAACCCTATCTCAAGACCCAGTATGGCCGCTACCTCGCGCGGATCGCCGACGAGGCGGAGGCCTGAGGGGCCCGGCCGGTCCTAGCCGTCGAGCGCGCGGCGGAAGGACCGTTCCGCCAGATCGGCGGCGCGGTCCCAGCCGAACTGCTGCGCCCGCGCCAGGGCGCGGGTCGAGAGGGTCTGCTGCAATCCCGGCGTGGTGATCAACTCGGCCGCGCGCGCCGCGAGTTCCGCCGCATCCTCCGGCTCGAAATAAAGGCCCGCGTCACCCACCACCTCTGGCAGGCTGCCGCGATTGGCGGCAAGGACCGGCGTGCCGCAGGACATGGCTTCCAGCGCCGGCAGGCCGAACCCTTCCCAGAGCGAGGGCATCACCAGTGCCGAGGCGGCGTTCAGGAGGTCCGCCATTTCCTCGTCGGCAATCTCGCCGGTAAAGAGAATCCGGCCGGACGCGCGGGCATCGCGGCTCGCCCCTGCCCTCAGTTCGTCGATATTGTCCCAGAACCGCGCGCCGGTCGTGCGGCCGACGATGGCGAGGTGGATGTCGGGGCAGGCGGCAAGGATCGCGGGCATCGCCTCGATCAGGCGCAGCACGTTCTTGTGCCGGTTGAAGCCGCCGACATAGACGAGAAGCGGCACGCCCTCCGGAATGCCGTGGCGCGCCCGCGCCGCGGCGTGGCGGGCGGGGTCGGGGATGGGGCGAAAGGTCGCCTCGGCGCCTTCGGTCACCACATCGATCCGGTCGCGCCGCACCTTGAGGAGCGCCGAGATATCGGCAGCGGAGGCTTGCGAGACGGTCATCACGCGGCGCGCCTGCTGCAAGGCCAGCCAGGTTTTTGTCCTCCAGAACAGTTCGTTGCGCTTCGTGGGGAAGATCAGGTCCGGGAACCGTTCGGGGATCGTGTCATGGAGGCAGACCACTTTCGGGACGCGGGAGAGGACCGGGAAGAAGGAATAATGCGCCGGAAAGAACAGGACATCGGCGCCGAGCCGGGCGGCCGCCCTGGACTGTGCCCACATGTCGGCCCCGCCGCGCGCGCCCTTGCCGCTGGCCGCCGCCGCCATCGACTGTCCCGCCCCGGCGACGATCACCTCGACCCCCGGCGGCACCGGCCGGTCGGGTGGCGTGTCGAAGAGGAGCGTATAGCGGAAGCCACGGTCGCGTCCGGCAAGGGCGAAGACGAGCGAGCGGGTGAAGCGGCCGAAGCCGCGTTCATTGCCCCAGGAGCTTGCATCAATCCCGACGTGAATCACCCGAGCGGCCCCTCATTGATCGCGCTGCGGCACCTATCCGGCCGCTCTGGCCGGAACATGGCCTGTCGGTGGCCGGACCGCAACGCCCGCGCGACTTTCGCTTGCCAGCCGCGCGCGCCCCGGCCATCTAGGCGGAATGGAGCCCGCGACGAAACAATTGCGCATCCTCGAGATCGGCACCCAGCTGGGTGTGGGGGGAATCACGCGCCATATCCTTGCCTTGCGCGACTGGCTGGTGGCCGAGGGGCATGAGGTGACGCTGGCTGGTTCCCCGGATGTCTGGGTGAATGCGGGGACCGGGCATCCCTACCTCGATCTGCCGGTCAACCGGGTGGCGGGCGGCGGCGGGTCGCTGCCCCGGCGCCTGATCGCGCTGGCCCGGGCGGCCTGGCGGCTTCGCCGCTGGCTGAAACGCCATCCGGTCGATGTGATCCATGCCCATGACAGCGCCCCTGCATTGGTGGCTTCCCTTGCCCGCAAGGGGCTGAACATTCCCCTGATCGTGACCTATCACGGGTCGGAGCCCGAGCGGATCGCGGGCTTTGGCCGCATCGCGCGGCTGTGCGACCTGACCGTGACGCCGAGCCATCGCAGTGCCGGGGATCTCGCCACGATCGGCGGGGTGCCGCGTGACCGGCTGAAGGTCATCGGGCTGGGAGTCGATCCGCCGCCAGAGGTCGACGCGGCGCAGGTGGCGGCGCTGCGGGCGCGGCTTCTGGGCGACGGCGACCGGGTGATCCTGACGCTGGTGCGGCTCGCCCACCAGAAGGGCATCGATATCCTGATCGATTGCGTGGCGCGGCTGATGGGGGACCATCCCGGCTGGCGCTTCGTGGTGGCGGGCGACGGGCCGGACGAGGCGGCGCTGAAGGCGCTGGCGCGGGAGAAGGGCGTCCTGCCGAACCTCAGCTTCATCGGCCGGACGTCCGAGCCGCACCTGCATCTTCTGGCGGCCGATCTGTTCCTTCTGACCTCGCGCTGGGAGGCCTTGCCCTTCACCATTGTCGAGGCGTTCCGCGCGGGCTGCCCGGCGGTCGCCACGGCCTGTTCGGGGGTGGTCGAGCTGATCGACGAGAGCGTGGGTCGCGTGGTTCCCGTGGGCGATGTTCCGGCGATCTGCGGGGCGGTCGAGGAAGTGCTGGCCGACGAGGCGGCGCGGCAGGCGCTGGGTGCTGCGGCGCTGGCGCGGGCGGGGGAGGACCGGTTTGACCCGGACTGGATTCATCCGCAGTTCGAGGCGCTCTATCGCAGCCTGGTGCGGCAGGGACGAGGTCGTTAACAGCGGGTTAACGGCAGGGGCTGCGCCACGGCGAAGGGGCTGTTTCGCAAGGAAATTCGCCCGGATTTCAGGTGTAGTTCACGTATGCCTGAACGTATGCCGGCGCGTGGGCCTGAAAGGGCGGCTGTCCGGCCTTCGGGCGGGGGCCGCCTAGCCGTTTTCGCGCAGGACCGAGCCCGCCAGATAGAGCGAGCCGCAGATCAGGATGCGGGCGCCCGGCGCCTCGGTCGCGATCCGGCGGATCGCCACAAGCAGGCTCTCGGCCGTGTCCGCCTTGATACCCGCGCCAAGGGCGGCATCGCGGGTCGCCTCGGCCGGAAGCGTGTTCGCCTCGCCCGGGATCGAGACGGCGGTCAGGCGCCGCACCCGGGGCGCGAGCGGTCGCATGTAGCCCGCGACATCCTTGGTGTTGAGCATGCCGCAGACGAGATAGGTGGGCTTCGGGGCCATGCGCGCGAGCGTCGCCGCCACCGCCTGTCCGCCCGCCGGATTATGGCCGCCGTCGAGCCAGAGCTCGCAAGCCCCTGCCGCCTGAACCAGCGGGCCGTGGGTCAGGCGCTGCATGCGCGCGGGCCAGTCGGCGCGACTCACCGCGGCCTCGCAGACGGCCTCGTCGGCGCCGAGATGGCGGAGGGCGGCCAGCGCCGCGCCCGCATTGTCGATCTGATGGGGGCCGGGGAGGTTGGGCAGCGGCAGATCGAGAAGGCCGTTTTCATCCTGGAAGATCAGCCGCCCGCGTTCTTCCCAGGCGCGCCAGTGCTGGCCATGGACGAGGAGCGGGCAGCCGAGGCGGGCGGCCTTCGCCTCGATCACCGCAAGCCCCGCCTCTTCCTGCGGGCCGACCACGCAGGGCACGCCGCGCTTGAGGATCCCGGCCTTTTCGCCCGCGATTTCGGCGAGCGTTTCGCCCAGATATTGCTGATGGTCGATCGAGACCGGGGTGATGATCGTCAGGCGCGGCACATCGACGACATTGGTGGCGTCGAGCCGCCCGCCGAGGCCGACCTCCAGCAGTGTCCAGTCCGCTGGCGTGCGGGCGAAGGCGAGGAAGGCCGCGCAGGTGGTGATCTCGAAGAAGGTGATCGCTTCGCCGCCGTTCGCGCGGTCGCATTCGTCGAGGATGCGGGTCAGCGCCGCTTCCGAAATCAGCTCTCCGGCCAGCCGGATCCGTTCGTGGAAGCGCGCGAGATGGGGGGAGGTATAGGCATGAACCCTGTCGCCCCGGGCCTCGAGCCCGGCGCGGATCATCGCCTGGGTCGAGCCCTTGCCGTTGGTGCCGGCGATATGGATCACCGGCGGCAGGCGGCGTTCGGGATGGCCGAGCGCGGCCAGAAGCCGGTGCATCCGGTCGAGCGTCAGGTCGATGATCTTGGGATGAAGCGACATCATCCGCTGGAGGATGAGGTCGGACCCGTTCGTCATGCTGCACCTCGGAAGTTTCCCCGGGGCGGAGGCCGGGGGGCTGTCTGCCCCCCGGACCCCCCGAGGATATTTGGAAACGAAAGAGGGGATCAGGCGGTTTCGCTGGCCCTGCTGGCTGGAGCGGGCAGGTCGCCTTTCACCGGCGGCGACTGGCGGGTGAGCATGCGCAGGATCGAGATCAGCTCCTCGCGCAGCTTCCTGCGGTGGGTCACGCGGTCGAGCATGCCGTGATCGAGGAGATATTCGGCGCGCTGGAAGCCTTCGGGCAGTTTCTCGCGGATCGTCTGTTCGATCACGCGGGGGCCCGCAAAGCAGATGAGCGCGTTCGGTTCGGCCAGCTGCACGTCGCCGAGCATGGCGTAGGAGGCGGTCACGCCGCCGGTGGTCGGGTGGGTCAGGACGACGATATAGGGCAGGCCCGCCTCTTTCAGCATCTCGACCGCGACGGTGGTGCGCGGCATCTGCATGAGCGAGAGGATCCCTTCCTGCATGCGCGCGCCGCCGGCGGCGGAGAAGAGGATGAGCGGCAGTTTCTTCTTCACCGCCTGTTCGGCGGCGGCGATCACCGCATTGCCGACATACATGCCCATCGAGCCGCCCATGAAGGTGAAGTCCTGGGCGGCGGCGACGATGCGGGTGCGGCCGATCTCGCCCTCGGCCACCAGCATCGCCTCCTTCTCGCCGGTCGCCTTCTGCGCCGCCTTCATCCGGTCGGGATATTTCTTCTGGTCGCGGAAATGGAGGGGATCGGCGATCGGTTCGGGCACCCTGATCTCGGTGAAGACGCCGCCGTCGAAAAAGGCCGCGAACCGTTCGCGCGGCGTGATCGCCATGTGATGGTCGCAGTTGGTGCAGACGTTCAGATTGTCGGCCAGCTCGCGGTGGAAGAGCATGGTTCCGCATTCGGAACATTTGGTCCAGAGATTGTCCGGCACCTCGCGGCGCGAGAAGAGCGAGTTGATCTTGGGCCGGACATAATTGGTGATCCAGTTCATGGTCTCATCGCCTTCGTCTCTGGTCGGAGCCTCCCAATTAAGCCCGGGCGGGGCGAAATGCAATGTCGGCTGCGGGTCTTCCGGACCCGTCAGACCCGAAGCGAGATGCGCACCGCGAGCCAGGCGAGAAGGATGGTAAGGAAATCGACGAGGAGAATCGGCAGCACGTCGCCGGGCGCGGCGAGGTCGATGGTTCTTGTCCAGAGCGCGAGGCCGTCCATGTCGCCCGCGACGCCGATGAAGAGGAAGGCCGCGAGATTGTTGGCGAAATGCAGGCCCACCGCGGCGCCGATCGTGCCGGTGCGGGCGGTGAGGTCGGCGGCGGCAAGGCCGAAGAGCACGGCCCAGAGGACGATCGGCCAGGCGTTCGCGCCATAGGCGCCGGGCTGGTAGTGGCCGAGCCCGAAGAGGAGCGAGGAGAGGCCCGCCCAGATCAGGGGCGAGCGGAAGCGCGCCGCCAGTTCCTGCAGGAGGTAGCCGCGAAAGACCAGCTCCTCCGCCGTCACCTGAAGGAGGATGCCGAGAAGCGCGGCGGGCAGGTAAAGGAGGAAGGTCGAGAGCCCGAGCCCGGGGGCTGGCCGTTCGGTCGCGAGGGCGACGACGAGGGCCACGAGTGCCACGACGAGGACGGCGCGGGTTGCGGTGAGGAAGTGGGCGACGGCAGTGCGGCCTTGGCCGAAGAGCGTGATCGCGCTGCGGCCATGAATCAGGCGCACGGTGGCAAGGACGGCGAGCGCCATGCCGGTGAAGGAATAGAGGAGCAGGAGCGCCGCGCCGGGCGAGCTGGCGCCGAGCATCGCCTGGGCGATGCCGGCGGCGAGGAGTGTCCCGTAGCGCTGCTGCAGGAAGATCCCGAGGGCGAAGAGGAAGGCCAGATAGAGGGCGACCACCGTGAGCGCGCCGAGAAACGGCCGCCAGAGTGGCTGGCGCTGGGCCGCGACAGGCGCCGCGAAGCGGCCAAGCGGGCGGAAACGGGGGGCGAGGTCTTTCATCGCGGTGAGCCTATGCGGGGCCGGGGGGCGGGCGCAATCCGGCTTGTATCGGGCCGCCGCCCCGGACTATTCAGGGGCCGGGGGAGAAAGGCAGGACATCGGTGACAGGTTCGGTCTGGCGTCTGCGCGCGGTCATCGCGCCGCTTGTCGTGATGCTCGCCCTGGTCTCCGGCGCGGCCGGGGTCAGCGCGAAGGGCGCGCCTGCGAAGATGAAGATCGGGCCGGGTGCCTTGACCATCGCGGCGCCGCCGGGGTTCTGCGTCGACACGCAGGCCAGCCATAATCTGGAAAGCGGGGCGTTCGTGCTGTTCGGCAGCTGCGCGGCGCTGGGCCAGTCGACGTTCGCGGCGAAGCCGAAGAAGGCGGCGATCCTGACCGCCTATGTGACGCCGGGCGCGCCGGAGGGCGATGTCTTTGCCGCCTCGTTCGCGTCGATGGCGACATTCCTGGCCTCGGACCAGGGCCGCAAGGCGCTGAGCCGCGCGGGCAAGGCCAGGACCGTGACCATCCAGCGGATCGTGGCGGTCGGCGACGTGCTTTACATCCTTGCCAGCGACAGCGCGCGGCTTGAAGGGCAGGATGTCGAGCCGGGCTATTGGCGGGCGCTTTTTGCGCTCGATAGCCAGATCGTGACGCTTTCGGTGCTTGGCCTGGCCAAGCAGCCGCTAGCGGCGGACGAAAAACGCAGCCTTTTGGAAAAGTTTGTGAGTAAGGTGCGGTCGGAGAACCGTTGAAGAGGGCGAGCGACGGGCCGATGGCGATCCGCAAGTTGGACAGGTGGCGATTGAAGCGCGAGCTGGCGCGCTGGCGGCGCTGGGCCGGGACGGCCGGGTCCATGGACCTTGACGCGCTGAAGGAACTGCGGGGGGCGGCGAGAAGCCTGTGTCGCGCGACCTCTCAGCTGGCGGCGCGGGCGGAGGCGGCGGTGACCGGCCATCTGGGCGTGGGCGCGGCACCGGTCGATGCGCCGCCGATGGCGGACCTTGCCTGGCGGCCGGAAGCCTGGTCGGGGGCGATTGCCCTGCCCGAGGGCGGACCGCAGGGGCGGAAGGTCGGCGAGGAACTGACGCTCTATCACGATTGTCCGCTTGGGCTTGTGTCCTTGCGCCAGCGTCCGAACGCGGCGGAGGATCGGGCGCCCTTCGGTCTGGTCCTGTCGGTCTACGACTTTCAGGGCAGCTATCTGTCGCTGTCGCTGCAGGTGTCGGCCGACCGTTTCGCGCTGACCGGCAGCCAGCATGTGATCGCGGTCGATCTGACGCTGAGGTCCGAGGCGCCGCAATCCTGTCTGGCGCGGCTGAACATCGTCCATGGCGGAACCACGGCCCAGACCACGGCGGGGCTGCTGCGGCAGGGCGACAGGGCCTTGGCCGAGTTCGACCTTGATGCGCTTCGCCTGAACGAAAGGCGGATCGAACGGATCTGGATCGACCTGTTTGTCGAACGTCCGTCGATGAACCGGATCGCGATCGCCGATTTCGTGGTGTCGCGCCGGCCGCGGGCGCCGATCTGAGGGAGTGGCCGGGATGAACCTTGTGGAAAGCAGGATCGCCAGGGGGGTCTGGCACGGGCTGGTCAAGGCCGGCACGGCGCCCGGGATCGAGATCTGGTGGGGCAAGGAGCGGCTTGCCGATGTCTCGGTCGAGCCGGCCGGAGACGCGGCGGGGCACTGGCGCGTCACTGCCCCGATCCCGGTCGCTGCCATCGACGAAGCTGCGCAGGTCTTTCAGGTGATCGAACGCGCCTCGGGCGCCCGGCTTGGCCATTTCGCGATCAGCGCGGGCACGCCCGACGGCACCGATCTTGTCGCCGAGATAGCACTTCTGCGTGCCGATCTGGAGCTTCTGGCACGCGCCTTCCGCCAGCACTGCCGCGAGGGTTGAGAAACCGCAAGGGTGCCCGAAGTGACGCAGCGTCTTCCGTGACATAGGGGGCACTTTCGGGGCAGGCTCCTGCCGCTGACCGGAGGGTGCATGTCGAATTTTCCCCATCTTCTTTCGCCGCTCGACCTTGGGCATGTGACCCTGCCGAACCGGGTGCTGATGGGATCGATGCACACCAATCTGGAAGAGACGGGCGACTGGAACCGCGTGGCGGAATTCTATGCCGAACGGGCGCGCGGCGGCGTCGGGCTGATGGTCACCGGCGGCATGGCGCCGAACCGCGAGGGCGGGGTGTTTCCCGGCGCGGCGGGTCTCTTCTCGGACGAGGATATCGACAATCACCGGACGGTGACCGGGCGCGTCCATGATGCGGGTGGCCGGATCGCCATGCAGATCCTGCATGCCGGGCGGTATGCCTACGGGCCGGAATGCGTGGCCCCCTCGCCGATCAAGTCGCCGATCTCGCCCTTCCCGCCGAAGGAACTGGACGAGGCGGGGATCGAAAAGCAGATCGCCGACATCGTTACCGCCGCCGCCCGCGCCCGCGAGGCGGGCTATGACGGGGTGGAGGTGATGGGGTCGGAGGGCTATTTCCTCAACCAGTTCCTTGTCACCCACACCAACAAGCGCACCGACCGCTGGGGCGGGCCCTACGAGAACCGCATGCGCCTGCCGGTCGAGGTGGTGCGCCGGGTTCGCGCGGCGGTGGGAAGCGATTTCATCCTGATCTACCGGCTGTCGATGATCGACCTTGTGCCCGAAGGATCGACCTGGGACGAGGTGGTGACGCTGGCCCGGGCCGTCGAGGCGGCGGGGGCGTCGATCATCAACACCGGGATCGGCTGGCACGAGGCGCGCATTCCGACCATCGCCACATCGGTGCCGCGCGCGGCCTTCGCCTGGGTGACGAAGAAGATGATGGGCGAGGTGGGGATTCCGCTGATCACCTCGAACCGGATCAACAGCCCCGAGGTGGCCGAAGAGGTGCTGGCCGACGGTTGCGCGGACATGGTGTCGATGGCGCGGCCGTTCCTGGCCGATCCGCATTTCGTGCGGAAGGCGGCAGCGGGCCGCGCGGCCGAGATCGCGCCCTGCATCGCCTGCAACCAGGCCTGCCTTGACCACACATTCGCGGGCAAGCTGACCTCCTGCCTCGTCAATCCGCGTGCCTGCCACGAGACGGAGCTGACGATTTCGCCTGCGGCCGAGGTGAAGAAGGTGGCGGTGGTGGGCGCGGGCCCCGCGGGCCTGTCGGCGGCGCTGGCGCTGGATGAGCGTGGCCACGCGGTCACGCTGTTCGAGCGGTCGGCCGAGATCGGCGGGCAGTTGAACCTCGCCCGGCGCGTGCCGGGCAAGGAAGAGTTCCACGGCCTGGTCGACTGGTTCCGGACCCGGGTGGAGCAAAGCCGGATCGATCTGAGGCTGAGCTGCCTTGCCCGCCCCGAGGATCTGGGCGGTTTCGACGAGGTGATCATCGCGACCGGCGTCCGGCCGCGCGATCCCCAGATCGAGACCTGTGCGGGTGCGCAGGTGGCAAGCTATGCCGACATCCTGACCGGCAGCGTGGTCGCGGGCGACCGGGTCGCGGTGATCGGCGCGGGCGGGATCGGCTTTGACGTGGCCGAATTCCTTGTCGAGCCGCATCCGAGCCCGACGGTGCGCCCGGCCGACTGGCGCCATGAATGGGGCGTCGCCGACCCGGCGGAGCGGGCAGGCGGGCTTGGCCGTCCGGCCCCCCAACCGGCGGCGCGGCAGGTCTTCCTGTTGCAGCGCAAGCCCGAACGTCCGGGTCGCCAGCTCGGCAAGACCACCGGCTGGATTCACCGCGCCACACTGCAGGCCAAGGGTGTCGAGATGCTGGGCGGCGTGAATTACGAGCGGATCGAGATGACCGGCCTGCGCGTCTCGTTCGGGCCGGAACGCGAGAATGGCCGCCTGATCCCGGCGGAAACAATCGTGCTGTGTGCCGGACAGGAAAGCGAGCGCGGCCTTGCCGACCTTCTGATCGCCCGGGGTCGGACGGTCCATGTGATCGGCGGCGCGGATGTGGCGGCGGAGCTTGACGCAAAAAGGGCGATCGATCAGGGCATGCGCCTGGCGGCAACGCTCTGATTTTCCTTGAATTGTAGGGTTGGGCCGACCGGATGGGCCGTCCGGTGTCAACCATTTGGAACCCTTCTGGGCGAAATTGGGCCTATCGGTTCCGAACAATACCCTAGTCTTGTCGGGTCGTTTCCGCATTCTTGCCCAAATTGGCGTCGATACCGGTCCGCGGCGGGCAATGTCTATTCAGGGTGCACAATGGACCGACTAACAGAAATGGAGGCCTTCGCCACCGTCGTGGACCAGGGGGGGTTCACCGACGCGGCCAAGAAGATGGGGATTTCGAAATCCGCAGTCTCCAAACACGTTTCCGCGCTTGAGGCCCGCCTCGGCGCACGCCTATTGAACCGTACGACCCGGCGCGTTTCGCCGACCGAGATTGGACTGGCCTATTACGACCGAGCCCGACGCGTTCTGAACGATGCGGGCGAAGCGGATGCCCTTGTCACCTCGATGCAATCTGCACCATCCGGGCTTCTGCGGATTTCGGTCGCCACTGACTTTGGCGTCAATCTGCTTTCGCCGATTCTGGGGGACTTCCTGCTGGAATATCCCGAGATCACGGTGAACATGGTTTTGAACAACCGCTATGTGGAGCTCATCTCCGAAGGGTTCGATATGGCCATTCGGGTGGGCGAGCTGGAGGATTCCACCCTGCGTGCGCGCAAGCTGACCGACACGGCCAAGCGCATGATCGGCTCGCCCGCCTATTTTTCCCGCTACGGCCGTCCGCAGAAGATCGACGATCTGAACGAGCACAAGCTCTTGCACTATTCGAATCAGGCCTCGGGCAACGTCTGGAAGATCACCGCGCCCTCGGGCGAGAAACGCCAGATCCGCACCGCGGGCTGGCTGACGGTGAACGATGGCCAGTCGCTGCTGAATGCCGCGATCTCGGGCCTTGGCATCGCCTATCTGCCGTCGTTCCTTTACGCGGATGCGATGAAACAGGGGCTGGTGGAAGAGGCGATTCCCGATCTGCCGGTCGAGACGCTGGGCATCTATGCGGTCTATCCGCCGGGCCGTTTCACCCAGCCGAAGGTGCGCGCCTTCATCGATTTTCTCGCCCAGGCCTTTGTCGACAAGGGCCCGGACGCCTGGTAGGCCCCAGCGCCCCTCGGGGGGTGTGCGACCGGCTGCCACCGGAACATCAGCGGGTCGAGGTAAGCACCACCTCGACCCGTCTGTTTTTCTGCCGACCCTCTTCGGTCAGATTGCTGGCGCGCGGCGCGAGATAGCCCGCGCCCTGCGCCTCGATCCGCGCGGGATCGGCGCCGTACTCAGACACCAGACGCGCGGCGACGGCCTCGGCCCGGCGGCGCGAGAGCGCGATATTCGCGTCGAGACCGCCGGACGCATCGGTATGGCCGACGATGGCGATGCGTGCCTCGGGGTTGTCGGCCAGGAACCGCGCCAGAGCCGCAAGCTCGCCCGGGGCGGTCACCTGCAGCTCTGCCGAACCGGAGGCGAAGGTGAAGCCGTCCAGAACGCTATGGCCGTCCGAGAGAAGTGTCGCGGCCAGATCATCGGGGACCGCGGCGGGCTGCACCGGCAGGGGGGGCGGCGGCGCCCCGGGCGGGGGCGCGGCGCCCGGCGTGCCGCTGCCGGAAATATGGACCATCTCGACAAAATCCGTCGCGCCGGCGCGGCTGACCATCAGGCCGACATAATCGGCGCCCGGCCCGATGCCATGTACGGCGGACAGATAGCGGAAGTCCGACAGGTCGACATGCATGTCCGGTTCGGGGAAGAGCGTCAGATCATAGCGGAAATCGAACCCGCCGCAGGCGTCGGTCGCACAGGCGAAGATCACGCCATAGCCCTGATCCGCGAGGGCCTGCCGCAGGCTTTCGGCACGGCGGAGCGTATCGCCGCCCTCGGGCAGGCGCCAGGCCATGCGGGTGACGGCGCCGGAGAGCGCGACCTTCGGCATGCGCCCGCCTTCCCAGGCGCCGACCGGCAGCTCATAGCCGCCAGCCTCGGCGGGGCGCTGCGCGGTCTGGAAGGTCTCGTCGAGGCCGGGCAGGCGCGGCGGCGCGGCCCGGGCGGCCGTGGCCAGAAGCGCCGCGGCAACGGCTATGGTCGCGCCCCGTCTCATCGGGCGCGATAGTGGTACCGGCCGACCTGCGCCATGCCGAGCCGTTCGTAAAGCGCGCGGGCCGGGGCATTCGCTTCGGTGACGGCGAGGCCGAGCCTTGTGGCCCCCGCGTCACGCGCCCAGGCCGCCGCCGCGCGCATCAGGTTCGCGGCCAGTGCCCTGCGGCGGAACTCGGGTGCCACATGCAGGGCATGGACCATCGCCAGATCGCCGTCCACCGCCAGGTAAAGGACGCCCGCCGCCCGGTCCTCGACCCGGCCAAGGATCGCGGTCCTGGGCAGGGTGCAGCGCGCCATCACCGCCTGCCGCGCCGCGCCGACACCGCCTTCGGCCCAGAGGTCGGCCATGATGGCCAGCGGCGGCCAGATCGGAAAGCTGGTCATGTGGCGCGGTGGCTCTGTCGCCAGAGCATCTAGCGGCGCCTCGTAGAGCACGGTCGGATCGAGGGTGCGGAAGCCCCGGCGGGCAAGTTCGGCATCCTCTGCCACATCGCCGTCGCGCAGGGAAAAGAGCGGCGGCTGGCCGAGGGCGCGTTGCGCCCCTATCGCCGCGTCGATGGTTGCGCGCGCGTCGTCGGCCGCGACGGTGGCCGCCGAGACGCGCTTGCCGCCGCCCCGGCCCTCGCGCACGAGCCAGCCGCCCGCGCGCCGCATCGCGGCGGCGGGCCAGGTGCTGTCGAGCGCGTCGAGAAGCCCGGTCATGCGGCCGCACCGCCCACCAGCGCCGCCAGCCGCAGCATCGCCGCATCGAGCCGCGCCGCATCCTGGCCGCGGACCACCAGATTGGTGCCATAGACCCCGTCCTGCACGAACGGGTAGGAGCCGAAGGAGAGGTCGGAAAATTCCTGCGCCAGCGCGCGCAGCGGCTCGGCAATCACGCCTTCGCCGCGCATCAGCCGCAGGGTCTGGGACAGGAGCGGGCGCCCGCCGGTCAGGCGGGGCAGGAGCGAGGCGACCATGGCCTGGAAGATCGTGGGGACGCCCGCCATCACATGGACATTGCCGAGGGTGAAGCCGGGGGCGGCGGAAATCGGATTGTCGATGAGCGTGGCGCCTTCGGGTACGCGCGCCATGCGCAGGCGTGCCTCGTTCAACTCGACGCCTGCGCGGTCGTAATGGGCCTGGAGAAGCGCGCGGGCATCGGCGCGGACCGAGATCGGCAGGCCGAAGGCCGCGGCGACGGCGTCCGCGGTGATGTCGTCATGCGTCGGGCCGATACCGCCGGAGGTGAAGAGCTGATCCGTCGTGGCGCGCAAGCTGTTCACGGCCGCGACGATCGCCTCATGCCGGTCGGAGACAAAGCGCGCCTCGATCAGGTCGATGCCGATCCGGGTCAGTTCGCCCGCGAGGTAATGCATGTTGGCATCGCGGGTGCGCCCCGACAGGATCTCGTCGCCGATGATCAGGATGGAGGCGGTAGGGTTCTGCATCGCGGCCTTTCATCACCAATGCGTTACCCTATAGGCCGCACGGCGCGCCCCGAAAAGCCCCGGCTCTGGCCAAGTGCCGATTTCTTGACTATCTAGAGCGGGAATTCGAAAGGACCGGCCCCGTGGACGAACCGCGCACCCGTCAGACCAAGGACGGCATCACCCTTCATGAGCCCGCCGACTTCGCCGGCATGCGCAAGGCAGGCCGCGTCGCGGCGGAGATTCTCGATGCCGTGGGCGGGCTCGTGGTGCCGGGCACCACGACCGAGGTGCTGGACGATTTCATCCGGGGCGAGATCGAACGGCGGGGCGTGACCTCGGCGACGATCGGCTATCGCGGCTATCAGCATGCCTCGTGCATCAGCGTGAACCATGTGGTCTGCCACGGGATTCCGGGGCAGAAGGTGCTGAAGGACGGCGATATCCTGAACATCGACGTGACCGTGATCGTCGACGGCTGGTATGGCGACACGAGCCGGATGTATGTGGCGGGCGACCTGCCCCGCAAGGCCGAACGGCTGATCCAGGTCACGCATGACGCGCTTTTCAAGGGGATCGAGGCGGTGAGGCCGGGCAGGACCTTCGGCGATATCGGCCATGCGATCCAGTCCTATGTCGAGGCGAACCGCATGTCGGTGGTGCGCGATTTCTGCGGCCACGGGCTGGGGCGGGTTTTCCATGCGCCGCCGAACGTGCTGCATTACGGCCGCCCCGGCACCGGGCCGCGGCTGGAGGAAGGCATGTTCTTTACCATCGAGCCGATGGTGAACCTCGGCCGACCCGAGACCAAGGTGCTGGCCGACGACTGGACGGCGGTGACGCGCGACAAGTCGCTGTCGGCACAGTTCGAACATTCGGTCGGCGTGACGGCGGACGGCTGCGAGCTGTTCACGCTCTCGCCCGCGGGCAGGTTCCACCCGACCTGGTAGTTTCGCGCGCTTGCGCGGGCGATCCGTGCGAGGGGGTGCTGCCCCCTCGCGCTCCCCCGGAGTATTTCGGGACAGAACGTGATCAGAGACAGAGAAGGTCGTGGAGGTTGGCCATGGCGCTGAAGGGTATCGCACCTGCGGAAGCGAGGCGCGCGCTGTCGGTTGCGGCGCTGAAGCCGTAGCAGCGCATGCCGGCGGCGACGGCGGCGTGGACGCCGCTGGGGCTGTCCTCGATGACGGCGCAGCGGGCGGGATCGGCACCGAGGGCGCGGGCGGCATGGAGGTAGAGGTCGGGCGCCGGTTTGGGGCGGGCGACATCCTCGCGCGAGAAGATGCGGCCCTCGAGGCGCGCCCAGAGGGCGGGATGCTGGCCGAGCGTCACCTCCATCTTGCGGTGCGGGCCGTTCGAGGCGACGGCATAGGGCAGGGCGGCCGTGTCGAGCGCGTCGAGGAGCGCCTCGATGCCGGCGACGAGGGGCGTGCCTTCGGCGAGGCGGGCGAAGCTTTCCTGATAGGTGGCCTCGACCCAGTCCTCGGGCAGGCGGGCGCCGCGGCGGCGGGCCTCGTCGGCCGCGCCCGCGAGCGTGCCGCCGAGGAAGAGGGTTTCGATTTCGGCAGGGGAAAGGATCAGGCCGTGACGCGCAAGGCTTCGGGCGAAGAGGCGCATGGTGATCGGTTCGCTGTCGACGATCACCCCGTCGCAGTCGAAGAGGACGGCGGCGGGCCTCATGCGGGGGTCTTCAGGATGGTGACGACCGTATCGCCATATGTGCGCTGGTCGAGCTGTTCCAGCGGCGCGGGCGGGCGCGGGGGCGCGCCTTCTTCCCAGACGATCAGGGCGCCGGGGGCGAGCCAGCCGCCCGCGAGGCAGGCGGCGAGGGCCTTTTCGCCCAGGGACTTGCCGTAGGGCGGGTCGAGGAAGACGAGATCGTGGCCGGGTCCGGGATTGGGGCCCATCCGGGTCGCGTCGCGGCGCCAGAGGTCGGTCGTGCCCGTGGCCTGCATCAGTCCGATATTGCGGCGGAGAAGGGCGCGCGCCGCGGTGCCGTCATCGACGAAGGCCACCCGGGCGGCGCCGCGCGACAGCGCCTCGAGCCCGAGGGCACCGGTCCCGGCGAAAAGGTCAAGGACGCGCGCGCCCTGCACGGGATTGCCGTAGGGGCCGTTGAGGAGGAGGTTGAAGATCGCCTCGCGCACCCGGTCGGAGGTGGGCCTGAGATGGGCGGCGGCATCGCCCGCGCCGACATCGGCGAGCCTCAATCCGCGTCGCGCGCCACCGATGATCCTCATGCCTTGAGAAGCGCCTTCAGGTCGGTCGCGGGATCGGCGATCACGTCGGGCGCGGGCGACCGGCCCCCCTCGATCAGGCGCTTGCCGATCATGTAGGCGCGGCTGTCGTTCATCGCGTCGACGGCCAGAAGACGGTCGCCCCGATAGTACCAGAAGGAGACGGCGCCTGCCTCGGCCGGGCGGGTGACGATCCGGTCGTAGCCCGCGTTCAGGCCCGCGATCTGCAGCTTGCAGTCATATTGGTCAGACCAGAACCAGGGCTTCGCCTCGTAGGCCTTGCCCGCGCCCAGCATGTTCTCGGCGACGAGTTCGGCCTGGTCGATCGCGTTGCCCACGCTTTCGAGCCGGATGCGGCCACCCTGATGGGGGAAGGAGGCGCAGTCGCCCGCCGCCCAGACATGGGGGTCGGAGGTGCGGCCCTGCTCGTCGGTCCGGATGCCGTTCTCGATGGCGAGGCCCGCGGCCTCGGCCAGATCGCTGTTGGGCAGGATGCCGATGCCGACGATGACGAGATCGGCCGCGATGTCGCGGCCGTCCGAGAGGCGCGCGCCGGTCACCTTCGTCTCGCCCGCGAGCCGGTCGAGGCCGGTGCCTTCGAGGATCGTGACGCCGTGGGCGGCATGGAGGTCGCGGAAGAAGGCCGAGGTTTCGGGCGCGGCGACGCGCTGCAGGATGCGGGAGGCGGCCTCGATCACGGTGACGGTGAGGCCGAGCTTGGAGGCAACGGCGGCGGCTTCGAGCCCGATATAGCCGCCACCCACGATGACCGCGCGCGCGCCCTGGCGCATCAGGGGTTCCATGCGGTCGATGTCGGCCAGCGTGCGGACGGTGAAGACATTTTCCAAGGCGCCGCCGATGGCGGCGGGCAGCGTGCGGGGCCGCGAGCCGGTGGTGAGCGCGAGCTGGTCATAGGGCAGCGCCTCGCCGTCAACCGTTACGGTGCGCGCCGCGGGGTCGATGGCGGCGACGCGGGCGCCGAGGCGGAGCGTGACGTTCTGGTCGGCCCAGAAAGCGGGCGCGCGGAGGTAGAGCCGTTCCAGGTCCATCTCGCCCAGGAGATAGCCTTTCGACAGCGGCGGGCGCTGATAGGGCGGGACCGGCTCTTCGCCGATCAGCGTGACGGGACCGCCATAGCCGAGCGCGCGCAGTTTCGCGGCGAGCGATGCGCCTGCCTGACCGGCGCCAACGATCACGATCCCGCTCATCCGCCATTCTCCCTCTGGTCCTTGCAGGCGAGAACCCTATATCGTCGGGGCCGGAAAACGCAACGCGAGAGGATGAACGATGCAGCTTTCGGTCGGTGGGCGCATGCCCGATGCAAATCTCGTAACCATGGGCGACACCGGTCCCGAGACGGTGCGGCTGGGAGAGAGGCTGAAGGGCCGCAAGGTCGTAGTCTTTGCCCTTCCCGGCGCGTTCACGGGCCCCTGTTCGACATCGCATGTCCCCAGCTTCATTCGCACGGCGGACAAGTTTCGGGCCAAGGGTGTCGACGAGATCCTCTGCATATCCGTCAACGACCCGTTCACGCTGAAGGCCTGGGGCGAGGCCACTGGGGCAACCAAGGCCGGGATCGTCCATCTCGGCGATGCGGACGGGTCGATGACCAAGGGTCTGGGCCTTGATTTCACTGCGCCGCATCTTGGCCTGATCGGGCGGTCGAACCGGTACGCGGCGCTGGTCGAGGACGGGGTCATCACGCGCCTGAACGTGGACAAGCCGGGCGAATGCAACATCTCGCAGGGCGAGGCGCTGCTCGATACGCTCTGACCGGCGGGAGCGCGCGGCCCTCCGGGGGGTCAGGCCCCTTTTCTGGCTGCGTGCTCCTGGCACAGACAGGTGACGGGTTCGGAATGGTCGCGCTGGACCTCCGCCGCGCCTGCGACCTTGTCGAGGCGCCTGGCGAATGTGAGGTCGAGCGCCGAGAGGCCGGGCGCGTCATGGGTCGTCAGCGTCACGTCCACCACATTGTAGACATTCGACCATTCGGGGTGGTGGTTCAGTTTTTCGGCGATGAGTGCGGCGCGCGACATGAAGCCCCAGGCTTCGGAGAAGCTTTTGAATTTCCAGATCTTGCGGATCGCATCGCGGTCCGGGACGGCACGCCAGCCGCTTTCCCCCAGCGCGGGCAGTTCGCTTTCGCGTTCCTCTTTGGTCAGGGGCCCTGTCATCTTTCATCCTCCCGTATGTATTTGCCGCCGGAATAGTCCTGCCGGGGGCCGCAAGTTTCAATCCCCTGAACCATCCGGCCCGGCGCGGAACGGGCCGAGGTCGGCCAGCGCTTCGATCTCCTGCCCGATGGCCTCGCGTTCGGCTTTCAGATAGCGCTCGACCGCGCGGGCGAGGCCCGGGTCGGCGAGCCAGTGCAGCGACCAGGTCGGCACCGGCAGATAGCCGCGCGCGAGCTTGTGTTCGCCCTGGGCGCCCGCCTCGACCCGATTGAGGCCGCACTCGATGGCGAAGTCGATGGCCTGGTAATAGCAGGCTTCGAAATGCAGGCAGGGGTGATCCTCGATCGCGCCCCAGTAGCGACCGAAAAGCGTGTTCCGGCCGATGAAGTTCAAGGCACCCGCGACGGGCTGGCCCTGCCGTTCGGCGTGGACCAGCATCAGATCGTCGCGCATCGTTTCGTGGATCAGGTCGAAAAAGGCGCGGGTCAGGTAGGGGTGCCCCCATTTGCGGCTGCCGGTGTCCTGGTAGAAGGTCCAGAAGGCGTCCCAATGGGCGGGCCTTATGTCCTGGCCGGTCAATCGGCGGATGGTGCCGCCGAAGCCCTGCGCAACGCTGCGTTCCTTGCGGATCGTCTTGCGCTTGCGCGAGGAGAGGTCGGCGAGGAAGGCGTCGAAGCTGGCGTAGCCACGGTTATCCCAATGGAACTGCTGGGTGAGGCGCGGCAGGAGGCCCACGGTCTGGCCCCAGCGCCATTCCTCCTCGGTGCAGAAGGTGACATGCAGCGACGATATGCCGTTCTGGCGCGCGAGCGACAGGGCGCCGCCGAGGAGCGCCTCGCGCGCGTCCGGTCGCCCCGGGCGGCAGAGGAAGCGGCGGCCGGTGACGGGGGTAAAGGGCACGGCGGACTGGAGTTTCGGGTAATAGCGCCCGCCCGCCCGCTCATAGGCGTCGGCCCAGCTGTGATCGAAGATATATTCGCCCTGGCTGTGGCTTTTGGCATAAAGCGGCAGGACGCCCGCCACCTCGTCCCCGTCGCGGGCCACAAGATGCAGGCTTTGCCAGCCGGTGCCCGGCCCGACCGACCCGGATTTTTCAAGCGCCAGCAGGAAGCGGTGGGTCAGGAAGGGATTGTCGGGGCGACCTGTCGCGGCCTCTGGCGCGGCGCAGGCATCCCAGTCTTGGGGCGCGATCTTGTCGATTGCATCGAGGACGGAGACGGACAGGCTCATGGCGCGAGGGGCGCCCGTTGGCGCCGCTTCGTCAAGGGGCAATCAGTGCGGGGTAGGATTCGAACGTTACATTTTCGGCGACCTTGCGCGCCCTGGCTTCCGCCTCGGGCGAGCGGATCGTCCAGCACAGGATATGGGTGCCCCTGGCTTTCACCTCGGCGATCAGCGGCCGGTCGAGGTCGGCCGCCTCGTGCGAGATGAAGCTCGCCCCCACCCGGTCGAGATCGGGGATGTCGCGCAGATGGTCGCGCACGGGCGCGGGCAGAAGCGGCCAGTCCTCGGCCCGGTAGGCGCTGGTCGTCAGCCCGCGCGGCCGGTCGGGGGCGCGGCGGGCCAGAGCCGCCACGGAATGCGGGTTGAAGGACATGAGCGCCACATCGCCCGCGTAGCCGTCCAGGGTTTCGGCGACCGCCCGTTCCAGATCGCCCACGGCGGGGCCCATCGCGCCGTCCTGATCCTTGATCTCGATCAGGAGCGGCACCTGCCCGGCGACGATCCGAAGCACTTCGGCGAGCGTCGGCACGCCTTCGTCGGCGTCGAGAAGCGGCAGGGTGCCAAGTTCTGCCGCTGTCAGGCCGCGGATACGGCCGGGCTGGCCGGTCAGGCGGCGCAGGTCGTAATCGTGAAAGACCATCGGCACGCCGTCGGCCGAGGGCTGGATGTCGATCTCGATCCCGTAGCCCGCCGCGATGGCCGCGCGGATGGCGGCGCGGGAATTTTCCGGCCGCCGGGCGGCGCGGTCGTGAAAGGCGCGGTGCGCGATCGGCAGGTGCAGGAAGGCCTCGGGCAGCGGCGGGCGCGTCACGATCATCTGACCTGAACGATTGCCTCGATCTCGACCGCGACACCCAGGGGAAGCGCGGGCGCGGACACGGCGGCGCGGGCATGGCGGCCCGCATCGCCGAAGACTTCGACCATCAGGTCGGAGCAGCCGTTGATCACCTTGGGCTGGTCGGTGAAATCGCCGGTCGAATTGACGAAACCGGTGAGCTTGACCACGCGCACCACCCGGTCGAGGTCGCCGCCGCAGGCGGCCCGGACCTGGGCGAGGATCGACAGGCCGCAGCGGCGGGCGGCGGCGGCGCCGGCGGCCACATCCATGTCGGCGCCGAGGCGGCCCTTGATCAGCCCCTCCTTCGACTGGCTGATCTGGCCGGACACGAAGACGAGATCGCCTGCTTGCACGAAGGGCACGTAATTGGCCGCCGGGGCCGGGGCGTCCGGCAATTCAAGTCCAAGCTCCGCGAGCCGCGCGTCTACCTTGCCGTTCATGTCCACCTCCCTGATCGGTCGGCGGGCACCCTAGGGGGAGGGCCGCGGCTGTTCAAGCCCGTCCGGTGTTGGCTGGTGCTCGTTGCCCGTCTCGGCGTACTGCCGGGTCAGGAAGCTTGCGGCATCGAGCGCGAGGCGCTGGCCCGCCGCGCCGCAATCGGGCATCGAGAAGCTGACCGCACCGGTGCTTGGTACCGCGCGACCCTCGGCGGTGGCCACCGTCACCAGCAGATCGCGCGCGCAATTGTCCGCGCTGACCTCGACCACCAGCATCGGCCGCGCCGCCTCGGCGCTGGCGGGCAGGGTCAGCACTTCGGCCAGAAGCGGATCGTCAAGCGTCGGATCGCCGAGCCGCGTCAGATAGCCGCCTTTGCCGAGCGAGGGCAGGCCGGGGGCCCAGGGGGCAATCAGGCCGGGGGCGTCGAAGCCCGCGCCCTGGCCAAGGCCATTCAGATGCATGCCGTCGCGGCCCCGAAGCTGCAGCGCGATGCGCACGACCGTGCCGATGTCGGGCACGGGAACCACCTGTTCCAGCCGCACACCGCGGTCCATCGTCACCTCGACCTGGCCCGCCGTGCCCAGTGCGGGGATCGTGGTGGCGTAGCGGCCGGTCGGCCCGAGGCGCACGGCGAAGGCAAGCGCGCCGTGGCTGATGCGGATCACCTCGCCCGCATGGCAGGGGGCGGTGACGGAAAGGCCGAGCATCGCGGTGCGGAGCTTGACAAGTCTGAGCGTCGGATCGGCGCAGGCGGCGCCGTAGGTATCATATTCGCGGGTCACTGCAGAGAGGTCGGGCACCGCCAGATCGCCTTGTCCGGTCGCGCGAGCCGCGACCCGGACGACGTTGCCGAGCGGGGCCGTGGCAGATGCCGGAAGGTCGGGGAAGTCCGGCAGGTTCTGCCGCAGGCCGGCGGCGAGGGCCGCATCTGTCGCGGTGTCCGGCACCGGCGCGGCTGCGGTGGTCATCCGCGCGGCGCTGAGGGCGACGGCCCTTGGCGATGGCGCGCTGCCGGTCGGCGAAAAGCCCATGCGGCCGCTCGCAACCGTGGTTGCGGCGGCGGCGACGATCAGCCCGCTCGCGGCGAGAAGGACAGAGCGTTTGAGTGACATGGCGATCGGCCCCCTGTGGTCAGAGGCCGTCAGGCTAGAGCAAGACTTTGGCAGCAGGGTGGCTCAAAGATGAAAGGAACGGGCCAAAGCCGATGGCCCGCCCGGCGCGCCGCCCGTCAGGCGACGCGGCCGTGGCAGCTTTTGAACCTTTTGCCCGATCCGCAGGGGCAGGCGTCATTGCGGCCGGGATTGCCCCAGGTCGCGGGATCGGCCTCGTCAAACCCGGCGCGGCGTTCGGGCTGCGGTTGCGCGGCGACGGGTGCCGCGGCAGGCGCCGCGTCCGCCAGCGCCGGTTCCCTGGGCTGGGCCGCCTTCTGCGCGCCCTGCTGCTGGGCGAGGAACTGCTGGATCATCGCCTGCTGTTCTTCTTCGGTCATCGGGCGGACCTGCGAGAGCTTCTGCGTCACTTCCGAACGGAGGCCGTCGAGCAGGTTCCCGAAAAGCTGGAAGGCTTCGGACTTGTATTCCGACAGCGGATCGCGCTGGGCATAGCCGCGGAAACCGACGACCGAACGCAGATGTTCCAGCGTCAGAAGATGGTCGCGCCACTTCTGGTCAATGGTCTGGAGAAGGAACTGTTTCTCGACCTGGCGCATCGTCTCGGCGCCGAAGGCCGCGGCCTTGTCGGCCATCATCCTGTCGGAGGCTTCGTAGAGCCGCTCGCGCAGCGCGTCCTGATCGACGCCTTCCTCGGCCGCCCAGTCAGCGACAGGAACGTCAAGGTTCATCTGGCGCGCCGCCGCCTCGCGCAGGCCCGCCGTATCCCATTGATCCGGATAGGATTTCGGTGGCATATATTCGTCGACCAGATCGTCCACGACCTGATGGCGCATGTCCTGGACGATCTCTTCGATATCTTCGGCCGACATGATCTCCATCCGCTGGCCGAAGATCGCCTTGCGCTGGTCGTTCATGACGTCGTCGAACTTCAGAAGCTGCTTGCGGATGTCGAAATTGCGCCCCTCGACCTTCGCCTGCGCGCGTTCGAGCGATTTGTTCACCCAGGGGTGAACGATCGATTCGCCTTCCTTCATGCCGAGCGTGGACAGAACCTTGTCCAGCCGGTCCGACCCGAAGATCCGCATCAGATCGTCTTCGAGCGAAAGGTAGAAGGAGGATCGCCCCGGGTCGCCCTGACGGCCGGACCGGCCGCGCAGCTGATTGTCGATCCGGCGGCTTTCATGGCGCTCGGTGGCCAGAACGAACAGGCCGCCCGCGGCCTTCACCGCATCCTCGTCTGCCTGGTGTTCGGCCTCGATCCGGGCGCGCACCTCGTCGGGATGGGCGTCGGGGTCGGCGGCGATCGCCTCCATCACCTTGAATTCGACATTGCCGCCCAGTTTGATGTCGGTACCCCGGCCCGCCATGTTGGTGGCAATGGTCACCGCGCCCAGCTTGCCCGCGTCGGCGACGATCTTGGCCTCTTGCTCATGCTGGCGGGCGTTCAGCACATTGTGCGGAATGCCTTCCTTCTTCAGCATTTCCGACAACATCTCGGATTTTTCGATCGAGGTCGTGCCGACGAGGATCGGCTGGCCCTTCTCATGCGCCTTCTGGATGCGCTTGATGATCGCCTCATATTTCTCGCGCGCGGTGCGGTAGACCTGATCGTGATCGTCCTTGCGCGCCACCGGCTTGTTGGTCGGCACTTCGACGACGCCAAGCCCGTAGATTTCCGCGAATTCCTCGGCCTCGGTCGCCGCGGTGCCGGTCATGCCCGCCAGCTTGTCATAGAGGCGGAAATAGTTCTGGAAGGTGACCTGCGCCAGCGTCACGTTCTCGGGCTGGACTTTCACGCCTTCCTTCGCCTCGATCGCCTGATGAAGGCCGTCCGACAGGCGGCGGCCCTTCATCATGCGCCCGGTGAATTCGTCGATCAGGATCACCTCGCCATCGCGGACGATATAATGCTGGTCGCGCTGGAACAGCTTGTGGGCGCGCAGGGCCTGCGTCACGTGATGAACGATGGTTGTCGATTCCGGATCGTAGAGCGTCTGGCTTTCCGGCAGGACGCCGGAGGCCTGCAGGCGCTTTTCCATATATTCGTTGCCATCTTCGGTGAAGGTGGCGTTGCGGGTCTTTTCATCGACCTTGTAATGGTCTGGCTGCAGCTCCGGGATATATTTGTCGAGCGTGTTGTAAAGCTCCGACCGGTCCTGCGAGGGGCCGGAAATGATCAGGGGCGTCCGCGCCTCGTCGATCAGGATCGAATCCACCTCGTCGACGATCGCGAAATTATGGCCGCGCTGGGCCATTTCCTCGATCGAGCCCTTCATGTTGTCGCGCAGGTAATCGAAGCCCAGTTCGTTGTTCGTGGCATAGGTGATGTCGGCGCGGTAGGCATCGCGCTTTTCCTGATCGCCCTGGAACGGATAGACGACGCCCGTGGTCATGCCGAGGGCGGCATAGACCTTGCCCATCCAGTCGGCGTCGCGCCGGGCGAGATAGTCGTTCACCGTCACGACATGCACGCCCTTGCCCGTCAGCGCGTTCAGATAGGCCGGGAAGGTCGCGACCAGCGTCTTGCCCTCACCGGTGCGCATCTCGGCGATATTGCCCTGATGCAGGAAGATGCCGCCCATCAGCTGCACATCGAAGGCCCTGAGCCCGAGCGCGCGCCTTGCCGCCTCGCGGCAGTTGGCGAAGGCTTCGGGCAGGACCTTTTCCAGGCTCTCGCCGCCCGCGACCCGCGCCTTCAGCTCAGTGGTCTTGTCCTTCAGCCCTTCGTCGGAGAGCGTCTCGAACTCCGGTTCCAGCGCGTTGATCTTCTCGACGAGCGGGCGCACGGATTTGACCTTGCGGTCGTTCGGCGTGCCGAAGACCTTCCGTGCGATTGTTCCAAGACCCAGCATATTCTCTCCGCTCGGGTTGCGCGATATCCTGCCGAGATCGGCCTTGCCGCGGATTGCCCTCAGGCCTAGATAGGCGCAGAAACCGGGCAGGCAGGGCCGTTCGAGGCTTCAGGCGATGTAAGCGGCTGCCCCCCGATAGTCAACGTCGCAAGGGTTTGCGACCCATCAGGAGCGTGTGAGAATGATGAAATCCGGTCTTTTCCTGTCGGTTGCCCTTGCGGCACTGACGCTCGCGGCGCCCGCCCGCGCCGAGGAGCCGACGGCTGCGACGGTCATCGCGACGGTGAACGGCACCGACATCACGCTCGGCCATCTGATCGCGGCGCGCGAGGCGCTGCCCGAACAATACAAGGCGCTGCCGGACGAGGTGCTGTTCAATGGCGTGCTGGACCAGCTGATCCAGCAGACCGCGCTGGCGCAGGAGGCGGAAAAGGCGCCGAGGAAGCTCGATCTCCTGATGATCGAGAACCAGAAACGGTCCTACCTGTCGGCGACCGTTCTCGATGCCGCCGCCGCCTCTGCGGTGACGGACGAGGCGCTGCAAAAGCTCTACGACGAGAAATATGTGAATGCCGAGCCGGCCAAGGAGTATGAGGCCGATCATATCCTCGTGCCGACCGAGGAGGAGGCGAAGGCGATCAAGGCAGACCTTGATGCGGGCGGCGATTTCGCCGCGATCGCCAAGGAAAAGTCGCAGGACCCGGGTTCCGCCGCCAATGGCGGCGATCTGGGCTGGTTCGGCCTTGGCATGATGGTCAAACCGTTCGAGGATGCGGTCGTGGCGCTGGAGAAGGGCAAGATCTCCGACCCGGTCCAGACCGATTTCGGCTGGCATATCATCAAGCTCAACGATGTCCGCGTCGCCGCGTCGCCGGCGTTCGAGGATGTGAAGCCCGAGCTTGAGGGCGATCTGCGCCAGGCGGCGGTCGAGGCGCGCGTGAAGGAACTGACCGAAGGCGCCGCCGTGGTGCGCCATACCGACGGGGTCGACCCGACGGTCCTGAAGAAGGTCGAGCTTCTCGACGCGGCCGAATAAGCGACACAAGAGGGCAGGCGCCATGGGCAAGAGTGACAGGGACTGGAAGGCCAAGGTCGAAAAGCTCAAGGCCAAGGTCGCCAGGCTGAAATCGAGGCTGGAGGCGGCGCCCGCCGCCCCCGTCAAGGCAAAGGCCGTCAAGGCAAAGGCCGCCAAGCCGGTTTCGCCGCTGGCGCCTGCAAGCTTCCCGGTCCTGCCCGCGATCGCGGGCGCCGAATTCGCCGCCGTCGAGGCGGGGGTGAAATATCTTGACCGCAAGGATGTGATGCTGGTCCGTCTGGCGCCGGGAACGGTGATCGCGGGCGCCTTCACGAAGTCGACCACGCGGTCGGCCTGCGTGCGCGACTGCCAGGCGAAGCTCGCGCTGAAGGGCACGGCGGGCGAGGGCGGGGCGGGCCCGGGCGCGGCGATCATCGTCAATTCCGGCAATTCCAACGCCTTCACCGGCAAGGGGGGCGAGGAAGCGATGGCAGCGGTGACCGGCGCGGTCGCAGGCGCGCTCGGCCTGCCTGTGTCGCGCGTCTTTTCCTCCTCGACCGGGGTGATCGGCGAGCCCCTGCCGCATGAAAGGATCACCGCGAAGATCCCCGATCTGGTGGCGCGGCTCGATGCCGATGCGGTCGAGATGGCGGCGCGGGCGATCATGACCACCGACACGTTCCCGAAGGGCGCCGCCGCGACCGTGCAGGGCGAGGGCGGCGCGATCCATATCTCCGGCATTGCCAAGGGATCGGGCATGATCGCGCCCGACATGGCGACGATGCTGGTCTATATCTTCACCGACGCGAAAATCCCGCAGGCGGCGCTGCAGAAGATGGTCTCGCGCCATGTCGGGCCCACCTTCAATTCGATCACGGTGGACAGCGACACATCGACCTCCGACACGCTTCTGGTCGCGGCCACCGGCCAGAGCCCGGCGGCAGAGGTGAAGGGCGAGGTGGCCAAAGCCTTCGAGGCGGCGCTGAAAGGCGTGATGCTCTCGCTCGCCCAGCAGGTGGTGCGCGACGGCGAGGGGGCGACGAAATTCGTCGAGGTCCGCGTCACCGGCGCCGCCACCGACGCGGATGCCGCCCGCGCCGCCTTCGCCGTCGCCAATTCGCCGCTGGTGAAGACCGCGGTGGCGGGCGAAGACCCGAACTGGGGCCGGATCGTCGCCGCCGTCGGCAAGTCCGGCGCGAGCGCCGACCGCGACCGGCTGACGATCCGCTTTGGTGATATCCTCGTGGCCGAAAAGGGCTGGCGCGCGCCCTCCTACCGCGAGGCGGATGGGGCGACCTACATGAAACAGTCCGATCTCGTCATCGCCGTCGATCTCGGCCAGGGCCGCGCCAGGCGCACGGTCTGGACCTGTGACCTCACCGCCCGCTATGTCGCGATCAATGCCGACTACCGTTCCTGACCTTCATCTTGGTCCAAATACCTCACGGGGGTCCGGGGGTGTGAAACCCCCGGCTGGCCCCGGTCGATGAAGGTCCTGCTCGTCTCCGCCGTCGCGCTGATCGACGCCGACGGTCGCGTGCTGCTGGCCGAGCGCCCGGAAGGCAAGTCGCTTGCCGGGCTCTGGGAGTTTCCGGGCGGCAAGGTCGAGCCGGGCGAGACGCCCGAGGCCTGCCTGATCCGCGAACTGAAGGAAGAGCTGGGCATCGACACCTGGAAAAGCTGCCTCGCCCCCCTGACTTTCGCGAGCCACAGCTACGAGGAGTTCCACCTGCTGATGCCTCTCTTCGCCTGTCGCCGCTGGCAGGGAACCCCGCAGCCGCATGAAGGCCAGCGCCTCGCCTGGGTGCGCGCAAAGGATCTGAGGGACTATCCGATGCCGCCCGCCGACCTGCCGCTGATCCCGATCTTGCGCGACTGGCTCTGACCCCTGTGACTGATTCCACTCACGGTAGAGTCTTTTTCGATTCCCGCCACAATTCACACTTGCAAAGTGACGAATTTGTGTCAGCCTGACGTCAGGTTCGTTCACTGGCAGGCAAGCATGGCGGACCCAGACTCTCGGCAGCCCAATACAGGGGAAACAGGGATGCTGCGCACCATCACTCTCGGCAGCTGCGTGCAGGTACAGGGCACGTTCGAGCGGCAGCTGGATAATGGCAAGATCCTGGTCCGGGTGGGCGACCGCCTGTTCGAAGGATATCCCGTCCAGAAGAAAGCCGCTTGAGGGTCAAAAGCCTTCCGGCACCGGACGAAATGAAATGGGGGCGTTTCCGCCCCCATTTTCGTCAGTTGAGCTTGCGCTCGATCTCTTCCCGCTCGAAGATCTCGATCACATCGTTCGGGCGGATGTCGTCGTAGTTTTCGAAGGCCATGCCGCATTCCTGACCGGACTGCACTTCCTTGACTTCGTCCTTGAATCTCTTGAGGGTTTTCAGCGTTCCCTCGTGGATCACGACGTTGTCGCGCAGAAGGCGCACACCGGCCGAACGGCGCGCCACGCCTTCGGTGACAAGGCAGCCCGCCACCTTGCCGACACCGGAAACCTTGAAGACTTCGAGGATCTTCGCATAGCCGATGAAATTCTCGCGCACCTCCGCCTTGAGAAGGCCCGAGGCCGCGGCTTTGATATCGTCGACCAGATCGTAGATGATCGAGTAATAGCGGATCTCGACGCCCTTCTGGTTGGCCGCATTGCGCGCGGGCGCATTGGCGCGGACGTTGAAGCCGATGACCGGCGCGTTCGAGGCTTCGGCCAGGCCGATGTCTGATTCGGTGATCGCGCCCACGCCGTAATGCAGGACCCGAACCCGCACTTCGTCGTTGCCGATTTTTTCCATAGCCTGAACAATCGCCTCGGCAGAACCCTGCACGTCGGCCTTCACCACGATCGGCAGTTCGGCGACATTCTGGTCGGCCTTGGCCTTGGCCATCAGCTGTTCGAGCGTGGTCGCGGCGCCTGCCGCGGCGCGCTTGTCCTTCGCCGCCTTCTCGCGATAGGTGGCGATTTCGCGGGCCTGCGCCTCGGTCTCGACGACGTTCAGCACGTCGCCCGCCTCGGGCGTGCCGTTGAGACCCAGCACCTCGACCGGCACGGACGGTCCGGCTTCCTTCACCCGGTCGCCCTTGTCGTTGATCAGCGCGCGGACCTTGCCCCATTGTTCACCGACAACGAAGATATCGCCCTGCTTCAGCGTGCCGTGCTGCACCAGAACCGTCGCCACCGGGCCACGGCCCACGTCGAGCTTGGCTTCGATCACCGCGCCCTGTGCCGCCCGCCCGGGGTTGGCTTTCAGTTCGAGAATCTCGGCCTGCAGCGCGATCGCCTCGAGAAGCGTGTCGAGCCCCATGCCTGTCTTCGCCGAAACCTCGACATCCTGCACGTCGCCCGACAAGGCCTCGACCACCACCTCGTGCTGCAGAAGGTCGGTCCGGACCTTCTGGGGATTGGCGTCGGGCTTGTCGACCTTGTTGATGGCGACGATCATCGGCACCTTGGCGGCCTTGGCGTGGTTGATCGCCTCGACGGTCTGCGGCATGACCGCATCGTCGGCCGCGACCACCAGAACCACGATATCGGTCACCTGCGCGCCACGGGCCCGCATCGAGGTGAAGGCGGCGTGGCCGGGGGTGTCGAGGAAGGTCAGGATGCTGCCGTTCGAGGCCTTCACCTGATAGGCACCGATATGCTGGGTGATGCCGCCCGCCTCGCCCGAGACGACGTTGGTCTGGCGGATCGCATCGAGAAGCGAGGTCTTGCCATGGTCGACGTGGCCCATGATCGTGACGATCGGCGGGCGCGCCTCCATATCCTCGGCCTTGTCCTGGACGGTGTCGATCACCTGTTCGACATCGGCATCCGAGACCCTGACGGCGCGGTGGCCGAATTCCTCGATCACCAGTTCCGCCGTATCGGCGTCGATCGGCTCGTTCATCGTGACCATCATGCCCATCTTCATGAGCGATTTCACCACGTCCGCCGCGCGTTCGGCCATGCGGTTGGCCAGTTCGGAGACAACGATCGTTTCGGGCAGCTGCACGTCGCGCGACAGTTTCTCTGCCTTCTGGCCAAAGCCCAGTGCCTTCTGGCGGGCCTTTTCCTGCTTGCGCTTCATCGCCGCGAGCGAGCGTTGCCGCCCGCCTTCGCCGTTCATCGCCTCAGACAGCGACAGCTTGCCGGTGCGGCGGCCCTCGTCGCCGCGGGCGGCCTTGCCACGGGTATCACCGCCGCCGCCGCGTTCGTCGCGCTCGCGGTCGGTCTTGCGCGGGCCCATGGTCGCGACGCCCTTGGTCGCGGCGCGCGATGCGGCGGCCTCGGCGGCGGCCGGGTCGGCGGGCGCGGCCTCGGCAGGCTTCGCCACCGGGGCGGGCTTGGCCCGGCTTGCGGGCTTGGTGCCCAGAACTTCCTGGCGGCGCGCCTCGCGCTGCTCGGCCGCTTCGCGGGCGGCCTCCTTGGCGCGGCGCTCGTCCTCTTCGGCCTTCTGGCGCAGAAGATCCTGATGTTCGCGCTCGGCGCGTTCCTTTTCCTCAAGCTCGGCGCGGCGGCGCTCGCGATCTTCCTCGCGCGCGCGTTCGTCGGCTTCGCGCCGGGCAGCGTCTTCGGCGGCCTGCGCCTTGTGGACCTGCAGCGCCTTCAGGCGACGCTCCATCTCGGCATCGGAAATGCCTGCGGGCCGACGCGACGGGTCGCCGCCAAGCGCGGCGGCGCCAGCGGCCGCAGCCGGGCCCGCGCCGGGTTTCGTCACGACGATCTTTTTCTTCTTCGTCTCGACGATGACAGCCTTCGTCCGCCCGTGGCTGAAGCTCTGCTTCACCTGTCCGGGGCGGGCGCCGCCGAGGCCGAGGGGTTTCTTGCTGTCCGTATCGCTCATGCCGGTCTCAGTTCTTTCCCGGCGGATCGTCCGCCGTGCTTTGCCGCAAGCCGTTTAGTTTCGCGGCTTCCTCTACAACACGCTTCGCCAATCCGCCAGCGCCAAGCGCCGCATGGATCACCGAATCGCGCCCGAATGCCTGCCCGAGTTCACTGGACGTAAGGCATCCGAACCATCTGGCCCCTTCGGGCGTCCAGAGCTTGCCCTTGCCGCGCTCCGATCCGTCGGAGGCCTGCAAGAGCACGCGGACGCGCCCGTCGGCGAGCCAGTCCTTCACCTTTTCGAAGCCGCACACCGCGCGTGCCGCCTTGCGGTCGAGCGAGATGAGCTCGACCACCCGTTTTGCGAGCCCCGCCTCGACCAGGTCGAGCAGGCCCTCCGGCACCGTCGCGGGCGCCTTGGCACCCCGGGCGAAGAGACCCTTCCGTGCGGCCTTGTCGATCGCCGGGCGCGAGGCCGTCACCCAGATGCCCCGACCGGGCAGCTTGCCCGCGAGGTCCGGCGTGACGATTCCGTCGGGCGACAGGACGAAGCGGACGAGGCCAGCCTTCGGCTGCACCTCGCCGGTCACGACGCAGCGCCGCTCGGGGTCGTCCCGCAGATGTTCGGCGCCGCCGCGTGTCATCAGGCCTCGGCTTCCTCTTCGCTCTCTTCCTCGGCGTCCGCGCTTTCCAGTTCAGCCGGATCGACCCAGCCGAGCTGGATACGCGCGGTCATGACCAGGGTCTGGGCTTCTTCGAGCGAGACATCGAACTTCTCCAGAAGCCCTTCGTCCTTCACCCGTTCGCCGTTCACCGTGGTCCAGCCGCCCGCAAGCTCCCAGTCCGCGCAGGTCGCGAAATCCTCGAGCGTCTTGATGCCGTCCTTGGCCAGAGCCTCGACCATCTGGGGCGTCAGGCCCTCGAATTCCACGAGGCTGTCCTCGACGCCAAGCGCGCGGGCATTGTCGAGCGCGGCCTTGTTCTGCGCCTCGATGAAATCGCGGGCGCGGGCCTGAAGTTCCTGGGCCGTGCCATCGTCGACGCCCTCGATCGACAAAAGCTCGTCCATGTCGACATAGGCCACTTCCTCGAGGCTGGTGAAGCCTTCGGAGACCAGAAGCTGGGCAAAGAATTCGTCCAGATCGAGGCTGTCCATGAAGAGCTTGGTGCGCTCGGCAAACTCGGCCTGACGGCGTTCGCTTTCCTCGGCTTCGGTCATGATGTCGATGTCGAGACCGGTGAGCTGCGAGGCGAGCCGCACGTTCTGGCCACGGCGGCCGATGGCGAGCGACAGCTGCCCGTCGGGCACAACGACCTCGATCTTGCCGGCTTCCTCGTCGATCACCACTTTCGACACTTCGGCGGGCTGCAGCGCGTTCACCAGGAAGGTCGCCTGATCCTCGTTCCACGGGATGATGTCGATCTTTTCGCCCTGAAGCTCGTTCACCACCGCCTGAACGCGGCTGCCGCGCATGCCGACGCAGGCGCCGACCGGGTCGATGGAATTGTCATAGGAAATGACGCCGATCTTGGCGCGCGAGCCCGGGTCGCGGGCCACGGCCTTGATCTCGATGATGCCGTCATAGATTTCCGGCACTTCCATCTTGAAGAGCTCGGCCATGAACTGCGGGTCGGTGCGGGACAGGAACACCTGCGGGCCGCGGGCCTCGCGGCGGACGTCCTTGATATAGGCGCGGATCCGGTCGTTCGGCCGATAGCTTTCGCGGCCGATCTTTTCGGTGCGGCGCAGGATCGCCTCGCCCCGGCCGATATCGACGATGATATTGCCGTATTCCTCGCGCTTGACCACGCCGTTGATGATCGTGCCCTTGCGGTCCTTGAATTCCTCGAACTGGCGGTCACGCTCGGCTTCGCGGACCTTTTGCAGGATGACCTGCTTGGCCGACTGGGCCGCGATCCGGCCGAGGTCGACGGGCGGAACCTCGTCCACGATCGTGTCGCCGACTTGCGGATTGTCGAGATATTGTTTGGCCTGCGCCACGGTCAGCTGGGCCTGGTAATTCTCGACCGCGTCATCCTCGACGACGGTGCGCACGCGGGTGAAGCTCGCGCGGCCGGTCTTGCGGTCGATCGCCACGCGGATATCCATTTCCGAGCCGTAGCGGGACTTCGCCGCGCGGGCGAGGCTTTCCTCCATCGCCTGGATCACCAGATCCGGGTCGATCATCTTTTCGCGCGCAACCGCTTCAGCGGTCTGCAGAAGCTCCAGCTGGTTGGCTGAGGTGATGGCCATTCACTCCTCCTCGGAAGTATGTTCTTCGATATGGTCGAACGCGGCTTGGTCCACGTGTTCGGTGGCTTTCTTCTGCCGCAGCATCTCGGCGATAAGGTCGTCGGTCAGGACCAGCTTGGCGTCCGCCAGCCAGTCGAATTTCAGCCCGATCGTGCCTTCCTCGATCTCGATCAGCACCTCGTCGCCCTCGGTGCCGCGCAGCAGGCCCTTGAAGCGCTTGCGCCCGTCGATCATCTCGGACGTCTCGATCCGCGCCTCGTAGCCGGCCCAGAGGTCGAAATCCTTCAGCCGGGTCAGCGGCCGGTCGATGCCGGGCGAGGAGACTTCAAGCGTATAGGCATCCTCGATCGGATCCTCGACGTCGAGAACCGCCGAAACGGCGGTGGAGATCTTGCCGCAATCATCGACGTCGATGCCGCCCTCGGGCCGGTCGGCCATGATCTGCAGGATCTTCGTGTTGCCGCCCATCAGGCGCATGCGCACCAGTTCGAACCCCAGCCCTTCGATGACGGGGGTCACGATCTCGGCCAGGCGCCGGTCGATGGCGGTTTTCGCGATGAGGTCGGTCATCGGGTGGCTTCCAAAACAAAAAGCGGGCCAGAGGGCCCGCCGAACTTTCCGGTGGGCTGCGAGTTTGGACCCCGCAGCGCCTCTGTTGAGTGGCGATATAGGGGAAAGGGGGACGGGATGCAAGGTATATGCACCATGCCCGGATGAAGGTCGCCAGCGTTCGAAATGTCGCCTAGTTGTTCTGCCAGATCCAAAAGTTGAGCGAGGCTGCCACCGACAGCCAGGCAAGGTAGGGCAGAATCATCAGACCCGCAAAACGGTCGAGCCGCCAGAAGGCGACTGACATCGCGGCGACCGTCAGCCAAAGCAGCCCAAGGACCAACAGTCCGGCGCCAATCCTGTGAGCGCCGAAAAAGACCGGAGTCCACAGAGTGTTGAGGGCGATCTGGAGCGAAAAGAACGCCAACGCCAAAGCTGCCCCCTGCCTCGATGCAACTCTCGACGCCGCCCAGGCCATGAGGATGTAAAGCGTCGTCCACACCACAGGAAACGCCCACGAAGGTGGTGCCCATGATGGTCTGGAAAGCGAAAGATACCAGTCTCCGGGCGAAAACAGGCTGCCGGTCGATGCGGCAACGGCTGCCGCGCACAGGAAGACGAGAAAAAGAAGAACATTCATGTCTGTCACCCTGCGTTTCGGCTGCTGCACGCACGCATCGGCAAGATCATGCGCGAATGGCGTCCATCACCCGCAGCAGTTCCGCGCTGATTCCGGTTTCGGACAGGGCGTGCCCGGCGGCGCGGATCAGGCGCAGGTCGGCCTTTTTCCATCCATCGGCCAGACGGAAGGCCGACAGCGGCGGGCAGATCATGTCATAGCGGCCCTGCACGATCACCGAAGGAATATGCTCGATCCGGGCGCGGTCGCGCAGGATCTGGCCGTCTTCCTCCAGAAAGCCCCTGTTCAGGAAATAGTGATTCTCCAGCCGCGCGAAGGCGCGGGCATAATCGGGCGGCGCCTCGCCGGTCTGGCCGTCGCTCTCGATCGAGGCGAGCGCGTTTTCCCAGCCGACCCAGGCGCGGGAAAAGCGCGTCTCCTCGACGAAATCGCCGGAAAAGAGCCGCCGGTGATAGGCAGCGATCAGGTCGTCTTGCTCTTCCTCCGGGATCATTCCGGAAAAGCGCCGCCAGAGGTCGGGCCAGAAGGCGCCCGCACCGCCCCGGTAGAACCAGTCCAGTTCGCGCTGCATCATCAGGAAGACGCCGCGCAGGATCAGGTGCGAGACCCGGTCGGGATGCGCCTCGGCATAGAGCAGCGCCAGCGTCGCGCCCCAGCTGCCGCCGAAGACCGCCCAGGTTTCGATGCCAAGCTCTGTCCGGATCCGCTCGATATCGGCGACAAGATCCCAGGTCGTGTTGGCCTCGACCGAGGCATGGGGGCGGGAACGCCCGCAGCCGCGCTGGTCGAACAGAACGGTCCGGTAGTGCGCCGGGTCGAAATAGCGCCGCATGGTGGGCGAGGTGCCGCCGCCGGGGCCACCATGCAGCACCACGACAGGCTGGCCCGCCGGATGGCCGCATTGTTCGACATAGATCTCATGCCCGCCCGGCACGGCGATCATCCGCCGGTCAAACGGCTCGATCTGGGGATAAAGCGTGAGCCCCCCGATAGCTGCGCGTTTTTGCCCTGCGGTCCGATCCATGATTGGACTATATAAGCCTTCGAAACGACCCGCCACCCGGAGAAGATCCATGAGCCCCGTCACCGTCGACCCCGCCGAGATCGCCAAGTTCGAGGCGATGGCCGCCGAATGGTGGGATGTGTCGGGCAAGTTCAAGCCGCTGCACATGATGAACCCGGTGCGGCTCGACTATATCTGCGCCCAGATCGCGGCGGAGTTCGGCCGCGACCTGACCGCGCCGCGCCCGTTCGAAGGCTTGCGGCTGCTCGACATCGGCTGCGGCGGGGGGCTCCTGTCCGAACCGATGGCGCGGCTTGGCGCCACGGTGGTGGGCGCCGATGCGGCCGAGCGCAACATCCCCGTCGCGCGGCTGCATGCCGAACAGTCGGGCCTGGCTATCGACTATCGCCATACGACCGCCGAGGCGCTGGCCGCAGAGGGCGAGGTGTTCGACGTGGTGCTGGCGATGGAGATCGTCGAACATGTCGCCGATCCGCAGGGATTCGTCACCACTTGCCGCGAGCTTCTGAAGCCGGGCGGGCTGATGGTCATGTCGACACTGAACCGCACCGGGAAAAGCTTTCTCGCCGCCATCATCGGCGCGGAATGGGTGATGCGCTGGCTGCCGAAGGGGACGCATGACTGGCAGAGGTTCATCACGCCGGAAGAGCTTTACGGGCTGATCCGGACCGCAGGCCTCGACCCGTTGGACCGCAAGGGCTTTGTCTTCAATCCGGTCAGCTGGCAATGGTCGGTCTCGGACCGCGACCTCGCCGTCAATTATGTGACAGCGAGCGTCCGGCGCTGAGGCGCCGGGGGTTCCACCCCGTCGTCCATTGGTGCTTGGACCAATGGCGCACCAATGAACGACCCCGGGATATTTGGACCAGAATGAAGGAACCGTCTTCATTGTGGCGCAAGTATCCTCGGGGAGCGCGAGGGGCGGAAAGCCCCTCGCTATTCCTCTTCCAGAAGCAGCCGCAGGTCGCGCAGGACCGGCAGCGCGGCGCGCACCTTCTCGACCCCGATCGAGCGGACGACAGCGCCGATGACCGGGGCGACGGCGGCCAGCGCGGCATCGCGGGCGGCGCGCCCCGAGGGGCTGATCGAGACGAACTTGCGCCGCGCATCGTCCCAGTCGGGGCGGATGTGCACATGGCCTGCCCATTCGAGCTTCGAGAGCGTGTTGGTCATCGCGCCGCGCGTCACGTGGAAGGCATCGGCCAGCTGGGCAGGGCTTTTTTCCGCGCCCGCATGGGCGAGGTGATTGAGGACAGCGAAATGCGAGATTTCCATGCCTTTCGGCAGCATCTTCGACAGCCGGTTGCGCGCCAGCTGGTCGGCGGTGAAGACCTCTGAGAAGAGCGTGACGGCGAGCGCTTCGGTCGGGTCCGCCATCAGGGCCCCTCGAACGGGCGGTCGTGGGTGAGCGAGGGCACGCGCGCGCGGGCGCGGGCGACCTGCGCAAGGTCGAGATCGACGAAAGTCACGCCCGGATCGGTGCCGCCATCGGCCAGCACCTCGCCCCAGGGCGCCACGGCGAGCGAATGGCCATGGGTGCGTCGGGGCTTGCCGTTGTGGGCGGCATGGGTGCCGCATTGCGCGGGCGCAAGGACGAAACAGCCGTTCTCGATGGCGCGGGCGCGCAGGAGGCTTTCCCAATGCGCCGCGCCGGTCGTGTCGTTGAAGGCGGCGGGAACGGTCAGGATCGCGGCCCCTGCCTGGGCGAGGCGGCGGTAGAGATGGGGGAAGCGGACGTCGTAGCAGATGCTCATGCCCACCTTCGCGAAAGGGGTCTCGGCCAGAACCGCGCTTGTGCCCGGCCGGTAGCCCGAGGATTCGCGATAGTGCTCGGTCTCGGACACATTCACGTCGAACATGTGGATCTTGTCATAGCGGGCGGCGACCGATCCGTCCGGCGCGATCAGGAAGGACCGGTTGGCGAAGCGGCCATCCTCGTCATGGGTCAGAAGCCCGAGCGAGCCGATCAGCAGCCAGATCTGCGCCGACCGGGCCTCGGCCCGGAGTGCGGCAAGCGTTTCGTCCGCCTCCTCATGGCGCAGGACATGCCGCTGGCGGGCGCGGTCGGAGGACAGGCAGTTCGTCACCTCGGGCGTCAGGACGAAGCCCGCCCCGCCCTTCGCCGCATCGCGCACCATGCCGACGGTCACCGGCAGGTTTGCCGCCGGATCGTCAGAGACCGAAAGCTGAAGAAGGGC
>JAWKWX010000005.1:0-218477 GCA_041397305.1 Paracoccaceae bacterium | reverse complement strand
GGTTCCAGGAACAGGCGAACTGGGTGGCGGCGACGGTGACTTTGGTCATGCTCTTTCCCCTGCCGATCTGCGACATGGCCCCGATCTGCGACGGGGCCTTGCGCCCCCTCGCGCTCCCCCGCAGGATATTTGAGAACGGAAGATGGGAAAGGGGCAATCCGCCCCGGGGCATGGAATGGAAGAAAAGGACCGCTACCCCCGCCTGCGACTGAAGGTGATGATCGGTCCGGGGCTCTGGATCGGGCCGGGCAAGGCTGACCTTCTTGAGGGGATTGCCGCGACCGGCTCGATCTCGGCGGCGGGGCGGCGGATGGGGATGAGCTACAAGCGCGCCTGGGGGCTTGTGGAAGTGCTGAACGCGATGTTCGACGCGCCGCTCGTCGTGGCCTCGCGCGGGGGGGCGGGTCGCGGCGGCGCGGAGCTGACCGCGCGGGGTGCCGAGGTGCTGGCGCTCTATCGCCGGGCCGAGGCGGCGAGCGCCGGGGCAAGCGCGGCGGAGATCGCGGCGATCGCGGCCTTCACCACCGATATGTCCCGCAGGAAATAGCGGTTGCCGCCGCGCAGGCGCCGTTATATCCGTACGGAAACAACGGAACCCGGCCATGACCCGCCTGCTCGTTCTCCTGTGCCTGCTCCTGCCGTCGGCGCTTCGCGCCGAAACCGCCCTGATCGCGGTCGCCACGAATTTCGCGCCTGTGACCGAGGTGCTGGCGCAGGCCTATGCGGCGGAAACCGGTGACGAGATCAGGATCACCGCCGGTGCGACCGGCAAGCTCTCCGCCCAGATCGCGGCCGGCGCGCCGTTCGACGCCTTCCTGTCGGCCGACAGCACGACACCCGCCCGGCTGCTCGCCGAAGGGCTGGCTGTCGAGGGTACGGCGCGGCCCTATGCGCGCGGCCGCCTCGCGCTCTGGTCCGCCGATGCGGCGCGCGACCTGTCCGATCCGGCCGCCGCGCTGCGCGCCGCGCGCCATGTCGCGATCGCCAATCCCGATCTGGCGCCTTACGGCCAGGCGGCGATGGAGGTGCTGGACCATCTGGGCCTTGCCGAAGAGGTCCGACCGAAGCTCGTCACCGGCGAGAACATCGGCCAGGCCTTCACACTGGTGGCAAGCGGTGCGGCCGATCTGGGCTTCGTCGCGGCCTCCTCGCTGACGGCGGAGGCCGGCGGCAGCGCCTGGGCGATCCCGGCGAAGGATCATGCGCCGCTGATCCAGTCGGCGGTGCTGCTGCCCCATGGTGCCGGCAACGGGGCTGCGGCGGGCTTTCTGGCCTTCCTGTCCACCCCGGCCGCGCGCAAGATCATCGGGGCGGCGGGGTACGGCCTGCCATGAGCGCTGAACGATGACCGCCCTGCCCGACCTCGCGCCCCTGTGGCTGACGCTGCGCCTCGCGGCGCTGGTGACGGCGCTTCTTTTGCTTCTCGGCACGCCGCTCGCCTGGTGGCTGGCGCGCAGTCGCGCGCGCCTCGTGCCACTCATCGAGGCGCTGACCGCGCTGCCGCTCGTCCTGCCGCCCACGGTCCTCGGTTTCTACCTGCTTCTCGCCTTCAACCCGCAAGCCCCCCTCGGCGCCGCCTGGGCGTCGCTCACCGGCCAGACCCTCACCTTCTCCTTCGCGGGCCTGGTCATCGCCTCGCTCCTCTATTCCCTGCCCTTCACCGTCCAGCCGCTGCAAGCCGCCTTCTCCGCCCTCGGGCCCGGTCCGCTGGAAACCGCCGCAAGCCTCGGCGCCCGGCCGCTTGACGCTTTCCTCACGGTCGCCCTGCCCCTATCGCTTCGGGGCTATCTGACCGCCGCCGTCCTCACCTTCGCCCATACGCTCGGCGAATTCGGCGTGGTGCTGATGGTCGGCGGCAATATCCCGGGCGAGACGCGGCTGATCTCCATCGCCATCTATGAACAGGTGGAGCGCGCGGATTATCGGGCCGCGCATGTCCTCTCCGCCCTGCTCGTCGCGCTTTCTTTCGCGGTGCTGCTGGCCCTCTACGCCGTCAACCGCCACACCGGCCGCAAAGCATGACCGGTCTGCGCCTTGCCTTCCGCCTGCCGCACGGAGCCCGGGGGATCGAGGTCGATCTGACCCTGCCCGGCACCGGCCTTACCGCGATCTTCGGCCCCTCGGGCGCGGGCAAAAGCTCGATCCTGCGCGCCATCGCCGGGTTCGAGCGCACGGGCGGGCTGATCCGCTTCGGCGACGAGACCTGGGAGGATGGCCGCCATTTCACCCCCCCGCACCGGCGCCGCGTCGGCCTGGTCTTTCAGGCGTCCCGGCTCTTCGATCATCTCGACGTGGCGGGCAACCTCGCCTATGCCGCCCGCCGCGCCGCCTGCCTGCCCGACCTCCTGCCGACGGCGGACAGGTTTGGCCTCACCCCCCTCCTCTCCCGCCGCCCCGCCACGCTGTCGGGCGGCGAGGCGCAGCGGGTGGCGCTTGCCCGCACGCTCCTCGCCCGTCCGCGCCTTCTGCTGATGGACGAGCCGCTTTCGGCGCTCGACGCCGCAAGCCGCGCCGCACTCCTGCCGCTGATCGAGCGGCTGCGCGACGAGGCGCACCTGCCGATCCTCTATGTCAGCCACTCGCTGGGCGAAGTGGCCCGCCTCGCCACCCGCACCGTCGCGCTCGCCCAAGGCCGGGTGCGGGCCCAGGGTCCGACCGCCGAGGTCCTCGCCGACCCGCGCGCCGCCCCCGCCTTCGGCGCGGAAGAGCCGGGCAGCCTGATCGAGGCCCGGTATGCGGGTCCGGAGCCGCAGGGCCTCTGCCGCCTCTCCCTGCCCGAGGGAAGCCTGATCCTGCCCGCGCTCCATCCCGAGCCTGCACCGGGCGAGGCACTGCGGCTGGTGGTCCGCGCCCGCGACGTGATGATCGCCAGCACGCCGCCGCAGGGCCTCAGTGCGCTGAACGTCCTGCCCGCCCGGGTCAGGGGCCTGACCGACCTAGACGCTGCCTCCGTCGATGTTCATCTGGCGGCTGCGGGGGCGACGCTCCGCGCCCGCCTCACCCGTCGATCGGTCGAGACGCTTGGCCTTGCCGTCGGCAGCCATTGCCATGCGATCGTGAAATCCGTGGCGCTCGCCCGTGACTGAGCGACCTTACGGCAGAAGCTCTCCGAGCGCCTGCCAGTAGGTCAGCCTGCGGTCGAACCGGCCGGTCGAGAGAAACGCTTCGACCTGGGCGATCACCAGCGGGTTGTTCATCATGAACGTATGGGTGACCGGCAGCACGATATGGTCGTTCATCCCGCCGATCTTCGTCGCCTCGACCGAAACCTTGCCGTCGTCCGCCCCCCCGATCACATAGGAATAGATCGGGTTCAGCGACCAGTCGCCCGCAATGATCCCCAGATCGAAACGTGCCATGCCAAGCCGGTTCGGCACGCTCGCCGGATCGGTCCCCAGTTCCAGCCCCGCCGGGCCGTTCACCCAGTCGAACAGCGTGAGCCCGCCGAACGTATCGACCAGTTCCGATCCCCTGTTGGGGGGCGCCAGCATCACCACGCGGCCCATGCGCCTGGGCCGGTGGTCGGCCAGCCAGGCGCGGGCCAGGATGCCGCCCATGGAATGGGTGACGAAATTCACCCGGTCCTCGCCGCAGGCGGCAACGGCGGGTGTCACATAGAAGCGCACCAGATCCTCGATCGGCGCCTCGGTCGAGGGATAGGCGGAATTGACCACCTGGTAGCCGCGCTCCTCCAGCGCCCGCTCCATGATCCGGAGCGACGCGTCGGTGCGCGCCAGCCCGTGCAGCAGAACCACGCAATCAGCCCGTGCCACGGGCGCGGCGAACCACAGGCAGAAGAGGAGAAGGATGCGGATCATCGTACTGAAATAATCGCTCCGCGCCCATCACGCCAGCCCATCACGCCAGCCCATCACGCGGCCCGTCGCGCAGCCCGTCACGCTTCCCTCCCCGCCGCGCCCTTGCGTCACGGGCGGGCGACAGGCACAGTCCCGCCCATGAAGGTCCGCTCGCCCCGCCTCGCCGTCCGCGCCATCCTTGTGCACGAGGAACGGCTTCTCCTTGTCAACGCCTATCCCGGCAGGCGCTCCGACCTCTGGTGCGCGCCGGGCGGCGGGGCCGAGCCCGGCACCTCGCTGCCCGACAACCTCCGCCGCGAATTGCACGAGGAATGCGGGATCGAGATCGCGGTCGGCCCGCTCGCGCTCGTGAACGAATTCCACGATCCGCGATCGGGCTTTCACCAGGTCGATCTTTTCTTCCGCTGCAGCTTCGCCGGCGGCAGCATCGACCCGGCCTGGCGCGATCCGCAAAAGGTCGTGTCACGGCGACGCTTCTTTGCCGCCCATGAACTTGGCCAGATCCGGCTGAAGCCCTACAGTCTCGCCGCGATTGCCTTCGCGCAAACCTCCGCCGCCCATTACGATCCGCTCGAGGAGATCGCGCCATGAGCCGCGCCTTCGTGAAGGAGGACGGCCCGGACACGGCGCCGCTCCCCGACCTGCCGCTCTCGCCCCATCCGAACTATGTCACCCCCCGCGGCCTTGCCGATCTGCAGCGGCGCCTCGCCGAGGCCCAGGCATCGCTCGCCGCCCTCAAGGCCCGCCCCGACCGGCTCGACCGCCTGCCCGAACGCGCCGCCGAACGCGACATCCGCTATCTGACGGCCCGGCTCGCAAGCGCGATCCTCACCCCGCCGCCCGACACACCGCGCGAGGCCGCCTTCGCCACCCGCGTCACCGTGGCCGACGAGGAGGGCCAGGAGACCGCCTACGACATCGTCGGCGAGGACGAGGCCGACGCCAGCCTCGGCCGCATCGCCCCCCATTCCCCCCTCGCCCGCGCGCTGTTCGGGGCGCGCGCGGGCGACCTTGTCACCTGGCGCCGTCCGGCGGGCAACATCGAGCTCGAGATCCTGAAGATCGAGGCGCTGCCATGCTGATCCGCCCGCTCGATCCCGTGACCGACCGCACCCGCGTCGACCGGTTCTTCCTGGAGGCCGCGGACTATATCCGGCTCGAGCGGGATGCCGATCCCGACGCCGAAGTGACCGAGGAATATTTCACCGCCCACCCGCCTGGTGTCGACCCCGCCGCCAGCTACCGCGTCGGTCTTTTCGACCGGGACCACCTCGCCGGCCTCGCCGACCTCGCCTTCGGCTGGCCCGAGGCAAAGGATGCCTTCCTCGGCCTGATGATGTTCGCCCCGGTCGCCCGGGGCCGCGGCCTCGGGCGCATCTTCCTGCGCCACCTCGAAGCCGAGGCCCGACGTCGGGAAGCCACGCAACTCTACATCGCCGTTCTCGACGCCAACCCGCGCGGCCGCGCCTTCTGGGAACGCGAAGGCTTCCGCCTCGCGCTCGCCAACCGCCCGGTCACGCTCGGCGCGAAGACCCAGATTGCCCACCGCATGGTCAAGTCCCTCTGACCCTCCTTCATCTTGGCGCAAATATCTCCGCCGGAGGCGCCCGAGCCGCCCCGGCTAGGCCGGGGCGGCGAGAGATCGCTTGACCCCGCGCGCCGCGCGCGGGGTCGCCTTTGGATCACGGGCGTTCAGCCGCGCGCCGGCCGCGCAGACAGCGCCACCCCCCCGAGTACCAGAAGCGCCGCGACCGCCAGCCGCAAGGTGACCGGCTCGCCCAGGAACAAGAGCCCGCCTGCCGCCGCGATCACCGGCGCTGTCAGCTGCGCCACCGCCGCCCGCGACGGCCCCAGCCCCGGCAGCACGAGATACCAGAGCGCATAGCCGAGGCCCGAGGTCACCGCCCCCGACAGGATCGCCAGACCAATGCCCTCCGCCGCCGCCCCCTGCAGCCCGATGCCGCCCGCAAGTCCCGCGGCGATCAGAAGACCGGGCACCACGGCCAGAAGGAAGTTCCAGGCCGTCGCGCCCAACGGGTCGCCCGCGCCCCGCGCCGCCAGCGAATAGATGCCCCAGCCCACACCGGCGCCCAGCATCAGGCCCGCATGCGGCGGGCTCACCGCAAGCCCCGCCCGCGCCCAGGGCGCGAAAAGCCACAAGAGCCCGGCGAAGGCCAGAACCGCCCCCGCCCAGCGCCGCCCGGGCACCGGTTCGCGCAGCGCGAGTGCGCCCGCGAACATGGTGATCTGCACCGTCCCGAAGAGGATCAGCGCCCCCACCCCGGCATCGAGCCGCCGGTAGGCGAGCGAGAAGCCGAAAAGATAAAGAAGCAGCGAAAAGGCCCCGACCAGCCGCCGCCGCCCCGCCCCCGGCCAGAGGCGCCGCCCCTGCAGGCCGCGGCGCGCGAGGATCAGACCCCCCAGCATCGCCGCCCCCGCCAGCAGCCGCACCACCGCGAACGGCACCGGCTCGATCAGCCCGCCCGCGACAGCGACCCGGTTCAGGACGGAATTGGCTGCGAACGCGACCATGGTGAGCGCGGTGAGAAGAAAAAGCTGCATGGCCGGACGCTAGGCGCGCGTACCGGCAAACGCAAAGAAAAAGGGCGGCCCGAAGGCCGCCCCCGATTCCGGTGACCGGAGGGATGATTACATCATCCCGTCCATGCCGCCCATGCCGCCGCCCATCGGCGCCTTGTCGTCCTTCGGACGCTCGGCGATCATGGCTTCGGTGGTGATCAGCAGGCCGGCGACCGAGGCCGCATCCTCAAGCGCGGTGCGCACGACCTTGGCCGGGTCGATGACGCCGAACTTGAACATGTCGCCATATTCTTCGGTCTGGGCGTTGAAGCCGAAGGTCTTGTCGTTCGACTCGCGCACCTTGCCCGCCACGACCGACCCGTCGACACCGGCATTCTCGGCGATCTGGCGCAACGGCGCTTCCAGCGCCTTGCGGACGATCGCGATACCGTTGTCCTGGTCGGAATTGGCGCCTTTCAGACCTTCCAGCGTCTTGGCCGCCTGGATCAGCGCCACGCCGCCGCCGACGACGATACCTTCCTGAACCGCCGCACGGGTCGCGTTCAGCGCATCGTCCACACGGTCCTTGCGCTCTTTCACTTCCACTTCGGTCATGCCGCCGACGCGGATCACCGCGACGCCGCCCGCCAGTTTCGCCACACGTTCCTGCAGCTTCTCGCGGTCGTAATCGCTGGTGGTTTCCTCGATCTGGGCGCGGATCTGGCTGACGCGCGCCTCGATCTCGGCCTTTTCACCGGCGCCGTCGATGACGGTGGTGTCGTCCTTCTTGATCAGGACGCGCTTGGCGCGGCCGAGCATGTCGAGGCCGACATTTTCCAGCTTCATGCCAAGGTCTTCCGAAATCACCTGGCCGCCGGTCAGGATCGCGATGTCCTGCAGCATGGCCTTGCGGCGATCGCCGAAGCCCGGCGCCTTGACGGCGGCGATCTTCAGGCCGCCCCGCAGCTTGTTGACCACGAGCGTGGCAAGCGCTTCGCCTTCCACATCCTCGGCGATGATCAGCAGCGGCTTCTGCGACTGGATGACCGATTCGAGGAGCGGGACCATCGGCTGCAGCGACGAAAGCTTCTTCTCGTGCAGAAGGATGAGGCAGTCGTCGAGTTCCGCCGTCATCTTGTCGGCGTTGGTGACGAAATAGGGCGAGAGATAGCCGCGGTCGAACTGCATGCCTTCGACGACCTCGGTCGAGGTCTCCAGGCCCTTGTTCTCTTCGACGGTGATCACGCCTTCATTGCCGACCTTCTGCATCGCGTCGGCGATCTGGCGGCCGATCTCGGCCTCGCCGTTGGCCGAAATGGTGCCGACCTGGGCAACTTCCGCGCTGTCGGTGACCTTGCGGGCAGCGGCCTTGATCGATTCCACGACCTTGGTGGTCGCGAGGTCGATGCCGCGCTTCAAGTCCATCGGGTTCATGCCGGCAGCGACCGCCTTCATGCCTTCCTTGACGATCGCCTGGGCGAGGACGGTGGCGGTGGTGGTGCCATCGCCGGCCTCGTCATTGGTGCGGGAAGCGACTTCCTTCACCATCTGGGCGCCCATGTTCTCGAACTTGTCGGCAAGCTCGACTTCCTTCGCGACGGTCACGCCGTCCTTGGTGATGCGGGGCGCGCCGAACGATTTCTCGATCACCACGTTACGGCCTTTCGGGCCGAGGGTGACCTTGACGGCATCGGCGAGGATGTTCACGCCGCGCAGCATGCGGTCGCGGGCATCGGTATCGAATTTGACGTCCTTAGCAGCCATCTGGCTTCTCCTTCGGATGTATGTGGATGTGGGAGCGGATCAGTCTCAGGCGATGACGCCGAGAATGTCCGATTCCTTCATGATCAGCAGTTCTTCGCCGTTCAGCGTAACCTCGGTCCCCGACCATTTGCCGAACAGGATGCGGTCGCCGGATTTCACCGACATCGGGATCAGCTCGCCCGAATCCTTGCGCGCGCCCTCGCCCACGGCGACAACTTCGCCCTCGGCCGGCTTTTCCTTGGCGCTGTCGGGGATGATCAGCCCGCCCTTGGTCTTATCGTCGCTCTGGACGCGCTTGACGACAACGCGGTCATGCAGCGGTTTGAAAGCCATCTGGTAACACTCCCTTGGGTTTCCAGGTTCAAATGAGAATTAGCACTCATGTTGGTCGAGTGCTAACGCGCCGTAGTTAGGCGTCACGCAGGCGTGAGTCAACGGCGATTGCCCGGAAAATTTTCAGGGGGAAATCAAACTAGGGCTTGAGCGCCCCGCGAAGGCCGATCCCCACGAGACCGGCATTGATCAGGAGATAGGGGGAGGTATTGCCGAAGGTGGCATTTACTGCCTTCACCCAGTCGCTGAGGTGATGAACCGGCTCGAACGCGATGAAGAGACCCGCGGCAACCGGCGCGGCCGAGGCAAGCCAGGTGAGCGAGGTGGGCTTGAAGTAACGGGGTCTCTGCGTCATCGGCTCCTCCGGTTCCAGGCCATCTGACCACCGGACCCTTGCGGAGGCGTGAAGGGCGCGCGCGCAGAGCGGCAGACCGACGCCGGGTGTTGGCACTGGCCATCGCGCACAACCCGTGGCAGTCTCGCCCGGCCCGCGAACCACAGCCTCTAACCGCAAGGCCCCCATGCTCCGTCCCGCGCTCGCTGCCGTCCTGCTGCTGCTGACCCCTGCCACGAGCCCCGCCGCGGCACTCGACTGCGCCGGTCAGGACCTGATCGCCAGCCTGCCCCCCGCCGACCGCGCCGAACTTGACGCGGCCACCGCGCAGGCGCCCTATCCGTCGGGCAACCACTGGCGTGCGGTGAAAGACGACAGCACGATCGAGGTGATCGGCACCATGCATGTCTACGATCCGCGCATGGATGCCCCCGTCCAGCGCCTGCTGCCGGTGATCCGCGCCGCCGATGCCGTCTATCTGGAAGCGACCGACAGCGAGATGGAGGAGATACAGGCGGCGATGGCCACCCGGCCCGACCTCATGGTCTCGACCGGTCCCACCCTGCCCGAACGGCTGAGCGCGGCGGACTGGCAGACGCTCTCTGCCGCGATGGTCGAACGCGGCATCCCGCCCTTCATGGCCTCGAAGATGCAGCCCTGGTATGTCTCGGTCCTTCTGTCGATGCCGCCCTGCGCCATGGGTACCATGGCCTCGGGCGCCGACGGGCTTGACCATCTGATTGGCGAGGCGGCGAAAGCCGAGGGCAAGCCGCTGCATGCGCTTGAACCCTATGACACGATCTTCCGGATATTCGGCGCGATCCCGCCGGAGGAACAGATCGACATGCTGCGCGTCGCCCTGCCGACGGCCGCACGATCAGAGGATATGCTCCGGACGATGATGGAAAGCTATTTCCGCGAGGACCATCGCCAGATCATGGATTTCGCCCGCCTGGCCGCGATCCGCGAGATGCCCGACGAGGCCGACGCACTCAACCAGGACTTCACCGAAATGGAAGAGGCGCTGGTCTATGCCCGCAACCGCGCCTGGGTCGAGGTATTGCGCAACGCCGCGCCGGGCAAGAGGCTGGTGGTCGCGGTCGGCGCGGGCCACCTTTCCGGCAAGGAGGGGCTTCTGAAGCTCCTCGAACAGGCGGGCTACAGCCTGGCACGCGAGCCCTTCTGATGATGCGTTCCGCCGCACCCCAGGGCCGGGTTTTGCGCCTCCATGTCCTTGACTTCGGCCTTTTCGACGTCGGCCCCGGCGTGCGTACCATCGGCATACCCGGCTTTCTTCTGGAAACCGACCGGGGCGAGCGCATCCTTTTCGACACGGGCTTTCCGCCGGACTATGCCACTGCCCCCGGCCCCACGGCAGCCCGCGACGGCCTGGCCCGCTTCGGCGCCCTCATCGGATTTTCCGCCCGCCAGACCGCCGCGGGCCAGCTGGCGCTTCTGGGCCTTGCGCCCGCCGACGTCACGCATGTCATTGTCAGCCATGGCCATATCGACCATGTCGGCTCGCTGCCCCTCTTCGCCGCCAGGCCGGTCTGGATGACCCGGATCGAACGCGCCGACCCGAAACCCTGCTACTTCTTCGACGTCCGCCCGATGGACTGGCCCGCGGCCGCCTATCACCTAATCGATGCGCCGACCGAGCTCTGCCCCGGTCTCAGCCTGATACCGACGCCGGGTCACACGGCCGGCCATCTGTCTGCCCTCGTCACCCTGCCATCGGGCCGGTCGATGCTTCTGGCGGCCGACGCGATCAACCGCGCCTCCGAACCGGACGAAGGTTTCCCCGACGCCGGGGACCGCGCCGCCGCCGCCCGGTCTGCGCAGACGCTTTTCGCCGTGCAAGCCAAGCATGACGCCATGCTGATCTACGGTCATGACCCGGCTCAGCGGCCGGGGCTCCGTAAAGCCCCGGCCTTCTACGACTGACTTCAGCGTCCGCGCGACTTGCCCGGCAGCGGAACCTTTCTGCCCTTGGCAGGCCCGGGCTTCGCCCCGGCAAACCGCCCGCCCTTCAGCGCCGCGGGATCGAATCCGGCGGCCTTGGGCAGGGGGAACGTCTGGCCGGGCAAGGCCAGCGTGGCCCGCCCCATGGATTGAGGGGGAACGACAGGTTTCTTCGTCATGATATGCCTGTTTCGGAAAGGGAACGTCAGGCCCCGCGTCACACGCGGAACCGCTCACCCCCGCCCCGGGGGGGCAGGCTGACTTGTCCATCTTCATGGCACTCCTCTTGCAGGATGGCACGCCCGGCACTTTCGGCCCGGGCAAGCGGCGGACCGTTACAGGGTCAGCGGAAAAGATCCATCGTCGCGCACTCCTCTCAAGAGGTCCTCAGGCTAGCCCAGGCCCGCCCAACCGTCAATCTGCGTGCCGCACGCCTGCCACCGATCAGGGCCACCCCCGAACTCCGCGCCCCCCTGACGACACCCTCCCCCTATCGGGAAGCGATGGGGGATGGGGGCGTGCCCCGCAAGCCGGATCATTGCCCGCGCCGGCGTGACATTGCCTGCGCGCGGCCCTATAAGGCCCGCGATTTCCCCATCGACGGACCCTTCCCATGACCATTCTCGTCTTCGGCCACAAATCCCCCGACACCGACTCCACCGGCTCGCCCATCATCTGGGCCTGGTACCTGTCGGAGGTTAGGGGCACGCCCGCCAAGCCCGTCCTTCTCGGCGAACCCAACACCGAAGCGGCCTTCGTGCTGAAGCACTGGGGCCTCGAGAAACCCGCGATCATCGCGGATGTGTCGGCTGACGATAGCGTCGTGATCGTCGACACCAACAACCCCGCCGAACTGCCGCCCTCGGTCAACGAGGCGAAGATCCAGGGCATCATCGACCATCACATGCTGGCGGGCGGCCTGAAGACCCGCAGCCCGATCGACATCACCATCCGCCCGCTCGCCTGCACCGCGACCATCATGCACGACCTGATGGGTGCCGACCTCGCGAAAGCGCCGAAGGCGATCAGGGGCGCGATGCTGTCCTGCATCCTCTCCGACACGCTGGAATTCCGCTCGCCCACCACCACCGCGCATGACAAGGCCGTGGCAGAGAAACTCGCCGCCGACCTCGGCGTCTCGATCCCGGCCTATGCCGCCGAGATGTTCGCCGCCAAGTCCGATGTCTCGGCCTTCTCGGACGCCGAACTGCTGCGCATGGATTCCAAGGAATACAACATCGACGGCAAGGAACTGCGCGTCTCGGTCCTGGAAACCACCTCGCCCAGGGCCGTCCTCGACCGCAAGGCCGCGCTCATGGCCTCGATGGAGGGCGTGGCCCGCGAAGACGGCGCCGATCAGGTCCTGCTCTTCGTCGTCGACATCCTGAAGGAAGAGGCGACGCTTCTCGTCCCGAACGATCTGGTGAAGCGCATCGCAGAAGCCTCCTTCGGTGCCAAGGTCGCGGGCGACACGGTCGTTTTGCCCGGCATCATGAGCCGGAAAAAGCAGATCATTCCCGCGCTGAAGATGTAACATCGGTGCCGCTGCCCCGCCCCGGGCGGCGGCCCATCCGTCGGGACGCTGTCGGGACGGATGCCAGACGCAGGCCTGACGCAAGCCAGACGCAAGCCAGACGCCCGTTTCCCGCGAAGGAACCCGCCCCATGACACGCATCATCCAGTCGCTGGCCGAAATCGCCGAAGGGTATGACGCGCTCTTCTGCGATCTCTGGGGCTGCGTCCATGACGGCATCCGCCCCTTCCCTGCAGCCGTCGCCGCCCTGCGATCCTTCCGGGACCGCGGCGGCAAGGTGGTGCTCGTCACCAACTCTCCCCGCCCCCGCGCCTCGGTCGCCGATCAGCTCGACCGGATCGGCGTCCCCCGCGATTGCTGGGACACGATCGCCTCCTCGGGCGACAGCGCGCGCGCGGCGATGTTTCGGGGCGTCGTCGGGCAGAAGGTCTATTTCATCGGCGACGGGGAAACCGACGCCGGCTTCTTCAGCCCCTTGAAAATCCTTGATGATCCGGTCGAGATCACCAGGGTTCCGCTCAAGGAGGCCGAAGGGATCGTCTGCACCGGCCCCTTCGATCCGATGGCCGACCCGTCGGTCTATCGTGCCGATTTCCTCTACGCAAAGACCAAGGGCATGAAGCTTCTCTGCGCCAATCCCGATATCGTCGTCGACCGCGGCGCGGTGCGCGAATGGTGTGCGGGCGCGCTTGCGCAGCTTTACACGGAAATGGGCGGCGAAAGCCTGTATTTCGGCAAGCCCCATCCGCCGGTCTACGACCTCGCCCGCCGCCGCCTCGCCGCGCTCGGCGATATCGAGGATGCGCGCATCCTCGCCGTGGGCGACGGCATCGCCACCGATATCTCGGGCGCGATGGGCGAAGGGATCGACGCGCTCTTCATCACCGGCGGCCTCGCCGCCAATGAGTTCGGCGCGGACGTCGAAAACCCCGATCCGGCCCGGCTCGCCAGCTGGCTCTCCGCCGCCCGGATGTCGCCCAGCTACGCCATCGGCCGCCTGCGCTGATCCTTCTTCATCTTGGCGAAAATACCTCGGGGGTCCGGGGGCAGCGCCCCTGCGATCGCCCGCGCAAGCGGGCGAAACATCCCCATGTGAAAAAGCAACTTTGTTGCCTCATTTGCCAAAAAATCGGTCGTAAATTACCAAGCCGATTGCGCCGCGCCGCAGCATCCTCTATGCTGCACCGCAATCAACCCCGGGACTCAGATGATGCTCGACAATCAGCCGCGCGGAACGATCTGCATCGAGGACCTGGAGATCGGCATGACCCGCTATCTCCAGAAAACCATCACCGATCGGGATATCGAGCTCTTTGCCGAGGTCTCGACCGATCGCAATCCGGTTCATCTCGACGAGGCCTATGCGCGTGACACGATCTTCGAAGGACGTATCGCCCATGGCATGCTGACCGCGGGCCTCATCTCGGCGGTGATCGGCGAGCAGCTTCCCGGCCATGGGACCGTCTATCTCGGCCAGACGCTGAAATTCATGGCGCCCGTCCGTCCCGGCGATACCGTCCATGCCGAGGTGAAGGTCACGGCGATCGACCATGCCAGACGCCGCGTGACCCTTGAAACCCATTGCGCCGTGGGCGATAGGGTGGTCCTGAAAGGCGAGGCGCTGGTTCTGGCACCGAGCCGCAAGTTCGACTGAGTGCAGGCGGGGCCATCCGCCGACAGGGGCAGATGCGCACGCACACCGACTGGCAAGGGACCCATCCGTCCGCGCGCGGCGCGACCGTCGCCATGGGCAATTTCGACGGCGTCCATCTCGGCCACCAGGCGGTGATCGGCCGCGCCCGGACCGCCGCCCCCGCCCCCTTGGGCATCATCACTTTTGAACCCCACCCCCGCCAGTTCTTCGCCCCCGCCGCCGCCCCCTTCCGGCTGATGAATGCCGAGGCCCGCGCCCACCGGCTGGAAAAGCTCGGGGTGGCGGAACTCTTTGAACTGCCGTTCGATCACCGCCTCGCCGGGATGGAGGCCGAGACCTTCGCGGCAGAGGTCCTGTCGCGCGGCCTTGGTGTGTCGCATGTCACGGTCGGCGCCGATTTCTGCTTCGGCCGCGGCCGCAAGGGCAACGCCGGGACGCTGAAGGCGCTCGGCGAGCGCCTCGGCTTCGGCGTCACCGTGGCCGAGATCGTGCGCTTCGAAGGGCTCGACATTTCCTCCACCAACATCCGCGCGGCACTGGCCGAAGGGCGTCCGCGCGATGCGCAGGCCATGCTTGGCCACTGGCACCGGATCGAGGGCGAGGTGCTTCATGGCGAGAAGCGCGGCCGCGCGCTTGGATTTCCGACCGCCAACATGGCGCTCGACGGGCTGCACCTGCCAAAGCTCGGGGTTTATGCGGTGAAGGTCGATGTGCTGACCGGACCTCTGGCCGGCAGCTACGATGGCGCCGCAAGCCTTGGCGTCCGGCCGATGTTCGGGGAAAACCTACCCAATCTCGAAACCTACCTCTTCGACTTCGCGGGCGATCTCTACGGCCAGCACCTGTCGGTGGCGCTCGTCGATTATCTGCGGCCCGAGATGCGCTTCGACGGGCTCGGGGCGCTCATCGCCCAGATGAATGCCGACTGCGACCGCGCCCGCGCCATTCTGAGCAAGCTCTGACCCCTTCCCTTTCGCCGGACGCTCGGCCAGAGTGGGCCGCCATGACAGACGACGCTCTTCGCCCCGAATTCTGGACCCTGCCGCTTTCCCGCCTCACCTCGGCGGAATGGGAGGCGCTGTGCGATGGCTGCGGCAAATGCTGCCTGAACAAGCTTGAGGATGAGGAGACCGGTGAAGTCCACTTCACCAATGTCGCCTGCCGCCTTCTTGACGCCGACAGCTGCCGCTGCACCCAGTACCGGACGCGCAAGACCTTCGTGCCCGAATGCGTGGTGCTGACCAAGGGCGGCATCGGCAAGATCGCCTACTGGCTGCCCGCGACCTGCGCCTACAGGCTTCGGGCCGAGGACCGGCCGCTCGAACCCTGGCACCCGCTGATCTCTGGCGATCCGGAAAGCGTGCACGCCGCAGGCCAGTCGGTCCGGGGTTGGACGGTTTCGGAATTCACCGTCCATGAGGACGATTGGGAAGATCATATCATCGAGGTTCTGTGATGGAATTCGCCTCCGACAATACATCGGGCGCCGCGCCCGAAGTGATGGCCGCGCTCTTGGCCGCAAACGAGGGTTACGCCCCCTCCTACGGAACCGATCCGATCATGGACCGGGTGCGCGCGCTGATCCGCGAGACGTTCGAGGCGCCCGAGGCGGCGGTCTTTCTGGTGCCGACCGGCACGGCGGCCAATTCGCTGGCGCTCTCGCTCGCCTGCCCGGTCTGGGGCACTGTCTATGCCCATGAAGAGGCGCATATCGTCGCGGACGAATGCGGCGCGCCGGAATTCTACATTGGCGGCGGCCGGATCGCCGGGATCGCCGGGGCGCACGGCAAGATCACGCCCGAAGCGCTGGCCGCGCGGATGAACCAGACCCCGCAGGGCGGCGTCCATCACCATCAGCACGGCGCACTCAGCCTGACGAACCTGACCGAGGCGGGCACCTTCTACCGCCCCGCGGAGGTCGCGGCGCTGACCGCGCCTGCCCGCGCCGAAGGCATGGCGAGCCATATGGACGGCGCACGTTTCGCCAATGCGCTGGTGGTCTCCGGCGCAAGCCCGGCCGAGATGACCTGGCGGGCCGGGGTGGACCTTCTCTCGTTCGGCGCCACCAAGAACGGATGCCTTGGCGTCGAGGCATTGGTGATCTTCGATCCGGCCAAGGCCTGGGAATTCGAACTGCGGCGCAAGCGCGGCGGCCATCTCTTTTCCAAGCACCGCTATCTGTCTGCACAGATGGAGGCCTATCTGACCGACGGGCTCTGGCTGCATCTGGCGCGCCAGTCGAACCGCATGGCCGCGCGCCTGTCGGCAGGCCTCGCCGCCCTGCCTGGTGGCAGCCTCGTCCATCCGACCGAGGGCAATATCGTCTTCGCCCGCCTGCCGCGCGGGCTGCACCGCACGGCGATGGCGGCGGGCGGGCATTATTACCTCTGGCCCTTCGACCAGAGCCTCGAGGGTGCGGACGATGTGGCCCTTTCGGCGCGCTTCGTATGCTCCTGGGCGACGACCGAAGCGGAGGTCGAGGCCTTTCTCGACCTTTTGCGGGCGGGCTGAGCGGGCGGCTCATCGGTCCGCGCCGTCCCTCTTCGCTGGACGCAGCTTACGACAAGTGCCGAAGGCAACGCGAAGCCTCCCGGGGGTCCATGGTCAGTCGCGCGACAGGTTGATGTCTATCAGCCCTGCGACCTGCGCGGGATGGGTGATCGGCAGCATATGCCCGGCCCCCGGCACTTCGGCGAGGCCGACATCGGGCAGGCGCCGGGCGACCGCCTCGGCGATCACGCCGATGATCGGGGGGCTGTCGCCGCCCACGATGATCATCACCGGCAGGTCGAGCGCTTCAAGCCGACCTTCACCGAGGATGCCGAAGTTGTCCTCGATCAGCCCGGGATCGCCCGCCGCGATCAGATAGATGCGTTCGGCCATATAGGCGCGCGTCCGGGGTTCGATCTCTTCCCAAGCTGTCCCCGTGCCCCAGATACGGGCAAAGCTCTCGGCCGCTTCCATCCGTTCACCCTTTGCAAGCGCCGTCACATAGGGGGACATCGCCTCTGCCCAGGCCTCGAACTCAGGCGTACCGCGCGCGGCAGCAAACAGCACCGGCTCGATCAGGGTCAGTGTCCGGACAAGGTCAGGCCGGTCGAGCGCCAGCTGAAGCGCCGCCACCGCGCCACCCGAATGGCCGATGAGATCGACGGGTTCCTCGCCGATCAGATCCTCGGCGACCGAACGGCAGAGGGCGACATAATCGGACTGGCCATCCCAGTCGGGCGACTTGCCGTGACCGGGCAGATCGAAAGCATCAATCGTGATCGGTTCTTCCAGCGTGGCGAAACAGGTCTTCCAAGCGCCGGAATGCGCCAGCGAGCAATGCAGCGCCAGCCCGCGCCGCGCGCCCGCGCCATAGCTCACCTGAAAAATCTGCGCACTTTGCACAACGTCCCTGGCCATATGCCCTCCAACAAATTGCCGCGACCCTATCCGGGTGATAGAGGCAGTGCAACGCGCCCGAATCCCCGACGGATGCCGGACCGACCCGGCATGGGCCCCGCGACAAGGACGACATATGCCCGTGATGACCGAACCGAAACTCATTTCCGGCAACGCCAACCGCCCGCTCGCCAGCGCCATCGCCCGGCGCATGTCGATGCACCGCGGGGTGAACGTTGGCCTCGTCGATGCGCGGGTCGAGCGGTTCAACGATCAGGAGATCTTCGTCGAGGTGTTCGAGAATGTCCGCGGCGAGGATATGTACATCATCCAGCCGACGTCGAACCCGGCGAACGACAACCTGATGGAGCTTCTGATCATGACCGACGCGCTGCGCCGGTCCTCGGCCAGCCGCATCACCGCCGTGATCCCCTATTTCGGCTATGCCCGCCAGGACCGCCGCGCCAAGGCCCGCACGCCGATCTCTGCCAAGCTGGTCGCGAACCTTCTGACAGAGGCTGGTGTCGACCGCGTCCTGACGCTCGACCTGCACGCGGCGCAGATCCAGGGCTTCTTCGACATTCCGGTGGACAACCTCTATGCGAGCCCGATCTTCACGCTTGATATCGAGCATCATTTCAAGGGCAAGATGGACGAACTGATGATCGTCTCGCCCGATGTGGGCGGCGTGGCGCGCGCGCGAGAGATCGCCAAGCGCATCAACGCGCCCCTGGCCATCGTCGACAAGCGGCGCGAGAAGGCGGGCGAAGTGGCGGGAATGACGGTGATCGGCTCGGTCGAGGGCAAGAGCTGCATCATCGTCGACGATATCTGCGACACGGCAGGCACGCTCTGCAAGGCAGCCGAGACGCTGATCGAAGCGGGCGCGAAGGAGGTTCATTCCTACATCACCCACGGCGTCCTTTCCGGCCCCGCGGTCGAGCGGATCGAGAAATCGGTGATGAAATCGCTCGTGATCACCGATTCGATCCAGCCGACGGAGGCCGTGAAGAAAACGAAGAATATCCGCATCGTGCCCACCGCGCCGATGTTCGCGCAGGCGATCATGAATATCTGGAACGGCACCTCCGTCTCGTCGCTTTTCGAGGTCGAGACGCTGACACCGATCTATGAAGGCATGTACAACCGCGGATCGTAGGCGCCATTGCCTCCCGGCCGTCTGCGATGCACCCATTCTTCATGCCCCGCCTGGCATGATCGACCCAGTCTTCGATTTCGGAGAGCAAAAGGCCAAAGGCCCGACTGACCTCGGCAACCGTCGTCCTTCCTTGGATGATCCTGACGACCAGCGCCGTCTTGCGCTTCGCGGTGCTCCGCTTCAGATTGTCGCCCGGCGTCGCTCTCATCGCTACCATCTCCTTGGCAGCATGAGCAGATTTTCAATGGGGCGACATAATGACGGCAGTATCTGACGAAGCGCTGCAGGCGCTTCAGCATGAGGTCCAGCGATTGCTGGGTAGGTGCTTGTTGCGGCTGCAACACTACGAACGTCTGATCAAGGCTATCATGGCGGACTACGAAATCTCGGGGCCGGCTCGTGCCCTGGAGGCGGTGTGGGCAGCCGCGTCTGACGCCATATGCAGCTGGCTGGGTCGGTGATCTGCTTGGGGAATTGGGCGGCAGTCAGCTTCCACTCCACCGAAAGTCAGGTCCGGCGCCAGAAGCAGCCTGCGAAAATCGTATCGCGCCAAATGCCAAACAGGGACCCGCGCCATTTCGGGCGTGTATTTCGCCTGTCACTTCCTGTCTCTGGGTGCCGCGTGCCTCGCCTGTCACGGAAATGGCGTGACAAGCCTCGGTGCAGATAGTCGTTCACTGCCAATATGTTATGTGGCTGGCGGAGCACTCTGGATTCGAACCAGAGACATGTTCCTTTTCCCGACCCCCAGAAAACACGGCAGAATTTCGGTCGGGAAATATGCGCAGATATTTGAAATATATGAATATTTTCACAGATCGACTGCCCGGCAATCGCCGACTTTTCGCGTACCTTCCACGACGGGACAGTTTGTCTTGCCTGCCGCTCATATTCATAATATCAGAACAAAACAAGAACGATTGGTGTGATTCCGTGTTCCATGTTCCGAATGGATGCACCTTCCATAGTCCAAGCTCGGCGGTCGGGTTCCCGTGCGCCGCGGGCCGACGGAACCCTGTCCGAGGTCTTTCCAGAACCAGGGGCAGAGGCGGCCGCGATCGGGTTCGTCCTGGCGCGGCTTGGCCCCGGGGCGGCGCCTGTGCTCTGGATTCAGGACCGACTGGTGCTGCAGGAAAAGGGGCGGCCCTTTCTGGCAGGTCTTGGTCTGCAAAGACCCCTGATGGTGATGCAACTTTCCCGGCCGGTCGATGTGATGACCGCGGTCGAGGAGGGGTTGCGCTGCCGGGTGTTGGCTGCGGTCATCGCGGAAATCCGGGGCAACCCGACGGCGGTGAGCTTTACGGCGATGAAGCGGCTGGCCTTGCGGAGCGAGGCCTCTGCCGTGCCCTGCTGGCTGATCCGGCAGGCGGCGAATGCCGATCTGAGCGCGGCGCGCGATCGCTGGAGGATTGCCACGCTTCCCTCGGCCTCCAATCCCGACGATCCGCGTGCGCCCGGGGATCCATGCTGGCGGGTAGAGCTGTTCCGATCGCGCGACGGGCGGCCGGGAAAATGGCTGGTGCGCCATGAGCGTGGGGCGCAGGATCGTGTCGATCTGGTTGCCGCACTTCCCGATGGAACGCTGGCGGAAGATACAGGAGCGGTCGGGCAACGCGCTGCCCGATGATCTGCCGCAGGTGCTGGCGGTCGAGGGCCCACATGGCCCGGTCATACATGACGTCAATCGGATGGCGCATCTGGCAGGGGTAACGATCGGCGCGCGCGTGGCCGACATGCGTGCGCTCTGCCCGCAGCTGCGGGTGGACTATGCCGATTGCGAGGGCGACATGGCGGCGCTGGAACGCCTCGCCCTCTGGGCGCGGCGCTGGTGTCCCTGGACGACAGCGGACAACTGGACGGCCGAGACGCCGCCCGGGGGGCATGGGCTGATCCTCGATACCTCCGGGTCGGACCATCTGTGGGGCGGCGAGGCGGAGATGCTGGTGCGGATGGAGGCCAGCCTTTCACTGCTGGGGTTTTCGTCCCGGCTGGCGTCGGCGCCGAGTTTGGGTGCGGCCTGGGCACTGGCACGGTTCGGGCCGGTACGGGCGATCTGTCACGATCTGGCCGACCTCGCTCCGCTGCCGGTGGCGGCCCTGCGGCTGGATGCAGAGACGGTGCTGCTGCTGAACCGGCTGGGGTTGCGCTCGATTGGTTCTCTCGCCGGTCTGCCGCGCCTTTCGCTGGCACGCAGGTTTTCGCGCGCGGCCCCCGCGCAGAACCCGCTGATCCGGCTGGACCAGATGACGGGTCATCTGCCCGAGCCGATTTCCCCGCCCGACATACCGCCGGTCTTTCGCACCGATGCAAAACTGGCCGAGCCGATCCTTGATCCCACCCATCACCTGCCGGACCTGTGCGCGGATCTGTGCGGCCAAATGGCCCCGGCCCATCAGGGCGCGCGCCGTCTGCGCCTGACCGTCTACCGCACCGATGGCGAGATCAGCCGCATCGAGGTTGCTTGTGCCCTGCCCAGCCGCGACCCGGCTCATATGGTCTTTCTCTTCCGCGACCGGCTGGAGCAGATGAATCCGGGGCTTGGTTTTGACCTGATATCGCTCGAAGCCCTGGTAACCGAACCCCTTTGCGAGCGGCAGGTCGATCTTGCGGGCGGCAGCGATACCGGGCTTGAGATTTCACAACTTGTAGACAGGTTGACGGCGCGCTTCGGCCACACGGCTTTGGCGCAGCTTCGACCCGTCGCAAGCCATATCCCCGAACGGGCCGAGACGCGGGTCGCCCCGATGGCCGATGCGCCCGGCCAGCCGTATCCGGTATCCGAACGCCCCCAGCGCCTGCTGGATCATCCTGAAGAGGTAGGCGTGCTCTATGCCATGCCCGAAGGTCCGCCGGCGCAGTTCCAATGGCGGCGGCGCGGTTATCGCGTCACACGCTATCAGGGGCCGGAGCGCATCGCGCCGGAATGGTGGCTGGACAAGCCCGGCACGCGCCTGCGCGATTATTTCAAGGTCGAGGATGAGGTGGGTCACCGCTTCTGGCTCTTTCGGGAAGGGTTGCAAGACGATGGCCGTGGCGGCGCTCCGCGATGGTTCGTGCATGGGATATTCGCCTGATGCCAGACAATGACACCCGCCGAATCCGCAAGACACTGACCGGGGATTTTCTCCCCAATCCGCGCGCGGATTATGTAGAGCTTGGCGTGACTACACCTTTCTCCTTTCTGCGCGGAGCGTCCGAGGCCAGCGATTTGGCCGCCACTGCCCATGCGCTTGGATATGATGCTTTGGGTGTGGCCGATTTGAACACGATGGCTGGGGTCGTCCGCCTTCATGCCGAGGCGCGCAAGGCCAGCCTGCGCCCGGTCATCGGCTGCCGACTGCAGTTGGTCACGGGCGAAGAGTTTCTCGCCTATCCCCGCGACCGCGCGGCTTATGGTCGGCTCTGCAGCCTTCTGACTAAAGGCAAACGGCACGACACCGGCCAGAACTGGCAGGCCAAGGGCGTCTGCGACATCACGCTGGCCGATCTGGCTGCCCATGCCGCAGGGGTGCAACTGATCGCGCTGCCCGATGCCGGATTGGCCCACCGCCTGCCGGACCTGACCCGCCTTCTACCGACGCTGCGCCATATCGCGGTCAGCTATCTCTATCGCGGCGACGACCGGGCCCGGATCAACCGGCTCGACCGGCTTGCCCGGGCGCATGGCCTGTCGATCCTTGCCACCAATGACGTGCATTACCACGCCCCCGACCGCCGCCCCCTGCAGGACGTGATGACCTGCATCCGCGAAAAGACCACGATCCACAGGGCGGGCTTCCTGCTGGACGCCAATGCCGAACGCCACCTGAAATCCCCCGCCCAGATGGTGCGCCTTTTCGCCGACTGGCCCCATGCCATCCGCGCCACGCGCGAGGTGGCCGATGCGTGCCGGTTCGGGCTGGAGGAGCTGGCCTATGTCTATCCCCACGAAACCGTGCCCGCAGGCGAAACCGCGCAAAGCCAGCTGGAAAAGCTGACATGGGCAGGGGCAGCGCAGCGCTATCCTGCGGGCCTGCCGGGCAAGGTGCGCAATCTGCTGGTCAGGGAACTGGAGATCATCGGGCTGAAGAAGATCCCGCAGTATTTCCTCACCGTCCACGAAATCGTCCTCTGGGCACGGGCGCAGGGCATCCTCTGCCAGGGGCGCGGATCGGCGGCCAATTCGGCGGTGTGTTATGTGCTGGGCATCACCTCGGTCGATCCCACCGAGCAGGAGTTGCTCTTCGAGCGTTTCATCAGCCTCGACCGTGACGAGCCACCCGACATCGACGTGGATTTCGAGCATGAGCGCCGCGAAGAGGTGATTCAGCATATCTATGACAAGTATGGCCGCCATCGCGCTGGCCTTTGCGCCACCGTGATTCACTATCGCCCGCGCTCGGCTATCCGTGAGGTGGGCAAGGTCATGGGACTTTCGGAAGATGTGACGGCGGCGCTGGCGAAAACCGTCTGGGGTTCCTGGGGCACCAGCATGGGCGAGGCCAACAGCCGCGAGGCAGGGGTGGACCTGACCGATCCCCTGATGGCCCGCACGATCCGGCTGGCCGAACAGATTATCGGCATGCCGCGCCATCTGTCCCAGCACGTCGGCGGATTTATCCTGACAGAAGGTGCGTTGCACGAAACCGTGCCCATCGGCAATGCCGCCATGCCAGAGCGCAGTTTCATCGAATGGGACAAGGATGACATCGATGAACTTGGCATCCTCAAGATGGATATTCTGGCCCTGGGGATGCTGACCTGCATCCGCAAATGCTTTGAAATCCTGCGCTGCCAATATGGCGTCGCGCATGACCTTGCCTCGATTCCGGCGGACGATACGGACACCTACGACATGCTGTGCCGGGGGGACAGTATCGGTGTATTTCAGGTGGAAAGCCGGGCGCAGATGAACATGCTGCCCCGGCTGAAGCCCCGCCGCTTCTACGATCTGGTGATCGAGGTCGCCATTGTCCGTCCCGGTCCCATTCAGGGCGACATGGTTCATCCGTATCTGCGGCGGCGCAGCGGGCAAGAGAAGGTTGAATATCCTGCCCCCGGCCCGGAGCATCCCCAGAAGGAGCTGGAAAACATCCTGTCCCGCACCTTGGGCGTGCCGATCTTCCAGGAACAGGCAATGAAGATCGCCATGGACGCGGCCCGGTTTACCTCGGCCGAGGCCAACGAACTGCGTCGTGCCATGGCCACGTTCCGGTCGCGCGGCACTATCGGTCGGCTTGAAGACCTGATGGTCGGCCGGATGATCGATCGTGGCTACGACCCCGAATTCGCCCGACGGTGTTTCAATCAGATCAAGGGCTTTGGCGATTACGGTTTTCCCGAAAGCCATGCGGTCAGTTTTGCCCTGCTCGTCTATGTCTCGGCTTGGCTGAAATGCCATTATCCGGCGGCCTTTGCCTGTGCGCTGCTGAACTCGCAGCCGATGGGGTTCTACGCCCCGGCCCAGATCGTGCGCGATGCGCGAGAGCACGGGGTCGAGCTGCGCGAGGCGGATGTGAACTTCAGCGACTGGAACAATACGCTCGAGCCTGCGGGCAACGCCTTTGCCCTGCGGCTGGGGCTGCGTCAGGTGGAGGGCATGGAGCAGAGGGCGGCAGAGCGGCTGATGCAGGCAAGGGACGAACCCTTTGCCAGCCTTGCCGATCTTTCCGCCCGTGCGCGCCTGAATGCCAGGACGGTCCGTGTCCTTGCTGCGGCTGATGCCTTCCGCTCGATCGGGCTGGACCGCCGCGCCGCCCTGTGGGAGGCAAAGGCCCTGCGCGATGCCCCCGACCTGCCGCTGCTCGGGGCCAAGCGGGACGAGGGCCACGAACCTCTGGCGCAACTGCCGCAAATGCCGCTGTGCGAACAGGTGGTGGCCGACTACCAGACCCTGCGCCTGTCGCTGAAGGCCCATCCGATGGCGTTCCTGCGCGCCAGCATGACGCGGCAGGGGTTTGTCCGCGCCGCCGATCTGGCCGGGGTTGCCAACAACCGCCGCCTGCAGATGGCGGGGCTTGTACTGGTCCGCCAGCGCCCGGGCAGCGCCAAGGGCGTCTGCTTCATCACGCTCGAGGATGAAACCGGCGTGGCCAATCTGGTGGTCTGGCCCAAGATGATGGCCGCCTTCCGCAAGGTGATCATGACCGCGCGGCTGATGCAGGTGACGGGCCGGGTTCAACGCGACACGGCCTCTGGCGTGACCCATATCGTGGTGGAATCATTGCAGGACCGCAGCGCCGTTCTTCTGCGCCTGTCCGACCGCAGCCTTGCGCCGCCCCTTTCCCGCGCGGACGAGGTAAAGCACCCAATCCCGGCGCCCATGCCGTGCCACCCCCGAAACGCGCGCATCATCCCAGGTTCAAGGGACTTTCACTGACAGAAGGTCTTGGCGGAAATCGTCTTATACAGGACCCATATGATAGAACATGCAGCAAAGCCCCAGGTCTCATGCACCTGTTCAATCATCGGCAGCCAGAGTGAATCCCCTTAGCTGTGAGCGCCGCTAAAAACCGTATCGCGCCAAATGCCAAACAGAGGCTCGCGTCATTCCGGGCGGCTATTTCGCCTGTGATTTGAAGCCTCTAGCGGGCATCGGGCACCGCGGGCCGCGGAAATCACGCCCAATGCCAGAGGCATAAAATCTTTTAATATCAATACTTTATGCGCTGGCGGAGTGGAAGGGATTCGAACCCTCGAGACGGTTTCCCGTCTGCACCCTTAGCAGGGGTGTGCCTTCGACCACTCGGCCACCACTCCGCTGCCCGCTCTATATGTCCAAGACCCCGAAAACAAGGCTGAAATCACCATGAGTTGCGGCGAAGAGGCAGAAAATCCTGCATGGTATCGCGCTTGAACGCGCATGGGCGCGCAGCGGTTGTTGGCAAGAATACGTCTTTTCCTCTTCACGCCCCTTCGGCCACGCCGGAACTTCAGACAGGTGGCGTCGATCCAGTGGCGAGCCTTTGTCCGCCATTGCTCCGAGGACAATGGCGAGCGCCAGTCACGATCGAGAGGCTGGCGAGGATGGCCCTCACCTTGCCGCTGATCGCTTCGCATAGCCGCGAGACCGGGCTCTTGCTGGTCCCCGACTGCCCATGGCCTTGACGAGATCGTCAACGGGCCACGTGGGATGCCCTGCATGCAGGCCTCCTGGATCACCGCCGTCTGGGCCTCTCGGTCATGCGCCGAGGTTCGAGGAGGCCACCGAATTGGCGGCCCTTCCGGCGCTTCGGGAGGCGCAGCTCGACAGTCCCGCGCGGGTCTCCCAGCGGCGGCAGCATGTGGCGAGGGAAAGCCAAGCATATCGCTTCCCCGACCTCGGTCCGAACCGTCGAGCGCGGCCCCGTCGGCGCGGTGTTCCGATCCCCGACCGTCGCGCGTCTGCGCCACATCGCCACCGTTTTCGGGTTGATGCACAGGTTCCAGCCCAACTGCGCGAGCAAAGCTCGCGATCGTGGTATTGCTGCTGTGACAGCGGGCGTTGTCGTGGCGCTTCCATGACGAACCTGTCCGACAGGCTTCCGTCCATTCCAGCGAAAGGATTTCACCATCGCCCGTGGGATCGAACAGCGGGGGGCGGCGCTTCGGCAACTGGCAAGGTCATGCGCATTTGCCGGTTTTCAACACTCCCGCCATCGGGCATATATCGGGCCGCAATCGACAGGTGAGCCCCATGCATGACATCCGCGCCATCCGCGACAATCCCGCCGAGTTCGACCGCCGCCTGACGCGGCGCCCGGGGTCGCAGGCGATGTCGTCGGCGATCCTCGCGATCGACGAGGCGCGGCGTGCGCATATCCTCGCGGCCGAGACCGCGCAGGCGGCGCAGAACGCGGCGTCCAAGGATGTGGGCGCGGCCAGGGCGCGCGGTGACGATGCAGAGTTCGAGCGGTTGCGCGCGCTTGTCGCCGAAAAGAAGGCCGAGATCGCACGTCTGGGCGAAGAGGCGAGTGCGAAGGACGAGGCGTTGCGCCAGCTTCTGCTCACCATCCCCAACCTGCCGCTCGACGAAGTACCGGACGGCAAGGACGAGCATGACAATCGGGAAATCCGTCGCTGGGGCACGCCCGGCACCTTCTCCTTCCGGCCGCGCGAACATTTCGACATCCCGGGCGTGAAGGCGGGGATGGATTTCGAAACCGCCGCCAAGCTTTCGGGCAGCCGCTTTGTCGTCCTGAGGGGCGCGGTCGCGCGCATCCACCGCGCTCTCGCGCAATTCATGCTGGACCTGCATACGGGCGAACATGGGCTGACCGAGACGATGACCCCGGTCCTCGTCAAGGAAGAGGCGATGTACGGTACCAACCAACTGCCGAAATTCGCCGAGGACAGCTATCAGACCACCAATGGCTGGTGGCTGATCCCGACCTCCGAAGTGACGCTGACCAACACGGTCGCGGGCGACATCCTTGACGAATCTGCCCTGCCGATCCGCATGACATCGCACACCCAGTGCTTCCGCTCCGAGGCAGGCAGCGCGGGCAAGGATACGGCGGGCATGCTGCGCCAGCACCAGTTCGAGAAGGTCGAGATGGTGTCGATCACCACGCCCGAAACCTCACTCGCCGAACATGATCGCATGACGAAATGCGCCGAAGCGGTGCTGGAGCGGCTGGGGCTGGCCTACCGCACCATCGTTCTGTGCACCGGCGACATGGGGTTTGGCGCACAGAAGACCCATGATCTGGAAGTGTGGCTGCCCGGCCAGAACACCTACCGAGAGATCTCCTCGGTCTCGGTCTGCGGCGATTTCCAGGCGCGGCGGATGAACGCGCGCTACCGGCCGCAGGGCGGCGGCAAGCCAGAGTTCGTCCATACGCTGAACGGGTCGGGCCTTGCCGTCGGGCGCTGTCTGATCGCGGTTCTGGAGAACGGCCAGACCGAGGACGGCGGCGTGGTACTGCCGCAGGCGCTGGCCCCATGGCTCGGCGGCCGCTCGCGCCTGACCCCGTCGGGCGAGCTCGTCTGATCTCGGGTGCTTGACCCACGGGGCCGCAGCCCCGAGAGTGCAATAGCAAGAGATGCGGGTCGAGATTTGCCTGAACAGATTGGCGGGAAGAAGAAGCCGGATACGGGCGGCGCGGCGCCGGAAGCGCCGACCGGGATCGTGGAATATTCCGAGGTTATTGACAGCCGCGGCATCAAGGTGCCGTTCGTGCCCGCGATCATCACGCCGAAAATTGAACGGCCCTTGCGCAGCGGCCGCTACGAAGGCGGAGAGCGTGCCGCCTTGCGAGCATTGCTGCGCCCCGGCGACCGGGTGCTGGAATTCGGCGCGGGCCTTGGCCTGTTGTCGACCGCCGCCGCGCTGGTTCCAGGGGTCGAGAGCGTGACGACGATCGAGGCAAACCCTGCCCTTCTGCCCCTGATCCGCGAGACCCATCGGTTGAACGCTGTCCCCGAGGTCGATCTGCGCAACGGCGTCGTCAGCGCCGATGACGGCCCGCCCCTGCCCTTCTACCTGCGGCCCGACTTCTGGGCATCGTCGATGGGTGTGGCGCCCAATAACTGGACCGAGGCAGTCGAAGTGCCGCGCGCCGCAGTCGGCGATCTTCTGGAGGAATTGCGTCCGACCGTCCTTGTCTGCGACATCGAGGGGGGCGAACTCGGGCTTCTGGACAACGCCGATCTGGGGTCGGTGCGTGCCATCGTGATGGAGTTTCACCCCAAGCTTTACGGCGCCGCGACAGAGGCGCGCCTGCAGGCGCTGATCACAGCAAAGGGGTTTCGCTACGCACCCTCGAATGTGGCGACGAGCACCGTCAAATATTTCGAACGGGACGCCAGGCCGGAGCCCGGCTCGACGCTTCCGCCCCGCAGCTTCCGCCCCTGGCCGATAACGGCCCCTCGCACGTTGATCGCCACCTGCATGAAGGATGAGGGTCCTTTCATCCTTGAATGGCTCGCCTGGCACAAATCCGTCGGTGTGACCGACTTCGTCGTCTTCACCAACGATTGCACCGACGGGACCGACCGGCTGCTGGACCGGCTGCAGGATCTGGGCGAGCTTATTCACCTGCCCAATCCGGCCATCGCCACCGGCGAAACCGCCTTCCAGCCGATCGCGCTGAACTACGCCCATCACCTGAGGGCCATGCGCGAGGCGGATTTCTTCATCTCGATGGACGTCGACGAGTTCCTGAATATCCGCGTGGGCGACGGGATGCTGACCGATCTGTTTGGGGCTGTCGGCGCCTTCGACGTGCTTTCAGTGTCCGAGGTCAATCACGGCGCCAATGGCCAGAAAGGCTATGAGCGCGACTGGCTGCTCGATCTCTTTCCGATGCATCAGTCGATGCGCCCGGGAAAGATGAAATCCCGACGCGGGGTCAAGAGCATCGTCCGGCTCTCCGACAAGGTTGAACGGCTGCGCAACCATCGCCCCGACATGTTTGCCGATCACGGGCCGGTGCGCTGGCTTGACGGATCGGGGCGTGACCAGAAAACGCTCGCGGCCGACCGAAACGAAAACGGTCTCGACTGCCGTGGTACCTATGATCTGGTGCGACTGGAACATTTCGCCTTGCGCTCGCTCGACAGCTATCTCGCAAAGATGTACCGGGGTGATGTTGTCGTGGCGAAAAAGCAGGTTTCGCGCACCTATTGGCGCCAGCGCAACAAGAACGAGGAAGCCTCTGGAGATTACGGCCTGCGCCTCGCCCGCGCCCGCGCCTATCACCGCGACCGTTATGAGGGCGACCCCGCGCTGATGGATCTGCACGAGGCTTGCTGCCGGGCGCACGCCGCGCGAATCGAGCAGCTCTTGCAGAAGAAAGAGTTCATCGAACGGCGCAACTGGATCCTGGCCGAGGCCTGGCCCTAACTCTTGCGATAGTCCGGGCGGTTCGTGCCTTCCTTGTGCTTCCTCAGCCGTGACGGCGTGTGGAACTTGCGATCCTTATAGGGGTTCTTGTCGCCCTGATCGCGGAACATCAGCCGGATTGGCGTGCCCGGCATGTCGAAATCGGCGCGCAGTCCGTTCACCAGATAGCGCGCATAGCTTTCGGGCAGGTCCTCGGCATGGTTGGTCATTACCACGAAAGCGGGGGGGCGCGTCTTCACCTGTGTCATGTAGCGCAGCTTGATGCGCTTGCCGCCGGGCGCGGGCGGCGGGTGCGCCTCGGTCATGGCGCCAAGCCACTGGTTCAGCTTCGCGGTCGAGATGCGGCGGTTCCAGACGTCATAGGCCTTCAGGATCGCGGCATGCAGCCGGTCGAGCCCCTTGCCGGTCTTGGCCGAGACGGTGACAAGCGGCGCACCCCGGAGCTGCGGCAGAAGCCGTTCGAACGCCTCGCGCAGTTCCTTCAGCTTCTCGGTCTTGTCCTCCTCGAGGTCCCATTTGTTGGCCGCCACCACCACGGCGCGCCCCTCGGTCTCGGCAAAATCGGCGATGCGCAGGTCCTGCTGTTCGAACGGGATGTCGACATCCAGCAGCACGACAACCACTTCGGCGAAGCGCACCGCGCGCAACCCGTCCGAAACCGATAGCTTTTCAAGCTTTTCGGTGACCCGCGCCTTCTTGCGCATCCCGGCGGTATCAAAGATCCGTACCGGCGTGCCCATGAAGCTGGACTTGACCGAGATCGCATCGCGGGTAATTCCGACCTCCGGCCCGGTCAGAAGTCGATCCTCGCCGATGATCTTGTTGATCAGCGTCGATTTTCCGGCGTTCGGCCGCCCGATAACCGCGATCTGCAGGGGCTTTGCCTCGGTCGGAATCCGGACGGGAGCATCCTCGCTCTCGTCGTCCGCGACATCGACATCCACCTCGGGCGCGTCGGCCGCCGCGCGTTCGGCGAAGGCGTCGGCATGGGGGCGCAGGATATGGTAAAGCTCGTCCACCCCCTCGCCATGTTCGGCCGAGAGGCGCACGGGCTCGCCCAGGCCCAGTTCCCAGGCCTCGATCACGCCCGCATCCGCCGCGCGGCCTTCCGCCTTGTTGGCGGCGAGGATCACATGGGCGTTCTTCTTGCGCAGAATATCGGCAAAGACGCGGTCGGTCGCGGTAATGCCGGCCCGCGCGTCGATGAGGAAGAGGCAGATATCCGCCATCTCGACCGCGCGCTCTGTCAGGCGCCGCATCCGACCCTGAAGGCTATCGTCGGTCACATCCTCAAGGCCCGCGCTGTCGATCACGGTGAAACGCAGATCGCCCAGCCGCGCCTCGCCCTCGCGCAGGTCGCGCGTCACGCCCGGCGTATCATCGACAAGGGCGAGCTTCTTGCCAACCAGACGGTTGAACAGCGTGGATTTGCCGACATTGGGCCGGCCGACGATGGCAAGCGTGAAACTCATGGCGCGATCTTTCGTTCGAAGGCGCCCCCATACACGGCTTTGCCGTCAGCGGAAAGCGTGAAGCGTGCCGGATTTCGACAGAACATAGAGCGTCCCGCCCGCCACGACCGGGCCCGAGGCCGCGCCGCCCGGGATCTCGGCGGTGGCGACGACCTTGCCGGAGGTCGGATCGAAAGCACGGATCAGCCCGTCGGTGGACGCCGTGATCAGCCGCCCGCCCGCCAGGATCGGCCCGTGATGGGCAAAGATCGTCCGGCGGCGCTTGTCCTTGTCCTTGGTGAAATAGGGCAGGTCCACGCGCCAGACCTCGGCGCCGCTCGCGGCGTCGAGCCGCACGAGCTGATCCTCGTCATTGACGAAGAAGACCGAGCCGCCCGCGACGACGGTCGCGCCCGTCGCGCCATCGGGCGCCGACCAGAGCGCCTTGCCCGTTTCCATCTCGATGGCACCAAGCCGACCGGCGGCGCTGCCTGCGACAAGCGTGCCGCCCGCGATCACCGGATCGCCGGTCAGGTCGGAATAGGAGGCATAGGCCCGCCCTACCCGCTTGCCCGCCACATAGCCCTGCCACTTCGGCGTGCCGTCCGCAATGTCGACGGCCAGCAGCTGGCCGGTCGCGAAGGGGAAGACGACCGTACTGCCCGACACCGCCGGGGCGGAGCCGTCGGCGATGCCCGCGCGGGTCGATGTGCCCGGAATCTGCCAGGCGACCTTGCCGTTCGCCGCATCGACCGCCCAGGCCGATCCGTCGCGAGCGACGGCGAACACCTTGCCCCCCGCCGCCGCAGGGGCGCCCGCCACCGGCGATTCGAACCTTTGACGCCAGACGACGGCGCCGGTCGCCGGATCGAGCGCCAGAAGCTCCCCAAACCCGGATGTCACGAAAAGCCGCCCGTCGGCAAAGGCAAGACCGCCGCCTGCCGCATCGCCCGCGTGCTCGCCTGCGGGGGTGAGATCGACCTGCCAGGCGACAGCGCCATTGGTGCCGGTCGCTGTGACATGTTCTTCAGCATCCAGCGTAAAGATACGCCCGCCCACGACGACGGGCGCTGCGGTGATCCGGTTCTTGCGGCTGTCGCCCGAGCCGACCCTGGCCGACCAGACGGGGGACAGCGCCCCCGAGTAGGCGGCGTTGCCGCTCGCATGGCTGGCGTTGCCGCCCACTTGCGTCCAGTCACCGCCACCTTGCCCCGGCAGCGCAATCGCGACCGGCGCCGCACCCGAGCCAAGGGGCGCGGCATCCTCGGCCACTGTCGCCTCGCCGCCGATCACCGCCTCGCGCGGAACCTGCCGGTGGCCTTCGAGCACCAGTTCCTTCTCGGCGCAACCCGCCAGAAGCGCCCCAAGCGCCAGAAGAGCCGTCGTGGTTTTCAATGTCGCGGCCATCCGCCCTCTCCTGCCGTACGTCCGATATCGCGGGGCGCGCGCCCGCAGGCGCGGGCACCCCGGCCCGGACTATCCCTGTTGGTCCCCGGCGCCGAGCGCCGTCAGAATCTGTCCGACCCGGCCGACCTGCGCGCTGGTCGCTTCCGCATCCTCGGCAACCGATTTCAAGAGCGTCACCGCCTCGTCCTGCTTGCCCGCGTCCAGAAGCACCAGTGCCTGCTGTTCCATCGCCAGCGTCCGGAACGGCGCGCCCGGCTGGGCAAGTTCGGCAAGCGTCGCGTCGCGCGTTGCCGCGTCCATGTCGGCCCCGGCGACCAGCACCGCCTTCAATTTGGCGAGCTGGCGGTAGGTGTCGGGAACGGCCGCATCCTCGGCAACCGGTTTCAGCACGTCGAGCGCGCGGGTCTTGTCGCCCGCTGCCTCGGCCTCTGACGCAACGAGAAAGGCCTTCATCGCAGCGCGTGCCGCGCCCGTGCCCGCGTCAACCGCCGCCAGCGCGTCAGCGCGCCCGGCGGCATCGTTCTGCCGGAGGGAGGCCACCAGCGCATCGCCGAACGACTGGGCTGCCGCTTCCGCGCGCGCCTTCTGCCATTCGCGCCAAGAGGCCCCGCCCACCAGGACCAGGATCGCCAGAATGCCGATCCAGCCATATTTGCGGAACAGGGCGAACAGCCGGTCACGGCGGACTTCCTCGGTCACCTCGTCGATGAAACTGTCGGTCTCGCTCACGGTCCGTCCTCGTACATGCCTCGCCCCGTCTTACACGCAAGCGCGAAGCCTTGCCAAGTGCGCCCGGAGACGGGTTTCAGCCAATCGGCAAACTCCGGAAGCCCGTCCATCCCGGCGCCTCCGCAACCTCATCCTGCCCAGCGGAACTTTCTGTCGTGCTGTCTTCCGCCGATTGCCGCGCCCACATGGCCGCATAGCGGCCTCCACGCGCCAGAAGCTCCTCATGCCGGCCCATCTCGACCACTTCGCCCTTCTCCAGCACGACGATCCGGTCGGCATCGGCGATCGTCGACAGGCGGTGGGCGATGGTGATCACCGTCCGGCCGCGCCCCATCGCCGCCAGACTGTCCTGGATGTCGCGCTCGGTCTGGGTGTCGAGCGCGCTCGTCGCCTCGTCCAGAAGCAGGATCGGCGGGTTCTTCAGCAGTGTGCGGGCGATACCGACCCGCTGCTTTTCGCCGCCCGAGAGTTTCAGCCCGCGTTCGCCCACCTTGGTCTCGTACCCGTCGGGCAGGGACATGATGAAATCGTGGATCTTCGCGGCCTGCGCCGCCGCGATCAGTTCCTGCCGGGGCGCATCGGGACGACCGTAGGCGATGTTGTAGAGGATCGTGTCATTGAAAAGCACCGTATCCTGCGGCACGACGCCGATCTGGTGATGCAGACTGTCCTGTGTGACCTCGCGCACATCCTGCCCGTCGATCCTGAGCGCCCCGCCGGTCACGTCGTAGAAACGGAAGAGAAGGCGCCCGATCGTCGATTTGCCCGACCCCGAGGGGCCGACGATCGCCACCGTCTCGCCCGCGCCGATCTTCAGGCTGACGCCCTTCAGGATCGGTCGCGCCGCCTCGTAGCCGAAGAAGACATTGTCAAGGACAACCTCGCCGCCCTTCACCGCGAGCGCGGGCGCGCCGGGACGGTCGACGATTTCCGCCGGTTGGTCGAGAAGGGTAAACATCTCGCCCATGTCGGTCAGGGCCTGGCGGATCTCGCGATAGACCGTGCCGAGGAAGTTCAGGGGCATGGTGATCTGGATCATGTAGGCGTTGACCATCACGAAATCGCCGACGGTCAGGGCGCCAGCGCGTACGCCCACCGCCGCCATGGCCATCACGATCACGAGGCCCGTGGTGATGATCAGCGACTGGCCGAAATTCAGCGCCGACAGCGAGAGCCCGGTCTTGACCGCTGCCTGCTCGTAGCCCGCCATCGCGCGGTCATAGCGTGCCGCTTCCCAGTCCTCGGCGCCGAAATATTTCACCGTCTCGAAATTCAGAAGGCTGTCGATCGCCTTCTGGTTTGCATCGGTGTCCTGTTCGTTCATCTGGCGACGGATCTTCACCCGCCATTCGGTGATCTTGAACGTATAGGTCACGTAAAGCGCGATGGTGATCACCACGACCGCCGCATAGCGCCAGTCGAAGAGAAGCGCGAAGATCACCGTGACCATGGTGAGTTCAAGGATCAGCGGCCCGATCGAGAGAAGCATGAAGCGCAAAAGGAATTCGACGCCCTTCACACCCCGCTCGATGACGCGGGAAAGGCCGCCGGTCTTGCGGGTGATGTGATAGCGCATCGACAGGCGGTGGATATGGATGAAGGTTTCAAGCGCGAGTTTCCGAAGCGCCCGCTGCCCGACCCGCACGAAGATCGCGTCCCTGAGCTCGTTGAAACCGACTGAACCGAGCCGGGCGAGACCATAGGCGATGGTCAGCCCGACCGCGCCCATGGCCAGCAGCCAGGACGGATCCCCCTTGGCAATGCCGTTCAGCGCATCGACCGCCGCCTTGTAGAGAAAGGGTGTGGAGACGGAGACGACCTTCGCAAGAAGCAGCGACAGAAGCGACAGAACGACACGCCGCTTCACCCAGGCCTCGCCCCGAGGCCAGAGATAGGGCGCGACCCGCCGCAAGGTTCGCGCCGCACTTCGCCGTTCCGCTGCCCGGGTTTCCATCAGTCTCGTCTCCGCTGCCTGCGCCGGTTGATTACTCGGCGCCAGGTTGCTATCAAGGATCAGTCAACGATTCATGAGTAGTTGAGCAATGGAGGAAAGTCGAGCCCTTGCGGCGCTTCAGGCGCTCGGTCACGAGACGCGGCTTTCGCTGGTGCGAATCCTCGTCGGCGCAGGCCGCGAAGGCCTGTCACAGGGCGATCTTGCCCGCCGCCTTGGTGCCACGCCTTCGCGCCTTGCCTTTCACCTGTCGCTTCTCGAACAGGCGGGCCTCATCGCCGCGCGGCGCGAAAGCCGCCATGTCTTCTATGCCGCCAACACGTCGGGCCTTGGCCGGCTGATCGGCTATGTCCTGAACGATTGCTGCGCCGCCCATCCAGAGGTGGCGGCCTGCTGCCGCCGTTCCGACACGCACCCCCATCGGCCGATGTGACGTCGGACCTGCCGGCGGATCGGCCCATGCACCGCGCGGGACGAGATACTCAGCCGCCATCGGTCGGAACCGTGAAGACCTGACCGGGATAGATGAGGTCGGGATCGCGGATCTGATCCTTGTTGGCCTCGTAGACGCGGACATAGAGCACGCCATCACCGTAATTCTCGCGCGCGATCTGCCAGAGGGTGAACCCCGGCTGGACCGTGATGCGCACCTCCGTCACCGGCGGTAACGCGGCGGGCGTCGGCGCGGCGGGCGCTTCGGTGGCCACGGATGCGGGCGCGGGGGCGGGCGTTTCGGCAGTGGCCTCTGGCGCAGGCGCTTCCGCTGCCCCACTCGCGCTATCAGGTGCCTTTGGCGCCTCGGTCGCAGCGGCGACCTTGGATGGCGCTTCACGCTGGAAGGGCAGTTCTAGCCGCGACGTGACCTTGCCCGCCCCATCGATCTGGTCGACGCGCAGGTCATGGACGCCCGCATCAATCCCCGACATCTTGACCCGCCACTTGCCCTTGGCCGAGACCGGCGCCGTCACCTGAAACGCATTGTCCACATAGATGCGGGCGAACTGCCCGGCCTCGCCCCGCCCGGCGATGTCGACATTGCCCAAGACGTCATAGCCGACCGTATCGAGGATCACCCCCTGAACCGGCATCTCGGGCGTGAGCTTCGTCACGCCTTCCGCGTCCGCGACCAGCACATCGACCCCGCCGTCGCCTGCTGTGGTCGGCTCGGATGTCACGGTGTCGGCCGGGGCTGCACCGGCCTCGGCGCTTTCCGCTGCGTCCGGGCTGGCCGCCGCTGTTTCGGCCGCGCTTGGCGCCTCGGCCACTTCGGTTGGCGCGGGCGCGGGCGTCGGCTCGAGGATAACGCTCGCGGCGGAGGCGATCCTGGTCCCGTCGGGCATCAGCGCCATCAGCGTCAGGATTCGCGGCTGTTCCGAGGGCCCGAGCGACAAGAAGGCCGCAAACTTGCCCTGAGCGTCTGCGTCCGCCGTCCCGGCGGCAGCGGCATCGACCAGCACCTCGACGCGCGCGCCCGGCTCGGCCGCGCCGGCGACAAGCACCCTCCCATCCGGTTCTGCCCTCACTGTGTCAAAGGTCGGTGCGACCGGCTGTGCCACAGCCTCAGGTGTCGATGCCGGGGCGGTCTCATCGGCGGGCTGCGCCACAGTCGCGGGCTGCGACGCCGCCAAAGGTTCGGCAACCGGCGCCTCCGCCTGCCGCTGCAGGGCAAAGAACCAGACCAACGCCCCCACGCCGATCCCTGCCGCCCCGCCGGCAAGCCAGCCCCAGCCGCCGAAGGGTGATCCGCCCGCGCCGTTTTCGTCCGTCATCGATCCGTCTCCCCTGTCAATCGGCCGGAGGTTCGTCCGCCCCCGGTCCAAACGCCAGTCCAGCGCTTGAGCGAGATTAGCAACGCCGCTATCAGGGGTCAAAGCGGCCTTCCGCCCTTCTGGAATTCTCATGACCCCTGTTGCAAAATCCGTCTGTGTCTATTGCGGCTCCCGCTTCGGGACCAATCCCCTCTACAAGGCCGATGCGGATGCGGTCGGCCAGATGCTCGCCCGCAAGGGCTGGCGGCTGGTCTATGGCGCGGGCGATGTGGGGTTGATGGGCGAGGTGGCCAGAGCGGCGCAGACTCACGGCGGCGAGACCTTCGGTGTCATCCCCACCCACCTTCTGGCGCGCGAGGTCGGCAAGCGCGACCTGTCGAGCTTCGTCGTCACCGAGACGATGCACGAGCGCAAGAAGGTCATGTTCATGAATGCCGATGCGGTCGTGGTTCTGCCAGGCGGCGGCGGATCGCTCGACGAATTCTTCGAAGTGCTGACCTGGCGCCAGCTCGGCCTGCATGACAAGCCGATCTTCATCCTCAACAGCGCCGGATACTGGGATCCACTGCTTGTGCTGATCGACCGGATCGTGGCGGAAGGGTTCGCGGACGCGAGCCTCAAAGACTTCGTCACCGTTGTCGCCGACCCGGCCGCGCTGGAAACGGCACTGGCCGGGGCACTGGGTGGCTAGGGCTCAACCCGCTTCGCCGCGCACCGCGACCCGGTCGACCTGATAGCCTTCGTCCCGCAAACGGGCGACCAGCCCGCCGTCGCCGGGCAGATGAAAGGCCCCGATCGCGATCAGCGCCCCGCCGGAGGCAAGGTACTTCTTCATCCGCCGCAGGAAAATCTCGTTGCGATCGTCGATCAGATAGCCGTCTGCGCGCGCCATCAGTGCCTTGGCCTCGGCAGGGCCGAAAAGACCGGCAAGATAGCGCCGGTTCCATTCCATCAACTCGCCGATCCGCCCCTCCCGATACAGCCGAAAGGCCGCCGCGCGCGCCGGGCTGAAGCCGTCGGGGTTCAGATAGGCGCCATGGATGCGGACGATGGCCTGCGCGGTGTCGCGGCGGTCAGGCTGGCTCAACTCGACCAGCAGCGCATCCCAGTCTTCCAGCGCATCGACCTCCACCCCCCGCTCGACCGCGGCGAGCAGAAGCCGGTGGTCCTGGACCGGCAGGGCACCGGCTGCGAAATCCTCGCAGGGGTCGGTCATCAGATAAGAGGCGAGGCCCGCGTCGGTCAGGGCGGCAAAGGCCCCCGCCTCGTGGAAGATCCCTTCGATCCGCGCTTCGACCCAATCCCGCTCCACCCCGGACAGGTAGGGCTTGTCATAAGGCATATGTTCGGGCGCGAGCCAGACACCGGCCTGCAGGAAACGTTCCTCAAGTTCCGTCCGGCTTTTTGCCCGCGGATCAGATTCAAGGACGACCGTGCGCGCCTCGGCAAGAACCGCCTCTAGCTCGGGCGGCAGAACGAGAATCGCGGGATCGGAGGAATGCAGCGTGCCCCAGAGATGAGAGACGGCCCCTTCAGGCGTCGTGATGCGCCAGAGCCGCCCCAGCCCGTTCGGACTGTGCGCGGCGGCCCGCCCGACCTCGGCTGCCTCCGGGTCCGGCATCCGCGTCGCACCAAGGTCCTCGGGCGCGACCCGGCAGCTCTCGGGTGTGATCCAGTCCTGCGCGAGGGCGCCGCCTGCCGTCAGACTGGCCGCCGCAAGAACCGAAAGACCATGCCGAAGCCGCATCATTGCCCTGACGACACTTCCACCAAAGTGATTTCCGGCACCACACCAAGCCGGACCGGCAGGATGGAACAGCCGATCCCGCCCGAGACGATCAGGTCGCGCCCCGCCTCCCGGACATGGCCATAGGCATAGCGGTTGCCGTAGCGCGAGGGAACCACCGGCGACCATCCGAAAAGCCGTATCTGCCCGCCGTGAGTGTGACCGGACAGCGTGAGGCAGACGCGGCCCGGAACACGCGGAAATATGTCCGGCTCGTGCGCGAGCAGGATGACGGGCGCATCGTCGGTAACCTGCGCGAGCGTGCCACCCAGATCGTCGAGCCCGCGGAAGCGGCCGTTTCCGACAATGATGGCAAGCTGATCCTCCAGCCCCGCGAGCCAGAAATCGCCGCCCTCGCGCCCGATGCGAATGGCCTTGTTCGAGAGCACCGGCATACCCGCCGACGCAAGCGCCGCTCCCGCAATCGTTGGCCCGCCTCCGCGCGCCTGCGCGCCGCGGTCGTCCCACCAGTCGTGATTGCCGAGGATCGTATGCACGCCAAGCCGCGCCGACAGGGCAGACAGGGCGCGCACGGTGTCGGCGACCGGCACCTGCTTGCTGACGAAATGATGACCCGCGACCAGATCGCCCAGCACCACGATCATGTCGGCGCCAAGCGCATTGGTGCGCGCCACGATCCGTTCAAGCCGGGCGAGGCTGACGAAGGGTTCCCCCATATGCAGATCGGCGAGGATCGCGATCCTGATCGGCGCGCCCCGCCATCCATCCGGCGACAGCGACCAACGGCGCACGCGCAGCCGCAGCGCCGGTTCAATGAAAAACCCGTAGGCCGAGACGAAAAGGCCCGCCAGGATCGTTCCCAGCAGGCCCTTCAGAAGCTTTCGCCGTGTGATCACGTCACAGGCGCGAGGCGACGTTTTCCCAGTTCACCAGCTTTTCGAGGAAGTTCGTGAGGTAGGCGGGCCGCTTGTTGCGGAAGTCGATGTAGTAGCTGTGTTCCCACACGTCGCAACCCAGAAGCGCTTTCTGGCCGAAGCAGAGCGGGTTGACGCCGTTCTCGGTCTTGGTGACCTTCAGCGCGCCATCCTTGTCCTTCACGAGCCAGCACCAGCCCGAACCGAACTGGCCCGCACCGGCGGCGGCGAAATCGTCCTTGAACTTCTGGACCGAGCCGAACGATTCCGTGAGCGCCTTTTCCAGATCGCCCGGCATCTTCTTCGCCTCGCCCGGCCCCATCATCTCCCAGAACTGGGCGTGGTTCCAATGCTGGGACGCGTTGTTGAAGATGCCGTTCTGAGCCACCGCGCCCGCCTGATAGGTGCCGCGCACGATATCCTCGAGCGACTTGCCGTCCCACTCGGTCCCGGCGATCAGCTTGTTGCCGTTGTCGACATAGGCCTTGTGGTGCAGGTCGTGGTGATATTCCAGCGTTTCCTTCGACATGCCGAGCGACGCGAGCGCATCGTGTGCATAGGGAAGATCGGGAAGGGTGAAGGCCATGGGTCTATCCTTTTGCGCGTGAGTCTTTACCCCGGCACTAAGGGCCGGGGGATGGCAAAGGTCAAGTCCGGGAGCAGCCGGCGGGTTCCCTTATGCGGGCCTATTCGACCTTGCAGGTACCAAAGCCGCTTTCGGAATCCCCATAGCCGAAGCTGACCGTCGCCTGGATTTCGCGCGTTGCCTTGACGATGTTCGCCTTGACCCTGACACGTGGGATATTCGGCCCCTCACGGGATTCGACATTCTCGAATTTCCAGCCAAACGTGACCCGTTTCGCAGTGTCGGCGACGACTTCTGCCGGGATCGGCTTCCCGAAATAATGGTTGATGAACGGATCGATGACGGCCGCCTCGCCGGTTTTGGGATCATGTTCGATGTAGATCACCTCCGGCATCGTATGGTTGCTCTTGCTGATTTTCAGCCTGCACTCGTAGCTGGTCGCTACAGCGGCACCTGAGGTGACGGCCAGGCAGCATAGGCTGGTCGTCAGAATCCTGAACATATTCGACTCCGTTAGTTTTACTTCGCCGAAAGGTTTCATCGCGCCATGATTCAGTCAACCGTAAAGGGTGATCCGCAGAGCAGGAGATGTCTCGGAAGGGCGCGCCTGTCGATCTCGCAGTCCAGCGGCGCCGGAGGCAGAGGCCGCACATCGGCGGAACCTGCCGAGCGTCAACAGGGCCAGGGACACGATCGCCGACCTCCACAATGTGCGCCCACTTCTGCCGCGCGGATGGGCCTTGCCGCCATCGACCGGTAGATCCGTCAGTCCCTGAACCAGCCGGCTGCCGTTGACGGCCAATCCCGCGCGGCGTAGGCTTGTTGCGTTCTCCCGAGACAACGCCTGACCTCGCGTTCGGCGAGGTGGTTTCTGGTTCAGGCCGGATCGACGCCGCGAAGGGAACTTCAGCACAAGACGGCACCGACCGGATCGGCACTGAACAGGCCGTCGGATGCACGCTGTCCGGCGGTGGTAACGGTGGCCTCGCATGGTCGGCGGCCGAACCGGCGATCATGCGGAAATCGGAAATCAGACGCAATTGGCGATCCTGCGCCTGATGACGCTTCAACTTAACCCTGGGGGAGTATCATGAGAAAATTTCTGAGTGCCGGCGCGGTGCTGGCGTTGCTTCTTTCCTATTCCACCGACGCGACCGGCCAGGATGACGCGGCCCTGATACAAAGTGCCGAGTCTGCCGCACCGAAAGCCGTAAGCGGCGAAGCCGCGATCTATGCCATGGGCGAGGACGGGCAGATGCGCACGCTTCGTGAAGGCACCAACGGCTGGTGGTGCATGCCGGATTCTCCGGCCACGCCCGGCCCGGACCCAATGTGCGGCGACGCCAATGCGATGGAATGGGCCATGGCCTGGATCGGCAAGACCGAACCGCCAAAGGGCAAGGTCGGTTTCATGTATATGCTCGCAGGCGGGACCGACGCGAGCAATACCGACCCCTATGCCACCGAACCAACCGGTGAAAACGCGTGGATCCAGACTGGGCCGCACGTCATGGTCATGAATGCCATGGACATGATGGCGGGTTACCCGACAGACGCAGAACCGGATACCAGCAAGCCATACGTCATGTGGGCCGGGACGCCCTATCAGCATCTGATGGTTCCCGTCGAATGAAGGCAGGGGCGGGTAACCCGTTGCTCGCCCCTAAGAAGCCGACAGTTCCGAACCGGATCTTGCAGACAGTTCGAGGGCTCCGAAAACATATTCGGCGACCGATCGAAAAGAGACGAGCGTGAATTCGTCCGCGTCTGACTTCCACAGTGCCGCCGCGACTTGCGCCGCGCGCGAGCGGCGAAGCTCTCCCTCGGCGAGGGTCGGCAGATCGACGGGGCAGAGCTTCATCAGGACCTGATCCGCCTTGTTGCCCGCGATACGAAACATCGCGCGGGCGTCTGAAACGTCGGCCACCAGATGATGCTCACCCTCCAGCGCCTTCGACAGGCCCTCGACGGTCGCGCGTGCCTCCGTGTAGGGCACAAGGATCAGAAGCTCGTCGGGGCTCATCCAGCCAGCGCCCTTTCCGTCCTTCATGGCGATCCGGCGCGGGGCGGGCACATCGACGCCCGTCGCGGCCTTGACCGCCTTCTTCATCTTCGCGGATTTCAGATCGCCGCGCAGCGTGATCATGCCCTGAAGCCCGGCCTCGGTGACGGTGGCGAAACCGGATGCAGATTTGCCCTGCAAAGCGCTGACGGCATTAGACATTCTGCTTCGCCCCTTCCTTGTCGTAGAAGACCTGATCGACGATCCTGGCCTTGATGACCCTGCCACCGTCGGCCGGGAAATCGATCACCTCGCCCATCCGGTCAGGTCCGTGTTTGACCAGACCCATCGCGATGCCCTTCCGGAGCGTCGGCGAATAATAGGTCGAGGTCACACGGCCCTGCACATTGCGCTGGCCGTTGGCGTTCACCCCTTCGGCCACCGCATAGACCCCGTCCGGCAGAACCGAGCCGTCCAGCGTTTCCAGACCCACGAGCTTCCAGCGGTCGGGCGAGGCCATGTGGCTGCGTTCCTGCGCGCGCTTGCCAAGATAATCGGCCTTCTTCTTGGAAATCGCCCAGTTGAGGTTCAGGTCCTGCGGGATCACGGTTCCGTCTGTCTCATCGCCGATCATGATGAAGCCCTTCTCGGCCCGCATGATATGCATGGCCTCTGTGCCATAGGGCATGACGCCATGCTCCTCCCCCGCCGCGATGAGCGCCTTCCAGAGCGCCAGGCCCTCGGACGCGGGCACCGCGATTTCGTAGGACAGTTCGCCCGAGAAGGAGATGCGGTAGATGCGCGCCCGGCACCCGCCCAGTACGCCCTCGCGCCATTCCATCGCGGGCAGGCCGTCGGCCGAGACATCCATCCCGCCGAGCTTTTCCAGAACCTTGCGGGCATTCGGCCCCGCGACGGCGATCTGGGCATATTCCTCTGTCAGGTTGGCGGTATAGACCTTCCAGTCCCACCATTCGCACTGCAGCCAGTCTTCCATCCAGCCATGGATACGGTCGGCCCCGCCCGAGGTCGTGTGGCAGAGCCAGGTATCCTCGGACAGGCGCACGACAACGCCGTCGTCGCTGAGGAAGCCGTTTTCGTTGCACATCAGGCCGTAGCGGCACTTGCCGACCGGCAGGCTCGACATGACACCTGTATAAAGCATGTCGAGGAACTTGCCCGCGTCCGGCCCCTTCACCAGAAGCTTCCCGAGCGTCGAGGCATCGAGCATGCCAACCTTGTTGCGGGTGTTCAGGATCTCGCGGTTCACCGCCTCATGCACGCTTTCACCGGGCCGCTGGTAGCAATAGGTCCGCCGCCAGAGGCCCACGGGTTCGAAATAGGCCCCGTTCGCCGCGTGCCATCCGTCCATCGGCGTCTTGCGCAGGGGCTGGAATATCTCGCCCCGCGCCTCGCCCGCGATCGCGCCCATCGAGATCGGCGTATAGGGCGGACGGAAGGTGGTGGTACCGGTCTGGGGAATGGCCTGGCTCAGCGCATCCGACAGGATCGCGAGCCCGTTGATGTTCGACAGCTTCCCCTGATCGGTCGCCATGCCCAGCGTCGTGTAGCGTTTGGTATGCTCGACCGAGTGATAGCCCTCGCGCGCCGCAAGCTGGACGTCGGAAACCTTCACGTCGTTTTGGTAGTCGAGCCACATTTTCATCTTCAGTTGCGGCCCGGCACCCTGCGGCATGATCCAGACCGGCTCGATGGCGCTTTCCGCGACCGTGTTGGTCTTGGCTGCCTTGCCGCCGATCTGCTTTGCCACGTCCGCCAGAACCTCGTCCGCCTTCAGCGCGCCATTGGCGCTGCCGATTGCCGTGACCATGGCGCGGCCATCGTCGCCCGTCGGCGGTTTCGCCGCATCGGGGCGGAACATGGCGCGGGCGTCGTCCCAGATCAGCTTGCCGCCGCAGTGCGACCAGAGATGGACGACCGGCGACCAGCCGCCGGACATGGCAATCGCATCGCAATCGATCGCCTCGATCTCGGCCCCCGCGCCCGCCTGGGTGCATATGGAAACGCCCGTAACCCGTTTCGTTCCCTTGACTTTCGCGATGCCGCGCCCTTCCAGGACACGGATGCCTTTCGCCCGCACCGCATCCGGCAAGGCGCCGGTGACGCTGGCGCGCGCGTCGATGACGGCGGGCACGATCAGCCCCGCCTCGTGCAGCGCAAGCGCAGTGCGATAGGCGTCGTCGTTGTTCGTCACCACGACCGTGCGGTCACCCGGGCCGACCGCCCAGTTCACCACATAATCGCGCACGGCGCCTGCCAGCATCACGCCCGGAATGTCGTTGCCCGCAAAGCTCAAGGGCCGCTCGATCGCCCCCGTCGCCGTCACCACGTGGCCCGCGCGAAGGCGCCACAGCCGGTGGCGCGGACGTCCGTCGCCGGGCGTATGATCCGCGATCCGTTCATAGGCCAGAAGATAGCCATGATCGTAAAGGCCAGAGGCCATGGTGCGGGTGCGCAGCGTGACATTCGCCATCTTTCCAAGCGCTTCGACGGCACCCTTCACCCATTCGTCGGCAGGCTTTCCGTCTATCTCGACGCCATCGACCGGCGCGCGGCCGCCCCAATGGGCAGTCTGTTCGATCAGGAGGACGCGCTTGCCCTCCTTGCCCGCCTGAAGGGCTGCGGCAAGGCCCGCGATGCCGCCGCCGACGATCACCAGATCGGCAAAGCCATAGGCATATTCGTAACGGTCGGCATCACGATCCTGCGGCACCTTTCCGAGGCCCGCCGACTGGCGGATGACCGGCTCGAACACATGCTTCCAGGCGAAGCGCGGGAACATGAAGGTCTTGTAGTAGAAGCCGCCCGGCAGGAAGCGTCCGAAGGTGTTGTTGATCGCGCCCACGTCAAACTCAAGGCTCGGCCAGTGGTTCTGGCTGGCGGCCAAGGCGCCTTCGAACAGCTCGGTGGTGGTCACCCGCTGGTTCGGCTCGAACCGGCTGCCGGTGCCCAGACCCACAAGCGCGTTCGGCTCCTCCGCGCCGCTCGCCACCAGACCGCGCGGGCGGTGATATTTGAACGAGCGGCCCAGCAGCATCTGGTCGGCGCCCAAGAGCGCCGAGGCGAGCGTGTCACCCCGGTAGCCCTGCATGCGGCGACCGTTGAAGGTGAAGTTCAGGGGTTTGGTGCGGTCGATCAGACGACCGCCCTTGGAAAGACGGGTGCTCATATCGTGGCCTCGTCGGAGTGCGTAGCAGCCCCCCCACCCATCCTCCCCCACGAGGGGGGAGGAGGCGCGGAATGGCCGGGGTTCGGTATCCCCTCTCCCCCTTGTGGGGAGAGGGTCAGGGAGAGGGGGGCGCGGGACGAAGGGCTCACCGGTAGCCCTCCCAGTTCGGGCGTTTTGCCTTGATCCTGGCCTGCAGGTCTGCGGGCGGTTCCTTGGTCTGGGCCGGGTAGGTGCCGAAGACCTCGAGCGTTGCGGTGCAGCGCGCGGCGAGGAACCATTTGCCGCAGCCGTAGCTGTGGCGCCAGCGTTCGAAATGCACGCCCTTGGGGTTCTTGCGCATGAACATATAGCCGTCGAAATCCTCATCCGACGAGCCCGGCCCGTAGCGCTTCAGATGCGCCTCACCGCCTGCCTGCAGTTCGGTTTCCTCGGCCTTCACGCCGCAGTAGGGGCATTCAAGGGTTAGCATGATGAGCTTTCTCCGACGACAAAGCAGTTTACTACTGCTTCGGCAGAGTTGCGCTCTACCGATTGATTCAAAACGGAAAACTTCCTCCTAAAACCACCCAGCATCTTCGGCGAGAGGTACGTGCATATGAGAGTGCTGCACGTCGAGCGATCCTCATTCGCGAAGGAGATTGCGGATGGTTGATTGGCGAACCTTGGAAGTGTGGGCGCGAGGCTCAACGGACGCGCGGCTTCGGGAACTTGCGCGGCGCGCGTTCGACCGAGGCGAGGTCGCCGCTGCGAACGAACTTCGCCTTGAATATGAATGGGCGACCCGTCCTCGCGTAGATTAGCCCGCCCGTGCGCAAGCACGGGCAGCGCCCGACCCGCCCCCCCGCGGGGCGGGCGCTTCTCGCCCACCCCGCGCGGGCCGGTCGCCGCCCGTGCGGTACGGTCGGCGAAATCGAACCGGGAACCCATCAATGCGCCACCCCCGCCGCAACGCTTTCGTCGATGAACTTCCCCTCGCGGAAGCGGTACATCGAGAATTCCTCGGTCAGCGGTGACGCGCCCCGCGCCATCAGTTCCGCCATGGCCCAGCCGGACCCCGGGATCGCCTTGAAGCCGCCGGTGCCCCAGCCGCAGTTGACGAAGAGGTTCTCGACCGGCGTCTTAGACAGGATGGGCGAGCGGTCGCCGGTCATGTCGACGATGCCACCCCACTGGCGCAGCATCTTCAGCCGCGAGATCATCGGGAAGGTCTCGACCAGCGCGCGCACGGTTTCCTCGACATGGTGGAAGGACCCGCGCTGGGTGTAGTTGTTGAACCCGTCGGTGCCGCCGCCGATCACCATCTCGCCCTTGTCGGATTGCGACATGTAGCCATGGACGGTGTTGGCCATCACGACCACATCCATGCAGGGCTTGATCGGCTCCGATACCAGCGCCTGAAGGGCCAGAGATTCAATCGGCAGGCGGAAGCCCGCCATGTCGGCCAGAACCGAGGAGTGGCCCGCCGCGACAAGGCCGAGCTTGCCGCAGTCGATGGCGCCCTTCGTGGTGTTGACGCCGACCACCTTGCCGCCCTCGGTGCGGATGCCGGTCACTTCGCACTGCTGGATGATGTCCATCCCCATCGCCGAACAGGCGCGCGCATAGCCCCAGGCCACCGCATCATGCCGCGCCGTGCCGCCGCGCGCCTGATAAAGTGCGCCAAGAACCGGATAGCGCGGCCCGTCGAGGTTGATGATCGGCACCAGTTCCTTCACGCGCTTCGGCTCGATCCATTCCGTCGCCACGCCCTGCAGGTTGTTGGCATAGACGGTGCGGCGATAGCCGCGCACCTCATGGTGGGTCTGGGCGAGCATGAGAAGCCCGCGGGGGCTGAACATCACGTTGTAGTTCAGGTCCTGCGACAGGTCCTCGAACAGTGACCGCGCCTTTTCATAGATCGCCGCCGACGGGTCCTGCAGGTAGTTCGACCGGATGATCGTGGTGTTGCGCCCGGTATTGCCGCCGCCGAGCCAGCCCTTCTCGATCACCGCGACATTGGTGATGCCATAGTTCTTGCCAAGATAGTAGGCGGTGGCGAGGCCGTGCCCGCCCGCGCCCACGATCACAACGTCATATTTCGGCTTCGGCGCGGGCGACGCCCATGCCTCTTCCCAGTTCTGGTGATAGCTCATCGCCTGCTTGACGATGGCGAAAGCCGAATAGCGCTTCATGGCTCTGGTGATCGACATTGGGGGGCCCGAATCCTTCCCGGCGGTCAGGTGCCGCCTTCCCGTCCCACATGGAATGACGCGGGTTTTGCCTCAGGTTGGCAAACGTCGCAATTGAGAAATTTGCGACATTTGCGACATGAAACCGCAGGCAGGGTCGGTTATGGGCTTTCCGGCTTCCGGGCCGGGCCGGAAAGCCCTATGTGAAAGACGGAACCCGGAGGTGGCATGGTCTTCTGGCTTATCGCGACGGCCCTCGCGGCCCTGATCCCGGCGGCGCTGTGGCTGTCCGGACGGCGCGTGGCCGCCGACGGGGGGCCCGCGCCCGCATCCGACCTGACGCTTTACAAGCAGCAGCTTGGCGAGGTCGACCGCGACCTGGCGCGCGGCACGATCGGGGCGGAGGAAGCCGAGGCGCTGAGGCTTGAGATCAAGCGCCGCATCCTGTCGATCGACCGTCAGGGCACGGCCCTGGTTGCGGTCAAGACCGGCGGCGTGGCGGTGCCGCTCGCGCTCGCCGTTCTGGCGGTCGCGGGGGCCGCGGGCCTTTATCTCAGGCTCGGCGTGCCGGACTACCCCGACCTTCCGCATTCCGGGCGGATCGCGAAGGCCGATGCGCTGAAGGCCGGTCGGCCCAGTCAAGCGGAGGCCGAGGGAGAGGCCGCGAAAACCCGCGTGCCCGCCCCGTCGCCGGATGCGCAATATGCTGATCTGATGGAAAAACTTCGCGCGGCGGTGGCGGAGCGGCCGAATGATGTGCAGGGCCTGCGGCTGTTGGCCGACAACGAGCGCAGGCTTGGCAACCTGTCGGCTGCCGCGCGGGCCGAAGAGCGGCTTGTCGCGGCGCTCGGCGCCGGGGCAACATCGGCCGACTTCGCAGCGCTTGCCGATGCGCTGGTGCTTGCGGCCGATGGCACGGTGACCGAGGCGGCCGAACAGGCGGTGGCCGCCGCCCTGAAGGCCGATCCGGCAAACGGCACCGCGCGCTTCTATGCCGGGCTCGTCGAGGCGCAGACCGGGCGGCCCGACCGGGCCTTCATCCTCTGGCGCGACCTCCTCGCCGACAGCCCGGCAGAGGCGCCGTGGGTCCCGTTCATCGAGGCGAATATCGAGGGGCTCGCTGCAGCTTCGGGTGTGGACTACCAGCCGCCCCGCAAGGCCGCCCCGGCGTTTGATCCGGATCAGGCCCAGATGATCGCGGGCATGGTCGACGGTCTTGAGGCGCGGCTCAAGACAGAGGGCGGCAGCGCCGAGGAATGGGCGCGGCTGGTGCGCGCGCTCGGCGTGCTGAAGGAAACGGATCGCGCTCGCGCCGCCTGGGGCCTGGCGCAGGCGGCGCTCGCGGGCGATCCGGGCGGACTGGCTGCCGTGCGGGCTGAAGCGGAAGCGGCGGGGGTGGCGGAATGATCGCCGACGACGCAGGCGATTTCGCGCGCCGCCTCGCGCCCTTGCGCGCGCTCGTCGGCCTCGACCTTGGGGAGAAGACCATCGGCGTCGCGGTTTCCGATCGCCAGCTGTCCGTCGCCTCGCCGCTCCTCACGATCCGGCGGACGAAATTCACCGCCGACGCGACGGCCCTTCTGAAGATCGTGGCAGAGCGCGAGATCGCCGGCATCGTCCTCGGCCTGCCCCGCAACATGGACGGCAGCGAGGGCCCGCGCTGCCAGTCGACCCGGGCTTTCGCCCGCAACCTCGAACGGCTGACCGACCTGCCGATCACCTTCTGGGACGAACGTCTGTCCACGGTCGCGGCCGAACGGGCGCTTCTGGAGGCGGATACGTCACGAAAACGTCGCTCGCAGGTCATAGATCACGTCGCCGCCGGGTTTATCCTGCAAGGAGCGCTCGACAGGATCGGGCATCTTCGGCATGGATGAAATGCGCGATCTTCAGGACCGGGTCTGGAAGCGGAACGAGGTGGAAAGCCCCTGTGTGAAGCTCTGCACCATCCATCCCACCGAGCGGATCTGCGTGGGATGCTTCCGCACCATCGACGAGATCGCGGGCTGGAGCCGGATGGAACCCGAGCGGCGGCGCGAAGTGATGGCTGAGCTTCCGACCCGCGCGCCGCGCCTGGCGCTCCGGCGCGGCGGCCGTGCCGCGCGGCTCGCCGCCCGGACCGGCGACTGACCGCCGACTGACCGGGGCGCTGCGGCCCTACCCTACCAGCCGGCCGCCTTCCGCAGCATGTTCAGCGCCACGATCGCAAGAAAGATCGCGAAGACCCGCTTCAGGGGCGCCGGATCCATCGCATGGGCAAGCTTCACCCCCCAAGGTGTGGTGATCAGCGTCATGGCGATGATCACGGCGAAGGCGGGCAGGTTGACGGCCCCCAGCGTATAGGGCGGCGCACCCTCGACCGATTGCATCAGGAACCCCGCGACCGACGGCACGGCGATCACCACGCCGAAGCCCGCCGCCGTCGCCACGGCCCGGTGGATCGGCACGGCGTAAAGGCTCATGAGCGGCACGCCGAAAGACCCGCCACCGATGCCCATCAGCACCGAAAGGAACCCGACCAGCGGCGACAGCGCGGCCCGCACCACCCCTGTCGGCATCGCGGGCCCGAGCCGCCAGTGACTGCGTCCAAGCCCGAGGTAGAAGGCTACCACCAGGGCCAGCGAGCCGAAGATCGCCTGCAGTGCGGGCGTACGCAATTGCGCGACCGCCAGCGTGCCAAAGACAGCGCCGACCGCAATCCCCGGCGCCCAGCCTTTCAGGATCGTCCAATCGACCGCGCCCTTGCGGTTATGGGCGAGAACCGAGCGCGTCGAGGTCACGATGATCGTGGCAAGCGAAGTGGCGAGGCAGACCTGCATCAGGTCCGGCCCGCCGTAACCGAGCGCGCTGAAAGCGTAGAAGAAGGCAGGCACCAGGATGATGCCGCCGCCTACGCCCAGAAGCCCGGCGATCGCCCCTGCAAAGGCCCCGATCGCCGCCAGAAGGAACAGCATCGGCACCAGTTGTTCGGCCTGCGGCATGATCATCTCCCCGTCTCGCCCCGGAAGTGATAGCGGCCCCGGCACAGCTTGGCCAGCGCCCGTGGCAATCAGGCGGGTTCGGATATGCTGGCGAGTGCCGCGTCGACCACCTCGAGCCCGGCACCGGCAAGGTTCGCCCGCTCTGACAGCAGCCGCCGCCAGCCGCGCGCGCCGGGCTGGCCGTGGAAAAGGCCGAGCATATGGCGGGTGATCTGATGCAGCCGTCCGCCCCGCGCCAGATGGGCGGCGATATAGGGCCGCATCCGGTCCACGACCTCCAGCCGGTCGGGCCCCTGCCCCGCGCCGAAGATCACCTCATCGGCCCGGCCGAGCACGTCGAACGGCGTATGATAGGCCGCCCGCCCGATCATCGCGCCGTCGAGGCCCTGGTCAAGGAACTGCCTGGCCTGATCGAGGCTCGCGATCCCACCATTGACCGAGATGTGGAGTTGCGGAAAGGCCCGCTTCATCGCCAGGACGAGCGGATAATCGAGCGGCGGGATCTCGCGGTTCTCCTTGGGGCTCAGGCCTTGCAGCCAGGCCTTTCGCGCATGGACGGCAAACCGCGTGACGCCCGCGGCCGCGACCGTTTCGATGAAGGCGGGCAGCACCTCTTCCGGCACCTGGTCGTCCACGCCGATCCGGCATTTCACCGTCACCTCGACGGGGCTCGCCTCGATCATCGCCGTCACGCATTCGGCGACCAGCGCTGGCCGCTCCATCAGCACCGCGCCGAAACAGCCCGACTGCACCCGGTCGGACGGGCAGCCGACATTGAGGTTGATCTCGTCATAGCCATGGCCCGCCGCGATCCGCGTGGCTTCGGCCAGTTCGGCCGGATCGGAGCCGCCGAGTTGCAACGCTACAGGATGTTCGGCCGGGTCGAAGCCCAAAAGCCGGTCACGCGGCCCGTGAATGACGGCGGGTGCCGTCACCATCTCGGTATAAAGCAGCGCATGACGCGATATCTGCCGGTGCAGGAACCGGCAGTGACGGTCGGTCCAGTCCATCATCGGCGCGACGGACAGAGGCGCGGCCCTGGTGGCTGCGGTCGCTTGCATCGGGCATTCTCCTTGCGCCGCCCCTTGGCGGACGGCCGCGGAGGCCCTTATTACGCAGGCGCGCTGCGGATTTCCAGCCTTGCCCGCGCCGCGGGCGCCGGACCGGCCCGATACCTCGCTCAGGCCGCCAGCTCGTCCCAGCAGGCGAGCGCATGCGCCGCATACATGACCGCCGGGCCGCCGCCCATCTGGATCGACATCGACAGGACGGACCCCAGTTCGTCGCGCGTGGCGCCCGCCCTCATCAGCGCCTCGACATGGAAATTGATGCAAGGTTCACATCGCTGGCTTACCGCAATGCCGAGCGCCACATATTCCTTTTCCTTGACTGATAGCGGCCCCCCGTCTTTCGCCGCTTTCGACAGCGCGCCGAATTCGGCCATCGTCTCGGGGATGAGCTTGTTCAGCCCGCGCAATTCGCCCCGCATCTCGGAAATCTTTGCCTTGTACATTGCTGGTCCTTCATGCCGTGTGCTCGCCTCATCTGGCTCGGCCAGGCGCCACCCGCCTTGACACAGGTCAACACATTCGCATTTTCGAATAGGTATTCCCTCAGACGACCCGGATGAACCCGGCCAGCCCGCTTTTCTGATGTTCGATCACATGGCAGTGAAAGACCCAGTCGCCGGGATTGTCGGCAAGAACCGCGACCTCAGCACTTTCATGGCTGCGCAGGAGCACCGTATCCTGCACCCGGCCGGTCGGGCGGCCGTCTGGTCCGAGGAGGTGCATGGCCAGCCCGTGCAGATGGATCGGATGATCGTTCTGCGTTTCGTTCATCATTCGCAGGATGTAGCTCCGCCCGCGCGAAAGCGTCGCAAGCGGGCGGCCGGGACGCGTCGGGTCGGGCGGGGCGTCGCCCCCGTAGGCAACGCGGTTGATCGACCAAAACCGGTAGGGCACGTCGCCGCAGAAGCCGCCGGTGTCGGGCGCCTTGCCATCTGGCGACCAGCCGAAGGTGAAATCGAGCCGTTCCGCAGTTGCCAGATCGGGCGGCGGCGTCGGATTGGGCGGCAGCGGCGCGAGCCCGTCGAGACTGCGGCCGAGAATCGTCCCGGTCGCGCGGATCGTGGCGAGCGCCTCCGACTTCCCGCTCGTCCTGGTGAAGCCAAGCGTGACCGCCTGCCCCTCGTCAGGCATCACGACCGCGAGGTCGGCGCGCTGGCCGGGGGCGAGGATCAGGGGATCGGGCAGCGGTTCTGGCGCGGGAAGCGGCTGGCCGTCGAGCGCGATCAGCGCCGCCTTTGCGCCCGCAAGCGACAGGTCATAGACGCGTGTCACATCCGTGACGGCAAGGCGCAGCCGCACAAGGCTGCCCGCGGGGACGGTCAGCACCGGGGCGAGCTGCCAGTTCACGGTACTGACGGTGCCAAGCGTACCGCCGCGTGCCATGTTGCGGGGCTTGTAGATCTCGATGAACTGCCCGTCGCCCCCCAGCCGGAAATCGCGGATCTGCAGCGCAAGATCGGCATCGAAGGGCTGAGGCTCGGCCTCCTCGACCACGAGGATTCCCGCAAGCCCGCGCGCGATCTGCTCAAGCGTGTTGCAATGGGGATGATACCAGTAGGTTCCCGCGTCAGGCGGGGTGAAGCTGTAGCGGTAGGTCTCTCCCGCGCCGATTGGCAGCTGGGTGAGCCAGGGGACGCCATCCTGATCCACCGGCAGGCGCATCCCATGCCAGTGAACAGTGGTGATTTCCTCCAGCCGGTTCTCCACGATGATTTCTGCAGGCACGCCCTGCCTTAGCCGGATCACCGGCGGCGGGCCATCTGGCGAGAAGCCCATCATCGCCTCGGTCACCCCGCGTCCGGTCAGGTCAAATCGGACCGGGCCGGGGGTGAGGCGGAGGGGGGGTGCCGCGCCACCGCCGGTCGCCCGCACCCCGATCGCCATGGCCCCGGCGGCCATCGCGGTGCCCAGCAGGCAGCGGCGGTTCATCATCAGCATGGTCAGACCCCGGTTGCACATCCCTTTTCGGCTGCCGCGCCGCGCGGCTTTGGGCTCGCGGCGTCCGGTGGCTGACGGAAGTGTCGCACAGCTGCTGGCACGATGCCAGATCGCGCGACCCTTGGCCGCATCATTGCTGCACGCGCGCCGCGAGCCAGGCCTGCCAGTCCGCCTCGGTCCCGGCAAAAGCGTTGAGATCCACCTGGCCGCGGAAGCCCGGCGCAAGGCCGGTGCCGGTATATTGCCAGAAGCTCCAGTGATGCCCGCCATAGGTGTCGCGCGGGTGCCCCGCGACCGAGCGGAGCCAGAATTCATAACCCTGCAGGCGCCACATTTCGTTCTGTTCCCAGAAATCGACGGTCGTATAGATGATCGGCGTGCGCCCGTAATAGGCCTGTACAATGGCAAGGAAGGCAGCTGCTTCCGCCCGGACGGTCTCGGCATCCGGACGCTGCGGGCAGTTGCGAGAGCGCGTCCATTCGATATCGAGGACCGGGGGCAAAGCACCCAGTTCGCGCGGGGCATGCTGGATGAACCAGGCGGCCTGCTCGGCGCCGGTCCGGCAGAAATAGTAGAAATGATAGGCGCCGCGCGGAATTCCCGCCTGCGCCGCCGCGTACCAATGCGCCGCGAATTGCGGGTCGGCGACATCGCCGCCTTCGGTCGCCTTGATGAAGGCAAAGCGCACGCCCGACCCGGCGGCGCGGAACCAGTCAACGTCGCCCTGATAGCGCGAGACATCGACGCCATGGATCTCGTAATGCGCGGGCACGGTGCCGCGCCAGGCCCAGGGCTTCGCGTCATTGAACTGTTCAGGCAGGCCATAGGGATGGCGGCTGCCGCCGCCGCAGGCCGCAAGTGCCAATAGTACCGCAAGCCCAAGGATCTTCTTCAAACCGCTCTTCATTCCTGCCTCGTCTGGCCCGGCTCTCGTGGCCGGGTCCGGTTTGTCTTACTGAAAGCGGGCGGGTGTGACCGCAGCCACGACATCCGCGCCGATCGCAGGTGCGCGACCTGCGACGAGGTCGCCCACCAGCCGGCTGACCCCGGGCGCGCTCTGGAACCCGTACCCGCCTTGACCGGCCAGCCAGAAGAACCCCGGGTCGGAGGGCGCAAAGCCGATCACCGGCACCCGGTCGGGTGAAAAGGTCCTTAGCCCCGCCCAGGACGCGATGAGCCGCGTGACAGGCTCCGTCACCTTTTCCTCGAACCGCGCCAGCCCTTCGGCCAGCACCATGTCGTCGGCCCAGGCATCGTGCGGATCGGCGGGATGTTCTTCCGCAGGCGAAACGATCAGCGCGCCCGCGTCGGGCTTGCAATACCAGCTTTCGCCGACCCCGAAGACCATCGGCCAGCGCGCGGGATCAAGCCCGCCCGGTGCCGGGATCCGCGCCATCGAACGGCGCATCGGCGTGAAACCCAAGGGCCCCATGCCTGCCAGTTTCGCCACCTCGTCCACCCAGGCCCCGGAGGCGTTGACCAGAATCCGGCCCTCGTGGTCGCCTTGCGCGGTCGCCACATGCCAACCGCCAGGCAACCGGTCGATCGCGGCCGCGCGTGCCTTCGGCAGAACTTCTGCGCCCCGCGCCCGCGCCTCCTTAAGATAACCCTGGATCAGCAGATCGGTGTCGATGTCCCAGGCATGGTCAGCCGCCGCCGCGTAGGCGACACGATCCGGATTGAGGATCGGGAACCGCGCCCGCGCCTCCTCGATCGTCAGGTCGTCGAGGTTGAAACCCTTGCGCTCCTTCTCGAAGGCAGCGCGTTCATGGGCGCCCGCAAGCACCATCATGCCGCGCGGGCTGAGGATACCATCCTTGGCACGGAGTTCGTCGCCGCTCGCCAGCGACAGGGCCACGATGGGCGGCAGTCCATAATGCGGCTCGTAAAGCGCCGCCGACCGGCCCGAGGCATGGTGGGCGAGCGCCCCCTCCGCCTCAAGAACCGTTACCGTTCCGATCTTTGACAGCTCCGCCGCCGCCGAGATGCCCGCGATGCCGCCGCCGATGATGATGAAGTCGCGCATGGCGCGGAAACTGCCATGGGCTCCGGCGATTTGGAAGGGACAATGCGAAGGGGGAGTGCCGTCAGCACTCCCCCCCGATCGCCAGAAAACCCGCCGGATTGGTGACGATCTAGGCCGTGATGCGCTGGCGACGCCGCCCGAGGGCGGCGAGCCCGCCAATACCGCCGAGCAGAAGCAGACCGGCTGCCGGCACCGGCACTTCGGCTGGAAGGTCGGTCAGAAGATCCTGCGTCCCCGGTGCCGAGAGGATCGTGATCCTGGTATCCGGAGCCCAGGCACCGGTCCCGATCTGGTCAAGCCAGCTTTGTGCAAGAGCAAGGGTCGCACTTTTGGCAGTGCCAACCTTGAAAGCACCGCCCCCGAGGTTGAAAAGCCCGCTGCTTTCGTTGGCAATTTCCCATGCAGCAAGCTGGAAGGCGGCCGCGGTTTTGCTGTCCTGCACTTGCGGCAGCGCATTCGCCAGAAGCGCCCCCAGCGCGCCCACCACCGACTGGCCGAGAGGCGTGCTTTCGTCATAGAGCTTCGGAAGCCGAAGCGTCTCCAGCGGTTCCAGGCAGACCGAGACGAAGCGGGTTACGCTTCCATCCGCAGCCGTGCTGGTCAGTCGGAAGAGGCCCGCGGCGGCCGTCCGTGCGATACCGTTCAGTGAGTAGCTCACGGTCTGATACCATGCGTTCTGGCCGCTCGTATCCTTGAAAGCATTGGAACCTTGCGTGCTGACCGTGACGGTCGCAGCCGCGCCAACGCCGGCAAGCACGAAAACCGCGGCAGTGGACAGCACCGCCGACCGTAGCAAGTTCTTGATCAAAACGACCCCCATTTCCGATCTGAACTCCGGCGGGGCCGTGATCAGACACTGATTACGCCAAATTCTTGACATGTTACCAACGCGAAAACTGCGGTCTTGCCGCAATTTCGCCACAATCTAACCGCCGGGAGCGCTTTTCCAAGCTCACCGCCGGAATATCAAGATTTCCGGAAACAATGCCGCTGGGGCACCGAAATCATCAGACGGTACGGAAACAGTCCGCTGTCGAGACCCTGTCTACCCGCGAGATTCCGCCGCGCTCAGACGAGCCCGCGCCCGCGCAACAGCGGCTCAACCCCCGGCATGCGGCCGCGAAACGCCCGGTAGAGCGCGGCCGGATCCTGTGACCCGCCGGCAGACAGGACGAATCGCTGCAATCGCGCCGCCGTCGCCGGATCGAACGCATCGCCCGCCTCGCGGAAAGCATCGAACGCGTCCGCATCCATCACTTCCGACCACATGTAGCTGTAATAACCCGCCGAATAGCCATCGCCGGAAAACACATGGGCGAAATGCGGGGTCGCGTGGCGCATGCGGATCGCGTGCGGCATGCCGAGACCGGTCAGAACCTCTGCCTGGCGCGCCATCGGGTCGGCGGGCGCCGCGCTCTCGTGGAAGGCCAGATCGACCAGCGCCGAGGCGATATATTCTACCGTTGCAAAGCCCTGATCGTAGGTCTGCGCCGCCATCAGCCGGTCAAGAAGCGCCTTCGGCATCGGCGCGCCGGTCGTCGCATGGCGGGCGTGCGCTTCCAGCACCTCGGGCACCTCCAGCCAATGTTCGTAAAGCTGGCTCGGCAGTTCGACGAAATCCCGCGCGACCGACGTACCCGCGACCGTCGGGTAGGTCACGTCGCTCAGCATCCCGTGCAGCGCATGGCCGAACTCGTGAAAGAGCGTGCGCGCATCGTCATAGGAAAGCAACGCCGCCTCCCCCGCCGCCGGTTTGGCGAAATTGCAGACATTCACGATGATCGGCCGGACCGCGCCGCCGAGTTTCTTCTGGCCGCGGAAATCCGACATCCAGGCGCCCGAGCGTTTCGAGGCGCGGGCGAAATAATCGCCAATGAAAACGGCCACATGCTCGCCCGCGCGCGTCACTTCCCAAGCACGGGCGTCGGGATGATAGAGCCCCACGTCGAGCGGCCGGAAATCGAGCCCGAAAAGCCGGTGCGCGCAATCGAACGCCGCCGCGATCATCGCTTCCAGCCCGAGGTAGGGTTTCAGTTCCGCCTCGTCGAGATCGTATTCGGCCTTGCGGCGCTTCTCGGAATAATAGCGCCAGTCCCAGGGCTCCAGCGGGCCATTGATCCCGTCCGCCTGCATCATCGCGGTCAGCACCGCCTCGTCTGCCTCGGCCTTTTCCTTCGCCGGGGCCCAGACCCGCATCAGAAGGTCGCGCACGGCTTCGGGCTTGCCAGCCATTTCGGGTTCCAGCTTGTAGGCTGCGAAACTTGCATAGCCCAGCAACCGCGCGCGTTCTTCCCGCAGCGACAGGATTTCCGCCGCGACCGCGCGATTGTCCGTCTCGCCACCGTTCTCGCCCCGCGCCACCCAGGCGCGGTAGGCAGTTTCGCGCAGGTCGCGCCGGGGCGAGAATTGCAGGAACGGCACGATCAGCGACCGCGACAGGGTCAGAAGGTGCCCGGCCCGGCCCCGTTCCTCAGCCGCTGCCTTTGCGGAAGCCACGACGAAATCCGGCAGACCCGCCAGATCGCCCGGCTGCAGGACCATCATCCAGTCGCGCTCGTCGGCCAGCACATTCTGGCTGAACCGTGTCGACAGGATCGACAGCCTCTCCATCACCTCGGCCATGCGCTTGCGGTCCGCGCCCTCAAGCGCCGCGCCCGCCCGCCGGAACCGCCGGTGATAAAGCGTCAGCACACGCATCTGCTCCGGTGTCAGGCCCAGCGTCTCGCGCGCCGCCCACAGCGCCGAAATCCGCGACCAGAGCCGCTCGTTCATCGTCACTTCGGTGGAATAGGCCGCAAGCTTGGGCGCCAACGCCCGTTCCAGCTCCTGCCGCGCCGGATTCGTGTCGGCCCCGGCGAGGTTCCAGAAGACGCCGCCAACCTGCTCCAGAAGCGTCTCGGACAGTTCCAGCGCCTCGATCACATTGGCGAAGGAAGGCTCCGCCGGATCGGCCGCAATCTCGGCCACCCGCGCCCGCGCCGCCGCGAGCGCCGCCTCGAACGCCGGCGCGAAATGCCTGTCCTCGATCGTCCCGAAAGGCGCGATACCGAACGGGCCCTCGAACGCAGTCAACAAAGGATTGTCCATCACGGGCCCTCGCGCATTTGCATTTTCGTCATGCTTCTAGATATCCCCGCCGGAGGCACCCGCAACCCCCGATCGCGCGCGCTGTCAGGGCTTGTCGGCGCGAAGCCGCCGCTCGATCCGCCGCAAGACCAGCGACAGGCCGATGGTCATAGTCAGATAGAGCAGCGCCACCACGTTATAGGTCTCGAAATAGCGGAAATTCCCTGCCGCCGCGACCTTGCCCAGCTGGGTGATATCACCCACCCCCAGGACCGAGACCAGCGAGGAATCCTTCACCATCGCGACGAAATCATTGCCCAGGGGCGGCAGGATCATCCGGAAGGCTTGCGGAAAGCTCACATGGCGGAAACGCTGCCAGCCCGACAGGCCGAGCGCCTTTGCCGCCTCGATCTGGCCAAGGGGAACGGCCTGCAACCCCGCGCGGAACACCTCGGCCAGAAACGCGGAATAGGCCAGTGTCAATGCAATGGTCGCCCGCGCGATCAGCGGAAAATCCCGGGTCCGCGCCAGCGGCAGGCCCAAGGGATCGGCCAGCGCATTCCAGCCCGCCACCAGCGCGGGCGCAAGGACGAAGGCGACATAGAGGAGAAGCACGATCACCGGCACGCCGCGCATCACCTCGATGTAAAGCCGTGCCGTCTGTCTGAGGATCCGGAACCGCGACAGGCCCATGACCGCGAGGCCAAGGCCGATGGCGCAGGCCGACAGATAGGCCACCACCGCGACCGAGATCGTGATCCAGATCCCGCGCGTCAGGGTGCGGAGCGCCTGGGCATAGACCTGGCTCGCCAGCACCTCATAGAACAGCCAGACGCCGGTGACCGCGAGGATCACCAGCCACCAGGGAAAATCTTCGTCCTGTTTGGGGGAAGGCGCCATAACGGTCGGCCCCGGCGCGAACGTCGGGGCCGGGTCTCAGGTCATTCGCCCATCTTGTAATCGAGGAACCATTTCTTGTTCAGCGCCTCGATCGTGCCGTCGGCCTTCATGTCGGCGATGGCGGCATTGACCGGCGCGACAAGGTCGGAGCCTTTCGGGAAGATGAAGCCGAAATCCTCCGACGCCAGCGGCGTGCCGATGATCTTCAGCCCGCCATTCGAGGCGGCGACGATGCCGTTGGCAGCGGTCGAATCCGACAGGGTCAGATCGACGTCGCCGGTCTTCAGCGCCTCGAGCCCGGCGCCGAAGGTCTCGAACTTCACCACGCGCGGATTGTCCTCGTTGCCGTCGAGGATTTCATAAATCGCCGCGTAGAAGGGCGAGGTGCCAGGCTGGGCCGAGATCAGAAGGTCAGGGTTGGCGCCGAAGCTTGCGGCGTCAGAGAACCGCTCCTCATCGCCACGCACGATCATCAGCATTTCGGACCGCATGTAGGGGTCGGAGAAATCGACCTTCTCCTTGCGTTCGTCCTTGATGGTGATGCCGGTCATGCCGATGTCATACTGGCCTTCCGACACGGCGGGGATCATCGCGTCCCAGCTGGTGTTCTGGTAGGTCACGGCGATGTTCAGCCGCTTGGCGATCTCGGCCATCGCGTCATATTCCCAGCCGATCGCAGCGCCCGAGGAATCGAGGAATTGCAGCGGCGGATAGGCATTCTCGGTCACCACGGTGACCTCGCGGCCACCAAGGTCTGGGGCCTCGGCGACGGCGGCGGAGGCGGCAAGCGCGGCGACGGCCGCGATGAGGGAGAGACGTTTCATGGATCAGGCTCCTGTCACAAGCATCGGCCGGACGTTAAGCCCCGCCCTTCGGGCTGTCCAGCCGAATGCGGGCCTCAGGTCTCCGTTCGGTGGCCGCCGCAGACCGGGCAATCCGCCCGACGCTTGACCGAAAGCTTGCGGCTCTCGCCCCAGAGTCCGTCCCAGATCAGCAGCTCGCCCCTTAGCACCGCCCCGGCGCCGGTGATCTGTTTCACAGCCTCCAGCGCCATCAGCGACCCGATCACCCCCGGCAGGGGCGCGATCACCCCCGCCTCGGCGCAGGAAGGCGCGAGGCCCGGCGCGGGCCGCTCGGGAAAGACGCATTGATAGCACGGCCCGCCATGGGCGGGGTCGTAAAGGCCGATCTGGCCCTCCCATTGGGTGATCGCCGCCGAGATCAGCGGCCGTCCCGCCGCGACGCAGGCGGCATTCACCAGATAGCGCGTGTCGAAATTGTCGCTGCCGTCGAGGATCAGGTCATAATCGGCAAAAAGCGCCGTCGCCTCCTCCGCCCCAAGCCGCCGGTTGTAGGTCCTGACCGTCACGAAGGGATTGAGCGCTTTCATCGCCACGGCGGCGGACGCGACCTTGGCCTCGCCGATCCGTGCATCCGTATGGATGATCTGGCGCTGGAGGTTCGAATTCGACACGATATCGTCGTCGATCACCCCGATCGTCCCCACCCCGGCGGCCGCCAGATACAGCAGTGCGGGCGAGCCGAGCCCCCCTGCCCCCACCACCAGCACTTTCGCGGCCTTCAGCTTCTTCTGCCCCGTGCCACCCACTTCCCTCAGCACGATATGGCGGGCGTAGCGGTCCAGCTCGGCTGCGCCGAAGGCACCCGCCACCGGCGGGGCGGCAGGCAGCGCGCGCTGGCGCAAGGCGTCAAGACCGGCACGGTAGGCCACGACCAGCGTCGCGATCAGGACCGGCAGCGCCCAGGCGCGCCAGTCGCCGCCGATGGCCTGGGTCAACGCATGATCCGCCGGAAGAAGCAGATGTGCCAGGATCGCCGCCGCCCAGAGAACAGCCACAATGCCCCAGACGAGCCGTTTCGGCAGGCCGAAGATCCAGCCCGCCACCAGAAGCATCGCCACTGGCACCAGGACGATCATCCGCGCCCCGTCGAGCCGAAACCGCCCGCGCCGCGCGCACTGTCCGACAGCGCGTCAGCCAGCGCGAACCGCGCCTGCACCACCGGCGCCACGACCAGCTGCGCGATCCGGTCGCCATGCTGGATGACAAAGGGTTCCGATCCGAAATTGATCAGAAGAACCCCGAGCGGCCCGCGATAATCGCTGTCGATCGTGCCCGGTGTGTTGGGCAGCGAGATGCCATGTTTGAGCGCAAGCCCCGATCGCGGCCGGATTTGAATCTCGTACCCTTGCGGAATCTCGACACGAAGGCCGGTCGGAACCACCTTGCGCTCCATCGGGCCCAGCACAAATCCAACATTGCGCATTTCGCGCGGCAGGTTCGCCCGCACATCGGCCCCCGCCGCGCCCGCGGTCTCGTAGGACGGCAGCGGAACCGACGGATCGGCCCAATCCTCGCGCATGACCCCGATCAACGGCACGTCCCGCCCTTTCGTACTGGTTCAGATATCGCCACCGGAGCCATCCCCGACAGCCTCAGGCGAGCGCTTCGGCGATCCGCAGCGCCAGCCGCCGCGCGACCTCGTCCTTGGGCAGCCGCGGCCATTCCTCGGCGCCTTTCGCCGTGATCAATGTCACGGCATTTTCCGTCCCGCCCATGATCCCGGTCGCCGGGCGCACGTCATTGGCGACAATCCAGTCGCAGCCCTTGCGCGCCCGCTTGGCGGTCGCATGAGCGATCACTTCATCGGTCTCGGCCGCGAAACCGACCACCAGTTTCGGCCGGTTTTCCCTGTCCTGCGACAGGCTTGCGAGAATGTCCGGATTCTCGGCAAACGACAGCGCGGGCGCCTTGCCCGACCCGTCCTTCTTCATCTTCGAGGCACTCGCATTCTCGACCCGCCAGTCGGCCACCGCCGCCGCCATCACCGCCGCATCCGCAGGCAGTGCCTCGCGCACCGCCTCCGCCATCTGCCGCGCGGTCTCGACCGGCACCACATGCACGCCCGAGGGCGGCGGAACGCTCGCCGGACCGGTCACGAAGGTCACCCGCGCGCCCAGATCGCGCAAGGCGGTCGCCAGCGCAGTGCCCTGCGCCCCAGACGACCGGTTGGCGATATAGCGCACCGGGTCGATCGGCTCATGCGTCGGGCCAGAGGTCACGATCACATGGCGCCCGCGCAGGGGCCCGAGCCCAAGCGCCGCCTCGCTTGCCGCCACGATTTCCAGAGGCTCCGCCATCCGCCCCGGCCCATATTCACCGCAGGCCATGTCGCCTTCGTTCGGGCCCGCGAACAGAATGCCGTCGGCATGCAGCTTTGCAATGTTGCGCTGGGTCGCCGGATGCAGCCACATCCGCACATTCATCGCGGGCGCCACCAGCACCCGCTTGTCGGTGGCCAGAAGCAGGGTCGACGCCAGATCGTCCGCAAGCCCGTTCGCCATCTTCGCCATCAGATCGGCGGTCGCGGGCGCCACGACAAGAAGATCGGCCGACCGGCTGAGTTCGATATGGCCCATCTCTGCCTCGTCGGTCAGGTCGAAGAGATGGCGGTAAGCCTTTGTTCCCGCCAGCGCCCCCGCCGACAGGGGCGTCACGAATTCCTCGGCCGCACGCGTCAGGACCGGCGTCACCGCCGCCCCCCGCTCGCGGAAGCGGCGGATGAGGTCCAGCGCCTTGTAGGCGGCAATTCCGCCGCCGATGATCAGAAGGATGCGCTTGCCGCCCAGCATCTGGCCCTCCGGGGTTTCATGAACAGGATTAGGCCGCGCGGGCGCCGATGACAATGGCCCCGGGGCACCGCAGACCATCACAGGCCGTGATGACCTGCGCCACCAAAGACCGCGTGCCTTGGCCGGATGCGCTTGCTATGTCGGCCAAAATTGAAGGAGGCTGACATGACCTACGACCTCGCCATCGGCGACCGCACCTATTCCAGCTGGTCGCTCCGCGGCTGGCTCTTCTTCGAAAAGTTCGGCATCCCGGTGAAGGTCCACACTGCGCGTCTCTACTCGGACGAGGTGAAGGCCCTCCTGGAAGGTTTCGCCCCCGCCCGGCTCGTGCCGGTGATCAGGACGCCCGAAGGCGAGGTGGTGGGCGAAAGCATCGCGATCCTCGAAACCCTCGCCGAACGCCACCCCGAGGCAGGCCACTGGCCCGCCGATCCGGCGGCCCGCGCCATGGCACGCTATCTGGTGGCCGAAATGCACGCGGGCTTCCGCGACCTGCGCGGCGACTGCCCGATGAACCTCGCGAAAAGCTTCTCGGGCCGCCCGGTCAGCGATGCGGTCCGCGCCGATCTCGACAGGCTTCAGGAAATCTGGGCCCGCACCCGGTCGCGTTTCGGCGCGGACGGCCCCTGGCTCTTCGGCCGCTACAGTGGCTCGGATGCCTTCTTCGCGCCCGTCGCCGCGCGCATCGCCACCTACGACCTGCCGGTCGGACCGGAGGCGCAGGCCTATGTCGCCGCCCATCTCGCCGACCCGTCCTTCCGCCGCTGGCGGGCGATGGGGCTGGCCGAGAATTTCGAACAGCCCTTCTACATCCCCTACTACGGCAAGGTCGAACGGCCCTGGCCCGGCCCGGCGCCGAAGACCGCGACGATCGCCGAAGGCCCGTCGGAAAACGCCGCCTGCCCCTATTCCGGCAAGCCGGTTAGGCATTTCCTGAAGATGGACGGCCGCATCTGGGGCTTCTGCAACGCCTTCTGCCGCGACAAGACGCGCCACGATCCCGAAGCCTTCCCCGCCTTCACGACCATGGTCGCGCAGAGCTGATCCCCCAATCTTCCGTATACAATTATCCTCCGGGGGCGACATTGGCGCGCCATTGGTCCGGGCGCCAATGTCTACGGGGGCAGACAGCCCCCGCCCCTCCACCTGACCGTCGTTAACCATTCCTAAACCCTGCCTGCCTATCCGTTAACCAAACGGAGAGGCAGATGGTGGCGCGGACCTATACGGTGGCCTTCGAAGGGGTGGAGGCGCGGATCGTCGAGGTGCAATGCGCGGTCGCACCCGGCATGCCCGCCTTCCAGGTCGTGGGCCTGCCCGACAAGGCGGTGAGCGAGGCACGCGACCGGGTGCGTTCGGCCCTGACCGCCATGGCGGTGGCGCTGCCCTCCAAACGGATCACCGTCAATCTTTCGCCCGCCGATCTGCCGAAGGAAGGCTCGCATTTCGACTTGCCGATCGCGCTTGCCCTTCTTGCCGCGATAGAAATCCTGCCCGCCGAAGAGGTCGAGGGCACCGTGGCCCTGGGCGAACTGTCCCTTGACGGTCGGCTCGTCCCGGTCCTCGGCGCGCTGCCCGCCGCGATGGCGGCGGCGGGGGAGGAAAAGACGCTGGTCTGCCCCAGGGCTTCCGGCCCCGAGGCCGCCTGGGTCGGCGCCACCCCGGTCTTCGCGCCCGCAAGCCTTGGCGAGGCGATCCGCCATTTCACCGGACAGGCGCCGCTAACCCCGGCCCGGCCCGGAGAGGTCACGCGCGCCACGGGCGGGCGCGACCTGCGCGACGTGAAGGGCCAGGAACGCGCCAAGCGCGCGCTGGAAATCGCCGCCGCCGGGCGCCATCACCTCTTGATGGTCGGCACGCCCGGGTCGGGCAAGTCGATGCTCGCCGCGCGGCTCCCCGGCATCCTGCCGCCGCTTGGCCCGGCCGAGGCGCTGGAAACCTCGATGATCCATTCGCTCGCGGGTCTTCTCGACGAAGGCGGGATCAGCCGTACACGGCCCTTCCGCGAACCGCATCACACCGCCTCGATGGCCGCCATCGTCGGCGGCGGGCGCGGCGCGAAGCCGGGCGAGATCAGCCTCGCCCATAACGGCGTCCTCTTCCTCGACGAATTTCCGGAATTTCCCCGCGCGGTCCTCGAAACCCTGCGCCAGCCGATCGAGACGGGCGAGGTCGTGGTCGCCCGTGCCAATGCCCATATCCGCTATCCCTGCCGCTTCCTTCTGGTCGCCGCCGCCAACCCTTGCAAATGCGGCTACCTGACCGACCCGGCGCGGGCCTGCGGCAAGGCACCCCTCTGCGGCGAGGATTACCTCGGCCGCATTTCCGGCCCGTTGATGGATCGGATCGACCTGCGCGTCGAGGTCCCGCCGGTGGCCTATACCGACCTCGACCTGCCCGAGGCCGGCGAAGCCTCGGACACTGTCGCCGCCCGCGTCGCCGCAGCACGGGAGCGCCAGACATCGCGGTTCGCGGGCCACGAAACCGCCCGCGTCAATGCCGATGCCGAGGGCCAGCTTCTCGAAGAGGTGGCGAGCCCCGATACAGACGGCCGCGATCTCCTGGCCCGCGTTGCCGAAAAATTCGGCCTCTCCGCCCGTGGTTATCACCGCATCCTGCGTGTCGCCCGCACCATCGCCGATCTCGACGGGTCGGACGGCGTGCGCAAACCCCATGTCGCCGAGGCGGTCAGCTTCCGCCTGACCGCCCTCGCCGGGCGTTGAAGGGCCAGAGTTTCACGGCGGGGCGAAGCACGACACAGCGACCAGCCGTCCTTTGCGTCCTGCAACTTAACCGATACACCGCCCCCGGTCGGGGCAGCGGCTGGCGCGCTCGCGTCACCCAGCGCGCACGAAGGCGCCGGTCAGGATGGGGGTCGGCCTTATCGCCGCCAGTTCGGCGGCGGCGATGATGATATGGCGGCCCGGGGGCTCAGGCCGAATTGCGGCTCAAGGCGGCTCTGTTCCGTGCTAGGATCACGTCCGGAGGCAAGGATGCGCGAGATCGGCTTTCATGTCAGGGTGACCGGACGCGTGCAGGGCGTGGCCTACCGTGCCTGGGCACGGGCCGAGGCAGAGGCGCTCGGCCTGCGCGGCTGGGTCCGGAATCGCCGGGACGGCTCGGTCGAGGCGCTTCTGGCCGGACCGGAGGAGAAGGTGAATACCATGGTGCTTGCAATGAGCGAGGGACCGGGCGCAGCGCGGGTGACGGATGTCTTCACCGATCCGATCGATCCGTCCACCGTCACGACGGGCTTCGCCATTCAACCGTGAGGCGCGGCGCCGCGCCTCATCCGGCCACGCTCTGCCCACGTACCCGAGACCGGTGCCTGCCGGGACGATGATCAGCGCCTCATAGCCAGTTCTTCCAGCGGAAGAAAAGATAGGTCGCAAGCGCGGAAAGCGCCATGAGCACCAGCGACAGGGCGAAGGACCAGGGCGCGGCGGCGATGGCGGGCAGCGACGAGAAATTCATGCCATAGGCCGAGGCGATGAGCGTCGGCGGCAGGAACAGCGCAGCCACGACCGACAGGATCCGAACTGTCATGTTCTGCGCGAGATTGACCATGCCGAGCGTCGCATCCATCGCCTGCGACAGCCGCCCCGACAGGAAATCGGCATGGACCTGCAGCGCCTGCAGATCGCGCAGCCGCGCCTTGGCATGGGCGCGCAGCGCCTTCGCCTCCGGCCGCTCTTCCAGCGCCTGGCCGAAATAGGCCACAGCGCGTTCCAGCGTCATCAGGCCGAGCGTCACGCGGCTGAGAATCTCGCCCTGCGCCGCGATGGTCAGGAGCGCGGATTGCAGCACCGCGGGCTTCTGGGTCGCATCGCCGCTGAAGACCGCGCGCGAGGTCTCGTCGAGCGTCCGGCTCACGCCTTCCAGATGGTCGGCCTGACGCCCGAGGATTTCCTCGATGAGGCCGAGGAACAGATGTTCGCCGCTCGCGCAGCCCGCAGAGCTGCGCCCGGCGCGCAGGGGGAATGTCTCGAACGGGCGCGGCGAGTGATGGCGCACGGTGATCAGCCGGCCATGGCCGCTGATGAAGGTGACCGGCATGCTCGCCTGCCCCATCGCCTCGGTCTGGCCGGGCAACAGCGCGGTCATGAACTCATGGCCCTGATCGCGATAAAGGCGGTTCGAGATTTCGATCTCTTCCATATCCTGCAGCGAGGGCACGGATATCCCCAGGCGCTCGACCTCCGCGACCTCTTCCCCGGTCGGACGCAGAAGGTCGATCCACAGCGCCTGCCCGGGCGGCGTGCCCTCGGGCATCGGTGTCAGTCCGTGGCCGGAAGCGGCGAAAAGCTGGATCATGGCGAAGGTCCGATCTGTTCTCGACTTCTCTAGCCTACCCGGGACATGATAACCAAGATGCGAACGACGGGCATGCCTTGAGTACGGCACAGCAAACGGATATATTGTACGTATGTACGAATATCGGGTGAACGAACTGACCTCGGGGCCGGCGGAGGCACGCGCCTTCCGGACGGCCCTGGGGCGTTATGCGACCGGTGTCACCGTGGTGACGGCCATGGGACCTGACGGCCCGGTCGGCATGACGGCGAACAGTTTCACCGCGCTGTCGCTTGATCCGCCGCTCGTGCTCTGGTGCCCGGCCCGCCGCTCGGCACGTTTCGCGGCGCTGACGGCGGCGCAGCATTTCGCCATCCATGTGCTCGCCCACGACCAGCTCGACCTCGGCCTCACGTTCGCCCGTGCGGGCGACGCGTTCGTCGGCCTGCAGGAAGGCACGACCCCCGAAGGCGCACCGACCCTTCCCGGCGTGCTCGCGCGGTTCGACTGCGCGGCGCACGCGCTGCATGACGGCGGCGATCACGCGATCCTCGTGGGCCGCGTCCTGCGCGCCCGTTTTCGCGACGGGGCGCCGCTGCTGTTCTGGGGCGGGCTTTACGGCGATTTCCTCAGGCATGACTGAGGCGGCGCCGACGTGCGGCCGTGCGGGGCCGCGATTGCCCGGCTGGAAATCCGCGCGATTCATGCTTAAGTGGGCATGTGTTGCAACGAGCTATCGCTGATGGACCAGACAATGATCGACGCTCCGGCCGCAGCGGCATGCACGCCTGCTGCGGACGACATGAGCGAGGAGATGGCGGCGCGGGCCGACGAGGCGGCGGCCTTTCTCAAGGCGCTCTCGCATGGCGGGCGCCTGATGATCCTTTGCCATTTGGTCAGCGGCGAAAAATCGGTGACCGAGCTCGAAACCCTGCTCGGCAGCCGCCAAGCCGCGGTCAGCCAGCAGCTCGCGCGGCTCAGGCTCGAAGGGCTGGTCAACACCCGCCGCGAGGGCAAGACAATCTTCTATTCGCTCGCCGACCCGCGCTCCGCGCGCCTGGTCACCCTCGTGCACGAGATGTTTTGCGGCGGTGCCTGAGCCTGTCGCCACTTCCGCGCGGCAGACCACAAACTGTCCCAAAATGCGACACGATTGGCCGCTAGGCTGATCAGCGACCGCCATCGTAAGGAGTGATCTTTGTCCGATCTGTCCAAGACCCCCGCCCCGGAACCGAAGATCGTGAACCGCAGCCGCGCGGGCACCGGGGTCTTGAATTTCCAGACGACTTCACGCCATGGCGCAGAGTTCCGCACCTGGTTCCGGGGCGAGCACACCAATTACAATCCCGATGTCGCGCGCATGCTCGATATAGGTGCTGCGGCGAAATATGTGCTGCACGGCTGGGCGCCCGACGTGCCGATGATCCGGCCCGAAACCCAGATCACCGCCTTCGGCAGCTGCTTTGCCGCCAATATCTCCAACTGGCTGTCGAAACGCCGCTTCCGGGTCCTGACCCGCGACGAAGAGGCGAAGAAAGCCTATGTCGTGGCCTGCGGCGAGGGAATGGTGAATTCGTTCGTCATCCGCCAGCAGTTCGAATGGGCCTGGGAAAACCGGACCTTCGACGGCGCGCTCTGGCACGGCTACAAGGCCGAGGAATATGGCTATGACCCCGAAGTGCAGGCCGAGACGCGGCGCATCTTCGACGAGACGGATTTCTTCATCCTGACCTTCGGCCTCTCCGAGGTCTGGTACGACGAACCCACCGGCAATGTCTTCTGGCGGACGATCCCGAAGGATGCCTACGATCCCGCGCGCCACAAGTTCCGCGTATCGACGGTGGAAGAGAACCGCGACAACCTGCGCGCCATCTACCGCCTGATCCGCCAGCACCGGCCGGATGCGAAAATCCTCTTCACCCTCTCGCCCATCCCCCTGATCGCCACCTTCCGCGACGTGTCCTGCCTGACCGCCAACTCGGTCTCCAAATCGGTACTGCGCGTTGCGATCGACGAGGTGGTGCGCGAGTTCAGGGACGAGGGCGTCCTGCACTACTGGCCGTCCTTCGAGCTGGTGACGGATGTCTTCGCCAGCCCCTTCAAGCCCGACCGCCGCCATCCGCAGGGCGAGGTGCTGGACTATATCATGACACTCTTCGAACATACCTGGTGCGAGGAGGGAACGCTGCAGAAGCCGTCGCTGCCGCTCGCCTGGGCGAAGGCGCTCGCGGCCTCTGACCTTCTGCCGCCGGTGGTCGCTGAAGCCGTCACCACCGGGCGCCGCCGCCGTCTGCGCCAGATTGCTGCTGCAGCCGATCCGCTGGCGCCGGATGCGGCGATCGACAAGGCGCTGCGGAAGCTGTGCATGGACGCGCACGATGCGATGGCCGCGGAATCAACCGAGACCGGGGCCGACCCCGCGCAGGAGACGGGCGAGGAGGGCTGATTGCTACGATGTCGCTGGCGGCGGACGGCGGCTCACCCTCTTGCCAGATCGCCCACAAGGGCCTGCAGAAACTGCTCGCATCGCGCAAGCTGATCGGCCTCGATGAACTCGTCCGGCCTGTGCCCCTGCGCCATGTCGCCCGGCCCGCAGACGAGCGTCGGGATGCCAAGCGCGTCGAAAAAACCCGCTTCCGTCCCATAGGCGACCTTGATCAGCCGCGCGTCCGGCAGATGGGCGCGCAGCGCCGAAACCGCCTCGCCGCCCGGATCGGCGTCAAGCCCGGGATAGGCATTCAACGCCTCCACCTCGACCCGCGCGGCCGGTTCATGCGCAGCGGCGGCCAGCGCCTCACCCGCCGTCCTTAGCCGTCCGAGACTGTCGGCAGGATCGTCAGCGGCAAGATGACGGACCTCGAATTCGATCTCGGCCAGGTCAGGCACGATGTTCAGCGCCCGCCCGCCCCGCAGAACGCCCGCATGCACGGTCGAATAGGCAATGTCATAATCCGCATCCCGCGCGCCTTCACGTTCCAGCCGTGCCTGTTCCGCCCGCATCGCCCCGATCATGTCGGCCGCCAGATGCAGGGCGTTCACATGGCGCGGCGCCAGTGCCGAATGGCCCGCCGTGCCGTGGCAGCGAACGAGGCCGCTCAGCTTGCCCTTGTGGCCAGTCGCGATATCGAGCCGTGTGGGTTCGCCCACCAAGCAAAGGGCCGGGCGCCCGCAGAAGGCCGGGACATGCGGGATCATCGAAGGAATGCCCCGGCAGCCCACTTCCTCGTCATAGGACAGTGACAGCAGAAGAGGCCGCGCCAGCGGCCCGGCTGCCGCATCAGCGGCCACCGATAGCGCCGCAGCCAGAAAGCCCTTCATATCCGCCGTGCCGCGGCCGTAATACCGGCCATCGCACGCCCTCAACCGGAACGGATCGCTCACCCAGTTCTGCCCCTCGACCGGCACCACATCCATATGCGCCGACAAGAGCAGCCCGCCATCCACGCGCGGCCCGAGCCGCGCCAGCAGCCCGCATTTCTCGCCCGTCGCATCCGGCAGGCTTATCACCTCGAAACCCGCGGCGGCGAGGTGATCCGCGATCCAACCGGCAATGTCGCGGTTCGAGCGCGACGAGACGCTCGGGAAGGCCACCAAACGGTCGAGGATGTCAACGGTCTGCATCGCCGCCTCCCAGTGTCCCAAGCCCCGGCGCCGTCTCCTGCGTGATCGCGGCGCGGGCATGGTCGAGGAAGGCCCTCACCGTCAGCGACAGGCCCGCACCCTCGGCCAGCGCGAGGCCAAGCCAGAGCGGCCGGACCGGATCGGCAATCGGCACATGCGCAAGCCGCCGCCCGTCGGGGGCAAAATCGCTCTCGGGCCGGATATTGGCAATCGAATACCCAAAGCCGTTGGCCACCATCGACCGCATCACCCCCATGTCGCGGGTCCGCTCGGCGATGGAAGGCCGAAGCCGCTGTGCGGCGAAAAGCGACAGGAAGTAATCCCCCGACAGCGGCAGGTCCAGAAGCACCATCGGATGGGGTGCGAGATCGCAAAGCCCGACTTCGGTTCGCGCCGCCAGCGGGTGATCCGCTTCCATCAAAGCATAGGGCAAAAGGCTCACGAGCGGCAGGAAGCGGATGTCGCCGGGGATATCAAGGTCATATGTCAGGGCCACATCCAGTTCCGCACTGCGCAGGCCGTCGAAAATCTCGGCCTGATTGCGTTCGGACTGCCGGAACTCGACCGCCGGATGGGCGGTGCAGAAGCTGCGGCGGATCTGCGGCAGCACGACCTGCGCGAAGGTCAGAAGGCAGCCGACCGACAGCGGGCCACCGATCCGCTGTGCAATGTCGCCCGCCAGCGTCACAAGCCCGCCCGCCTCTGCCAGCACCTTCCGCGCCTGATCGACAAGCTGCCGACCGCCCGGCGTCAGCGACAGCCCCTGAGCATGACGGCGGGTGAAGAGCGCGAGCCCGAACTCGGCCTCGATCTGCGAGATCGCGACCGAGATCGACGGCGAGGAGACATGCAGCCGCTCTGCGGCGGCGGCGATCGAGCCGGTCTCGCCCACGGTCACGAGATATTCAAGCTGGCGCAGGGTGAACCGAAGCGACGCCGCCTCCCGATTGGCTTAGACCGAACCTAACAAGAAGCGCCTCATCGCGCCAGAACCACTATTCGTCGCCCGGAACGCCGTAGGATGGCGCGACGGTCGGATCGAGCGCGCGCTGGATATAGGCCGCCATCTGCGGCTGGTAGACCTCCCACGCCAGCCCGAGCGCACCGATCGGATCGTCGTGCCAGTCCGACCTCAGATCGGCAATCGGCCAGTCGGGTTCGCCCACGATCTTGAGCCCTGCCGACCGCACTGGCCCCGCCTCGCCCCCGGCAGCAAGGCCCTCCTTCAGCGCCGCCATCAGCCGGTCGCCGAAACTTCCCGTCGCAGCCTCGAAGGCCGCGACCATCCGGTCGGGAATGTCCGCGTGGGCCAAGAGGTTCCCCGCCGCCGCGCAATGCTCCGCCACGGCCTCACCCCAAAGCCCCAGCACCTGATCGCCGGACCAGATCGCCGGCCCGCCCGCGCGCCCGATCGCCATCAGCTGGCGATAGCCGATATGGGCGCGGCCGGTCACCACATCGGTGACCGCCTGCGCGGCACCAAGGCCCGATGCCAGCCGGTCCAGAACCAGCGGCCCGAGCCCCGGATCAGTGACATTCTGCGAGGCGACGGCGCCGACGCCCGCGCGCAGATGCACGCAGCGCGCCGCGACCGCGGGCGAGGAGGAGGAGATCACCATCCCGAACTGGCCGGTCCCCGGATCGCGGGCGATGAGCGAGAAGGTCATGGCCGCACCCTTCGTCCGGCGGCCGGGCGCTGCCTGCCCGCCGGTCCATTGGTTCCTTGAACCAATGGCGGCCCCAATTGACCACCCCGGGGACAATCTGAAACGGAAGCGGGGGAGGAGGGGGTTCCCATTGCCTCAATCCGGAATCACCGCGGTGCCGTCGATCTCGACCAGCCAGTCCGGCCGGGCGAGGGCCGAGACGACAAGGCCGGTCGAGACCGGATGCACGCCCTTGATATATTCGCCCATCGTCCGGTAGACCGCCTCGCGGTGACGGACGTCGGTGATATAGACCACGACCTTCACCAGATGCTCCATGCTGCCGCCGCATTCCTCCAGAAGCTGGCGGATGTTGCTCATCACCTTGTGGGTCTGCTCGACGGGATCGTGGCTGTCGATATTCTTCGCCGTGTCGAGTTCCTGCGGGCACTGGCCGCGCAGCCAGACGGTGCGGCCGCCGCGTGTCACCACGGCCTGCGCGAGGTCATTGTCGAGTTTCTGTTCGGGGTAGGTATCCCTGGTATTGAACTTGCGGTGTCTGTAATGCGCCACTTGGGCCTCCGGTTCTGTCGCGGGTCAGGATGGCATGGGATCGGGGTTCGGGAAAGCCGGGGATCAGCTTTCGCCAGAGATCAGCTTTCGCCCGGGCGCTTCTCGGCATGGCCCTGATAGGCGCCGTAGCCCCGTCTTGTGAGGATATGCTCGGCGACATGGCGCGCATCGTGCCAGACGCCCCAGATGAAGCTGGACCCACGCCGCGACAGCCAGGGCAGACCGAGGAAGTAGATCCCCGCCTCGACTGATACGCCGCGCTGATGGCGGGGCCTGCCCTGCGCGTCGAACGCATCCACCTGCAACCAACCGTAGTCGAGTGCGAAGCCCGTGGCCCAGATCACGGTCGATATCCCTTCTGCCTCGAGGTCCAGATCGCGGATGGGATGGGTGACACAATCGGGGTCGGCGCCGATCTGCCGCGCCTCAGGTTCCTCGGGGAAATCGAGACCGTTGCGCGCGATATAGGCGTCCGCCTCGTCGAGCACCGAGAGATAGTCGGCATCGCCGCCAGCGATATTGGCGGCAAGATCGCCCGCGAAGGACAGCCTGCCGTCCCGCCAGCCTTCGGTCCGCCCGACCAGCACCATGCCGCGCGCCGCAAAGCGCCGGAAATCGACCGTCTCGCCGCCGCCCGCGCCGCTGACAGCGATGGTCACATGTTCGGTCCCCGGCAGCGGCGCGGGAATATCCCATTTGCCCAGGACCCCCAGCCACCAGACGAAATCTCTGCCCCGGTAGCGGCGCGGCGGGCGGCCGTGCGGACCGACCGACAGATAGGTGCGCCGCCCCGAGGCCAGAAGCTCGTCGGCGATCTGCGCGCCCGACGATCCCGCGCCCACCACCAGGACAGCGCCCTCGGGCAGGGCGCCGGGATTGCGGTAGGCGGTCGAGTGGATCTGCGTGAGGCCCGGCATGGTCGGAATGATCGCGGGCATCACCGGGCGCTGGAACGGGCCGGTCGCGGCGATCACGTTCAGCGCCTCGATCGTGCCTTTCGATGTCTCGACCACGAAGCCCGGACGCCCCTCGTTGCGCGTTACTGAGGCTACCTCGACCCCGGTCCGGACGGGCGCGCCGATCTTTTCGGCATAGGCCGCGAAATAGTCCGCCACCCGTTCCTTGCCCGGAAAGGCATCCGGGTGCAGCCCCTCGAACCCCAGCCCCGGGAACCGGTCATGCCAGGCCGGGCCGTTCGCCACCAGCGAATCCCAGCGCTCCGACCGCCAGCGCTCGGCAATGCGATGACGTTCCAGCACCAGATGCGGCACGCCTGCGCGACCCAGATGCTCGCTGGCCGCTATCCCGGCCTGCCCGCCGCCGACGACGAGCACTTCGGTCTTTTCCACCGTCATGGCAGATCCTTTCTACGTGGATGCGCTATGCCGCCTGCGCCGGAATACGGCTGGCGATATATTGGGCGAATTCGAAATTCGGCCGCTCCAGATGGCTGAGCGGGCCGGGCGTGCCGAGATCGGAACAAAGCCCACGATAGACCTTCTCCGTGCAGCCCTTGTCCTCGTCATTCACATCGTCGAGGAGCGCGCGCAGCGCCGCAATATGGTCGCCCGATGAGGGATCGGCGATCCAGTCGGCCGACATGCCGCCACCATAGACCACATTCACATGGCCCGGCCCGTCGGGGGACAGCGACAGATACCAGAAATAGCCCGGCGTCAGCGTGATGAGCAATGACGGATAGATCGACAGAAGCCAGGTGATCCGGCGCTGATCGCCCGTCAGCGCGGTGTTGGACGGATGGGCCAGCGACAGGGGGATCGTGTCGTTCTTCACGATCCAGTGGTAGTTGAAGCTCGCGAACCCTTCGGGACAGGTCATCTGGTTCAGATCGACCGATCCACCGATCGTGCCCTGGTGGCAGACCGGCAGGTGATAGCTTTCCATGAAATTCTCGGCCAGCACCTTCCAGTTGGTGGCCCAGCGGAACTGTTCCTGGAAGGTCTCCACATAGGTGGACATGTCAAGATAGCCGACGAGGTTCTCGACATCCTTCAAGGCTTCGCGCGGCCCTGGAAGGTCGGGGTTCAGCGTCACCATGATCCAGCCAAGCCAGACCTCGCAGCGCACGGTCGGCAGGCGGGTATCCTCCTTGCAGAACGCCTCGTTCCGCGCCATCGCGGGCGCGCCGCGCAAGCTGCCGTCCAGATTGTAGGTCCAGGCGTGATAGGGGCAGACGATCGAGCGCACATTGCCCCGCCCTGCCAGAAGCGTCGACATCCGGTGACGGCAGACGTTCGACATTGCGCGGATCTCGCCTGCGCGGTCGCGCAGCACGATGATCGGCTCGCCCGCGATCTCCATCGTCAGGTAATCGCCGGGGTTTGGCAGAGTCTCCGCCCGCCCCGCGCACAGCCATTCGCGGCCGAAGATATGTTTCTGCTCCAGCGCGAGGAAGGCGGGCGAGGTATAGACCGACTTGGGCATCGCCCGAGCGCTTTCGAACGGAACCGAGACATTGGCGTGCAGTTCGGCCGCCGGGCTCAGCGTTTCGTGACGGGTCATCTCTTGCTCCCTTGCCGGTGCCAGACGCACCCCTGCCCGGGGCGGCGTCTTCCGCGCCGACCGTCGGGCCTTCCTTCCCCGTGATGACGCAGAGTTGGATCAGAGAAAAGTAAACTCTGAAAGACCAGCGCTTAGGATATAACTAACTCAACCTGGTTTGACCTGCCCGGCTTTCGCCGCTGCCCGCGCGGTCTGCAGCGCGAAGGCCAGAACCCACATCGCCAGGACGCCGCCCGCGATCAGCGCGGCATCAAGCCACAGGCTTTCCGCCGCGATTTCCTTCACTGCGCGCGCCGCGAAGGACAGGATCGTACCGAAGGCGAAGACCGGCAGCGCGATGCGGCCCATCAGTGCCAGCGGTTCCAGCCAGCGGCTGTTGCAGAGCCAGTGCACCGACGCCAGAGCACCCAGAAGATAGACCAGAGCGAAGGCATGCAGAAGGCGCGGCAGCGACAGATAGGTCTTGTCGAAATCCACAAGCGAGCCGGGAAGGCCAAGGTCCAGAAGGAAGCGCACGATCCTGTAGCCGACCGCGCCGCCCAGAGGCGCCTTCAGCCACAGCAGCGCACCGGCGAGTACCGCGGCCGCAAGCCCGATCAGCAGCGGATGGCGCGGCACGAACCGCTCGCCGCGGCGCAGAGCCAGCCCGGTCATCAGACCCGCGACGAAGAGAATCTGCCAGGACAGCGGATTCAGGAACCAGCCGCCCGGATTGGGGAAATTCGGCAGGTCCAGGTAGAAGAAGCCGCTAAGCGCCCACAGCGCCAGCGACGCCGCGAAGGTTGCGCGCGGCGCGCGAAGCCCCGCCCAGATCAGCGCGGGACCCGCGAGCAGAAGCACCGCATACATCGGAAGGATGTTCACATAGCCAAGCTGGTGGGTCATCGCGGGCAGGCCGATCAGCGTTCCCAGCGGATCGCGGGCCAGGGCCTGAATATTGTCCTTGAAGAACAGGGTACTGTCACCGCCGAACCGCCAGGTGGCGGCGGCAATGGCAATGGCCCAGAAGGTCACCAGGAGATGGACGAGATAGAGCGTCCAGGCCCGCCCCCACATCCGCGAGATGCCGGGCCAGAGCCGCGCCGTGCCGTCGAACGCGCCTGCGTAGGCCAGCGCCGCCGAACAGCCGGAGATGAAGACGAAGGCTTCCGCCGCATCGGAAAAACCGAAATTGCGGCTGGTGAGCCCTTCGAACATCGTGCCGGGCACATGGTTGATGAAGATCATCACCAGGCACAGGCCGCGAAACACATCGAGCCTGCGATCGCGCGGCTTCTTCGCTTGCGGCAAGGGCGCGAGGCGAACGATACGGTCAGGGCCGGGCGCCATCGCGCCCCGCTCGATGCGGGCAAGGGCGTCAGCCACCGGCAAGCTCCAGTTCGGGAAGGGATTTGATCTCGGCAGGCGCTGCGGCCACCGGCTGCCAGGCCGCCAGGACCGCGTCATGCAGCGTCAGGATCGCGGGCACCGCCAGCTCTTCGGGCGTGGTGAACAGCCGCACCGCGCGACCGGCGGGCCGCGCGGTGCGCGAGGTCCAGGAAATGGCAACCGGCGCCAGAAGCATCGGCACCGCCACCGGCAGAAGCCAGATCAGGATCTGCGTCGTCAGGAAATAGCCCGCGATCAGGCAGGCGGCACCCGCGATCACGATGAACCGGCTGGCCGCCCAGGCCTCGCCAAGGCTCAGCCGCGCATCGCCCCGCAGGTTCGCGGGCCAGCCGCCGTCGCGTCCCATCAGCACCTGCCAGACCGACCGGGTCTGATAGGCCATCAGGATCGGCGCGAGGAAACTGAGAAGCAGGAAATCGGCCAGAACCGACTTGAGCGCGTTCCAGCTGCCGCCGAAACCCTTCGTCCGCCCCGCGATCAGCGCCTCGAGCGTCGTCAGCAGCTTCGGCATCATCAGAAGCCCGAAGATACCGATGGCGAGGCCGATCGCCTTCGCGGTCTCGTCGCTTGGGAAGACCGGAAAGAACTGGTGGGGATCGGGGAAATAGTTGGGCGGTGGCTGGGTGACATGATCGACAACGACCGAAATCAGGAACCCCGCCCAGAGGACCGGCGCGATATAGGCGAAGACGCCCTGCAGAAAGACGAAACGGCTCCAGGCCTTCAGCCCCGGCGCGCCGATGATCCTCAGATGCTGCAGGTTGCCTTGGCACCAGCGGCGGTCGCGCCTGGCATGTTCGACCACGCTTTCGGGCGCCTCCTCGTAGGATCCCCTGATGTCGATATCGAGCCTGACCTTCCAGCCTGCCCGCGCCAGAAGCGCCGCCTCGACATAATCGTGGCTGAGAATATGGCCGCCGAACGGCGGCGGGCCGGACAGGACCGGCAGGCCGCAGGCGGCGGTGAAGGCCTCGACCCGCACCATGGCATTATGGCCCCAGAAGGGGCCCGTGCGCCCCTGCAGACGCGCCAGCCCGCGCGAGAAGACGGGCGAGAAGAAGGCAGCGGCGAACTGCATCACCCGGCCGAAGATCGACTGGGCACGGACCACCACCGGCAGCGTCTGCAATAGGCCAAGCGCGGGGTCGGCCTCCATCCGCCGGATCATCTCGACGATGGTGCCGCCCTCCATCAGACTGTCGGCATCGAGGATCAGCGCCAGGTCATAGGCCCCGCCGGAGCGGGCGAAGAAATCCTCGATATTGCCGGCCTTGCGCCCGGTGTTCTGGCTGCGGCGGCGGTAGAACAGACGCCCCGCACCGGCGGTATCCTCCATCAGCCGGGCGAACCAGCGTTCCTCTGCCGCCGCAATCCCCGGATCGCGGCTGTCCGACAGGATGGCGAAATGCACCGGCACAGCCGTGGCGGCATTGACCGACCGGTACATGGCGGCCACCCGCGCGAAGGTTACCACCGGATCCTCGTTGCAGACCGGCACGATCACCACAGTCCGCGACCCTATCGGCCCCGCGTTCCGCGGCGCGCGGAAGCGCGAGGGCCGCAGCCCGATCAGCCCCAGACAGGCGCCCCAGGCCAGCCAGCTTGTGGACAGGCACAGAAGCAGGGCACTGAGAACCGCCATCGGCGTCAGCCCGTCGGCCGACGCATACTGGATGAAGATCGCCGCTGCCCCCGCCCCGGTCGCCAGAGCCAGCAAAACGGCGACGGCGCGCACCAGAAGTACGCGCCGCTCGATACTGTCGTCGCTCTGGCGGGGCCGGGCCATCTATCAGGTCCGCGCGGCCCCGAACCCGGTCGTCAGCATGGCGATCCAGGCCGAAAGCCGCCCCTGCGGCCGTTCCAGCACCTGCGTCGGCATCATGCGCGGCGCCTCGGGCAACTGCCCGAGCGCGAGCGCCTGCGCGACCCTTTCGGCCGCCGTGGCCTGATCGTCGAACATGGTCTGGCGCATCATGATTTCACCCACTGGAACATCCAGATTTCCGTCAGCTTCCTACCGTAACCCGCGACATGGGCTGACAATTCCGCGACAGCGCCTGTATCGGAGGCGACATCGAACACCAGCCGCCAGATGTCGGTGCCGTCGATCCGGTGCAGCGTGACATTCTCGGCCTTGCCGTTCGTCACCGTCACCACCGGCTTGACCTCTTCATCCTCGGGCAAAAGGCGGCTCAGCATGCCACCCTGGAAATCGACGACGAACTTGCGCGTGTCGGGCGGATTGTCGTTGCCCGCCGCACCGCCCACGCCGCCGCGCGTTTCCAGCACCCGTGCCCGGTCATCCATGGCGGGGGCATCAAGCCGCCCCCAATGCATGCGGTAGGCAATCTCCAGCGACGATCCCGCCGCAGGCTTCTGATCGGGCACCCAATAGGCGACGATATTGTCATGCACTTCGAGCGTCGAGGGAATCTCGACCAGTCGCACCCGCCCCGCGCCCCAGTCGCCCAGGGGTTCGATGTCGACCGAGGGACGACGCTCGTAATGAGCTTCGGCATCCTGATAATCGTCGAAATCCCGCCCGCGCTGATGCAGGCCGAACCGGCGCGGCCGCGTCTCGGCGAAATAGGAAGACGCGAGTTGAAGCGGATTGTTCAGTGCCCGCCAGATCACATCGCCGTCGGCCCGTTCGATCCGGAGACCATTGCTGTCATGGACCTGAGGGCGGTAATCGTCGAAACGCGCGCGGTTGACCTCGCCATAAAGGAACATCGAGGTCAAAGGCGCGATCCCCAGTTCCTCGATCTCGCTGCGGAAAAAGAGCTGCGCGGTCACGTCCACCGTTGTTTCCACACCGGGCGTGATCACGAAACGGTAGGCGCCCGTGACGCTCGCACTGTCGAGCGCGGCATAGACCGTGACCACCTGCGCCCCGGCCGCCGGTCTTTCCAGCCAGAACCCGGTGAACCGGGGGAATTCCTCGGCCTTGGACAGACCTGTGTCGATCGCCAGCCCCCGCGACGACAGGCCATAGGCATTCCCCTGCCCCAGCACGCGGAAATAGCTCGCGCCCACGAAAGAGATCACCTCGTCGAAGAGATCGCCCCGGTTGATCGGATGGTTGAGCTTGAAGCCCGCCACCCCCGGCAGGGTGAAATTCTCGGGCACTTCCGCTTTCAGGGCACCGCGATATTCGAAATCGTCGGTGGTGAAGGTCATTTCGACCGCCTGGCCGTCCGTCACCTCGAATATCTTCACCGGCTCCTTGAAGAGCCAGCCCACGTGGAACGGCAGAACCCGCCAGAGGCTACCCTTCTCGGCCCAGCGCGCGCGCTTTGGCCAGAACTGGATCATCTGGTACTTGTCGTAGTCGAGCCCGGCGAGGAAGTCCGACAGGGGCGCGGGCACCGGATCTTCGCCTGCGGCACGGGCGCGCGCCGCCTCGGTCAGGCTGTCGAAGCTGAAGGCCGCGCCTGCGGGCGGCGCGGCGGCGGGATCGACCGTCGGCCCCGGCGTTTCCTGTGCCGCAAGGCAGGTCGGCAAGCCGGTCGTGGCAAGCAAGAGCCCGAGGCTGCCGCCCCGCACAAGGAGGCTCCGCCGCGCGGGGTCGGAAGGGGTCTTATCGATTCTGTCGGTCATGTCGCAGCGGGATCCAGTCGGCAGGTCAATCTCACAACGTCCGGGCGATATCCAGAGCAGGGCCATGCCGGCGGCGCATATCCGCTATTCCGATATTTTTGTAAAGATGCCGGTTGGTTAGACAGCCTCAGCTCTGGCGCCACGCTATCGGAGCGGCGGTTTTTTGGGCATCTGGCCGACCCGATCGGCAAAGCGCCGCCGATCGCACCGTTCGGGCTCGGTCGCCTGTGCCAGCACCGCCCTGCCCGCAACGTCCAGACAAAGGCGGGCTGCTCTCGCGGGCGAGCCGGTCATATCCCCCTAGTATCACTACAATAGGCGTCATTTCTGTGTATTGTTTCGCGCAGACTCTTACATTTTGTTTCGACTGCGCTATAGACCTACTAATTATAGAGTCGTCCGCTGCGTCATACGCAGACAATTTTGACAGGTGGAATTAGGCCATGCCCGGCGACCATGATCCGACAGAGATTCTCACGCGCCGTTTCGCGCCCCGGAATTACATTCTCGCTCTCGAACGGACGGTGGCGCCCGGCTGCGACGCCGACCGGCAGAAATATATCTTTCTCGCTGATTTCGATCTGCAGGCCGAGATCCTGCGCGGATTTGCCGCCGCGTCAGAGCCGGAGCGGCGCGAGATCAGCCCCCGCCAGCGCTGATCAGCCCGCGCAGACGATGGGCCTCAGCATCTCGATATAGGAAGGCAACGCCCTCTCCCGCATCGCCGCCCCGGTCGGATGCAACCCGTCGGGAATCGCCGCCGCCCGCGCCTCATCTGAAAGGCCGCGCCAGAACGGATCGCTGTCGATCAGCCCCGCCCCGGTCTCGGCCGCAAGATCGCGATAAAGCGCGCGATAGCGCGCCTCACCCGGCCGCTCCCAGCCGTTCGCGCCAAAGGCCGGGTTGAGCAGCGCGAGAAAGACCACCGCGCCCGCCTCCTGCGCCGCCGCGATCATGCGCAGATGCCGCGCGCGGCTGAGAAACAGCGGCACGCCATGCCAGAGCGAGGCATCGTTGATCGACAGTTCGATCACCAGAACCTGCGGCGGGTCCGCGCCAAGCCGATCGGTCAGCGCACCTTCCGCCCAGCCGCTCGCGCCGCCTGCGCGCGCCAGCCGCTCGACCCGAACGCCGGGCGCGCAGCGCGCCAGCTCTGCCTGCAGCGCCTCCGGCCAGTCGCCGCGCGCCGTCAGGCTGGTGCCGAGCAGAAGAATCCTGTCGCCCGTCGACTGGGTCGTCGCTGGTGCGCGGTTGCCCGCCGACCCGGACAGAGGCGCACCGACCACCCCGTAGAGCCAGAGCGACAGACAGAGCGCGAGCCCCGCGAGAAGAGGAATGGAAAGCCGCATCTCCTGACCCTACTGCGCGCCCGGCCGGGGCGAAAGCGCCCGGATTTCGGCACCATACCCGGCCCGACCCCTTGAAGGATTTCGGCTCACCCGCGCGCGAGCAGTGCCTCGATTTCCGCCCGCGAGGGCATCGAGGGCGCGGTGCCGGGCCGCGTCACCGAAATGCCCGCGCCCGCACAGGCAAACCGCACCGCCGCGATCGGCTCCATGCCGCCCGCCAGCGCCGCCGCGAAGGCGCCGTTGAACGCGTCGCCCGCGCCCGTGGTCTCGACCACCGGCCCGGCGCTGACCGACGGCACATGCACGCTTTGCCGCCCGTCGTGGAACAGTGCGCCCCTCTCGCCCAGCGTGATGATCGCCGCCCCTGCGCCTGCCGCCCGCAAGGCTTCGGCCGCGCGCACCGCCTCCTCGACAGTGCCGACCGGCAGCCCGGTCAGCGCCTCGGCCTCCGTTTCATTTGGCGTGACGTAATCGCACAGCGCCAGCATGCCGTCGGGCAGGGGCGCGGCCGGGGCAGGATTGAGGACGGTCGTCACGCCTGTCGCCTTCGCCATCCGCAAAGCCGCCACCGCTGCCGCCATCGGCTGCTCCAGTTGCGTGACAAAGACCGACGCCCCTTCGACCAGCGCCCGCCGCGCCTCGATATCGTCGGGCCCGATCGTGCCCGCGACCCCCGGGCAGACGATGATCGCATTGTTGCCGGTCGCGGCCTCGACAAAGATATAGGCGGCACCCGTGTAGCTCTCGTCATGCTGGCTGATCGCGGGATGAACGCCCGCCTTCTTCCAGGTTGCCAGCGCCATGTCGGCAAAGGGATCCCGGCCGAGGCGCGAGATGAAATGTGTCTCGGCCCCCGCCATCGCCGAGGCCACGGCCTGGTTCGATCCTTTGCCGCCCGGCCCAAGCGCGAAACTCTCGCCCATGATCGTCTCGCCCATCTTCGGCGCCCGTGCCGCACGATAGGCGGTATCGGCGACGAAGACGCCGAGGATGACAACGCGCCCCATCGCTCAAGCCTCCGGCGGGATCACGCCCTTCCTGAGGATGAAACAGCCGTAGAACCGCCGCTCCCCGGTCTGGATCACCGCATAGGCGGTCTTGGCGCGTTCGTAGAAATCGAACCTTTCGATACCGATCATATGTCTTGGGCGGCCTTCGGCTTGATCAATTTCAACCTGAACCTCGCGCTGGACCTCCGGCACCGCCTTTGCATCGCCCACCACTTCCATCCGCCCCGCGAAATCATCGACGAACGTATCCAGCGGCAAGACCGACAGGATCGCTTTCATCGCCTGGGCGCAGGTCAGGTTGTCCATCCGCAGGAGGCGACCCAGAACCGTCTGCCGCGCGATGGAATCCGAGGGAAAGTTGGTATCGGCGACAACCAGCGTATCGCCGTGGCCCATCGCCCTCAGCGCCGCCAGCACCTCGGCATTCAGCCGCGGATCTATTCCCTTCAGCATCTCATCCCTCCCCGAACCGGCGCCGGACCGCCTCGGCCAGCGCCTTGCCAAGGCGCTGATGCGCCTCGCTTTCATAGTGAACGCCGTCCAGCGGCGAAACTTCGATCACCGCGCCCGCGTCGAAGAAGCCCGCGCCCTGCCTGCCGGCCTCGCGCGCGACATGCGCCGACAGCGCCTGCGACCGCACCGCCGCACCCGCGAATATCTCCGCAAGGCAACCCGCCTCCAGAACCGGCGGTGGCGCCACCACCAGCACGTCGGGCGCACCGCCCACGGGCCCCGAACCCGAAGCGCGGATCACCCGCACCAGCTTGCCAAGCGACAGGGCGATATCGGTCGCCGAAACCGCAAAGCGCGGCTTCAGGTCATTGGTGCCAAGTTTCACGATGACCAGATCGATCGGCCGATGGCTTTCCAGCACCGCGGGCAGCACCGTCAGCCCGTTCCGGTGCGGCCCCTCGACCGGATCGTCATGCACGGTCGTCCGCCCCGGCTGACCTTCCGCGATCACCTCCCAGCCCTCGCCCAGAGCCGCAGCCATCACGCCGGGCCAGCGTTCGGCCCTGGCGAACCGGCCCAGATCGTCCAGCGTCGCCATCGGCCTGGTGCCGTGGGTGTTGCTGTCGCCATAACAAAGGACGGTGGGCATCGGGTCAGATCCGCTGGCCGCTGGCGGCGTCGAAAAGATGGACATGCGCCGGGGTCGGCATCAGCCGCACCGTCTCGCCCGGGGTGATGGCCTGACGTTCGCGGAAGACCGCGATCAGCTCCTGCCCGCCGCGCCCCTCCGCGCCGAGCCGGGCCACCAGATGCGTCTCCGCCCCCGTCGGTTCAACCACCGCCACCCGCGCCGCAACGCCCTGGCCCGAGCGGATCAGATGTTCCGGCCGGATGCCGTAGATGACCTCCCGCCCTTCCGTGAGGCCCGGCATGGCTGGCAGCGGCAGGCGGCCCGCACCGACATCGACGCGCCATTCCTCTTCCTCCTTCACCAGCTGCCCCTTCAGAAGGTTCATCGCGGGCGAGCCGATGAAGCCCGCGACGAAGACATTCGCGGGCCGGTCGTAGAGGTCGAGCGGCGCGCCGACCTGGGCGATATGGCCGTCGCGCATCACCACGATCTTGTCGGCCATGGTCATCGCCTCGATCTGGTCATGGGTGACATAGATCGTCGTCGTGCCAAGCCGCTGATGCAGCTCGCGAATCTCCGACCGCATCTGGACGCGCAGCTTCGCGTCGAGGTTCGACAAAGGCTCATCGAAGAGAAAGACCTTGGGCTCGCGCACGATCGCGCGCCCCATCGCCACCCTCTGGCGTTGCCCGCCCGACAGCGCGCGCGGAAAGCGGTCGAGATAGGGCTCCAGCCCGAGGATCCCTGCGGCCTTCGCCACCCGCATGTCGATCTCTGCCCTGTCCATCCGCGCCATCTTCAGCGCGAACCCCATGTTCGCCGCGACCGTCTTGTGGGGGTAAAGCGCGTAATTCTGGAAGACCATCGCAATGTCGCGCTCGGCGGGCGGCAGATTGTTCACCACCTTGCCGCCGATCTCTATCGTGCCGCCGCTGATCGCCTCAAGTCCCGCAACCATCCGAAGAAGCGTCGATTTTCCGCACCCGGAGGGGCCGACCAGCACCAGGAACTGGCCATCCGCGATCTCGATATCGACGCCGTGCACCACTTCATGGCCGCCGTAGGATTTCCGCACCCCCCGGATTGCAACGTCCGCCATGCCGACCCCTTCCCTGCGCCTTCGACCATCAGGGATAGCGCAGCGATTTCTGCCTGTCCACCATCTGGACATACTAACATGTTAGTCCTTGACTCACCCCTGCCCTGCTGAGAAGCTTTCCGCAGCGTCCGGCGGGAACCGGACCGGGGGTGTGCTGCGTCCGGCGTCTCAGTCCGTCTTCGATTGGGCATCCTGTGTGCGGACATCCAAGGACCCGATCTGTCGGGTGATTATGGGAGGACGACATGAAACCAGGACTTTACGAGATTGCCGCGCGCCAGGCGATGACGCGGCGGCGCCTGATGCAGGGCGCGGCCGCAATGGGCGGCACGATGGCCATGACCGGGATGGGGCTGAGGCCCGCCGCCGCCCAGGACAATCTGCGCGCCCAGATCCTTGCCATCCCCGGCGTTGGCGCGGGTTCGCCCACCGACGCCGACTGGCAGAAGGTCGGCGAGCTTTGCCTTGGCCCCACCAAGGCCAACGTCGCGGAGGGGGCGTTCGCGGGTGTCGAACTGACCTTCATGGGGCTCAACAACCAGAATCTGCACAATGTCCTCTTCCGTGGCTTCCTCAAACCCTGGGAGGCCTATACCGGCGCCAAGATCAACTGGATCGACCTGGCGCAGGCCGACTATAATCCCCGCCTCCAGCAGGCGATCGCCACCGGAACCGTCGATTTCGACATCATCGAGATGGGCGCACCGTTCGAGGGCGACACGGCGGGCAAGGGCCTGCTCGACCCGATGCCCGACTGGGTCAAGGACCAGATCGAGGCCGACGACCTCGTGGCCTACCTGCAACCGCCGGTCGGCACCTGGGACGGCAAGACCTACCGCATCACCATCGACGGCGACTGCCATACGCTCGCCTATCGCAAGGATTACTTCGGCGAGGGTGGCATCGGCGGGGCCGAAATGCCCAGACACTGGGAGGATGTGAATGCGATGTCGGTCGCGCTCAAGGGGCAGACCGACCCGCTGACCGGCCTTCCGGCCTACGGCTTCCTCGATCCCCTCAAGGGCTGGGGCGGCTTCGGCTTCTACTTCCTCGAAGACCGGGCGACCGCCTATGTGAAGCACCCGTCAGATCCCGCCTGGCTGTTCGATCCCGACACGATGAAGCCGCGCGTCAATAATCCGGGCTGGGTGCAGGCGATCCAGGATGTGATGGATCTCAATGCCGCGGGCGCCTATCCCGCCGACCAGATCAACGCCGACCCCGGTACGACCGCTTTCCAGCAGTTCCTCGCCGGAACCGGCGCCGCGCTGACCTGGTGGGGCGATGTCGGCTCGAACGCGCGCACGTCGGACACGTCGGTCGTGGGTGAGGTGGTAGGCTTCGACATCAACCCCGGGGCCAAGCGCGTCTACAACCATGCCGCAGGAGCGTGGGAGGAGACCGAGAATTTCGCCCCGAACCTCGCCTATCTCGGCTGGGGCGTCTATGTGACCAACCGCGTCTCGGGCGACGAGAAAAAGCGCAAGGCCGCCTGGTCTGCCGCCGCGCATCTGGGCGGCAAGGACATCTCGCTCTGGATGGCCGCCTATCCGTCGGGCTTCCAGCCCTACCGCAACTCGCATTTCAACTTCGACGAATGGGCGGCGGCTGGCTACGACAAGGATTTCGTCGAGGATTATCTCGGGTCGAACCGCGACAGCTACAACCACCCCAACGCCGCGATCGAACCGCGCATCCCCGGCATCTTCCAGTACTATTCGGTGGCCGAGGACGAGCTCGCCAAAGGCTTCGCCGGACAATATGGCTCGGCCCAGGAAACCGCGGATGCCATCGCCGCCGCCTGGGAAAAGATCACCGACCAGATCGGCCGCGACAGCCAGATCGCGCTTTACAAGGCGTCTCTGGGGATGTGAACAATAAAGCCCGGGCCTAGGCCCGGGCACCCAAATTAAGTGGGGAATAGTCATGCGCAAGATGATGATGGCCACACTTGCAGTTGCAGCATTTTCCTGTGTAACCTCCGGAGCCCTCCGTTCGGCGGAACCCGTAGGAAATTGCGGCGACCTGAGCGTCTCTCAATGCGCGCTGCTGCGGTCTACTGTAGATCGTTGGAACCAGAAATACGGCGAGCAATTTGAGATCGTCGATTTCCGAAGCATCGGCAAGGCAGACGGCGAAGCCCTTGATCGGCTCTATGGGTACGAAAGCTCTTCGCGAGCATTGTCAATCGACCCGCAGACTGGGTCGTTGACTGTATTCACTATCGGAGAATTGCTGTCAGGAAACCCTGATAAGGAGGCTGTTGAAGTTGATCGCTCGCGGATCTTGCGATTCAGACAAAGCTTCTCAGAGGTCGTTCGGATCACTTGGTCCGCGGGCGGCGAGAGCTTCACCACTGACGCCTTGGTCGGCGACTATTACCCCTATATGATCGACACCATGATCATGAGCATATTGATAGCGGTGCAGCCGGAATACTCTAATAAAGACGCCATTCGGTGCGATGACTATTCAATCTACTTTATCAACTACATTGAGGTAGGGCGGTATTTTACCAATTTCTATAGCACTACGACAGAAACGCCCTTCGATGGAGTGGCGCACAGCTGTTACGCAATTCAGGGTGGCTATAATAATTTCGGTGCGATCAGTTATGGGAAATCAGACGTGTTGTACAGTAGTGGCCGCTGCATGGCGGATGTGCGCATGGCCTTCACATCGCCTTTCGCTTCGGTGAAAGTCGAGGTGCCCGGTTTGGGCGTTACGTTTTCAGGGCTCGGGGGCGGCTGGGTGCACGATGCTCGATGTGAACTTCCAAACTAGACCGTCGCAATACGGAGATATGGCCGAGTGAGCACGACAGGCGACCTTCTCCATGTCGTGACCAACGACAATATCTCCCCCGCACGTGCGGGGTTCGGCCGCGCGATCCTCTGGGGCTCGGTCGCGCTCTTCCTGACCATGGGCCTCCTGCAAGCCCTGCAGGCCAGCGGCCACCTCGACCTCGGTTTCACCAACTGGCGTCCGACGCTTTACGCCTATGCGCTGATGTCGGTCTGCCTGTGCTGGGCGCAGGTGCTGATCCGGGGCGAGCAGGGCAAGCGTGTGCTGTTCGTCCTGCCGGCCGTCCTTTTCGTCCTGTCGCTCGCGATCATTCCGCTGATCTTCGGCCTGATCATCGCCTTTTCCGACTGGAATCTCTCCTCCCCCCTCGGGCGCCAGTTCAACGGATTGGACAATCTCCGCCAGATGTGGCGCGATCCCTTCTACTGGAACGCGCTTGGCAACATGGTCTGGTACGCGCTTGCGATCCTTGTCGAATATGCCATCGCCTTCGGCCTCGCGCTTCTCCTCAATGCCGAGATCCGCGCGCGGAAATTCTTCCGCGTGGCCTTCCTTCTGCCCCTCATGCTCTCGCCCGTCGCCGTCAGCTGGATGATCGGCAAGTCGATGACCGAAATCCGCTTTGGCCCCGTCGCCCGGCTCGCCCGCTTCCTCGGATGGGACAATCCTTCCTTCTTCGGCACGCCCGAGATGGCGCGCACAACCATCATGCTGATGGACGCCTGGACCTACATCCCCTTCATGATGATCATGCTGCTTGCCGGCCTTCAGGCCATTCCGAAGGAACTGCAGGAGGCCGCCAAGGTCGACGGGGCAAAGGGCTGGCGCGCCTTCTGGGAGGTGACCTTCCCCCTGATGCTGCCCGTCTCGGTGACGGCGGTCCTGATCCGGCTGATCTTCAAGCTGAAGCTTGCCGACATCATCATCAACGTCACATCGGGTGGCCCCGGGGGTGCTACCGACAGCGTGACCAGCTTCATCTTCCGCGAATATCGCGACCGTTCGAACGTCGGTTACGGCACGCTCCTGGCCATCGTCTACCTCGTCTTCATCATCATCGTGATGCTGGGCCTCCTGAAGATCGCCGACCGCTGGCTGAGACCGCAGACATGAGGCACGAGGCATGAGCCAGATATTCAGGGACAGCGACAGCGATCTTGCCCACCGGGCGAAATGGATCACCGGGCGCGTCGCGATCTACGGGGCGCTCTCGCTTTGGGCCTTCATCGCGCTTTTCCCGATCTACTGGACGCTCACCACCTCGTTCAAGAAGGCGCCAGACGTGATGAAGGGCGCGATGATCCCCTGGATCGACTACAAGCCCGACTGGCTGGGGTGGAAGTCGCTTGGTCTCTCGCCCGCGACCCTCGGCCAAGAATCGACCGTGCGCGCCGAATTCCTCGGCCGGTTCATGAATTCCCTGACGATCTCGGTCTCGGCCTCGGTCCTTGCGGTGATCCTCGGCTCGCTCGCCGCCTATGGGCTCTCGCGCTTTTCCTACAGGTTCCTGTGGATGAAGAATTCCGACATTTCCTTCTTCTTCATCAGCCAATTGATCCTGCCGCCTGTCGTCCTCGCGCTGCCCTTCCTCGTCCTTTACAAGGAGCTCGCGCTTCTCGACAGCCGCATCGGCCTGATCCTCCTCTACACCCTCACCGTCCTGCCCATCGTCATCTGGATCATGCGCGACCAGTTCGCGGGCATCCCGACCGAGCTGGAGGAGGCGGCGCTGGTCGACGGCCTGTCGATCTGGGGGGCGTTCCTGACCATCGTCCTGCCCATCGCGCTACCGGGCATGGTGGCGGCGCTGATCCTGTCGCTGGTGCTCACCTGGAACGAATATTTCTTCGCGGCGCTTCTCACCTCGACCCATGCCAATACATTGCCGGTGATGGTGGCAAGCCAGACCGGCTCGCAGGGCATCAGCTGGTGGTCGATGGCGGCACTCTCCTGGGCGGCGATCCTGCCCCTGATCGTCATCGGCGTGCTGCTGGAACGCTATATCATCAAGGGCATGGCCGCGGGCGCGGTGAAATAGGCCGCGCCCCGACTTTCGCCGTCAGAAACTCACACCCTTGCGCGCCGCCAGATCGGTGAAGAACTGCCAGGCCACCCGGCCCGACCGCGCGCCGCGCGTCGCCTGCCATTCGATCGCCTCGGCGCGCAGCTCTTCCTCGCCGATCACGAGGCCATGGGCATCACAATAGCCGCGGATCATCGCGAGATAATCGTCCTGCGAACAGGGATGAAACCCCAGCCACAGGCCGAACCGGTCCGAGAGCGACACTTTCTCTTCCACCGCCTCCGACGGGCTGATCGCGGTTGACCGTTCGTTCTCGATCATGTCGCGCGGCATCAGATGCCGCCGGTTCGACGTGGCGTAGAAGATCACGTTCGCAGGCCGCCCCTCGATCCCGCCGTCCAGAACCGCCTTCAGCGCCTTGTAATGCTGATCGTCATGGCTGAACGACAGATCGTCGCAGAACAGCAGGAACCGCCGCTTAGGCGCCGCACGCAGATGCGCCAGAAGCCGCCCGATCGAGGGCAGGTCTTCCCGGCTCAGCTCCACGATGGCAAGCGCCAGCCCCTGCCGCAGCACCTCGGCATGGACCGCCTTCACCAGCGAGGATTTCCCCATGCCGCGCGCGCCCCACAGAAGCGCGTTGTTCGCAGGCAGGCCGCGCGCGAAATGCAGCGTGTTGGCCAGCAGCGTGTCGCGCGCCCGGTCGATACCCACAAGCAGCGGCAGATCGACCCGGTTCACCTCCGCCACAGGATCGAGCCGGTCGGGGTCGGTGTGCCAGACGAAGGCATCGGCCTGCGCGAAATCGGGTGCGGGCGCGGGGGCGGGGGCCAGACGCTCCAGCGCCGCGGCGATCCGCGCGAGATCGCCCTCGCTCACGCCTCTTCCTCCTCGTCCTCGACCCAGGTGCCGTCGGCCCGCATCCGCGCCTCGCGGTCGCGTTCGAACTTCTTCACCAGAAGGATCGAGATTTCATAAAGCGGATAGATCGCCGCAAAGAGGATGATCTGCGAAAAGATATCGGGCGGTGTGACGATCGCCGCGACCGCCAGAATGCCGACGACCGCATATTTCCGCGTATGTTTCAGCCCCTTGGAGGAAATCAGCCCCGCCCGCCCCATCAGCGTCAGAAGCACCGGCAGCTGGAAGCAGAGGCCGAAGGCCATCACGAAGGTCATCGTCAGCGACAGGTAAGCCTCGATCGAACCCTGATAGACCACACCCGTCGGCACGGCCCCGAGCGCACTGCCCCCAGCGGCCGCTTGCTGCTGGAACGTGTCGGCAAAGCCGAGGAAGAAATTGAAGGCGAACGGCAGGATGATGAAATAGGCAAAGGCGCCGCCGATGAAAAACATCACCGGCGAGGCAACGAGGAAGGGCAGGAAGGCGTTCTTTTCCGACCGGTAAAGGCCCGGCGCCACGAAGCGCCACATCTGGTAGGCGATGATCGGGAAGGCCATCGCGAACCCGCCCCAGAGCGCGATGCGGATGGCGACGAAGAAGCCTTCCTGCATCTTGATCAGCACCAGGCGGCATTCTTCGCCACGGTCGGCCAGCACCTTGCACATCGGATGCGACAGGATGTTGAAAATCGGCTGCCAGATCACATAGCCGATGATGAAACAGATCGCATAGACAGCGATCGAGATCAGCACGCGGTTCCGCAGCTCCTTCAGATGCTCGATCAGCGGCTGGGCAGTATCGTCGATCGTATCGTCGGCGCTCATGCGTCGGTCGCCTTCTTCGCGCGCGGTTTGGCCGCTGGTTTCGCGGCAGGCTTCGCGGCGGGTTTCGAGGCGGGCACTGTCTTCACGTCGGCCGCCGAGGCGCTGCGCGTGCGGCCGGGTTTCTTCGCCGCGGGCTTCACGACCGTCAGATCACCGGCATCGACCGCCTTCAGCTTTGCGCCCATCTCCTCGATCACCGCCTTGCGCGCCGCCTGCTTTTCCCGCAGCGCCTGCGTTGCAGGCCCTTCGGGGCCGGGCTTGGCCGCTGGCGCTGTGTCGACCGCTTTCGCGTCCGTCTCGGCTGGTGCCGTCTTTGCCGCAGCTTTGGTCGACTTCAGCGGATCCCACTTCTCGAACTTGTCGGCCGCATCCTTCACCGCCGTAAGCCCGAGGCTCTTGGCCGAGGTCGCGGTCTTCAGATCCTTGGCCACGTCGTTCACACCCGATTCGCGCGCCGCCTGATCCATGGCGCGCTGGAATTCGCGCGCCATCGAGCGGATCTTCGCAGTGAACCGCCCCAGCTGCCGGAACATTTCCGGCAGGTCCTCTGGCCCGATGACGATCAGGGCCACCACACCGATGACCAGAAGCTCGGTCCAGCCGATATCGCCAAACATGACGCGTCCTCTTCAGGGCTAAGGGCTTGTCAGGCCTTGTCCTTTTCCTCGGGCGTCACGTCCTTGGCGGTCGAGGCCGCCTCGCGTTCGATCTCTTCGGTGCCGTCCTTGACGCCCTTCTTGAACGCGGTGATGCCCTTGCCCACCTCGCCCATGAGCGAGCTGACCTTGCCGCGCCCGAAAAGCACCAGAACCACGATGGCGATCACGAGAAGCTGCCAGGGTCCCATTTGCATGTCTTCATCCTCCGGATAGGCCGCCCTTTGCGACCGTCGCCCCTGATCTAGTCCCGCGCGCGGGCCGATCAAAGGGCCAATCTGCATGCGACCCGCCGGAAACCCTGTCCTGACGCATGCTACTGCTGACAGGTTTATGTCAGTTGCTGGTGTCTATACCCGGCCTGTCTCTTGAAGAAAAGGAGACAGACATGACCAGGACATTCACCGCCGAGATCGTGACCTTCCGCGCCGCCCCCGGCATCAGCGCGGAAGAGATGCGGACCCGCGCCGCGGACATCGCCGGATGGCTCGAGCGCCAGCCCGGTTTCATTGCCCGCACGCTCAGCCATGCCGACGACGGCATCTGGACCGACCACGTCCTTTGGCAAAGCCTCGCCGACGCCAAAGCCGCGGGCGAAAAGATCATGGCCGAACCGTGCGCGCAGGCGCTGATGGCGGCGATCGACATGCAGTCGGTCCGCATGAGCCATGCGCCCGTCGCGGTCCACCAGATGGCGGGCGCACCGGTGGCAGCTTGACGCCGGGCCTCCGGTCCGCATGCTCTGAGCCATGCGCTCGGACCGGCTCTTCGACCTGATCCAGATCCTGCGGGACGGAAAACTCCACCGCGCGGCGGACCTCGCCGCGCGGCTCGAGGTCTCGACCCGCACGATCTGGCGTGACATGGCGACCCTGCAGGCCTCCGGCCTGCCGGTCGAGGGCGAGCGCGGCGTGGGTTATATGCTGACCGCGCCGATCACGCTGCCCCCCGTGGCGCTGACCCTGCAGGAAATGGAGGCGCTGCGCCTCGGCATAGCACTTGTAGCCAGCGCCGCCGACGCGGGCCTGTCCTACGCCGCCCATACGCTGGGCCAGAAGATCGCCGCCGTCTCGCCGGCCGCGGGTGCCGCGCCGCCGGTCGATACATTCGTCTTCGCCGGGCCAGAGGCACAGAAGGCCGCGCCCCACCTGCCAAGGCTGCGCGCCGCGATCTCCGCCGCCGAAAAGCTCGACATGACCTACCGCGATCTTGCCGGGCGCGAGAGCCTGCGGCGGATCCGGCCGCTGCAGCTTGAATATTGGGGCCGGGTCTGGACCGCGACCGTCTGGTGCGAACGGCGCAAGGATTTCCGCACCTTCCGCGTCGATCTGATCCAGACACTGTCGCCGACCGGCGAGAGATTCATCGCCGAGCCGGGCAAGACACTTGCCGATCTGAAGGCCCGCCAAGGCACTTCGCCGCCTTCCTGACGGGCGCTCGCCGGACCGACGTCCTGCCGCAGAGCGCCGAGGGCGACGACGAGATCAGGCCTTCGGAAAGATGAAACAGCGGTCGCGCCGGAGCATCAGCCACATGGTCGTGCCGGGCTTCGGCAGGAAGACCGCAGGCACCGTCGCCTTCAGCGCCGCGCCGCCGTCCTCCAGCCGGAATTCGACCAGGCTCTCGCGGCCCAGGAACCGCGCCCGTTCCACGACCGCCCGCGCCGCCGTGCCATCCTGCGCCGTCGGCAAGGGTCCGCGGCCATTGCGGTCGAAGTCGATCTTCAGATGCTGCGGCCGGATGACGATATCGACCCTGGTACCATCCGGCACGCCCGGCGTCAGGAACTCGCCGAAGGGCGTCGCGGTCAGGGCGCCGTACACCTCGCCTTCCAGAACGTTGATATCGCTGAAGAAAGCCGCGGCTGCCCGGTCGGCCGGCGCATTGTAGATATTGTAGGGCGCGCCGCGTTGCACGATCCGACCCGCCCGCATCAAGAGTATCTCGTCGGCCATCCGCATCGCCTCATGCGGTTCATGCGTGACCAGCAGAACTGCCGTGCCCTCTTCCTTCAGAAGCGCCAGCGTCTCGTCGCGGATCCCGTCGCGCAACCGTTCGTCGAGGCCCGAGAAGGGCTCGTCCATCAGAAGGATGCGCGGGCGCGGTGCCAGCGCGCGCGCCAGCGCCACGCGCTGCTGCTCGCCGCCCGACAGTTCATGGGGATATTTCGCCCCGAACCCCGAAAGTTTCACCCGCTCCAGCAGACCGCCGATCCGCGCCTCCCGGTCGGGTGCCTGACGCGCGAGGCCGAAACCCACATTCTCCGCCACCGTCAGATGCGGGAACAGCGCGAAATCCTGAAACATCAAGCCGATCGCGCGGCGCTCGGGCGGGATGCGGAAGACCGTGTCGCACACGAGCGCCCCGTCCACGAAAATCCGGCCCTCATCCTGCATCTCGACGCCAGCGATCATCCGCAAGGTCGTCGACTTGCCGCAGCCCGAGGGACCGAGAAGGCAGGTCACCTGCCCCGCCGGAATGGTGAACGACACATCATCCACCACCCGCCGCCCGCCAAACGCGCGGGCCAGGTTCTGCACGTCGAGCCGCCGGGTCTGATCGCTCACCATTCCGTCCTTGCCCGCTGCGCCATTCCCCGACTGAAAATGTCGGGCTTTCCGCCCAGATAGCAGGGCAACCCGGGGTGATCAAGCGGGGCGGGCAAGCGGGCGATCAGAGTGTGGCATTCATCGCGCCGCCATCCAGAAGGATATTCTGCCCGACGATGAAGCCCGCATGCATCGAACAGAGGAACGCGCAGGTCGCGCCGAATTCCGCAGGTGTCCCGTAGCGCCGCGCCGGGATCGTTGCCATCCGCTCCGCCGCCGCTGCCTCAACCGATATGCCTTTCGCCCTCGACACGGCGGCATCGAGCGAGACGGATCTGTCGGTCGCATGGATACCCGGCAAGAGGTTGTTGATCGTCACCCCCTGCGGCGCCACCTGCCGCGCCGTGCCCGCGACGAAACCGGTCAGCCCCGCCCGCGCCGCGTTCGACAGGCCCAGTTGCGGGATCGGCGCCCTGACCGATTGCGAGGTGATATTGACCACCCGCCCCCAGCCCTTCGCGATCATTCCCGGCAACGCCCATTGCATCAGCGCGATCGGCGTCAGCATGTTGGCATCAAGCGCGCGGATGAAATCCTCGCGCGACCAGTCCGACCACAGGCCGGGCGGCGGCCCGCCCGCGTTGGTAACCAGAATATCGACCTCGCCCGCCGCCGCCAGAACCGCCGCGCGCCCCGCCCCGTCGGTGATGTCGGCCGCCACCGCCGTGACCGCCACGCCATGCGCCGCCCGGATCGCCGCCGCCGTCGCCTCCAGCGCCCCGGCACCCCGCGCATTGATCACAAGATCGACACCCGCCGCCGCCAGGGCCTCCGCACAGCCGCGACCCAACCCCTTCGACGCCGCCGTCACCAACGCCCGTTTACCTCTGATTCCCAGATCCATCCTATCCTCCCTGAATGGCCCGAGCCTGCCGCAGCCCACCGCGACTGACCAGAGGCGGCTTGACGCCTCGGCGGTTCCGGAGCAAGGGAGCATGAATGGAGGAGAGAGGAAAAATCAGGTCCGGCCCGGCGATCCAGGCCTATCAGGCCGGGGCGATCCGTGTGGTGGTCGGCGCCAACCTGCGCGATCCCGTAGGCGGGGTCGAGGAAGTGGCGCTTGGCGATGTCTATCGCCTGAAGCCCGAAGCGCGTACCAGGCGGCTCGTGCTGGCGCTCGGCGGCGCACCCGGTGCCGCGCAGCAGGTGGCGCAGGGCTCCGATATCGGCAAGCCCGGCGATCTGGTCTATCCGCTCGCGGTCCTCACCTTCCTCGCCCCCGATGGCGAACGGCTCGCCCTTGTCACCGTCTGGCACGAAGCGTCCGAGACCACCTTCGCCCTGCCCCTTTCGCCGATGATGCCGGGTGTCGAATATACACTGGTCGAGGCGCACCGCGATTTCGCGGGCCTGAGACTCGGCGATGTGATCTGCGTGTCCTTCGCCGCCGGAACCCTCATTACCCGCCCCGGCGGCGCGCCCGAGGCCATCGAGAAACTGAAGATCGGCGATCCCGTCCTGACCCGCGACAACGGCCCCCAGCCAATCCGCTGGATTGGCAAGGCAACGATGCGCGCGGCCGGTTCCTTTGCGCCCGTCGTCATCTCGGCCGGCACCCTCGGCAATCTCGGTGAACTGGTGGTAAGCCCCCATCACCGCATCTTCCTTTACCAGCGCGGCGCCCGCCGCCTTGGCGCCACAGCCGAGGTGCTGGTGCAGGCCAAGCATCTCGTGGACGGTGACCGGGTCTGGCGGCGCGAGGGCGGTTTCGTCGATTACTACAGCCTCGTCTTCGACCGGCACGAGATCATCTTCGCCGAAGGCGTCGCCGCCGAAAGCCTGATGGTGAACGAGGAAACCGTGCAGCTATTGCCGGACGACCTCGCCGATGACCTGCGCATCCGTTTTCCCGGCCTGAAGCAAAGCCAATATTATGGCACAGAGGCCGGGGGCCGTGCGCTGGAAAGCCACGGACGGCAGCATTTCTTCCGCCCCGAACGCAAGACCTGACGGGTTTTGCTTGACTTCGGGGGCGCCAGGCCCCATGTGCCCCCTGCCCAGTGCCGCTGCCGCGTGAGCAGCCGCGCCCCAATTGGACGGCGCAAAGGCCGGGCACAGGTTCCCATATCACGCGGGGGTCCAGTGGCCATGATGGGCCACGCCCCGCCCGAATGCCGCCGTCCCGTCAGGGGCGCTGGCCGCTTTTCTCTTCGGCGCCACCGGCGCCAGACAGGACCATAACGTGACTGCAACTTTCGCCACGCTCGGCATCGCGCCGCGCATCCTTGAAAATCTCGCCCCCATCGGGCTGACGACACCCACGCCAATTCAGACCCGGGCGATCCCCGAGCTTCTGAAGGGCCGCGACCTTCTGGGCCTCGCCCAGACCGGCACAGGCAAGACCGCGGCCTTCGGCCTGCCGATCCTTTCCGCTCTCATCGCCATCGGCAAGCGTCCGCTGCCGAAAACCGCGCGTGCCCTCATCCTCGCGCCGACCCGCGAACTGGCCACCCAGATCACCGAGAACCTGCAGGCCTTCGCCGCCGAAACCCCGGTCCGCACCGCCCGCGTGGTGGGCGGCGCCTCGATCAACGCCCAGGCCGACCGGCTTGCCCGCGGCACCGATATCCTCGTCGCCACCCCCGGCCGCCTTCTCGACCTACTCGACCGCAAGGCGATCTCGCTGGCCGAAGTGCGGTTCCTCGTTCTCGACGAGGCCGACCAGATGCTCGACATCGGCTTCATCCATGCGCTGCGGAAAATCGCGCGGCTTCTGCCGGAAGATCGCCAGACCATGCTCTTCTCGGCCACCATGCCGAAGCTGATCGAGGAACTGGCCCAGACCTACCTGAAAGACCCGGTCCGCGTCGAAGTGGCCCCGCCCGGCAAGCCGGTCGAGCGCATCACCCAGGGCGTCCATTTCGTCAATCAGGGCGAAAAGGCCAAGCTCCTGTCTGACTATCTTGGCGAACATCTGCAGGAACGCGCCCTCGTTTTCGCCCGCACCAAGCACGGGTCAGACAAGCTTTGCCGCCTTCTCGAAAGCTGGGGCTTCGGCGTGGCCGCGATCCACGGCAACAAGAGCCAGAACCAGCGGGAAAAGGCACTGGCCGCCTTCCGCTCGGGCGAGATCAAGGTGCTGGTCGCGACCGACGTGGCCGCGCGCGGAATCGACATTCCCGACGTGAAGCATGTCTACAATTACGACCTGCCGAACGTGCCGGAAAATTACGTCCACCGCATCGGCCGCACCGGCCGCGCGGGCAGGGACGGCCGTGCCGTTGCCTTCTGTTCGCCGATGGAATTTGCCGAGTTGCGGGCAATCGAGAAAGCCATGGCACAACCGATCCCGGTGATCGGCGGAGAGATCCCGGCCGAAGCCGCCAAGGTCGACAACCGCAACCGGTCGGGGCAGCGCCCGGGCCAGCGGAGCGGCCAGCAGCACGGCCAGAAATCCGGCGCGAAAACCGCGGACGCCCAGCACAAGCGCCCCGCCCGGCGCCCCTCGCGCCGTCCGAAGTCCGCCCAGCCGGGCAAGGCCCATGGCGGCGCCTCGGCGCCGGTGCGCGCCAAGCAGCACTGATCACGGGCGCGGCCGGTTCAGAACGGAACCGGCTGCCCTGCCCAATCCTCGAAAACGCCGGTCGTGGCTGGCGACAAAGCCTCGATCCGTGCGACCAGGCCGTTGACCGACTGCGCAACAGTGATCTCGGCCGACGACCCGCCCATGTCGGTCCTGACCCAGCCCGGGTGATAGATGCCGACGGCGATTCCGTCGCGCCGCAGGTCCGTCGCCAGATTGCGCCCCAGATTGATCGCTGCCGCCTTCGACGCCCGGTAGATGTAACTGCCCCCCGGCGCCCTTGCACTTGACCCCATGGCCGAAGCGAGGATGGCGATCTTTGCCCCGTGCGCTTGCCGCAGCGCAGGCAGGAAGGCCTGAACCGTCAGGAAGACGCCGGTCACATTGACCGCAAACCCCTCGGCCCAAAGCTCCGGCACCTCGCCGCGCGGCAAGACCCCGGCATTGCAGATCAGAAGATCGAGCGGCCGCCCGCCAAATGCCTGCCCCGCCGCCGCCACCGAGGCGGGATCGCGCAGATCCATGCCGATCTCGCCCGCGCCGGGCGCGCGCCGCACGGTGCCGAACGCCTCCGCGCCCCGGCCGCGATAGGCGGTCAGAAGCCCGGCGCCGATCCCGCGTCCCGCTCCGGTGATCAGCACCCGCATCGGCTGTCTCCCTGTCGGAAAGCTCAGTTCACCTTGCGCGCGGGCATGAACGGCAGCGGCGCGACCGGCACGCCCTCCTCGATCAGCTTCCTGGCCTCGTCGCGCCGCGCTTCACCATAGATCGATCGGTTCGGGCGCTCACCCTCATGCATCGCCCGCGCCTCGGCCGCGAAATTCAGGCCGACATATTCGGAATTTTCCTCGACCTGGCGGCGCAGCGCGGCCAAAGCCGCCTCGACCTCGCTCGCCGGGCGCTCAAGAGGCTTGGCCTCATCCGTCCCGTGGCTGACCGCCGGTGCCATCAGATCCTTCGTCACCTTCACCGATCCGCAGACCGAACAGGCCACCATCCCGGCCGCGTTCAACCTGTCGAACGCGTCAGAGGAGTTGAACCAGCTTTCGAAGCCGTGGTCCTGATCGCAGGTGAGCCGGTAACGGATCATGGTCCTTCACGAGAAAGTTTGCCGAATCGGGCATGACAGAGATGGCGATTTTCCGGGCGGTTTCAACCTTTTCCCGCAGCCGTGCCGGTTTGCGACGGCGGGCGGAAGCCCGCGAGCAGGCTTTTCAGCTCCGGTTCCGCCACCGCGTCCGACGCCGCCTCGGGGCTGAACCATTCGCGCCGCCTTATGCCCATTTCCGGGAAGGAATAGCTGAGGTAATTCACCTCGACCGCATGAACCATGACCCGACAGGGGATCGCCGCACCCGCGGGCATCGCCTTGTCGTAGGAATAGGCGCCCGCCTCGCCGGGAACGAGCCGCCCGATGACGCCCGCCTCCTCATGCGCCTCGCGCAGGGCCGAGGCGCCGCCCTCTTCCTTCTTCTTCGGCCAGCCCTTGGGCAGAACCCAGCGCCCGGTGTCGCGGCTGGTCACCAGGAGAATCTCGCACGCCTCGCCGCCTGCCCGCCGATAACACAGCGCCGCATGCTGACGGGCACGGCCCACGCCGTTGATCCTTTTCCCTTCCTTCATCTCCGCTCTTCCGGGATCTTGGCGTCCCGGTCCCTGCCTCGATTTGTAACGATTTTGTAACAGGGTAACAGGAATGGTGCGCAATGCCACCCCCTGGCGACGTTTCCGCCCGCAAGCTTGCGAAAATGTTACTTTTTCGCTGCGTCCGCCCGGGCTGCCAGGCCCGTATGCCGCGCGAACTCCTCCTCGAAGGCCGCAAGTCCGGCCTCCGCCCCGAAAACCGCTAGCGCTCGTCGGCCGGCATCGGCCAGCGCCGCCTGCCGTGCCCCATCGCCCAGCAGCCGGTCGAACGCCCGTTCCAGATCCGCCGCATCACCAACCGCGACCGCGCCCCCGGCGGCGGCGAGCGCCGCATAGGCGGGCGCGAAATTGTCAAGCGACGGCCCATGCAGGATCGCCGCGCCATGGGCGGCCGGTTCGAAGGGCGTATGCCCGCCGCGCGGCGCCAGAGAGCCCCCCACGAAACAGATCCCCGCCGCGCCGTACCACAGATCCATCTCGCCCATCGTATCGGCCAGATAGACCGGCGCGCTGCCCTCGGGCGCCCCGCTGCGCGAGCGGGTCGCACATGCAAGCCCCCGCGCCGCGATCTCCGCCTCCACCTCGTCTCGCCGCCGCGGATGGCGCGGCGCGAGGATCAGCCGCGCGCCCGGATGGCGCGGCAGGACCGCGGCGAAAGCCCCCAGCACCGCCGCCTCCTCGCCCTCATGGGTCGAGGCCGCCAGAATGGTCCGCGCCCGGTCGAACCCCGCGACCTGCGCCGACCCCGCCAGCGCCGCCGCCTTCAGGACCATCACCGGCCCGAGCCGCGCCTCAGGCAAGCCGAGGTCCAGAAACCGCGCCCGCGCCGCCTCGTCCTGCGGCGCAAGCCAGGAAACCGGCGCGATCACCCGCCGTGCCAGCCGCGGCATCCAGCCCCAGACCCGCGCCGACCGCGCCGACATCCGCCCGCCCAGCACCAGCACCGGCACCCCCCGCGCCGCGCATTCGCTCAAGCGATGCGGCCAAAGCTCGTTCTCGATCATCACCAGCGCGACGGGCTGCACCCGATCGAGGAACGCCCGCAGCAGCGGCAGGTGGTCGACCGGGGCCAGCCGCACCTCGCATGCCTCCAGCCCCCAGCCCCGCACCATCTCGCGCGCCGTCAGGCTGTTGACCGTGATCATCAGGGCAAGCTCCGGCCAGCGCGCCCGCAACCGCGCCACCACCGACCGCGCCGCCTGCATCTCGCCGTTCGAGGCGCCATGCAGCCAGACGACCGGCCGCCCACACGCCTCGGGCGTCCCGAACCGCTCGCGCTCCGCCGCCCCGCGCGTCGCGCGAAGCCATAGGAAGGCAAGGGAAGAAAGCATCCGGTAGATCACCATGCGCCCGCTCTGCCATGGCCCGCCCGCCGACGCAATCTCGGGCGCAATGTCCGACGGGGCGTCCGACGCGCGCCCCTTCCCCTCGTCGCCGTCAAAGGGCACTCTCCCACCAGAAAACCCGGAGCCCCCGATGACCGACGCCTTCACCGCCCCCGGCCGCTTCTTCCGCGGCAATCTCCATACCCATTCCACCCGCTCGGACGGCGTGCTGCCGCCCGAGGAGGTCTGCCGCCGCTACCGCGCCGAAGGCTATGACTTCATGGCACTGACCGACCATTTCGTCGGCGCCTACAAATATCCGATGGTCGACACGCGCGACTTCCGTACGAAGGATTTCACCACGCTCATCGGCGCAGAACTGCATTCTGGCACCATGCAGAATGGCGAGGTCTGGCATGTCCTCGCCGTGGGCCTGCCCTTCGACTTCACGCCGCCTGACCAGCCCAGCTTCGCCCCGGCCGAGCGGAGCGAAAGCGCCGCGGCCCTTGCCGCCCGCGCCCGCGACGCGGGCGCCTTCGTCGCCATTGCCCATCCGCAATGGTCGGGCCTCACCCTCGCCGACGCCCGCACGATCGAGGCGGCGCACGCGGTCGAAATCTACAATCATGGCTGCCACACGGGCTGCGACCGGGGCGACGGCTTCGCGATCAACGACCTGCTTCTGACCGAGGGCCGCGCGCTTTCCCTCGTCGCCACCGACGACGCGCATTTCAGCGAACCTGACCATTTCGGCGGCTGGGTGATGGTCAAGGCCGAGGAGAACGACCCGGACGCCATCCTCGCCGCCTTGAAGGCCGGGCACCATTATTCCTCGCAAGGGCCGGAAATCCGGCGGGTCGAGATCACCGACAAGGCCGTGGTAGTCGAATGTTCGGCCGCCACGTCGGTCATCGTCCAGGGCAAGGGCACGGCCGCCCGCGCCATCCACGGCCATTCGATGACAAGGGCCGAGATCCTGCTAGAGCGGTTCCGCAAATCCCCTTGGATCCGCGTCACCGTGGTCGACGCCGCCGGACGCCGCGCCTGGTCGAACCCCTACTGGTTCTGACCCGCAACAGCGCCCTGCGCAAAGCCGGGTTCGGCCCGGAACCTCGGCAGACCCAAGAGCGCCTCACGCGGGGCGGTGACGACCCACCGAGGTGCAATGATGCCGCCGGGGTTGGTCACCTCATCGAAGCCATGCCCAGCACCCGGCAATGCCGCTTTGCGACTGTCGGTTGCCGTGCTACCGAAAGGCGTCGGTGCCTTGGGGGAGAGATGAGGAAAACGGTCAAGGACTATATCCGCACCATCGCCGACTTCCCGCATGAGGGAATCATGTTCCGCGATGTCACCACGCTTTTTGCCGATGCGCGCGGCTTCCGCATGGCGATCGACCAGCTATTGCATCCTTATGCGGGCGAACGGATCGACAAGGTGGTCGGGCTCGAGGCGCGGGGCTTCATCCTCGGCGGCGCGATCGCGCATCAGCTGACGGTGGGCTTCGTGCCGATCCGCAAGAAGGGCAAGCTGCCGGGCCAGACGATTTCGCAGGCCTACAAGCTCGAATATGGCGAGGCGATCATGGAGATCCATGAGGACGCGCTTCAGCCCGGAGAGAAAGTGCTGATCGTCGACGATCTTCTGGCCACGGGCGGCACGGCGGAGGCCGGGATCCGGCTGGTCGAGCGGCTCGGCGCCTCGGTTGTCGGCTGTGCCTTTGTCGTTGACCTGCCGGAACTGGGCGGGCGGAAACTGCTGGAGCGGCTCGGCATGTCCGTCCATGTTCTGTGCGAGTTCGAGGGGGCGTGATGTCGCCGCCTTCGGCGTCGACCCGCCGGGGAGGCTCTGCCTCCCCGGACCCCTCCGGAGTATTTTCCGACAGAAACTGAGGGACGCGCTCAGGTGACCAGAACCGCGCCGGGGTTCATGATGCCCAACGGGTCCAGCGCATGTTTGATCGCCCGCATCGCCTTTAGTTTCGCTGCGTCGCCGTAGCGTTCGAGCTCCTTGGCCTTGAGCCGTCCCACCCCATGTTCGGCGCTGAAGGAGCCGCCAAGGGCGATGATGCGGTCATGGACGGCCCGCTGGATTGCGGCGGCCCGGCCCATGTAGGCCGTGCGGCTTTCTCCCTGCGGGGGAAAGATGTTGAAATGCAGATTTCCGTCGCCGAGATGACCGAAGGCATGGATGCGGAACGGGCCGAAGGGTGCGATGAGCGCGGGGCCTTCCGTGAGAAAGGCGGGGATTTCCGATAGCGGCAGCGAAATATCGTGCGAGGCGATGGCGCCGATCTTGCGGTTCGCTTCGGGCAGCGCCTCGCGCAGGCGCCAGAAATCGCGGGCCTGCGCCTCGCTCCGCGCGATCACCGCGTCATTGCAGAGCCCTTCGGCCTCGGCGGCGGCGTAGAGCCTGCCGAGCGCCTCTGCCGGATCGAGGCCATCGGGCAGGCCCGCCTCGATCAGCACCATCCAGTCGGGTCGGTCGGAAAAGGGTTGGCGGACCTCTGGCATGGCTTCGGCGAGGAAAGCAAGGCCCTGGCCCGCGATCAGTTCGAATGCCGTCACGCCGCCTGCAAGCCGACTCTGGGCGCGGGCGAGGAGAGAGAGCGCGGCGGCGGGGGAGGAGACCGTGAAGAAGGCGGTGCCGGTGGCGGCGGCGGGCGGGTACAGTTTGAGGCTTGCCGCCGTGATCACGCCCAATGTGCCCTCGGCGCCGACCAGAAGGTTGCGGATGTCGTAGCCGGTATTGTCCTTCCTGAGCCGCTTCAACCCGTTCAGGATCGACCCGTCCGGCAGCACCGCCTCGACCCCGAGGCAGAGGTCGCGGGCATTGCCGTAGCGCAGCACGTTCACGCCACCTGCGTTGGTCGACAGAAGCCCGCCGATCCGGGCAGAGCCTTGCGAGGCGAGCGCAAGCGGAAAGAGTCGACCTTGGGCCTGCGCGGCAACCTGCACCTCGCTCAGTACCGCGCCCGCCTCGGCCACCAGCACGCCTTCCGCAGCATGGACGGCGCGCACCCGGTTCATCCGTTCGAGCGAAAGGATGAGCGGTGGCTGTCCGTCGGACATGAGCTGGCCAAGGACGAGCCCGGTGCCACCGCCATAAGGAACGATGGCGACGCGTGCCTCGGCGCAGGTCCGGACGATGGTCGCGACCTCTTCTACGCTGCGCGGACGGGCAAGGCAGCCGCCGATCCCGGTCACCCGGCCGCGCGCCTCGGTCAGATAGCGCGGCTCGACAGGCCCGACCGTACCTTCGGGCAGCAGCGCGGCCAGCCGGGCGGCGAAGGCCTGATCGGCGGGATCGAGCCTCATGCGGCCTCCAGCTTCTGCCCAATCGCGATCAGCGCTTCGACCGTCCTGAGATTGCGGGCGGTCATGTCGACCGGCAGCCGCCCCACCCGGTCGGCGAGCCTCGACCTGCCCGCCCCGCCGGGCAGATGCAGCCACAGCATGCGGCCATGAAAGGCATACCGCTCCTCTGCCGTCGCGAGCGATTTCAGGAAATCGCCGGTGGCACGCGGCAGGTCGCGGTCCAGGAAATGGAAAAACACCTTCTCCCCCGCTTCCGCCCTGAACGGACAGCCACGATGGGCAGCCTCCAGTTCGCCCAGCGTCCGCATCAGGACCGGCGGACGGAAGCCGAAACGCTTCAGCACGCCGTCGGCAATCAGCGCCTGCAGTTCGCCCGCAGCCTTTGCCGAACGGAAGACCGCATTGCCGCTCTGGATATAAGTCTTGGCGCCTTCAAGCCCCATCTCGTCCAGAAGCGCGCGGAACCCCTCCATCGGCAGCCTGTTCACGCCCGAGACATTCACTGCCCTGAGTAGTGCAATCCAGACCGTCATGATCCCCTTTCATCTTGGTCCAAGTACCTCGGGGGTCCGGGGGCAGAGCCCCCGGCCGTGTCCCCGGCACATCACCCGGCGTCGGTGCGCCCGCGCCGGTCGGCCCTCAGATTGGCGTAAAGCACGTGATTGCGCCAGCGGCCGTTGATCTGCAGATAGCTCTGTGCCACGCCCTCGTACTTGAAACCGACCTTTTCCAGCACACCGCGCGAGGCGGTATTTTCCGGCAGGCAGCCCGCTTCCAGCCGCGACAGGTCGAGATCGGTGAAGGCGTAATGCACCACCGCCTCCAGCGCCTCGCGCATGTAACCTTGACGCGCATGGGGGGCGCCGACCCAATAGCCGAGCGTTCCGGCCTGCGCGGGCCCGCGACGGATATTGTCGAGCGTGACGCCGCCGATCAGCGCCTCGTCGGCGCGGCGGATGAGGAGGAGCGGCACGGCCGTTCCCGCCGCCTCGGCCCGCGCCGCCCAGTAGACGCGGTTGGTGAAGGCCTTGCGCGACAGGGCATCGGCCGCCCAGACCGGGTCCCAGGGGCTGAGGAAGTCGCGGCTCGCCTCGCGCAAGGCCGCCCAGCCGCGATAGTCCGAATGCTGCGGCAGGCGCAGCGTCAGCCGCTCGGTCTCGAGCCTCGGGCGGCGGCGCAGGAAGCTCATCCTTGCCCGAGCCTCGCACGCAGGGGATCGAGGCCGGGCGCGCCACTGACGGGCCCGTAAAGTGCAAGCGCGGCCTCCGCCTGGCCCGCGAGCCTTTCGCCGAAGGCGCGTACCGCCGCGGTCGTCACCCCGTCGATCTCGGCGGTCGCCTCGTCCAGCCCCGGCACCCGACCCCAGATCGCCAGATAGCGTGCCATCCGTTCGGCGCGCCCCGAGGGACTTTCAAGCCCCATCAGAAGGCCCGCCTTCAGCTGCGCCTTGGCGCGGGCGACCTCCGCCTCGCTCATGTCGGACGCCGCGCGCTTCAGCTCGTCCATGGTCAGCATCGCGAGTTCGCCGATCTCTTCCGTCGAGGTTCCGGCATAGAGGGTGATCATGCCGGTATCATCATAGCTGCCTGCCTGGGCATAGATCGAATAGCACAGCCCGCGCTCCTCGCGCAGTTTCTGGAAGAGGCGCGAGGACATGCCGCCGCCAAGCGCCATGGAATAGACCTGTGCGGTATGAGCGTCGGCATCGCGATAGGCGGGGCCACGGAAACCCATGGCGAAATGCACCTGCTCGAGGTCCTTGACCTCGTGGCGTTCGCCACCCTGCCAGCGCGCCGGTTCGGGATGGGGGCCGGGCTTCGCCGACAGATGGCCGAACTTTTCCTCGGCGAGCTGGACCAGCGCCGCGTGGTCGACCGCGCCCGCTGCCGACAGGATCATCCGTTCGGGACCATAGTGCGCGGCGACGAACGTGCGGAAATCCTTCCGGCCGAAGCTTTGCACCCGTTCGGCGGGCCCGAGGATCGTGCGGCCCATGGCCTGATCGGGATAGGCGGCCTCCTGCAGCCAGTCGAAGATGATATCGTCCGGCGTATCGAGCGCCTGGCCGATCTCTTGCAGGATCACATGGCGCTCGACCTCGATCTCCTTCTTGTCGAAGGCGGGGTTCAGCACGATGTCCGCAATCACGTCGAGCGCGAGCGCCACGTCCGCCTCCAGCACGCGCGCGTAGAAGGCGGTCATTTCGCGCGAGGTATAGGCGTTGATATAGCCGCCCACATCCTCGATCTCCTCGGCGATCTGCAGGGCGCTGCGCCGCCCGGTTCCCTTGAACGCCATATGTTCGAGGAAATGGGCGATGCCGTTCTGCTCGGGACGCTCATGCCGCCCGCCCGCCGTCACCCAGAGGCCGACGGCGGCGGAGGCAAGGCCCGGCATCGCTTCGGAGACGATGCGCAGCCCGTTCGGAAGGGTGGTGAGTTCCGTCCTCAAGTACGGCGCCTTTCGCGGACCAGAGCTTCAAGTGCGGCAAGATCATTGGCCAGACGTGTCACCCGTTCGGGCCGGTCGAAAAGATTGGCCATGCGCGCGGGCAGACCGGGGCGAAGGCCGGTGGCGGCCTCGACCGCGTCGGGGAACTTGGCCGGATGTGCGGTGGCGAGCGTGATCATGGGTATGGGGCCAAGATGGTCGTTCGCCACCCTTACGCCAATCGCCGAATGCGGGCAAAGCAGTTCGCCGGAGGCCGCGCGTTCGGCGCGGATCGCGGCGCTCGTCTCCTCTTCCGACACGCGGCCAGAGGCGAATGTGGCGCGCAGGGTCTCCAGGGCGCCCTGGCTGACGGCAAAGCCGCCCGTGGCCTTCAGCTCCTCCATCAGCTGCGCCACGGCCCGCCCGTCGCGCCCATATGCGTCGAACAGCGCACGTTCGAAATTCGAGGAGATCTGGATATCCATCGAGGGGCTGATCGAGGGGTGGACCTCGCCCATCTGATAGCGCCCGCCGGTCAGGCAACGGTGCAAAATGTCGTTCTGGTTGGTCGCGACCACCAGCTTCTCGATCGGCAGGCCCATCCGTTTGGCGATGAAACCCGCATAGATGTCGCCGAAATTGCCGGTCGGCACCGTAAAGCTGACCTTGCGGTGCGGCGCACCGAGCGAGACGGCGGAAGTGAAGTAATAGACGACCTGCGCCAGCACCCGCGCCCAGTTGATCGAATTGACGCCCGCAAGCCCCACTTCATCCCGGAAGGCGAAGTCGTTGAACATGTCCTTCAGCCGGGTCTGGCAATCGTCGAACGTGCCGTCGAGGGCGAGCGCGTGAACGTTCGCTTCGGACGGCGTCGTCATCTGGCGGCGCTGGACCTCGGAGACGCGGCCGTGCGGGTAGAGGATGAAGACATCGACATTGTCGAGACCGCGGAAGGCCTCGATCGCCGCCGACCCGGTATCGCCGGAAGTCGCGCCGACGATGGTGATGCGGCGACCTTCGCGGGCCAGCGCGATCTGGAAGAGCTGGCCGATGAGCTGCATGGCGAAATCCTTGAACGCCAGTGTCGGCCCGTGGAACAGTTCAAGGAGGAAATGGTTGGGGGCCAGCTGCACCAGCGGTGCGCGGGCGGCGTGGCCGAAGCCCTGATAGGCCTTGGCGATGGCCGCGCGGAATTCGTCGTCGCTGAAGGCGTCGCCCACGAAGGGGCGCATCACGCGAAAGGCGGCGTCCTCGTAGGGCAGACCCGCGAGCGCCGCGATGTCGGTCGCGGGCAGGACCGGCACGCTTTCGGGCACATAGAGCCCGCCATCGCGGGCAAGCCCGGTCAGCATCGCCTCGCCGAAGTTCAGAACCGGCGCGGTGCCGCGTGTGGAAACATAGCGCATCGTCTCTCCTCAGGCCTTCCCTCGCCCAATATCCCGTGTCCGCGCCGTGCGCCAGACAAGGTATCCGCTCATCGCCGCCCAGACCCCCGCCAGCGAAAACCAGGTGATCGCATAATTGAGGTGGTCGTTGGGGATACCGCTCGTGTCGACCGGCACGGGGACAATAGACTGCGCATCGCCCTCCGCCGTCCTGAGGACGACAAGAACGGGTTCGGTTTTCAGGTTTTCCGACATGCTTTCGACATCGCGCGCAAACCACAGACGGTTGGCGGGGTCGGGCGCAGGTGTGTAGCTGTCGGCTTCGACGGGCCATTGCAGGTTGCCGGTGCCGTTCAGCGCGACCGGAGGGCGGGCCGCATCCCGCCCCGGCTCGGGTACGAAGCCGCGATCCAGAAGGATGCGGCGGCCATCTTCGGTCTCGAAGGCCGTCACGATCTCATACCCCCCGCCCACATCCTTCTTGCCGGAAAGGACACGGATTTCGTCAGTCGTCGTGCGGCCCGCGACCTTTACGGGCAGATAGCGGTCGCGTTCGGGGTCGAGCGCCGTGGCAGGCGGCAGGTCAACTGGCGCGGCGGTGATCCGCGCCTCGATATCGGCGAGAAGCGCCTCTTTCCACGCCAGCCGCCTGAGCTGCCACTGGCCGAGCGACAGAAGGATCGCCGCACCGACAAGTCCGAGGAGGACGGGAAAGGCCAAACGTCGCATCACGCACCTTCAAAGAAAAAGCGCGGGAGGAAGCCCCCGCGCCTTCCGATGTCTCTTCGGCTGGCTCAGGCTCCGACCACGGCGCCGTGGCTGCCCCAGATGTAGATCGCGGCGAAGAGGAAGAGCCAGACCACATCGACGAAGTGCCAGTACCAGGCGGCGGCCTCGAAGCCGACGTGCTGTTCGGGCGTGAAGTGTCCCTTCATCGCGCGGAACATGCAGACCAGAAGGAAGATCGTCCCGATGATCACATGCGCGCCGTGGAAGCCCGTCGCCATGAAGAAGGACGCGCCATAGATGTTGCCCGCAAAGCCGAAGGCGGCGTGGCTGTATTCATACCCCTGGAAGAAGGTGAAGAGTGCGCCGAGCGCGACCGCCAGCAGAAGGCCGTTGATCATGTCCTTGCGGTTGTTCTCATGCGCGATGGCATGGTGCGCCCAGGTCGCGGCCGCGCCGGAACACAGCAGGATCAGCGTGTTTATCAGCGGCAGGTGCCAGGGGTCGAAGGGCGTGATCCCTTCCGGCGGCCAGACGCCGTCGACCGCCGGGCTCATCGGCCCCATCGGGTAAAGCGCATGTTTGAAGAAGGTCCAGAACCAGGCCGAGAAGAACATGACTTCCGACATGATGAAGAGGATGAAGCCGTAGCGCAGGCCGATGCGCACGACCGGCGTATGGTCGCCGGTATTGCCCTCGTGCACCACGTCCGACCACCAGCCGAACATCACATAGGCGACAAGCGCCAGCCCGATCAGGAACATCCAGGGCGTGATCCCGTGCATCCAGAGCACCGCCCCGAACAGCATGGTGAAGCCGCCGACCGCGCCCAGAAGCGGCCAGATCGAAGGTTTCAGAATGTGGTAGTCGTGGTTCTTTGCATGCGCCATGTCGGTTACCCTGTTTGGGTCTCAGTTATAGGGAGCCTTTGCGCCGGACGAAAGGTTCGCCTGCGTGTCTGGCAGTTTGGTTTCGAAGAACGTGTAGGACAAGGTGATATGTTTCACCTGCATCGTGTCGGCATCGCGGGTGATCTCCGGGTCGACGAAGAAGACGACCGGCATCTGCACGCGTTCATGCGGTTTCAGCACCTGTTCAGTGAAGCAGAAACACTGGATCTTGGTGAAATACGCCCCCGCGACATCGGGCGAGACATTGTAGGAGGCGGTCCCGGCGATGGTGCGGTCGGTCGGGTTGTAGGCCTCGAAGAAAGCCATGCCCTGTTCGCCGATGCGAATTTCCATCTGGTTCACGACCGGCTTGAATTCCCACGGCATGCCGTCGCCGGTATTGGCATCGAAGCGGATCACCATGGTCTGGTCGAGGATCTCGCCCGTCACGGCCTCGGCCGTCTGCGGCGTGCCGCCGAAGCCGGTGGTGCGGCAGAACCAGGAATAGAACGGCACGGCGGCGAAGCTGAGGCTGACCATCGTGACGACGATGGCCAAGAGCGTCAGCGCGAGGCGGCCGTTCTGACCGGGACGCGCGCTCATTGCCCGGCCTCCGCGGTCGGGGCCATGCCCGGCGGATTGCCGTTTTCATCCTGGCGCGAGACCTTCACGATCGTGAGGACGAAGACCAGCAGCACGAAAGCCCCGAGCGCGAGGCCAAGCGCCGTGTTCCGGCCCAGACGGCGGCGGTGCAGTTCATGTTCGACCTGAATGGCCATCCTACCACCCCCCCATGCCGATGGCGGAAAGGCTCTTCTCGATCAGGAGAGCGCCGAAATGCAGGAAGAGATAGGCGAGCGAGAAGGTGAAGAAGGCTTTCTCGGCCCGGTATTTGTCAGCCTCTGCCTGCGCCTCGTCCCGCCGCGAAATGCCGACGGCCCCCTTCACGAACCAGAGGTTCAGCGCGACCGAGATCGCCAGATAGACCGGACCGCCAATGGACGTGAAACCCAGCGCCAGCGCGAAGGGAACGAGCGCCAGCGTATAGACCAGGATATGTTTGCGGGTCGCGCGCCGCCCGTGCGTCACCGTCAGCATCGGCACACCCGCCTTGGAATAGTCGTCCTTCATGAAAAGCGCGAGTGCCCAGAAATGCGGCGGCGTCCACATGAAGATAAGCGCGAACATCAGGATCGATTCGAGGCTGACGCCGCCGGTGGCGACCGCCCAGCCAATCATGGGCGGGAAGGCGCCCGCCGCGCCCCCGATCACGATGTTCTGCGGCGTCGAGCGTTTCAGCCACATCGTATAGATCACGACATAGAAGAAGATCGTGAAGGCGAGGAACGCGCCTGCGAACCAGTTCGCGGCCAGCCCAAGCATCAGGCAGGAGATGAGCGAGAGCGCGAGGCCAAAGCCCAAGGCCTCGCCTTCCGAGATGCGGCCCGCGGGCACCGGGCGGTTCTGGGTGCGGCGCATGATGCGGTCGATGTCGGCGTCATACCACATGTTCAGCGCGCCGGACGCCCCGCCACCCAGCGCGATGAAGAGGATTGCGGTGAAGGCGACGAACGGGTGGACCGCGACCGGGGCCACAAGCAGCCCCACCAGCGCGGTGAAGACGACCAGCGACATCACGCGCGGCTTCAGGAGCTGGACGAAATCGCCCGCCCCCGCTTCCTTGCCCGTGTCGATGGCGCTGAAGTCGCTCATGTCTTCCCCGATGGACGGGGGCGCCCTGCGGCGCCCCGACGTGGATCAGCCGCGCCGACTCAGTTCGAGGCGACGGCGACCGGTGCCGAAGTGCCCGCGTCGGCGGTCTTGGTGCGGGCCAGCCAGTCGTTGTAGACCTGTTCGCTCACCACTTTCACGGTGATCGGCATGTAGGCATGGTCCTTGCCGCACAGTTCCGAACACTGGCCGAAATAGACGCCTTCCTTCTCGGCCTTGAACCAGAGTTCCGCGATCCGGCCCGGCACGCCATCCTGCTTCACCGCAAAGGCCGGAACGGTCCAGGAATGGATCACGTCGGCGCCGGTCACCTGCACGACAACGGTCTTGTTCACCGGCACGACGACCGCATTGTCGGTGGCCAGGAGATATTCGTCGTCGCTGTAGCCGTTGGCGGCCAGCGCGGACTTGTCCAGCAGGAAACTGTCGAAGGCGATGCCTTCGTCAGGATATTCATAGGACCAGAACCACTGGTTGCCGGTGGCCTTGATCGTCACGTCCGCGACCGGAATTTCCTGCTGCTTGAAGAGGATCGGCAGCGAGTTCGCGCCAAGGACCACGAGGATCAGCACCGGAACGAGAGTCCAGACGATCTCCAGCGGCGTGTTGTGGGTAAAGCGCGCGGGCGTCGGGTTCACGCGGCTGTTGTAGCGCAGGATCACCGTCAGCAGCAGGACCATGACAAAGCCCGCAACCAGGATGCAGAGCCACAGGAGCACATGATCCAGCCACTGCTGGTCGCGCGCCAGCTCGGTCGCTGCCGGCTGAAAGCCGGTGCCGCCCGCATGGGGCTTGCCGACAACCTCAAGCGCCGGAAGCCCGTCTTGCGCGAAGGCGGCCGCTGCCAGGGTGATCGAGGTGAAACCGGCCGCGAGGCCTGCAATATGTTTCGCAAAACGCATGTCGTGTTCCCGTTCCTCAAGCGGCGCTGTGCCGCCCCGACCCATTGCTTCCCTTTCGCGCGGGGCCGGTTGTATCCGCGCCCTCTAAAATCATATTAGTGACAGAGCGACAAGCAAAACCATCGCGGCCATGTGCCGCTTTTTGTCCCAGCCGCGTGGCCGTGGCCGGGGGAGACAGAGGATCGGCATGAGCGACGACAGATTCCGCCCTTTCGAGACCCATATCGACGAGGGCCGCGCGCTCGCGATTCTCCGTCAGGCGGTGGCGGGCGCCGACGATGGCGAACTGTTCCTGGAACGCAAGCGGTCCGAGGGGCTCGTGTTCGACGACGGGCGGCTGAAGAACGCAAGCTATGATGCCTCCGAAGGGTTCGGCCTCAGGGCCGTGAACGGCGAGGTCGCGGGCTATGGCCATTCGACCGAAATTTCCGAGGCGGCGCTGTCGCGGGCGGCCGAAACCGCGCGGCTCGCGGTCGGCGACGGCGGCGGCACGATGGCCACGGCACCAACCGGCACCAACCGGCGGCTTTATTCCGACGCCGACCCGATGCTGGACGCGACCTTCGGGCTGAAGGTCGAGACCCTGCGCGAAATCGACGCCTTTGCCCGCGCGCTCGATCCGCGCGTGGTGCAGGTGTCGGCGACGCTGGCGGCATCGCTGCAGGAAGTCTTCATCCTGCGCCCCGAGGGCGGGCTGGTGTCCGACATCCGGCCGATGTCGCGGCTGAATATATCGGTCATCGTCGAGGAGAACGGCCGCCGCGAATCCGGCGGCTATGGCGGCGGCGGACGCTCGGGGCTGAAGGCGCTCATGGCGCCCGGTCACTGGCAGGGCGTGGCGCGCGAGGCGCTGCGCATCGCGCTCGTCAACCTCGATGCCGTCGCGGCCCCGGCGGGTGTGATGGATGTGGTCGTCGGCCCCGGCTGGCCGGGGGTTCTTCTGCACGAGGCCGTGGGCCACGGGCTGGAAGGCGATTTCAACCGCAAGAAAACCTCGGCCTTCGCAGGGCTGATGGGGAGCCGCGTGGCAGCCCCGGGCGTGACCGTGCTGGACGATGGCACCATCCCCGACCGGCGCGGCTCGATCACCGTCGATGACGAGGGCACGCCCTCGGGCAAGAATGTGCTGATCGAGGACGGGATCCTCGTGGGCTACATGCAGGACCGCCAGAATGCCCGGCTGATGGGTGTCACCCCCACAGGAAACGGTCGGCGCGAGAGCCACGCCCATATCCCGATGCCACGCATGACCAACACCTACATGCTGGGCGGCAGCGCCAGGCCCGCCGATATCATCGCAAGCCTCAAGGACGGGATCTATGCGGTGGGCTTCTCGGGCGGGCAGGTCGACATCACCAACGGCAAGTTCGTCTTCAACTGCACCGAGGCCTACCGCGTCAGGAACGGCGTGATGGGCGAGCCGGTGAAGGGCGCGACGCTCATTGGCGACGGGGCGACGGCGCTGAAGCAGATCCGGGCGATCGGCAATGACATGGCGCTCGATCCCGGCATCGGCAATTGCGGCAAGGCGGGCCAGTGGGTGCCGGTGGGCGTCGGCCAACCGACGCTCCTGATCGGCGGGCTGACGGTCGGCGGTTCGGCCGCCTGACGTTTCCGGAAGCGCGGTCCCTGGGTCAGGGATTCCCGGCTTGCAGAAGCGCGGTCCCGCAAACATGGTCAGCACGATTGCCAACGAGAGATCTGAGCATGCGACGCTTTCTGCTAACCTTTGTCACCCTTCCGCTCGCTTGTGCCGCCCAGGCCGAAACCGTCCTGAGCGACGTGACAGGCAACTGGGCGGCGCCCGCGAACAACGGTTTTTTCTACCGTGCCGTCCTGACGCGGGAGGGCGATTTTCTCAGGCTGCGCATCCACGAGGGAATGGATGCCGGTGCGCTGCCCTCCGAACCCGCGTTCGACAATCCGCAGATCGCCTATGCGAGCGCCCTGCCCGGGGCACGCGACTGGCTGGAGGTCGGACCCGAAGGCCAGCTTCTTCTGAACAGCGTCGCAGCGAACGAGGGCTACGTCTATTCGGAACGTCTGCGGATCCATCACATGGATGATCAGATCACGGTGATGGGCTATGCGGCCTACAACAATGGCCCGGACGGCGCCGCGTCCGTACCCGACGATCCGTTCACCTGCTGGAGCGCAAGCTGCTATTCCTGCGTATCCGATGTCTGGGACGGCATGTCGGCCGTCGATGGCCAGCCTTTTGCCAGGATCACCCCACCGGTCGAGGCGATCAACGCCGCGACCTGGACGCCCGACACGATCTATGAGCTTGGCCTTTGCCCGGCCCCGAACTGAGGACCATTCAAGCGCGCCCTCCTGTCCGTTTCTCTCCATCTACGATCCGGCGGGCGCGGAAGGCGCGGCAGGCGGCGGTCCGCCGGTGGACAATCCGGCCCTGACCGGCACCTTCGACGAGGGCGCGATGGAGGCGGGCAACCTTACCCGGCCTCAGCCCGAGATGCAGCGCGATCCGGCCCTGCCGATGCCCATGGCTGCCGACATGCGGGTGCAGGATCGGACCTTGGACCTGGCGCTCTCGGCCGCCCCCGGCCTCGGTCTTTGCACCGCCTTCGGATGAGGCGCGAAAAATTCGCGCGGTGCGGGCGGATGCGCGCGAATCGTAACGATTGATTAACCTTAAGGTTGCAGTGTGGCCCTGCGAATGAGGCGAAGGCACGAGGGAAAAGGTTTGTACTCTTACCCCACCCCCTTCACCCCACCCACCACGGAAGAAGACAGACTGTCGTGGCTTCGTCTCATTCGCTCCCGCCGGGTCGGACCTGCGACCTTCTGGCGGCTGATCGGCGAACATGGCTCCGCCCAGGCCGCCCTTCTCGCGTTGCCCGCACTGGCGCGCGCGGCGGGCGTCGAAGGCTATGAGCCCTGCCCCGAAGGCGTCGCGCTGAGCGAGATGAAGGCGGCCCGGCGCGCGGGGGCGCGGATGATCGTCAAGGGCGACGGTCTCTATCCTTCCGATCTGGCGCTTCTTTCCGACGCGCCGCCACTTCTGTGGACCCTGGGCGATCCGGGGCTGATGGCGCGGCCGATGGTAGCGCTCGTCGGCGCGAGGAACGCCTCCTCGCTCGGCACCCGCATGGCGCGGCGCCTCGCCGAAGGGCTCGGCGCGGCGGGTGTCGCGGTGGTATCGGGCCTTGCGCGCGGGATCGATGCGGCCGCCCATACGGCGGCGGCGGACAGCGGGACGATCGCGGTCCTCGCCGGGGGGGTGGATGTGATCTATCCGGCCGAGAATACCGGTCTCGCCGCGGCTATCCGCGAGCGTGGGCTGATCCTGTCGGAACAGCCGATGGGTCTGGAACCGCTCGCCCGGCACTTCCCGCTGCGCAATCGCATCATCTCCGGCCTCTCGAAGGCGGTTGTGGTGGTGGAGGCAGCACAATCGTCCGGCAGCCTCATCACCGCGAAATGCGCGCTCGATCAGGGCCGCGAGGTGCTGGCAGTGCCCGGTCACCCTTTCGACGGCCGCGCAGGCGGCTGCAATGCGCTGATCCGCGACGGGGCGATCCTGGTCCGCGGTCCGGAGGATGTGCTGGACGCGCTCGCACTCGACACGGCGCAGGTGCCCGCCGCCCCGCTGCCGTCGCCGCCACCGTCACCGTCACCGTCACCCGCCGTGACAGAGCGCGCGACGGGCGCGCCAACGCACGGCACACAAGCGCTGCACCAGCTGATCCTCGACCGGCTCGGGCCGAGCCCTCTGGCCGAGGACCAGCTTCTGCGCGACCTCGCGCTCTCGGCCGCCGAAGCGGCGCCGGAACTTCTGGTGCTCGAACTCGACGGGCGGATCCAGCGGGCACCCGGCGGACTGCTGTCGCGCGCCTGACAGACCTGAACACGCCCTTGCCGCGCTGTGCATGCGCCCCTTGGGCGTGGCGAAGACGGCGCACTGCACCGGAAGGGCCGCCCGCGCGGCGCGGCCGCGGAGATGCCTCCACGCACCGCAAGACATCGCTCACGACCAGCGAAGAGAGCACGAAACACTCGATGAGCCGCGGCCCGCAGGCGCCCGAAACCGCATGTCATTGACAGTCACGGCCCCGGCCCCCATGTTCGCCGCCCATATTGCAAAACCGCTTCGCCCGAGGATCTTATGGCCGTCGTTGTCGTCGAATCTCCCGCCAAGGCCAAGACAATCAACAAATATCTCGGCTCCGACTATACGGTTCTCGCCTCTTACGGCCATGTGCGCGACCTGCCCGCCAAGGACGGATCGGTCGATCCCGACGACGGATTCGACATGACCTGGGAAGTTGGGGCCGACAGCCGCAAACATGTGCGCGCCATCGCCGAGGCGCTGAAATCCGACGATACGCTCATCCTCGCCACCGACCCCGACCGCGAGGGCGAGGCGATTTCCTGGCACCTGAAGGAAGCGCTGGCCACCAGCCTGAAAAAGGGCAAGACCGTCCGCCGCGTGACCTTCAACGCCATCACCAGGACCGCCGTCACCGAGGCGATGGCCAGGCCCCGCGATGTCGACATGGAACTGGTGGAGGCCTATCTTGCCCGCCGGGCGCTCGACTATCTCGTGGGCTTCAACCTCTCGCCCGTCCTCTGGCGGAAGCTCCCGGGCGCCAGATCGGCGGGCCGCGTGCAATCGGTCTGCCTGCGCCTGATCGTCGAGCGCGAGTTGGAGATCGAGGCCTTCCGCGCCCGCGAATACTGGACCGTCAAGGCACTGCTGAAGACCCCGCGCGGCCAGGACTACGAAGCGCGCCTGACCGTCCTCGGCGGCAAGAAACTGGACAAATACGATATTGCGAACGAAACGGCGGCGGAACTGGCGGTACAGGCTGTCACATCGCGCACATTGGCGGTCAAGCGCGTCGAGGCGAAGCCTGCCGCCCGCAACCCCTACCCGCCCTTCATGACCTCGACGCTGCAGCAGGAAGCCAGCCGCAAGCACGGCATGGGGGCCAAGGCCACGATGTCGGCCGCCCAGCGCCTCTACGAGGCGGGCCACATCACCTATATGCGAACCGACGGCATCGACATGGCGCCCGAGGCGGTGATGGCCGCGCGTGACGAGATCAAGCGCCGCTTCGGCGCCGACTACGTGCCCGACAGCCCGCGCATGTACAAGAACAAGGCCAAGAACGCCCAGGAAGCGCATGAATGTATCCGGCCGACCGACATGGCCGCCTCGCCGGAAAAGCTCCGGCTGGAGGACGACCAGCGCAAGCTCTACGACCTGATCTGGAAGCGCACGATCGCGAGCCAGATGGCGGCGGCGCGGCTGGAACGGACCACGGTCGATGTGGCCAGCCCCGACGGCGAGGTCGAACTGCGCGCCACCGGCCAGGTGGTGATGTTCGACGGCTTCCTCAAGGTCTATGACGAGGGCCGCGATGACGAGGAGGGCGACGACAGCGCCCGCCTGCCGCAGATCATGGAGGGCGAGACCGCCGAGAAGCGCAGCATCACGCCCGAGCAGCATTTCACCCAGCCGCCACCCCGCTATACCGAGGCGACGCTGGTGAAGCGCATGGAGGAACTCGGCATCGGCCGGCCCTCCACCTATGCCTCGATCGTCACCACGATCCAGGATCGGGAATATGTGAGGAAGGACAAGGGCCGCCTGATCCCCGAGGACAAGGGGCGGCTGGTGACAGCCTTCCTCACGAACTTCTTCCGCCGCTATGTGGAATATGACTTCACCGCCGATCTCGAGAACGAGCTTGATGAAATCTCGGCCGGAGAGCGCAACTACAAGGATGTGCTTGCCCGTTTCTGGCGCGACTTCACCGCAGCTATTGCAGAGACATCGGACCTCAGGATCGGTGAAGTCCTTGAAAAGATCGACGATTTCCTTGCACCCCACCTTTACCCGGCCCGCGCCGACGGGGGCGATCCGCGCCTGTGCCCGACCTGCGGCAAGGGACGGCTGAATCTCAAGACCGCGCGCTCCGGCGGGGCTTTCATCGGCTGTTCGAACTATCCCGACTGCCGCTACACCCGCCCGATTTCCGCGCCGAACGGCGAGGAAGCGGCGGTCGACGGCAAGGTGCTCGGCCAGGACGAAGCGGGCAATGACATCACCGTCCGCGCCGGCCGCTTCGGCCCCTACGTCCAGCGCGGCGAGGCAAGCGAGGCCCGGCCCAAGCCCGACCGCGCCAGCCTGCCCAAGGGCTGGAACGCGGAAAGCCTGTCGCTGGACCGCGCGCTCGACCTGCTCGCGCTGCCGCGCGAGATCGGCCCCCATCCCGAGGATGGCGCGATGGTCGAGGCCGGCATCGGCCGCTACGGGCCCTACGTGAAGCACAATTCGACCTATGCCAATATCCCCGAGGTCGAGGAGGTCTTCACCATCGGCATGAACCGCGCGGTCGAGGTTCTTGCCCAGAAAGCCGCCCGTGGCGGCCGCGGCGCGGCCACGGCGGCCGCGCCCCTGAAGGAGCTTGGCGAACATCCCGACGGCGGCGCGCTGCAGGTCATGGCCGGGCGCTACGGGCCTTATGTGAAATGGGGCAAGGTCTTTGCCACCCTGCCCAAGGGCACCGACCCCGAAAGCGTGACCTTCGAACAGGCGGTCGAATGGGCCAACGAAAAGGCGGCCAAGGGCGGCAAGGGCAAACCGGCGCGCAACACCGCCGCCAGGGCCAAGCCTGCGGCAAAGACGGCGAAGCCCTCGAAAGCCAAGGTCGGCACGGCCAGGCGCAAGACCAAGGCGGTCTAGCGCCCGCCCGAACCACCCGAACCGGGCGCGGCCAGAAGCTTGCGGACCAGTTCGAAACTGTTGCGCACTGCCATCTTGCGGATCATGTTGGCGCGATGCACCTCGACGGTGCGATGCGAGCAGGACAGGGCCTGGGCGATTTCCTTGCTGGTAAAGCCATTGACCAGGTAATGGGCAATGCGCTTTTCGGCACCGGTCAGCGGGCCGAAGGCCGCCTTTTCTTCCGCCGGGCGATAGGTCCAGATCGCCAGCCTTTGCGGATCGGCCCGGTCGAGCGCCGCGCCGCAGCCCTCCATCCACACGACCTGCCCGTCCTTGCGGCGCATGAAACGTTCATCACGATAAACCGGCTGGGCCTGCAGCGCGCGCCGCGCCCGTTCTCCGATCAGTTCGTAATCGCTCTGCCCCGGATAGAGCAGTCGGATGGACTGGCCCTCAAGCTCCGCTGGCGCCCAGCCGAACACATCGGTCACCCTGAGGCTGGCGCGCAGGATCACCCGGTCCGCGAGGATCAACGTCGCATCCGGCGCATGCAGGAAGGCGAGACGTTCGTAGTCGCGCACCATCGCGCCCTGCCCGGCTTTCATCGCAATCCTCTACGTATCCGCCTACGTATTCTTACGGATGGCAGCCCGCTCCGCAATCCGTCACGTTCGTCGCGAAACCTGCGCCGGTCCTGCGCGAACCGGACGATATCGGGCGGGGCGACATCGGAAGGAGGATGCCGGTGAAGAAAGTCTACAAGGATGCGAAATCCGCGCTGGAGGGCGTGCTCTTCGACGGGATGACGATCGCCGCGGGCGGTTTCGGCCTGTGCGGCATTCCCGAACTGCTGATCGCGGCGATCCGCGATGCGGGAACCAGGGACCTGACCATCGCGTCGAACAATGCGGGCGTCGACGGGTTCGGCCTTGGCCAGCTTCTGGCAACACGGCAGGTGAAGAAGATGATCTCCTCCTATGTGGGCGAGAATGCCGAATTCATGCGCCAGTATCTTTCGGGCGAGCTGGAGCTGGAATTCACTCCGCAGGGCACGCTCGCCGAACGGATGCGGGCGGGCGGCGCGGGCATCCCGGGCTTTTACACCGCGACCGGGGTCGGCACGGTGATCGCCGAGGGCAAGGACCACAAGGATTTCGACGGCCGCACCTATATCCTCGAAACCGGCATTGTCGCGGACCTCGCGATCGTGAAGGCCTGGAAGGCCGACCCGTCGGGGAACCTCGTCTTCAGGAAGACCGCCCGCAACTTCAACGCCCCCGCCGCCACCTGCGGCAAGATCTGCGTGGCCGAGGTCGAGGAGATCGTGCCCTTGGGCTCGCTCGACCCCGACAAGATCCACCTGCCCGGCATCTATGTGCATCGCCTGATCGCAGGACCGCACGAGAAGCGCATCGAGAACCGCACCACCCGCAAGAAGGAGGCCGTCTGATGCCCTGGGATCGTGACCAGATGGCCGCGCGCGCGGCGCGGGAACTGCAGGACGGCTGGTATGTCAATCTGGGCATCGGCATCCCGACGCTCGTCGCCAACTATATCCCCGAAGGGGTGGAAGTGACGCTGCAGTCGGAAAACGGCATGCTCGGCATGGGACCCTTTCCTTACGAGGGCGAGGAAGACCCCGACCTGATCAACGCGGGCAAGCAGACGATCACCGAACTGCCGCAGACCGCCTATTTCGACAGCGCGCAGTCGTTCGCGATGATCCGCGGCGGCAAGATCGCCATGGCGATCCTCGGCGGCATGGAAGTCAGCGAAAAGGGAGACCTCGCCAACTGGATGATCCCCGGCAAGCTCGTGAAGGGCATGGGCGGCGCGATGGACCTCGTGGCAGGCGTCGGCCGGGTCGTGGTCGTGATGGATCACACCTCGAAACACGGCGAATCGAAGGTCTTGAAGGACTGCACACTGCCCCTGACCGGCAAGGGCGTGGTGAACCGGATCATCACCAACCTGGGCGTCCTCGATGTCGTCCCCGGCGGGCTGAAGATCGTCCAGCTCGCCGATGGCGTCAGCGAGGCCGAACTGCGCGCCGCGACCGAGGCCACGATCGTCGACTGACCTCTTCATCTTGGCTCAAATACCTCGGGGGTCCGGGGCGCCTCGAGGTCGGCCCGCCGAAGGCGGGACGAATTTGGGCGGCGATTGTCGGAAATTCCGAAACAACTCCATAAAGCTGCCCCAATCTGTCTCTAGCTCCTTCATGAATGATGAGCAGAGACTTTCCAGGCCCCGGACCGCTTCTGCCGCGCCCCCCCGTGCGGGCGCGCGATCGTCTGATCATTGCCGGCCTCCTCCTCCTTCTCGCCATCGGTCTTGTGGGCATCAGCCGCGCCACCGACTGGGCCGGGATCGGCCGGATAGCTGCGCGCCTCACTGCGGCCAACATAGGGCTTCTTCTCGCCCTCTCGCTCCTGAACTATCTCTTGCGCGCCATCCGCTGGCAGGTCTTCTCGCGGGCGCTGGGGCTCCCAATATCGCCCCGGCTCGGCCTTCTGCAGTACTTCGGCGGCTTCGCCATGAGCGTGACGCCGGGCAAGATCGGCGAGCTCGTCCGCCTGCGCTGGCTCTCCCGGGCGGCTGGCGTGACGGCGGAACGGGCCGCGCCCGCCGTCCTCGGTGACCGGGCCTTTGATCTCGCCGCCATGGCCCTGCTGCTGGCCGCCGCGCTGCCCTTCGCCATCCGCATTCCGGGCGCCCCGGCCATCGCCCTTCTGGCGCTCGGCTCTGCCGCCGCAGCCACCCGCCCGCGCTTCCTCGCATCGCTCGTCGGCCTCGCCCACCGCCTGACCGGCCGCCGCTTCCCGCGGCTCTCGGCGCGGCTCCGCCGCGCGGCGCTGTCGCTTGGCGCCTTCGGCGCGCCACATGTGCTGGCGGCCGCGCTTTGCCTTGGTCTCGCGGGCTGGCTGGCCGAGATCTGGGCCTTCCATCTTCTCCTCGGCTGGCTCGGCGCCGAGGTGGGTTTTGCCACCGCGCTTGCGATCTTCGTCTTCTCGACGCTCGCAGGCGGGCTCACCGGCGCGCCCGGCGGGCTTGGCGGGGCCGAGGCCGCGATGGTCGCCCTGCTGACCGTCGCGGGTGTGCCGCTGCCCGCCGCCATCGCCGCGACCGCGCTCATCCGTTTCACGACCCTCTGGTTCGCCGTCCTCCTCGGCCTTCTGGCCTTCCCGTTCGCGGAACGGGGCGGGCGCGCGACCAAAGGCGCTAGGGGCTGACATGATCTGGAAAGACACGACCTATACGGGCTGGGGCCGCGCGCTGGCGGCCAGGGGCGCGCTGGCGCGGCCCGAACGGCAGGCGGCGCTTGCCGCGCTCCTCGAAGGCGGGCTTCTGCCCGCGATCGGCAACCGCCGGTCCTATGGCGATGCGGCCCTCAATACCGACGGCCGCGCCATCGACATGACGCGTCTCGACCGGTTCCTGTCCTTCGACGCGGAAACCGGCATCCTTGACGTCGAGGCAGGCGCCCTGATCGGCGATATCGCGGCACGCTTCGCGCCCGAAGGCTGGCTGCCGGCGGTGATGCCCGGCACCGGCTTCGCCACCGTCGGCGGCTGCATCGCCCAGGATGTGCATGGCAAGAACCACCATCACATGGGTTCCTTCTGCCAGCATGTCATCTCGCTCCGCATCCGCACCCAGAAAGGCGTGCAGGAGGCGGGACCAGAGAAGAATGCCGACCTCTTCCGCGCCACGGCGGGCGGCCTCGGCCAGACCGGGGTAATCCTCACGGCGAAGCTGCGCCTCATCCCCTGCAAGGGCGATGTGATGGTGGTGACCGAGCGGCGGATCGAGGGCTGGGAGGCGTTCCTGGCCCATCTCGACCGGTCGGAGGCCACCTATACCGTCGGCTGGATCGACGCGACTGCGACCGGCGCTTCGCTCGGGCGCGGCATTCTGGAAGAAGGCGAAACCGGTGCGGGTCTGGTGCCCAGGCGGGTCAGATACCGCAAGGTCCCGTTCGAGGCGCCGCATTTCGCGCTTTCCGCACCAATCGTGCGGGCCTTCAACCAGCTTTACTTTCGCCGCGTCCCGGCGTCGGGGCGGACGGTGGTCAAGCCGATCTCTGACTTCTTCTTCCCGCTCGACAAGATCCATGACTGGAACCGGCTATACGGCAAGCGGGGCTTCCACCAGTTCCAGTGCGTGGTTCCGATCGCCTCGGCGCCCGCGCTCAGGGAGATGATGGAGAAGATCGCCACCTCCGGCCTCGCCTCGCCGCTCGCCGTGCTGAAACGCATGGGGCCGGGGCGCGCGGGTTATCTCTCCTTCCCGATGGAGGGCTACACGCTCGCCGTCGATTTTCCGAACCGGGCCGAGGCGCGCGAGCTGATCGGGCGGCTCGAAACCATGACGGCCGCGGCTGGCGGCAGGCTCTATTTCGCCAAGGACGGGCTCGCGGGGCCAGACAGCATGGCGGCGATGTATCCCGAACTCGCCGCGTGGCGGAAAAACGTGACAAAGGCCGATCCCGAGGGGCGGCTCGCGACCGACATGGTGCGGCGCCTGAAACTGAGGGACGAGGCATGAAGCAGAGCGTGAACGAGACCTGGATCATTCTCGGCGCCACCTCCTCCATGGCACGGGCCTTCGCCCGCAAGCTGGCGGCTGAGGGCGCGACTGTCCTTCTCGCCGGGCGCGACATGGACGATCTGAAGGTCCTGGCCGAGGATTGCCGCCTGCGCGGCGCCAGGCTCGCCGAAGCGCTCAGCTTCGATGCGCGCCGTCCCGACGGGTTCGAAACCCTCATCGGTCGGATGGAGGCAGAGGACGGCACACTGAACGCCGCCGTCTTCGTCGGCTCCATGCCGCCGCAGGCGGAGATCGACGCAGACCCTGCGCTGATCGACGGCACGGTCGCCGACAGTTTCACCGGCCCTGCCCGCTTCCTGCAGCTGCTCGCGCCCAAGATGGAGGCGCGCGGCGGCGGCACGGTGGTGGGCGTCGGATCGGTCGCGGGCGACCGGGGGCGGCTTGGCAATTATGTCTACGGCGCCGCGAAGGCGGGGTTCCACACCTACCTGTCCGGCCTGAGGAACCGCCTCACGCGCGCGGGCGGGCATGTGGTGACGGTGAAACCCGGCTTCGTCGATACGTCGATGACCTGGGGCCTGCCCGGCATGTTCCTCGTCGCCGCGCCCGAGAAGGTGGCCGATGACATCGGTCGGGCGGTCAGGAAGCGGCGGAACGTGATCTACACGCCCTTCTTCTGGCGCTTCATCATGCTGATCATCATCCATGTGCCGGAATTCATCTTCAAGAAGATGAAGATCTGACGGCAAGGCCACTCCTCGCAGGCCTGCGAGGAGCCGCCGCCGTCAGCCCCCGAACCACTGCGTCCAGAGGCCTGCCGCCCAGAACATCAGGGAAAGGATGATCATCAAAAGCCCGATGCCGAACTTGTCGCGCATGGCAAAGACGATCGGATCGTAATCCTGCTTGCCGAACCAGCCCAGAAGCACCATGCGGACGAGCCAGAACGCCATGGGGATCATCGCCAGCCACAGGATCCAGGTCGTGGGATAAAGCTCCCGCCCCTGCGCCGACAGCGAATAGAGAAAGAAGATCACCAGCGCCCCCACCGTGCCGAGGCCCGCGACATTCAGAAGGTCGCCGCGGTCCGGGCGGCCATAGCCGCGGCCCGGCAGCCGCTCGTCCGAGGTCGCGAGTGTCAGTTCGGTCAGCCGCTTCACGCAGCCGAGCGTGATGAAGATCGGGAAGATGAAGATCAGCATGTAGATCGAGACATAGACCTGCGCCGCCGCCGCGCCCGCGATCACGCGGATCGTATAGAGCGTGGCGAGCGTCGCCACATCGACCCAGCGCATGCGCTTGAGTTTCAGCGAATAGGCCAGAGAGGTCAGCATATACAGGACGACCACCGCCAGGAACCCGGCGTTCAGCGCGCCGGCAATCCCGAGGGCCGTGCAGGCCAGCAGCAGAAAGGCCGCCATCGCCCACTGTATCGGCACAGCGCCACTTGCGATGGGGCGGTTCTTCTTGGTCGGGTGCAGCCGGTCGGCTTCCAGGTCGAGAAGGTCGTTCACGATATAGATGGAGGAAGCGGCAGCCGAAAAGGCCGCGATGCCCCAGAGAATGGGAACGAGCGTCGCGATATCGAACCGGTGCGCCGCGATCATCGGCAGGATCAGAAGCGCATTCTTCACCCATTGATGCGGCCGCAGCGCCTTCAGAATCGCGGCAGGCCGGTGCGGGCGGCTCAGTTCCACCACATTGCGCCCGCGCGCAGCGAGCGCCCGCGCCGAGGAGGTATGACCGATGATCAGCGCGTGATCGGACTTTTCCCAGATCGCCATGTCGCGCGCCTCGTTGCCGGCATAGTCGAACCCGCCCTCGCCAAGCGCCGCCGTCAGCGCGGCGGCCTTGGACCGGCTTACAAGGTTCGTCTGCCCGTCCGAGGCGAATACCCGGTCGGAGAGGCCGTATTCGGCCGCGAGCCGCCGGACGAGGCTTTCGTCAGATCCGGAGGCAAGGATCACCTCGCGCCCCGCGACACGGCTGTTCAGCGCCAGTTCGGCCACCTCCGGATTGACCGGCAGAAGATCGGTCCGGATTCCGGCCAGCGCGGCCAGTTCGGCCTTCAGCGCGGCGGGGTTCGACAAATGCCTCAGTGCGGCACGGAGCGTTGCCAGAGGATGCCGCCCGAGCCCGGCCCAGAAACATTCCCACAGCATATCGGTCTTCAGGAACGTGCCATCGACGTCCAGGACCAGCGGCTTCACCTCAGACATCCTTATCCTTTCACCGCGAAGACGCAGCCGTCGGAGACCAGTTCCGGCGGCGTCACGCACAGGCCGCGCGCCACCGCCCAGGCGGCCAGCACCTTGGGCACATAATCGCGCGTCTCGGCGAAGTTCGGCACCCCGCCCGCGCCCTTCACCGAATTCTCGCCCGCATTGTAGGCGGCCAGCACCATCAGAGGGTCGCCGCCGAACTCCCGCATCAGCCAGTCAAGATAGGCGACGCCTCCGGCGATGTTCTGAACCGGATCCTTGGCGTCGGCGACACCGAACCGGTCCGCCGTGGCGGGAATGAGCTGCATCAGCCCTTGCGCGCCCGCGGACGAAACCGCGTCGACCCGCCCCGCGCTTTCGACCGAGATCACCGCCAGCACCAGCGCGGGCGAGACCTGCTTGTCGATCGTCGCCCTGAGAATGTCGGTCCCATGCGCGGCCGCGATATTCTGCAAGGCCTGCAGGCGCGGCGCGGCGACGGTCGTCCCATCCGGACCCTGCGTCAGCGAATGCAGCGCGAGCGAGAAACGCCCGGCCCCCTCGCCGAGCTTCGGCGAGACCTGATCCCAGAACCAGGCATAGCTGCCCAGCGGCGCGCCGGGAGCGGCGGGAACCGGCAACAGGTCGGGGTCGGCGCCGCCGCGCGGGATCGGGCTTTCCGGCGGCGGCAGTACGGGTGCGGCCAGTCGGGCGGCCTGCTCGGCCGGGTCGATCTGAACGGTGATCCGCTTCTTGGTACCCGCGGCGGGAACCGGGATACGCTTGAACGTGAAGGACGGGTAAAGCTCGGGCGCTGGTTCCGGCGGCTCTGTCGCGGTCTGGGCCACGGCCTGCACGGCGATCGCGCATGCGAACACGCAAGCGATGAATACCGCTGCCCTTCGCTTGGCCTGCGCCATGATTGCTGCCCTGACCTGCCTCGTTTTCTTGTTGGTGATCAGTCTGACGCCTTTTCTGACGGCTTGCCATTCCTTTCGCGAGAGGCGGCGGAAAATCCGCCATCGGCGGCGCTTTGGCAACAGATTTCGCCCCCAAAACCGTGAGGACAGAAATAAAAAATGTTATTTATCAAGTAATTAAATGAAAATCATCAACATGGAAAATCACGAAAAATGTACGAACAGTGCCCCAATCGCGCCACGATTCGAGGGCTAGATGTATCCATGCCGCGACGGGGACGGGATCAGATATCTCCCGAGAGACACGGGTGCGGATGGTGCAGAAGCTGAACATTTACGGAGACAGACAATGAAATTCTTCAAATCGGTCAAAGAGTTCCACAACGAAGAAGAAGGCGCGGTCACGGTTGACTGGGTCGTTCTGACCGCCGCCGTCGTCGGCCTCGGCGTTCTCGCCCTGGGCGCGATCAAGTCGGGCACCGGCGCTCTCTCGACCAAGATCAACAACTACCTCTCGAGCGTGACCGTCGGCTAATCGCCCACGCACTCTCCAAACGGATCGAGCCGCGCCCACAGCGCGGCTCGCTTCGTTTCTGGCACAGTGCATCGGCCCTTTTGTGCGCCATGGGGCATCGAACTGTTTCCATACCGGTACGCTCGGTCCGCCAAATCGGCCCATGCCTGCCCAATTCCTGACATTAACCGACGACAGGATATTCACAGGATTGGGGTACATGTGCGCGCACCAGCGCCACACCTTGGGAGTTTGAAATGAAACGCTTCGTTCTCGACATCAAGAAATTCAATGACGACGAAACCGGTGCGGTGACGGTCGACTGGGTCGTTCTCACCGCGGGTGTCGTTTCACTCGTGGCAATCGCCATGGGGGCGCTCAAGGGCAACATGTCCTCGATCGGCGACAAGGTGGAAGCCTATCTCAGCAGCGTGTCCGTTCCCTGACGGCCGCCCATGGCCGCCAGGCCAGCAGTTGGTGCTGGCTCAAGGGCGGAATGTTTCGAGAAGTGCCTATTTCCATCACCAAGACCCGCTTTGACCACCATTAAGTCATAATCCATTCGGATAGTGCGGCCTGACGGGTACGGTCGCCAGATCAGAAAGCGCCGACTCGGAAGATTGAATGAGAGGGCGCGTTTCATGCGGATCATCTTCGGACTTGTCTTCGTCGTCGGCGTCGGGCTTGCGGGTTTCGCCGTCTACATGGCGCAGGGCTATATAAAACAAACCCAGATCGACCGGGACCGGCTCCTCGCCGAGCAGGCCTCCGCGCCGCGTCTCGTCGATGTCGTCGTCGCCACGAAGGCGATGAAATACGGCGAGCGCTTCACGCGCAACGATCTGGAAGTCATCAAGTGGCAGGCCGACAAGGTGCCGGCCGGCGCTTTCCCGGTCGTCGTCGCCCCCCAGGGCGGCGATCCCGCGATCGTTCCGGTGTTCTTCGAGGGCGAGACCCGGCCGCGTGCCATGCTGCGCTCGATCGAACCGTTCGAACCGCTCCTCGCCTCCAAGATCACCGAACCGGGCATTGACGCCGGCATCACCGCGAACCTCAGCCCCGGCATGCGGGCGCTCGCGCTGAATGTCGACGTTTCCTCGGGCGTGTCGGGCTTCCTTCGCCCCGGCGACCGCGTTGACGTGATCTGGACGGGCGACGCCAACAACCGGCAGATCACCAAGCTCATCCAGTCGGCGGTACGCATCATCGCCATCGACCAGAGCGCCGATGCCGACCGGACCGAGGAAACCCAGATCGCGCGCACCATCACGGTCGAGGGATCGATCGACCAGGTGAATGCGCTGACCCTCGCCCAGAACTCCGGCCGCCTCACGCTCGCGCTCGTCGGCGCGACCGACGACAGCTCCGCCGCCGCCGTCGGCAGCGAGATCGACCGCAAGACGCTTCTCGGTATCGAGGATGCTCCTGCCCCCGTCGTGGTCGAAGAGGAGAAGATCTGCACGATCAAGACCAACAAGGGCGGCGAGGTCATCGAGACCCAGATTCCCTGCACGAACTGACCCGGGCCATGGCCACCCTATCTGGTGCATCGGGTGGCCATCACCCACAACGTCTTCCAGACTGTTGCGGACAACCCACATAAGCGACGCGCTACAAACAGCTGATTCTTGAAATAAATCCGGCTTTGGCGCATGCTGACGGCAATATGGGCATAAAGACCCGATAACCGTGATCCGAGAGGCAGGTCACAATGAGCGCTAAATATATCCTAACGGCAGGATTGCTGGGCCTTGTGCTTGGTACTCCGATGAACCGGGTCCATGCCGAGACCCTCAAGGTTGTCGAAGGTTCCACCTCGGCCACGCTCGAGGTTCCGATGAACCGCGCCGTGGTGGTCGAGGCCGATCAGCCCTTCGCCGAACTTTCCATCGCCAACCCGGCGATCGCCGATATCTCCACCCTGTCGGACAAGTCGATCTATGTACTCGGCAAGGCGCCGGGGCGGACGACGCTGACCCTTCTCGGCCCCGACGGCAAGCTCATCACCAATGTCGATGTGCAGGTGTCGCTCGACGTGGCCGAGTTCAAGGAACGGCTGAAGCAGATCCTTCCCAACGAGAATATCGAGGTGCGCACCGCCAATGACGGCATCGTGCTGTCAGGCGTCGTCTCCTCGATTGCCGCTCTCGACCGCGCCCTCGACCTTGCGGAGCGCTACGCGCCGCAGCGGGTCTCGAACCTCATGGGCGTCGGCGGTACGCAGCAGGTGATGCTGAAGGTCCGCTTCGCGGAGATGCAGCGTTCGGTCGGCAAGACGCTGAACGGCGGCCTGCTGTTCAACAGCGGTAATGCGGGCGGCGGCACGGGTACGGGCGGCCTTACACTTCGTCCCGACCCCACCACGCCCGGCCGAAACATCATCGACAATGGATTCCGGATCTCGCAAGGTTTCGCGGGCGCCGGTATCATCGACTTCAGCCTTGGCGGCGTGCAGCTTTCGGCGATGCTTGAAGCGCTGGAAAGCAAGGGCCTGGTGCGGACGCTGGCCGAGCCGAACCTGACAGCCCTGTCTGGCCAGGAAGCAAAATTCCTTGCGGGCGGGGAATATCCGATCCCGGTGTCGGACAAGGACAATACCGTCACGATCGAGTACAAGCCCTTCGGTGTCGAACTGGCCTTCACGCCGCGCGTGGTCGATGGCGATATCATCAACATCATGCTCAACGCGGCTGTCTCTGGCATCGACACGACTGTAACGGTCCAGAACGGCGGTTTTGCAGTCAACGCCTTCAAGCGTCGCGAAGCAGAGACGACCGTCGAAGTGCGTGATGGAGAAAGCTTTGCCATCGCCGGGCTTCTGCAGGACGAATTCACGGACCTGAACAATCAGGTGCCATGGCTCGGCGATATCCCCGTCCTTGGCGCCCTGTTCCGCAGCGCCGACTATCAGCGCAACCAGACCGAGCTCGTGATCATCGTCACGCCGCATCTGGTGTCGCCGGTCCGTGGCGAGGCGCTCGCCCTGCCGACCGACCGGGTGAAACCGCCGACCGAGGCACAGCTGTTCCTCTTCGGGCAGACCTCGGCGAACGGCCGGTCGTCGGGCGGATCCGCCGCGGAAGTCGCCAAGCAGGACTTCTCCGGTTCCTACGGCTATGTGATGGAGTAAGACGATGCAAAAGCACCTTGCCCTCGCCCTCATGTCGGTCAGCGCCCTTGCCATCGCGAGCTGCTCGAAGGAAACCAACATCGCCCGGTCCTTCTATGCCGAGGCCGGTTCGGAAATCGAGACCCGCGACTTCGGGCATTCCACAATGGCCAATACCCAGATCCAGTCGGGCGAGAGGAACTATGTCATTGATCTGACGCGCAGATTCGCGGCAGACGTGCCGAACACCGTGAACTTCGCGTTCAACAGCTCCGTGCTGGACGGTGAGGCCCAGTCGGCGCTCATGCGTCAGGCCGATTGGATCCGGCAGTTCCCGGAAGTGCGCTTCCGTGTCTATGGCCACACCGACCTTGTCGGCTCGGATGCCTACAACAAGTCGCTTGGCCTGCGGCGCGCCAATGCGGTCGTGGCCTTCCTCGCCTCGCAGGGCATCAGCAAGTCGCGGCTCGAAGCCGTGGCCTCGTTCGGCGAGACGCAACCTCTGGTCTTCACCCAGGGCCCCGAGCGCAAGAACCGCCGCACCGTCACCGAAGTGTCTGGCTTCGTTGCCAACAGTCCGCTGATCCTGAACGGCAAGTATGCGCAAGTCGTCTTCCGCGAATATGTCGCGAGCGCGGTCCCGGTCCACACCCAGGCCGAAGTCACCGAAGGCAGCGCGGCAGCAGGCTCCAACTAGTCCTGAGTTCCCATTGTTTCAGCTTCGGGGCGGTCTTTGGCAACAAAGGCCGCCCTCGGCTTTTGATCGTCTCAACAAATCGCATAATTTCGATCTTTTGGCCCCAATCTTGCCAAGTTTCTCCCGGAGTTTCGAAACCTGGAAGTAAGGCCGAAAACTTATCTTCGGCGGTGATGACAAGTGACGGGTGGGCAAAGCCCGCCGTTCGGAACCGAGGCGCGGGAAGTCGCGCGGAAAAGGACGTTGGGAATGAGCAGTGCAGCAGCTTTGCAGCCGGAGGCGGCGCCAATCCTCGCCTGTACGGTCGCGCGCGATGTCTCGAACTTCGATCTGCTGATCGAGGATATGGAGACCGAGCTTGGCGAAAGCTGGGGCGATCTGACCTTCGCCGATGCTCAGGTCTTCCTTGGCCAGCCCGAGGCAGACGCACTCGAATTCATCGCCATCGCCGTCGATGGCCAGGATGAAAGCGACATCGCCCAGATCGCCGCGATCATCACCACGGCAAAGGACAAGGGCGTCAAGATCATCCTGATCGCCGACGAGGTGAGCCCGATCGCGCTTCACCAGCTCCTGAAGCTGGGGGCCGACGGCTTTGTCCCCTACCCGCTTCCGGAAAACGCGCTGCACGAGGCGATCGAACGGTTGCGTGCCGCGGCGCAGGCCCCCACCTATGGCGACCACGGCGCCCATGCGCCCACATTCAAGAGCAAAGGCGACAAGGACGGGGTCATCCTGCCGGTCCACAGCCTTGCTGGCGGGTGCGGGGCGACGACGCTGGCGGTGAACCTCGCCTGGGAACTGGCGACGGTCCAGAAGGATAATCCGCCGCGCGTGGCGCTTCTCGACTTCAACTTCCAGTTCGGATCGGTCTCGACCTATCTCGACCTGCCCCGCCGCGAGTCGGTCTACGAAATGCTGTCGAACACCGTCTCGCTCGACGCGGAATCGTTCTTGCAGTCGATGGTGGTCTATCAGGAAAAGCTCAGCGTCCTCACGGCACCCGCCGACATGCTGCCCCTCGACATCGTGACATCGGACGACATCAACCGCATCCTCGACGTGGCGCGCGCCAACTTCGACTATGTCGTGATCGACATGCCCGCGACCATCGTGCAATGGAGCGAGGCGGTGCTGTCGAAGGCCCATGTCTATTTCGCCCTGATGGAACTCGACATGCGCTCGGCACAAAACGCGCTGCGGATGATCCGCGCGCTGAAGTCCGAGGATCTGCCTCATGAGAAGCTGCGCTTCGCGCTGAACCGCGCACCGAAGTTCACCGATCTTTCGGGCAAGAGCCGCGCCAAGCGGCTGGCGGAAAGCCTTGATATCACACTCGAATTGCAGCTGCCGGATGGTTCTGGCCAGGTGACGCAATCCAACGACCACGGCGCGCCCCTCGCCGAGACGGCGCCGAAGAATCCGCTCCGCAAGGAAATCGCCAAGCTCGCCAAGCAGATTTTCGACCTGAACAAGGCCGCGGCTGACGCCAAGGCCTGACCGACCCCTGGGGGAAGACAATGTTCTCGCGTTTCAAGAAACCCGATCAGGCCGCGCCGCACCAGGCCGCACCTGCAACCGCTCACGCCGCGCCACAGGCCGCCGCCCAGGCGAACTCCATGCGCCGCCCCGGACCGGCGGCCGTCCAGCCCGCACAGGTCACGGCGGCCGACAAGGACCGCAAGCGCCGCGAGCGGATGGGCGAGATCAAGGTCGAGCTGCACAAGCGGCTTCTCGACAACCTCAACCTCTCGGCGCTGGAACATGCGACCGAGCAGGATCTGAAGCAGGAAATCAGCGCGATTTCCGCCGAGGCGCTCGAAGAGCTGAGCGTCGTCCTGAACAAGGACGAACGCGCCACGCTGCATCAGGAGCTTTATGACGAGGTCATGGGCCTCGGGCCGCTCGAGCCGCTTCTGAAAGACGATACGGTCAACGATATTCTGGTGAACGGCCCTCGGCAGATCTTCGTCGAACGCGCGGGCAAGCTGCAACTGACCGACATCACATTCAAGGACGAACGCCACCTCCTCAGGATCATCGACAAGATCGTGTCGGCGGTGGGCCGCCGCGTCGATGAATCGAACCCCTATTGCGACGCCCGCCTTGCCGACGGCTCGCGTTTCAACTGTATGGTTCCGCCGATCGCGGTCGACGGCTCGCTCGTCTCGATCCGGAAATTCAAGAAGGACAAGCTTGGCGTAGACGACCTGGTGCGTTTCGGCGCCTTCACCGAGGAAATGGCCGCCTACCTGCAGGCCGCGGTCGCCACGCGCCTCAACATCATCGTTTCGGGCGGTACCGGTTCGGGCAAGACGACCACGCTCAACGCGCTCTCGTCCTTCATCGACAATTCCGAACGAATCCTGACCATCGAGGACACGGCGGAACTTCAGCTTCAGCAGGTCCATGTCGGCCGGATGGAAAGCCGCCCCGCGAACGTCGAGGGCAAGGGCGCCGTCAGCCAGCGCGACTGTCTGAGGAACGCGCTTCGTATGCGTCCCGACCGCATCATCGTCGGCGAAACGCGCGGCGAGGAAGTCATCGACATGCTGCAGGCCATGAACACCGGCCACGACGGGTCGATGACCACGATCCACGCCAACTCCGCCCGCGACGGGATCAGCCGTCTGGAAAACATGGTCGCCATGGCCGGCATCGAGATGCCCCTGAAAGCCGTGCGCAGCCAGATCGCCAGCGCCGTGAACCTGATCGTGCAGGCCTCGCGCCTGCAGGACGGTTCGCGCCGCATGACCTCGGTCACGGAAATCACCGGGATGGAAGGCGAAGTCATCTCGATGCAGGAAATCTTCCGCTACGAACGGCTCGGGCTCACGCCCGAAGGCAAGATCATCGGCCGCTTCACCGCGACCGGCGTGCGCTCTGCCTATGCGGACCGGTTCAAGCAGTGGGGCTATGATCTGCCTGCCTCGATCTATGAACCCGTAGCAGCGGAGTAAGCGAGATGATCATCAGCCCGACCCCGATCATCTATGGCCTGATCTTCGTTGCGGTGCTCTTCCTCGTCGAAGGCATCTATCTTGTCGCTTTCGGCAAGTCGATTTCTCTCAATTCGAAAGTCAGCCGCCGCCTCGCCCTTCTGGAAAAGGGCGGGCAGCGCGAGAAGGTCCTGGAACAGCTCCGCAAGGAAGCAAGCCAGCACCTCCGGGCCACCGGCATCCCGCTTTATTCGCTTCTCGCCAAGAAGGCCCAGAAGGCGAACATCGCCTTCTCGCCACAGGCCCTCATGGGCGTGATGGCGCTGCTGGCGGTCGTGGCTTTCCTGGGCCTCACGATCGGCACTGCCGCCTCTTTGCCGATCCGCATTGCCGTCTCGATCATCATGGGGGTCGGCGCGGTCTTCTTCTGGGTCAACAAGAAGGCCAAGAAGCGCATCGACATGATCGAAGAGCAATTGCCCGAGGCGGTGGAGCTTATGGTCCGCAGCCTGCGCGTCGGTCACCCGTTCTCGGCCGCGATCCAGATCGTGGCGAAGGAAATTCCCGATCCGCTCGGCACCGAATTCGGCATGATCGCAGACGAATCCGCCTATGGCCGCGAGGTGACGGAATCGCTGAAGGACCTCGCCGAACGGATCGACATGCAGGATCTGCGCTTCCTCGCCGTGGCCGTGACGATCCAGAGCCAGTCGGGCGGCAACCTCGCCGAGATTCTCGACGGTCTGGCCAAGGTCATCCGCGCCCGCTTCAAGCTCTTCCGCCGGGTGCGCGCCATCACCGCCGAGGCGAAATGGTCCGGCATGTTCCTGTCGGGTTTCCCGCTCGGCGTCCTGGTGATCATCCAGGTCACCAAGCCCGACTATTTCGACACGGTGAAGGAAACGCCCTACTTCATCCCGGCGGCGCTCATCGTGTTCACCTTCCTGGCGGTGAACATCATCTTCATGAAAATCATGACCAACATCAAAGTCTGAGGCAGCGATGGAAGCGTTGAACCAAATGCTCACCGATACGCTCGGGCCGCTCGGGCCCCTGATCGTCGTCGGCTTCCTCGGCATCGGCCTGATCGCCGCGGTCCTGCCCGCGCTTCTGAAGAAGCAGATCGACCCTTTGTCGAAATTCCGCGACATGGCCAAGCCGCAGGGCGCCACGATCGCCACCGCGAAGGACGGCAAGCCGAAGAAACTGCGCACAAGCGCAGGCGGCGGCGCCAAGCTCGACAAGTTCGCAACCTTCCTTGAGCCGAAAGACCAGGAGGAAATGAGTGCGGCACGCCTGCAGATGACGCGTGCAGGCTATCGCGGCAAGCACGCGGTGCGCACCTTCCATGCGATCCAGTTCATGATGGGCATCATCTGCCTGGTCTTCGGCGTGATCTATGCGCTGATGCAGGCTGGCTCGGCCGACGTCTCCACCACGAAGCTCGCCATGTATGTGATCGGGCCGGGTTGTCTTGGCTACTACTTCCCCAAATACTGGGTCCAGCGCCGCGTCGACGCGCGCCAGGCCGAAATTCAGAACGGCTTCCCCGATGCGCTCGACATGCTCCTGGTCTGCGTCGAGGCCGGCCAGTCGCTCGACCAGGGCATCATCCGCGTCTCGAAAGAGCTGAAGACGGGCTATCCGGCCCTCGGCGAGGAGCTGGAGATCGTCTCCCAGGAAGTGAAGGCGGGCAAGGACAAGCCCACGGTTCTGAAAGGCTTCGCCGAACGTTCGGGTGTGCAGGATGTCGCTTCCTTCGTGACCGTGATGATCCAGTCCCAGCAATTCGGCACCTCGATCGCCGAGGCGCTCAGGGTCTATGCGGGCGAGATGCGCGACAAGCGCGTGATGCGCGCCGAGGAAGCCGCCAACAAACTGCCGACGAAAATGACCCTCGGCACGATGATGTTCACGGTGCCGCCGCTGCTGATGATCCTTGTCGGCCCGTCCGTCTACGATATGATGCAGCTGTTCGCGAATTTCAAATTGTAGGACGGATGATCCGCACCAAGCTCGGCCTGGCCGCCCTGATCGGCCTTCTGGCCGCCTGCCAGTCGGCAGGCGGCCTTTTGGCATCGAAAAAAGCCTCTCCCTATGCGCCGGGCATCGCCAGCAGCGGCGACGAGGTCGACGGGCTGATCGTCGGTCATCGCCTGATGGCGGCGGGCGAATATGAGCTGGCGCTGAAGGCCTATTATCGTGGTGCCGCCGAACAGGGGCCGACGGTCGATGTCCTCTCTGCCATCGGGTCAGCCGACCTGAAGCTCGGCCGTCTCGGTCAGGCGGAACGTATCCTGCGACAGGCGATAGATGTCGACGAAACCTTCGTCCCGGCCTGGAACAACCTGGGCGTGGTGCTGATGGAAAAGGGCGAAGTGGCCGAGGCGAGCCTCGTCTTCAAGACCGCCTTCGCGCTCGACAGTGGCCAATCGGACGAAATCCGCGAGAATCTGCGCCGGGCGCTCGCAAAACTGCAAAATCCCACCTATGATGCGCCGGAAGAGACGAAGTTCTCGCTGGTGAGGCGTGGGAACGGCACTTATCTGCTTCTCACCAACAACTGAGGCAACGAGCAAAGGACGCAGCAAATGCGCCACCCGGTTCTGATCTCCCTCTGCATCGCAGGGACCTTGATCCTGTCGGCCTGCCAGCAGGATCGCAGCAAGGAAGCTGCCAAGGCCCTGAAGGAATTCACTGAATCCGATCAGGCGGGGCTGAATGCCCTGATGCTGCAGGCTGCCAATCCTGACGAGGCGGTGGCCTATTTCAGCAAGGCAACGGCAGCCAACCCCGACAATCTCGACTACCGCCGCGGTCTTGCCAAATCGCTCGTGCGCGCCAAGAAACCGCTCGAAGGCGCACAGGCCTGGCGCGAGGTGATCGCGATGCCGGGCGCGACCAACGACGACCGGGTGGAGCTTGCCGATGCGCTGATCCGCAACAACCAGTGGAAAGAGGCGGAAGCGACGCTGAACCAGGTACCGCCGACGCACGAGACGTTCGAACGCTACCGGCTTGAAGCGATGATCGCCGACGCCAACAAGAAATGGAAGAAGGCCGACAGTTTCTATGAAACTGCCTTCGGCATGACGACGAAGCCCTCGGGCATCCTCAACAACTGGGGCTTTTCGAAACTCACGCGCGGCGATTATGCCGGGGCCGAGAAGCTTTTCACCCAGGCGCTGACCTACGACCCGTCGGTCTTCACCACCAAGAACAATCTCGTCCTTTCCCGCGCCGCGCAGCGCAAGTACGACATGCCGATCGTGCAGATGACGCAGGCCGAACGCGCCCAGCTTCTTTACACGGCGGCCCTCAGCGCCATCAAACAGGGCGATGTGGTGACCGGCCGGACACTTTTGCAGGAGGCCGTCGACACCGCCCCACAATACTTCGAGGAAGCCCAGCGCGCCCTCGATACGCTTGACGCCAATGTGACGAAGGGCTGAGCCGATGCTGAACATGCCTGTCGAAGAGATTCAGCGCGCCTATCTCATCCTGCTTGCACTCACGCTGCCCATCTCGCTCTGGGCGTTCTTCTCCGACCTCAAGCACATGAAGATTCCCAACCGCGCGGTCTATGCGCTGGCGGGCGTCTGGCTGGTGGCGGGCGCGCTTCTCTTTCCGCTCGACGCCTGGGCCTGGCGCTGGGTGAATGCTGTCGTCGTCTATTTCGTCGGCTATATCCTCTATGCGCTGCGCGCCCCGGTCGGCGCGGGCGACGCGAAATTCGCCGCAGCCGCTGCGCCTTTCGTCTTTCCGAACCATGTGGGTGTGATCCTCGTCTCGCTGTCTGTCTTCGCGATTGCCGCGCTCATCGCCCACCGGACACTGCGTGCCATACCGGCGGTGGTGCGCGCGACGCCCGACTGGGCCTCGTGGAAGCGCGGCAAGAACTGGCTGACCGAGAAGTTTCCCTTCGGCCTCGCGCTCGTTGCAACCTTCGTCTTCTATCTTTGCTTCGTGGCGCTGCCGCCGGTTCACGGCTGGGTGGCAAGCCTCATGAGCCGGTAGAGCGGTGTCCGCCGTTCCTCGGTCAGCACATAGTTGCCGGACTTGAGCGATTTCAGGATGCCGAACCGGGCCTTTGCATAGAGCGGGCATTCCGGCACCAGCACGTAATCGGCATTCTCGATCCCCGGCAGACCGCCGTAGTACCAGGGCGCGGCGCCCTTGATCCGCTCGAACGGCCCGTACATCCAGAGCTGCGCGAAGAGGTCGGCCACGAAGATGCGCTTGCCCGCATAGCCCGCCCCTTCCAGATCGCGCGCCAGCGTTTCGAACCAGGCCGCGAACCCGCCCTCGGTCTCGCACTCCGGCAAGCTCTCCCCGTTCAGGACCGCGATGTCCCGCGCCCCCGCGAGCGGCCGGTAGAGCGCGAAGGGCGCGCCCGGCCCGTCCGCCGCCACGGTCTGCGTGACTTTGTAGATCCGGCCCTGTTCGGTCAGCACATCGCCATGTTGTGGCAGTTTCGACAGAAGCGGACGGGTCTTTTCGGTCGGCTGCGCCAGATGCCTCAGCGGGCTGTAGGCGAGATTGAGCATGGACGGCAGGCCGAAGCAGGCCAGCGCCAGCGCCGCGATGCCCATGGATTTGCGCAGGTCCAGGCCCATGGCGTTCGCCACGCCCGCCGCCGGGCGCAGGCCAAGGCCGGTCACGGCAGCCAGCGCCAGCCACTGCGGATCGTTGCCGTAATTCTGATAGGTGATGTAGAGAAACCCCGGCGCGAGGAAGAGAAGCGCCACCCCCGCCTCTGCCCGGCCCGCCTGACGCAGAAAGATCACAAGCGAAAAGAGCGCGATCGTGGCGCCAAGATAGGCCGGCGCCGCCGCGATCGTGCCGAAGTCCTTGCCGGGCATCGGGCGCACATCTGAGGCCGAGACAGTCGCGAGATCGCGCATATAGGCAAGCCAGAACGCGGGCCCGGCAAAGGCGGTGACGATGGCCAGGACCGCAAGTCCCGCAAGGACAGCCCAGGCCATCTCCGCCCACCAGCGGCGCGCGACAAGGCCGATCAGCAGGCCCGGGAACAGGGCGACCGCATAGGTCATCTTGATCAGCACCAGCGCCGCCACGCCCGCCCCGATCAGCGCCCCGTCGAGGCGTCGTCCGGATGCGCCCGCCTTTCCGCTCCGGTCGAGCACGACCAGCGGCACGATCAGGAAGGCGATGGCCCAGGCCCAGCGGTTGTAATGCATCGAGATCGAGATGCTGATCTCGGATTCGCCGTGAACGAGCGCGAGACACAGCACCATCACCAACGTGCCGTAGACCCAGGCCGCCGCACGCCCGGTCAGCGGCTCCACCCGCCGTGAAATCACCCAGACCGTCGGCGGCAGAAGCACCAGCGCCACTGCGATCTGCCCCAGAAAGATCGCATGCCCCAACCCCCAGCCCGCCTTTACAAACAGCGCGATGGGGGCCGTGGCGAAAAGCCCGATCGGCGTCATGAAATCCAGATGCGGCCACTCGCCCGCAGCCATCCTGAGCACGATTTCCGCCAGATGCAGCGTGTCGCCTTCATGCTTGCCGATGTAGAAGCCGCCCTTGAGGAACGGCAGCCCGCCCATGACCAGAACGACGCCCAGAAGCAAGAGCGTCAGCCCGCGCCAGTCAAATCTTCTCATGCCCAAATTTCCCGCCCGATCTTCCCTTTTTTGGCCACATTAGCCCGCCAGTCTCGCCATTGGAAATCTTTTGCGCAGGCGTGCCGCCGCCCCTGAGTCGGGCGGTCCGTGCCGGGGGCGCACGAACACGGGCAGAGTGCTATGAACATGCAGGTCACCAACGTCATCGCGCCGACGCCGCCACGGACGCTCGCCGAGACCGGGCTGAACACTGTGATGATGCGGGATCTGGTGCTGAAGACCATCTTCCGCATGAACATCGACCAGGCGAGCGAGATCGCGCGTCAGATCTGCCTGCCGATCGGCCTTACCCAGGAACTGATCGACCTTTGCCGCAGCCAGCGCCTGCTGGAGGCGACGGGCACGCTGCACGCCAATTCCGGCGGCGAGATGGGCTATCAGCTGACCGACGCGGGCAAGGCGCGCGCGCTTGATGCGCTGGCGCAGTCCGAATATTACGGTGCCATGCCGGTGCCGCTGGAGATGTACCGCGAGCAGGTCAAGAAACAGTCGATCCGCAATATCCAGATGACGCGCCAGCAGCTGACCGGCGCCATGGGCCACCTGATCCTGCCCGACGAACTTCTCGACCATCTCGGGCCCGCCGTGGGCTCCGGCCGCTCGATCCTGATGTACGGCCCGCCGGGCAACGGCAAATCCTCGATCTCGAACGGGATCCGCGACGCGCTCGGCGACAAGATCTATGTGCCGCGCGCCATCGAATATGCCGGGCAGGTGATCACCGTCTATGACCCGATCGTCCATTCCGCCGCACAATCGTTCGAGGAGGATCCGACGAGCCTGCGCCGTGCCTCCGGCCGGTTCGACACGCGCTATGTTCTGTGCGAGCGCCCGACGGTGATCACCGGCGGCGAACTGTCGCTCGACATGCTCGACCTCACCTACAATCCCACCGCGCGGACCTATACCGGCTCGCTGCAGCTCAAGGCCACCGGCGGCGTCTTCATCATCGACGACCTTGGCCGTCAGGCCGAGCCGCCGCAGAAGATCGTCAACCGCTGGATCGTTCCGCTGGAAGAGGCGCGCGACATCCTGGCGCTGCAGTCGGGCGAGAAGTTCGAGGTGCCCTTCGACACGCTGGTGATCTTCTCGACGAACTTCCACCCCAACGACATCTTCGACAAGGCGGCCCTGCGCCGGATCTTCTTCAAGATCAAGATCGACGGGCCGAACCAGGAAAACTTCCTGAAAATCTTCGCCATGGTCGCGAAGAAAAAGAAGATGCCGCTCGACGAAAAGGCGCTGCTTCACCTTTTGAAAGTCAAATATCCCACCATCAACAACGAATATGCCAATTACCAGCCGGTCTTCCTGATCGATCAGATGATTTCGATCTGCAATTTCGAAGGCATCCCTTACCAGATGACGCCGGAATTGATCGACCGCGCCTGGGCGAACATGTTCGTCAAGGAAGAAAAGATCGTTCATTGATGTCCCTGATCTCCGCTGCCGGCACGCATTCCGCCCTGCCCTTTCTCATTGCCCGCCTGCGTGACGGCGGCTGGGCGGTCGCCCGCCCGGCGCGGTCCGGCGATGAGGCCGTGGAGACGCTTTTCTTCATGCCGCGCGACCTGATGGAAAGCGAGCGGATCCTGTTCGAGCAAGAGCGTCTGGCCAAGACCCTGCCCGCGCTTCGCACGATCATCCTCCTCTCGACGCTCTCGCCGCGCTATGTGCGCGCGCTGCGCGGGCGCATCGGCAAACAGATCGTCCTGATCGACGCACCGGTCGTCGGCGCCCAGCGTCTGGCCGATGGCGGACAGGTTTCGCTGCTGCTCGGCGGACCCGCCGATGTGCTCGACGCGCTGGCGCCCCTGTTCGCGGCGATGGCGGGATCGGCGGTGCGGATGGGCGATTATGGCACGGCGATGGCCGCCAAGGCCTTGCAGGATTGTCTGGCGGCGGCCTCCTCGGCGATCACCCGCAGCGCGCTCGGTTGGGCCGAGGCGCAGGGGATCGACGAACAAAGGATGCTTCCCTTCCTGCGCGCCACTTTCGGACAAGGCGCTGCCGACGGCCTCTTCGATCCCGCGGCCCTGATGCCGCGGGCTCTGCCCGAGGACAATGCGGGCGAGATCCTCGTCAAGACCGTTGAATCGGCGCTCGACAAGGCGCTGACCGGCGCACACCTGACCCCGCCCACCCACCTGCCGGGCGCGCTCGCGATCCGTCCCCGCCACCTGCACTGAGGGCTCATCGCCGGGCTCTGGCCAGCGACGCCACGGCGTCCTATCGTCGCCGCATGTCCGCGCTGCCCCCTCGCTTTTCCGACTGGTTCGCTGCCCGGGGCTGGCAGGTCCATCCCCATCAGCAGGCGCTCCTCTCGCGTACGGGCGAGCCCGCGCTCCTGCTCCTCGCGCCGACGGGCGGCGGCAAGACCCTTGCCGGATTTCTGCCGACGCTGGTCGAACTCGCGGGCGGCACGCACAGCGGTCTGCACACGCTCTACATCTCGCCCCTGAAGGCGCTGGCCGCCGATATCCGCCGCAACCTCTCCCGCCCGGTCGAGGAGATGGGCCTGCCTGTCCGGATCGAGGATCGCACGGGCGATACCTCGCACCAGAAGCGGCTGCACCAGCGTGCCGACCCGCCGCATATCCTGCTGACCACGCCCGAAAGCCTGGCACTCCTGCTGAGCTACCCCGACGCGGCGCGCACGTTCGCGGGCCTCAGCCGCGTGATCGTCGACGAGATCCACGCGCTGGCGGAATCGAAGCGCGGCGATCAGCTGATGCTCTGCCTCGCCCGCCTGCAGTCGCTTTGCCCCGGCCTGCGGCGGGTCGGCCTGTCGGCGACGGTTGACGAGCCCGGCGCCATCGCCCGCTTCCTCGCCCCCCATCCCGCCCCCTGTCCGATCATCACCGCCGACCCAGGCCCCGACCCCGACATCTCCATGCTGGTCACGGACGAGCCGCCCCCCTGGTCGGGCGGTGGCGGGCGCCATGCGATCCCGGCGATCCTGAACGAGGTGCGGCGCCACAAGACCACGCTCATCTTCCACAATACCCGCGCCCAGGCCGAAATCTTCTTCCATCACCTCTGGCTCGAGAACGAGGATGCCCTGCCCATTGCCATCCACCACGGCTCGCTCGCCCGCGAGGCGCGGCTGAAGGTCGAGGCGGCGATGGTGGCAGGGTCGCTCCGCGCCATCGTCTGCACCGGCTCGCTCGACCTCGGCATCGACTGGGGCGATGTCGATCTGGTGATCCAGGTCGGCGCGCCGAAGAACGTCAAGCGCCTCGTCCAGCGGATCGGCCGCGCGAACCACCGCTACAATGCCCCCTCGAAGGCGCTGCTGGTGCCCGCCAACCGCTGGGAAGTGGTGGAATGCGAGGCTGCCCTTCAGGCCGTCCGCGCCCATGACCTGGATGGAGAGCCGCGCGGGCCGGGACCGAAGGACGTGCTGTGCCAGCATATCCTGATCGCGGCCTGCGCGGGACCGTTCAAGGCCGAGGCACTTTTCGCCGAAGTGACATCGGCCGGTCCCTATGCGGATCTGACGCGGGCCGAATTCGATGCCTGCCTCGATTTCTGCGCGACCGGCGGCTACGCGCTGAAGGCCTACGACAAATGGCAGCGACTGATGCTGAAGGGCGGGAGATGGCAATTGCGCGACCCGCGCGCGACGCAGATGATCCGCATGAACGTGGGCACGATCACCTCGTCGGAGCTTCTGAAGGTCGCGCTGAAGGCCCGTTTCGGCGGCAAGCCCCTGGGCGAGGTCGAGGAGGCCTTCGCGGCCTCGCTCACCCCCGGCGATACGTTCCTGATCGGTGGCGAGGTGGTGCGCTACGAAGGGCTGCGCGAACTGACGGTCGAGGTCAGCCGGGATCGGGGCCGCGAACCCAAGGTCGCGGTCTTTTCCGGCACGAAATTCTCGACCTCGACCGAGCTGTGCGAGCGGATGCTGGCGATCATGGCCCGACCGTCCTGGCCGGAGCTTCCCGGCCACACCGCCGAATGGCTGAGCCTGCAGCGCGAACGCTCGGAACTGCCGCGCGCGGGCGAACTGCTGATCGAAAGCTTCCCCGCCGAGGGACGCGAATATCTCTGCATCTACGGTTTCGCGGGGCGCAATGCCCAGCAGACGCTCGGCCTCCTCCTCACCAAGCGGATGGAGGAGGAAGGGCTCAATCCCCTGGGCTTCGTCGCCACCGATTATGCGACGCTGATCTGGGGGCTCGATCCGGTCACCGACCCCACGCCGCTTTTCGATCTCGGCCGTCTGCGCGCGGGGCTGGAGGAATGGCTCGCCGGCAATGCGGTGATGAAACGCACCTTCCGCAATGTCGCGATCGTCGCGGGGCTGACCCCCCGCAACCATCCGGGACAGCGGAAAAGCGGGCGGCAGGCGACCTTCTCGACCGACATCCTCTACGACACGCTCCGCAAATACGACCCCGACCATCTGATGCTGAAGGTCACGCGCGAGGAGGCGATGCGCGGCATGGTCGATTTCGCCCGGATCGAGGCGATGATCAACCGCACCGGCGCCCGCATCCGGACCCGGCGGCTCGGCCATGTGACGCCCTTTGCGGCGCCCCTTTTCTTCGAGGTCGGCAAGGTGCCGGTCTTTGGCGCCGCGCGCGAGCGGCTGATGGAGGCGGAGGCCGAACGGCTGATGGCCGCGGCGGGCCTCGCCCGGTCCAGGGCGGGGGGCTGACTGCCCCCCGATCGCCCCGGATTGCATCCGGGGCGCCCCCCGTGGATATTTGCGCCACAATGAAGGACATGGATCGTTTCGACTTCGACCTTGCAGGCGCGCGATTGTCGGCGCTGCCTTCGGGCGCGCTTTTCTGGGCGGCGGAAGGCGTGCTGACCGTCTCGGACCTGCATCTCGGCCGCTCCGAACGCTATGCAAGGCGCGGCGGCGCGCTGATCCCGCCTTACGAGACGGCCGACACGCTGGCGCGGCTCGACGCCGATCTGGACAGGACGGGGGCGCGGTCGGTGATCTGTCTTGGCGATTCCTTCGACGATCTCGCGGCCAGCGCCCTGCCGGACGAGGACCTGCTCTGGCTGGCGCGCATGAAGGCGGGGCGGCGCTGGGTCTGGATCGAGGGCAACCACGATCCGGGGCCGGTCGGCTTGGGCGGCGAACATCGGGCGGAGGTGACCATCGGTTCGCTGACCTTCCGCCATATCGCCGTGCCGGGCGCCTCTGGCGAAGTCTCGGGCCATTATCACCCGAAGGTCCGGCTGGCCGGACAGTCGCGGCCCGCCTTCCTGGCCGATGCATCCCGGGTCATCCTGCCCGCCTATGGCACCTATACCGGCGGCATGGATGCCGGGCGGGCGGAATTGCGGGCTCTTCTATCAGGCCCGGCGACCGCCATCCTGACAGGGTCGCGCCCGATCGCCTGCCCCGTGCCCATCTGACGGTCCGGCATTTGCCGGTCTGACGGCTGTTGACCGGTCGGTTCCTCTATGTAATTAATTCCTTATATAAGGAATCACTACAATGAATGCCGCCCTGCATGCCCTTGCCGATCCCACGCGCCGCGCCATCCTGGCGCGGCTCGCGCTGGGGGAAGCAACGCCGTCCGAACTGGCGCAGCCCTTCGCGATCAGCCAGCCCGCGATCTCCCAGCATCTGAAGGTGCTGGAGGCGGCCGGACTGATCCTGCGCCGGGTCGATGGCAACCGTCGGCCTTGCCGCCTTTCGCCTGAACCGCTGGCCGACCTGGAAGAGTGGCTGTCACAGCTGCGGCGGGCTTTCGATGCAAACTACCGGCGCCTCGATGCGCTGCTCGAAGAACTGGAGACCAGGGAATGAGTCTGAGCCTAAGAACCGACGGCGAGACCAACGTCATCATCACGCGAACCTTCAAGGCGCCGCCGGAACTTGTCTGGCGGGCCCATACCGAACCTGCCCTCCTGCAAAGATGGTGCACCGGGCCGGACGGCTGGTCCATGCCGGTATGTATCTCCGACCCCCGACCGGGCGGGAAGATGCGCTACGAATGGGTCAAGGATGGCGCGGGCTTCCATCTGACCGGTGAATTCGTGAGCCTCACCCCCTATTCTCGCATCGAGCATGTCGAACGGATGCACCTGCCCGATCCGACCCCCGACAATCATGTGGTGACCGAATTCACCGCCTTTGACGGTGGCACACGTCTGGTGATGACGATGACACTGCCCGACGCCGCCACGCGCGCCGCGATGCTGGCGACTGGGATGGAGCACGGGATGGAAGACAGCTACAGGCGGCTTGAGCATGTGCTGGCGGCTTGATCCAAGGCGAGGAATCCCATGAAGATTGCCCTTTCGCTCGATGTCCCGGACCTCTCGGTTGGCCTGGCCTTCTACGGCGCGGTTTTCGGCTTTCGCGAAGTCGCACGGCCCTACGACCGGCTGATGCTGATCGAAGCCGATGGCCAGAAAGTCCTGCTGACCGAGCGGGCGGAAGGGTCCCTGCCCTTCGCCGGCGCGACAGTCGGGCGTCGCTACGATCGGCACTGGACGCCTGTCCATCTCGATTTCCATGTCGATGACGTCCGCGCCACCCGCGACCGGGCGGTCGCGGCTGGCGGCAAGCTTGAGGCATGGCACGAGCCGCCCGGCCGCGCGCCCGTCGCCTTCATGAGCGACCCGTTCGGGCATGGCTTCTGCCTGATCGGCACTGGCGGAGAATAGATGCACCATGCTCGAAGCGATCAGCGCCTACAACAAGTCCCAGTCACCGGAATGGCAACCGGTCTGCATCCGGCTCGCCCATGAAATTGCCGTCGGCCTGCCAGAGGCGGAGCCAAGGATCTGGCATCGCGCGCCGGTCTGGTTCCTGAAGGGCAATCCGGTCGTCGGCTACTGGGTGCGGAAAAGCGCGGTCCAACTCCTGTTCTGGAGCGGCCAGTCCTTCGGCGAGGAAGGGCTCAGGCCCGAAGGCAAGTTCAAGGCGGCAGACGTGTGCTTCGCAAGAGCCGAAGATATCGACAGCGCCGCGCTTGCGCGCTGGCTCGTCAAGGCGCGGACGATCCAGTGGGATTACAAGAACATCGTCAAACGGCGCGGCGCCCTGGAATGGCTGGTCAGGCCTGACAGCGCCTGACGCGCAATCGCGCAGCAGGCGATCCGGTGTCCTTCAGGATTGTCCGACCTCTACCATTCTGATCCTCACGCGGTCAGCCCCTTCGGTTCGGGCAGGCCTTTGGCCCGGCAGGCGGCGGTGAGCGTATTGGCCAGCAGGCAGGCGATGGTCATCGGTCCGACGCCGCCCGGCACCGGCGTGATGGCGCCCGCGACGGCGGCGCAGCTGTCGTAATGGGCGTCGCCCACGAGCTTGGCCTTGCCGTCACGCTCGATCCGGTTGATGCCCACGTCGATGACCGTGGCGCCGGGTTTGACATGGTCGCCCGTGATCATCTCGGGCCGCCCGACCGCCGCCACCAGGATATCCGCCCCCCGGCAGACCGCCGCCAGATCCCTGGTCTTCGAATGGGCAATCGTCACCGTGCAGCTGTCGCCAAGCAGCAGCTGCGCCATCGGCTTGCCGACGATGTTCGACCGGCCCACGACGACCGCGTTCATCCCGGCCAGAGAGCCGTGATGGTCGCGCAGCATCATCAGGCACCCGAGGGGCGTGCAGGGCACCATCGACTTCTGCCCGGTGCCGAGAAGCCCGACATTCGAAATGTGAAACCCGTCCACATCCTTGGCCGGGTCGATCGTGTTGATCACGAGGTCGGAATTGAGATGGGACGGCAGCGGCAACTGCACGAGAATGCCATGAACCTTCGCGTCGGCGTTCAGCGACTTGATCAGCGCGATCAGTTCGGCCTCGGACGTGTCGGCGGGCAGCTTATGTTCGAAAGAGTTCATGCCGACTTCGACGGTCATCTTGCCTTTCGACGAGACATAGACCTGGCTGGCCGGATCCTCGCCCACCAGCACCACGGCCAGACCGGGCGTCAGCCCGTTTTCGGCCTTCAGCCGCGCCACATGGTCCGCCACCTGGCCGCGCACCCTGGCCGCGAAAGCCTTGCCGTCGATTACCTTTGCCGTCATCTCATCCTCTTTTCACAGTCCAGGGGCCTAGGGAAAGAACAGGCGCCCCGAAGGGCGCCTGCGGGTTATTCCATGTCGGACAGGCTCAGAACAGCCCCTCGACATTGCCTTCGTCGTTCAGCCGGATCACCTCGGCCGAGGGCACCTTGGGCAGGCCGGGCATGGTCATGATCTCGCCGCAGATCACGACGATGAAGCCCGCGCCGGCCGACAGACGCACTTCGCGCACCGGCACCGAATGGCCCGTGGGCGCGCCACGGCGGTTCGGGTCGGTGGTGAAACTGTACTGGGTCTTCGCCATGCAGACCGGGAAATGGCCATAGCCCGCCTCTTCCCAGGCCTTCAGCTGGTCGCGGATCGACTTGTCGGCCAGAACCTCGTCCGCGTGATAGATGCGCTTGGCGATGGTCTCGATCTTCTGGAAGAGCGGCATCTCGTCGGGATAGAGCGGCGCGAAATTGGCCGAACCGCCTTCGGCCAGGCTCACGACCTTCCTGGCCAGATCCTCGATGCCCGCCGAACCTTGCGCCCAGTGCTTGCACAGGATCGCCTCGGCGCCCTGTTCGGCGACATAGGCCTTCACCGCCGCCACTTCCGCGTCAGTGTCGGAATGGAAATGGTTGATCGCCACCACGACCGGCACGCCGAACGATTTCACATTGGCGATATGGCGGCCGAGGTTCGGGCAGCCTTTCCTGACCGCGTCCACATTCTCCGCACCCAGATCGGCCTTGGCGACGCCGCCATTCATCTTCATCGCGCGCACGGTCGCGACGATCACCGCGGCCGAGGGCTTGAGCCCCGCCTTGCGGCATTTGATGTCGAAGAATTTCTCGGCGCCGAGGTCGGCCCCGAAGCCCGCTTCCGTCACCACATATTCGCCGAGCTTCAGCGCGGTCTTGGTGGCGATGACCGAGTTGCAGCCATGGGCGATGTTGGCAAACGGGCCGCCATGGACGAAGGCCGGGTTGTTCTCCAGCGTCTGCACCAGGTTCGGCTGCATCGCATCCTTCAGAAGCACCGTCATCGCGCCGTCGGCCTTCACGTCGCGGCAATAGATCGGCTTCTTGGCACGGGTATAGCCGATGACAATGTCGCCCAGGCGCCTTTGCAGGTCTTCAAGGTCTTTCGACAGGCACAGGATCGCCATCACCTCGGAGGCCACGGTGATGTCGAAACCGGTCTGGCGCGGGAAGCCGTTCGACACCCCGCCGAGGTTCACCACGATATCGCGCAGCGCCCGGTCGTTCATGTCCATCACCCGCCGCCAGCTCACCCGGCGGGCGTCGATCTCCAGTTCGTTGCCCCAGTAGATATGGTTGTCGATCATCGCGCTCAGCAGGTTGTGGGCGCTGGTGATCGCGTGGAAATCGCCGGTGAAGTGAAGGTTCATCTCCTCCATCGGCACCACCTGCGCCATCCCGCCGCCCGCGGCACCGCCCTTCATGCCGAAGTTCGGCCCGAGCGAGGCCTCGCGGATGCAGATCACCGCCTTCTTGCCGATCCGGTTCAACCCGTCGCCAAGACCCACGGTCGTCGTCGTCTTGCCCTCGCCCGCGGGCGTCGGGTTGATCGCCGTCACGAGCACAAGCTTGCCGTCCTGCCTGCCTTCGAGAGAACGGATGAACGCCTGGCTGACCTTGGCCTTGTCATGGCCATAGGGCAGAAGATGCTCCGCCGGGATGCCAAGCTTGGCGCCGATCTCCATGATCGGCTTCTTCCGCGCCTCGCGCGCAATCTCGATGTCGGTCTTGAAACCCATGGATCTCTCCTCTGATCACGGCGGCGGGCGCATCCCTGGGCACCGGCCTTTGCCGACGGTTCTAGCTGCGGCACACGATGGGATACGGACGATTTCCGACATTTTCCAGTCGGGAATCGCCAAGTGTCTGTTTCTCTATCCGGCCGCCATCGCAGCACGGCCCGGCGCCCAGGCGCGCTGGTCGGGAATATGCAGGCGAAGCCGGTCGCCGAGCTTCAGGACGCCCTCGCACTCGACCCAGGCCGTCACGCCGCGCCGCCCTTCGGCCGCCGGTTTGAAGGCCTTGCCATGACCGGGCCGGGCGGCCTCTATGGTGCGGGCCGGGAACTGGCAGGGGCGGTTCTGCATGTCGACGACCATCGTCGCGCCGCTTTCGGCCTGCAGCCGGGCCGAGGGCGGCAGATGGCTGAAATCCGGCAGGCCCGAGATGACAACCGAGGCGCCGAGCCAGGCCGGGTCGATCGCCTCGAGCCCCAAAGCCCCGGCAATCAGCGCCAGCTCCTCGGCGCAGATCAGCGACAATTGCCTGGTGTTGCGGATCTCGGTTCCAACCGGATACTGGCTTGTCACCCGGCTGCACGAGGGGCGGGTAAGCCCTGCGTGACAATCGCCGGCCTCGCCCGCGAAAGTCAGGACCATCTCGCTCAGCGCCACGCTTTCCAGTTCCGGGCGGTCGCGGTGCGCCATGCGGCCAAGCCAGGTGATGGTGCCGACATGGTCGGTGGGGATCAGGGCGGGCATATTACCTCGTGAGGATCAGGAACAGGCGGCGGAACGGGAAGAGGACAGAACCGTCCTCCTCCGGCGGATAGGCAGAGGCAAGCGCGGCCTCGTACCGCGTGATGAAATCGCGGGCCTCATGCGTCTGGAGCTTCTCAAGGAAGGGCCGCATCGCGGTCGATTCGGTGAAACGGCGTACCGGATGGCCGTCCTTCGACGGCGCGAGGCGCTGCACATAGTCGGTTTCCCAGACATTCACCTCGCCCAGGGGCGACAGAAGCCGGGCATAGTCGACCGGCGGCGCGACCGGTGCCTGCCAGCCCTGCAGGTCGAAGCGGCCAGGGAACATGTCGGCGGCGAAATCCCTGAGGAACCTGTGCGACGGCGCGCCGTACTGGCGCGGCATCTGCACGGCAAGCGTGCCGCCCGGCGCAAGGAACCCCGCAAGCCGGGGCAGAAGCGCGCCATGATCGGGCAGCCAGTGCAGGGCGGCGTTGGAAAAGATCAGCGCGGGCGGCATGTCGGGCGCCCAGACGCCCGCATCTGCCTTGTCAAGGCGCGCATAAGCGCCAGTCTCGGCCGCCTTGGCGAGCATTGCGGGCGAGGCATCGACGCCCAGAATGCGGCGCCCCGGCCAGCGCCGTACCAGTTCGGGTCCGACCGCCCCGTCCCCGCAGCCAAGATCGACGATCGGCCCTTCGGGCAGGTCCGGCACCCGGTCGATCAGATCAAGCGCCGGACGCAACCGCAGGTCACGGAAACGGGCATAGGCGTCGGGATTCCAGTCCGCCATCGCCCGCCTCTCCCCGATCAGGCCGAAGGTTCGGGTTCCAGCCCGCCCGCCTTTGGCGCCTTGGGCTTGCCGGCCTTGGGCACCATCGTCACCGGTTGCGCCTCGCCGCCGCTGTCGCTGTCGTCGTCGCCCAGCGCCTGCCCGGCCACCACCTTGCGGATCTCGTCGCCGGTCAGGGTCTCGTATTCCAGAAGCCCCTTGGCCAGCCGCTCGAACTCCTCGGACTTCTCCAGAAGGATCTTGCGCGCGGTTTCGTAGCCATCCTCGATCAGCCGCTTCACCTCGCCCTCGATCTGTTCCTTGGTCTTGGCAGAGATCGAGAAGCCCGGCGTATGGCCCTGATAGCCTTCATGGGCCTCGGCATAATCGATATTGCCGACCTTGTCGGACATGCCCCAGCGCATCACCATGGCGCGCGCGATCGCGGTCGCCTGCTGGATATCGCCCGCCGGACCGTTCGAGACGCGCTCCTCGCCCCATTTGATGATCTCGGCCGCCTTGCCCGCCATCGCCATGGCGATCTTCTGCTTGGCCTCGTCCTTGTGATAGTTCAGACGGTCCATTTCCGGCAGGCTCACCACCATGCCGAGCGCCTGGCCGCGCGGGATGATCGTCGCCTTGTAGACCGGGTCGCATTTCGGCAGCGCCATGCCGACGATGGCGTGGCCGGCCTCGTGATAGGCGGTCATTTCCTTCTGTTCGGGCGTCAGCACCATCGAGCGCCGCTCCACCCCCATCATCACCTTGTCCTTGGCGCTCTCGAAATCTTCCATCGTCACGAACCGGCGGCCGACACGGGCGGCCATCAGCGCGGCCTCGTTCACGAGGTTGGCAAGGTCTGCGCCGGAGAACCCGGGCGAGCCGCGCGCGATCAGGCGCAGGTCGACATCCGGCCCCAAGGGCACCTTGCGGGCGTGAACGGTGAGGATCTTCTCGCGCCCCTTGATATCGGGGTTCGGCACATGGATCTGGCGGTCGAAGCGGCCGGGGCGCAGCAATGCGGGATCCAGCACATCCTTGCGGTTGGTGGCCGCGACGATGATGATCCCCTCGTTCGCCTCGAACCCGTCCATCTCGACCAGAAGCTGGTTCAGCGTCTGTTCGCGTTCGTCATTGCCGCCGCCGATGCCCACGCCGCGCGACCGGCCCACCGCGTCGATCTCGTCGATGAAGACGATGCAGGGCGCGTTCTTCTTGGCCTGCTCGAACATGTCGCGCACACGGGATGCGCCCACGCCCACGAACATTTCCACGAAGTCGGAACCGGAGATGGTGAAGAAGGGCACGCCCGCCTCGCCGGCGATGGCGCGGGCGAGAAGGGTCTTGCCGGTGCCCGGAGGACCGACCAGGAGCGCCCCTTTCGGGATCTTGCCGCCCAGGCGGCTGAATTTCTGCGGGTTGCGCAGGAATTCGACGATTTCTTCCAGCTCTTCCTTGGCCTCGTCGATGCCAGCGACATCGTCAAAGGTCACGCGGCCCTGCTTTTCGGTCAAAAGCTTCGCGCGGCTCTTGCCAAAGCCCATGGCGCCGCCCTTGCCGCCGCCCTGCATCCGGTTCATGAAGAACACCCAGACGCCGATCAGCACGATGAAGGGCAGCCACACGCCGATCAGCGACATGAAGCCCGACTGACCCTGCTTTTCGGCCACGACATCGACCTTCTTGTCGATCAGCCGGTCGACCAGCTGGTTGTTCAGCTCTTCGCCCTCCGGCTTGATCGTCACCCACTGGCTGCCGTCGCCGGTCTTCACGATCAGCTGCTCGCCGTCGATCGTCACGCTCCTCACATCGCCCGCATCGACCTTCTGGATGAAGTCCGAATAAGACAGGGTGCGCGCGCTCAGCGTCGTCTGATTGCCGCTGAACAGATTGAACAGCGCCAGGATCAGGACGAACAGCACGACCCAGAAGGCGATATTTCTCGCGTTGCCCAAGGAAGCCTCCAGTTATCTTCTCGCGCCGGGGCCGGGGTTGGCCAGGGTTGGCCAAGGTTGACCGGACTTGCCCGCCAAGCCGCCGCGCAGTTCCTGACTAAAATAGAGATTAGCGGGCCGGGTTCAATGCACGATTAAGCCATGACGGTAACTCATCGCATCATAAAGGCACTCCGCCGCCCATCCTGCTGCCCGTCCGGCCAGCGGCGCGGCGATCAGCCGCGAGCCGTGCCAGACCGCGGGCGAGGCCAGAAGCGCGGGGCGCGGTCGGCCCGTCGCCCGCCAGCCGGGGCAGCCCGACAGCCCCGCCTCGCCCAGGGCGCGAACCTCCTGTCCCGCTTCCGCGGGGCCGTTCAGGCGCCAGCGACCGTCCCAGACCCCGCCCGGGCGCGCCGTCACGCCCGCCACCGCCGCCAGTTCGCGGGTGATGTGCAGCCCCCCCTTGCGTGGCAGGATGATGCAGCCCGACAGCGTCGCCCGCTGTCCGGCCAATGCCCTGGTCACGACCGCTTTCAGCGCCTCGAACCGCGGGCGATAATCCGCCCCCGAGACCAGCATGAGGGCCCGGGCGATCAGCCGGTAGCGCAATTCGTCCGCCGCGTCCGCGATCGCCTCCCGGTCAAGGATCACATCCCCCGCCTCGATGCGCGCCGCGCGTCCGGCCAGCGCCACCGCCGCCTCTGCCAGGGCCCTCCGCGCCATCCGCATCCGGTCGGCCGTCTCCACCAGCCCCTCGACGGTGACACCCAGCGGCGCGAGCGCGCCAAGCGCCGCCCGCGCCTTCACCCGGTCAAAGATCGCATCCTCGTTCGTCGGATCCTCGACCCAGTCCACCCCGCGCGCCGCCAGCAAGGCGCGCAGCGCCGACCGCCGCGCCGCAAGAAGCGGCCTTGCCCAGCACAGCCCCAGATGGTCGCGCCTGTCCGCCATGCCGGCAAGCCCGTCCACCCCCGACCCGCGCGCCAGCCGCATCAGCAGCGTCTCGGCCTGATCGTCGGCAGTATGGCCCAGCGCCACCGTCCCGATCCCTTCCGCCTTCGCCCAACCGGCGATCAGACCGTACCGGGCGCGCCGCGCCCGGTCAGGCAGGTTGCCGCCCTCGTGCCCCGCCTCCCAGCGCAACGTCCGGTGCGGCAGGCCAAGGGCCATGGCCGCCGCCGCCACCCCGGCCGCCTCCGCCGCCGCCTCGGGCCGCAGCCCGTGATCGACCGTCACCACCGAAAGATCCGGCCCGCCCTCGCGCCGCCAGTCGTTCAGAAGATGCAGAAGCGCCATCGAATCCCCGCCGCCGGAAACGGCAACGCCCAGCCGCGCGGGCGGGCTGGGCGTGAAGAAGGTCCGGACGAGCGTCGCGAGGTCCGTCTGATCCGTCACTGGCATCCAAGCTTCTGCATGGTGGCCTGCGCCTCTCCGGCCTCCGGTGCCTGGGGGAAACGCGCAGGCACTTCGTTCAGCGTCACGCAGGCATCCTGCGTCTGGCCAAGCAGCCCGAGCGCCGCCCCGAGCCGCAGAAGCGAAGCTGGCGCGCGCGGCCCGGTCGGATCGCCCGAGAAAGCGGCCAGATAGGCCCGTGCCGATCCGGCCGCATCGCCGGTATGGCCGAGCGCCTCGCCCTGCAGGAACTGCGCCTCCCCGGTCAGCGGCCCGCCGGGATAGTTCGCCACGAACTGCGCAAAGCTCAGCGAGGCGCCGGGATAGTCGCCCGCATCGAGTTTGGCCTTGGCCGCGTCGAAATCGGCCTGCTCGTTCATCGCGAGTTCGACCTTGGGTACGTCCGGCGTGGTGCTGGGCGTCGATGTCGCCGCCCCGCCGGTCGCAGGCGCCGCGCCAGCGGCCTCGCCGCCGATCGACGCCGTGATCGGCAGGTTTGCCGGATCGCAGCCTTCTTCCAGCTCGCAGATCCGGAACTCCAGATCGCCCACCCTGTTGGTGCCGTCGGCCACGACCTTCTCGATCCGGATCTGCAATTGCTCGGTCGCGGCCGTCAGGCGCGACAGCTCCGCCTCCATCGCATTCATCCGGTCAAGCGCGCCGGGGCCACCGGCAGCCTGAATGGCCGCCTGCCCGCCCGCGACAAGCTCGGACCGCAAGCTTTGCAACTGGCCCGCAAGCGTCTGCAACTCGGCACGCATCTGGGCAAGGCTTTCGGCCTTGTCCTGCGCCATAACTCCACTGGCGGTCAGGACGGCCGCCAGCAGAAGCGATCTTGCAAGAAGGGCTTTCATCGCCGCGATGGCCTCAGACGCCCGCGCCCGCGCCGATCACCGTGACGGCGCGGCGGTTCTGGGCAAAGCAGCTTTCCTCCGAACAGACCGCCAGCGGCCGTTCCTTGCCGTAGGACACGGTCTTCAGCCGGGTGCCGGCAACGCCCTGCGCGATCAGATACTGCTGCACCGCGCTGGCGCGGCGGGCGCCAAGCGCCAGGTTATACTCGCGCGTGCCCTGTTCGTCGGCATGGCCTTCGATGATCGCGGTCGCGGCCGGGTGGCTGTTCAGCCATTGCGCCTGCGCGGTCAGCGTCGCCTGCGCCTCGGGCGTCAGCGTCGACTGATCGACCGCAAAACGCACCATGTCGCCGATCCGCTGGTTGAAATAGGCGACCGAATTGGGATCGTTCGGATCGCCGAGCGCGCCCGAGGTGATGCCGCCCGCGCCGACACCGCCCGCGCCACCGGCGCCGCCCATGCCCGCGCCGCGCTGGGGATTGTTACAGGCCGCCAGCGCCAGCGCGCCGACCATCAGGATCGTCAGGGTAATCTTGTTCATCTGCTCCGCCTTTTTTTGTCTGCCCGAAGGTTATCGCCAATCTATCATCCCGTTTCGCGCTTGGAAACGCCCCTTCCGCCGCTTAGGGCATGAGGGGCGACCAGGCCGGATCGGAGGCCGCGCCGACCGTCGGCACCTGTCTCAGCGCGCGCCCCGAAATATCGACCGAATAGAGCTGCGCCGATCCCGCCGCACCCGGGCTTTCGCGGGTGAACATGATCACGCGGCCATTCGGCGCCCAGGTCGGCCCCTCGTCGAGGTAGGAAGCGGTCAGAAGCCGCTCTTCCGTCCCGTCGGTGCGCATGACGCCGATATGGAACCGCCCGCCGTTCTGCTTGGTGAAGGCCACCAGATCGCCCCGCGGCGACCAGACCGGCGTCGAATAGCGCCCCTCGCCCGACGAAACCCGCGTGGGCTCGCCGCCCGAGACCGGCATGACATAGATCTGCTGCGTCCCCGACCGGTCGCTTTCGAAGGCGATCTGGCTGCCGTCCGGACTGAAGGAAGGCGCCGTCTCGATCGAGGGTGCGTTCGTCAGCTGCCGGATCTGCCCCGACGAAAGCGACATTGCGTAAAGGTCAGTATTTCCACCATTTTCCAGCGAAAACGCCACCGTATCGCCATCCGGCGAGAAGCGCGGCGCAAAGGTCATGTTGCCCTGCAGGTCGGCAATGGCGCGCGATTGCAGCGTCGACAGATCCATCAGCTTGATCCGGGGAAAGCCGGTTTCGAACGAGGTATAGAGGATCCGGTCCCCGGCGGCCGAAAACCGCGGCGCCAGCACGATGGCCGAGGCATCGGTCAGATACTGAACATTCGCCCCGTCGTAGTCCATGATCGCAAGCTGCTTCTGCCGCGCATCCTTCGGCCCGCTTTCCGAAACGAACACCACCCGGCTGTCGAAATAGGGGCCTTCGCCGGTGATCCGGCTGTAGATCTGGTCGGCGACCTTGTGGGCGATCCGCCGCCAATCCCCCTCGCCGCCGCCGAACTGCAGCCCGTCGCCGAGCGTCGTGTCGGAAAAGACATCGTGAAGGTTGAACTTCACATTGATCCGTCCGCCGCTGTTGGACACCGCCCCCACGATCAGCGCCTGCGCATTGATCGCCTTCCAGTCGGCGTACGAGACAGGCGCATCAAAACTGGTGACCTGGCTGATATAGGCGCTGGCCGGAATCTGCGTGAACAGACCCGTCCCCTGAAGATCGGCCGCGATCACATCGGTCATCGCCCGCGCAATGTCGCCCGCGCCGCCCTCGTCCAGGAAGGTCGGCGCCGCGAAGGGCAAGGGCTCGATCACGCCCTGGTCGATCACGATCCGCAAGGGCTCCGCCGTCGCAGGCATGGCCCAGAAGGCCGCGCCGCCAAGCAGCGCCGCCGACATCAATCCTTTCAGCCCGTCACTCAACCGCATCACCCATGCCCCTTCGCTCTGCCGGCTGTGCCGGTCTTGCTGCCTGCCTGCCATAGTCCGCCCGCTGCCGCGAGGGGAAAATCCCGCGTCTGCCACCATCAGCGCAGCCTCATCTTGTTCGGATCGAACGTGATCTCGATCTCTTTCCATTGCTCGTACTTCTCGGGCGGCAGCGCATAACCGTTCTTCGCGCAGCGGATGATCGCGCGGCGCCCCGCCTCGAAGGCCTGCTGGGCCGAGGCATCGGTGCCGCCCTCGGCGCCGATCATCCGGATCGAGCCGCTGTCCGGCTTGCCGTCCTGCCCCATCGCGACCGCGACGGTGACCACCGTGCCAAGCGCATCGGTCGAGAGCGCGCCCACATTCCAGCATTGCTTGACCGCGACGATCAGCGCATCCTTTTCCCCGCTCGTCAGCGGCGGGCCCTGATCGGCAGCGCCCGTCCCCGGCGCGGGCGCGTCGGAGGCTTCGCCCGACAAAGCCTCGCCCAAAGCCGCTGCAACGGCGTCGTCGGCATTCACGCTCGGCTCATCGGCAGGCGCCTTGGGCGTCGCCTCGGCGGTTTCGACCGGCGCGGGCTTCGGCGCTTCCGGCTTCTTCTCGGGCTTCTTCTGCGGGCGCGGCGAGGTCGCGGGCGCGGCGGTCTCGGGTTTCTTGTCCTTGTTGTCCTCGGTCAGAAGCACCTCGCCCGTGTCCTTGGGCGCGGCCGCCTCGGTCGGCGTCTCCGGCGGCGCCTCGGGCGCGGGCGCGGCAGTCGTCGCTTCCGTCACCGTGTCCGAGGCCGTGGTTTCCGGCGGCGTGTCGGGCGAGGGATCGGGCGCCACGATCTCGGCGGCCTTCGGTTGCGGCGTGTCGGTCGGCTGATCGGGGATCTGCGACAGGCTGTCGGGCGTCGGCGCCGTCGTTTCCTCGGGCGGCGCATCCGTCACCTCTGCCTCCGCCACCTGCGTTTCCTGAACGTCCGGCGGTTGTTCGGGCTCGGGCGTGGCAACCTCCGGCGCGGGCTTCTGGTCGGGCTTCGTCTCGGGCTTGGGCCTCGCAGGCGGCGCGACGCTCGCCTCGGGTGCCGACGGTTGGGGCGGGCTCTCCTGCGCGGCGGTCGGCTTCCTGCCTTCAAGTTCCGCAAATTCCGCCGAGGACATCAGCGAGACATTGGTGGCAATCGGCGCGGCCGCCGGTTCGGGCGTGAAAAAGATGCCTCCCAGAAGCGCCCAGAGGATCAGCGCAAGATGCGCCCCCCCCGAGACGTAAAGACCGATGCGCATCGCCCGGTCCTCTGGAAGCCACTTCTCCAGCATCTCAGCCGCCGTTCTCGGCCCCGGCGCCCGCATTCATCGCCGGTCCGCCGCCGTCGGTGACAAGCGTGATGTTGGAAAAGCCGCCATTGTTCAGCGCGCCCATCACCTGCACCACCCGTTCATAGGGAATGGCACCATCGGCGCGCAGGAACAGCTTGTCATCCTGCCGCTCGGCGGCGATCGCCCGCAGCTTCGCGATCAACTCGCCCTCGGCGATCGGCGTGTTCTGGATCGAGATCGTGCCGTCGGCCTGGACCGAGATCGTCAGCGGCTCCTCCTGCTCGGTCGGCACGGCCTTGGCTGCCGTCTTCGGCAATTCGAGCGGCACACCCACGGTCAGCAAGGGCGCCGCCACCATGAAGATGATCAGAAGCACCAGCATCACGTCCACGAAGGGCGTGACGTTGATCTCGCTCATCACCGCCGCCTTGCCGCGCGAGCCCCGGCGGCGCCGTCCGCCCCCGCCCCCGCGCTTCATCACCCCCGTGCCCATGGCTCAGGCGTCCAGCTGGCGGGAAAGGATGGTGGCAAACTCGTCGGCAAAGGCCTCGTAGCCGCCGATGATCCGGTCGCTGTCGGTCGAGAGCTTGTTGTAGAAGATGACCGCCGGGATCGCCGCGAGAAGGCCAAGCGCGGTCGCCACCAGCGCCTCGGCAATGCCGGGCGCCACGACGGCGAGCGAGGTGTTCTGGCTGATCGCGATCTGCTCGAACGCGGTCTTGATCCCCCAGACCGTGCCGAACAGCCCGATGAAAGGCGCCGTGGACCCGACCGTGGCGAGGAAGGGCAGTCCGCGCGTCAGATCCTCGGTCTCCTTCTGGATCGCCACATCCATCGACCGGTCGATGCGCGCCTGCGCGCCGGTGATGAGCGCCCCGTCCTGCCGGTGGCTGCGCCGCCATTCGATCATGCCGGAGGCAAAGATCGCCTCGGAGCCCCCCTGCGGCGCCGATCCGATCTTGTCGAAAAGCTCGTCGAGCGGCTCGCCCGACCAGAAGGCCTGGTCAAACAGCCCCGCCTCGGCGCGCGCCTTGCGGTAGGTGATGAATTTCTGGACGATGATCGCCCAGGACCAGACCGAGGCGACGGTCAGCATCACCATCACGATCTTCACGATGAACGAGGCGCGCGCGAAAAGCGCGAGCAAGGAGAAATCGATCTCCGCCGCGTGCTGGGCAAGTGTTGTGGTTTCCATAACTCTGCTCGCTTCTGGGCCGCCTCGACCGGCAGCTCTGATTTGACGTGATTCTAGCCTGCTTTCTTGGCGAAGGAAACGGGTCGCGCCGGAAATCCGCCGATCCCGGCCACCGAATTCCCGCTGGCACTGAAATCTCCTGAAACATCACGCCCCGCCCTATCCTTCCCCGATCCAGCGGAGCCGCGCCCAGAAAGGGCGCGGCACGCCTTTCCTCTCGCGGTCCGCGCGTGCCGCGCGGACCACTCGGCACGCCTCCGGCGGGAGTATTTGGCGACAGAACGTAGATGAAGCTCATGCCCACGTTCTGTCCGAAAATACTCCGGGGGTCCGGGGGGCAGCGCCCCCCGGCGGATCGGCCGGGCGAAGCCCGGACGAAACTCTTCAGTGAACCGCCGGAAAGAGCGTCCGGCGCAGGTCGGCGGGCAGCCGCGCCGCCTGTCCGGCCTCGGTCAGGCAGACGAGCGTCACCTGCGCGGTGAAAAGCCGCTCGCCCGCGCGCAGCACCTCCTGTTCAAGCTGGATGCGCGCGCCGCTCGCGCCGAGCGGTCGCGTGACCACGGTCAGCTCATCATCGAAGCGCGCCGGTTTCAGATAATCCGCCTCGACCCGGCGCACCGCGAAAACGATCCCCTCCTCGCGCTTCAGCTGCCCCTGGTCGACGCCCAGGGCGCGCACCCATTCGCTCCGGCCGCGCTCGATGAACTTCAGGTAATTGGCGTAATAGACGATGCCCGCAAGGTCGGTATCCTCGTAATAGACGCGGATCGGGAATGTATGGGACATGGGGCCTCCTGCCGCCCGACCCTAGGCAGGCCCGCGGCGCCTCGCAAGCCTCACCGGCGGCGGGCGATGAGGCCCGCATCAGTCCGGCCGCCCCGTCAGCGGAACTCCATCCGGCCGTTCGCCCCTTCGGCCGCCGCGACCCGGGCAAAAAGCCGCAGCGCATGGCTCTTGTGCGCGGCGGCGGCGGGCAGACCCGGGTCGTAGGCGGCCCGCAAGAGGGCCGCGATTGCCGGCCGCACCGACACCTGCCCCGCAGCGGCGATCAGGGGCGAGTGACGACGGAAGGCGGTTTCCGACCACAGAAGCAGGCTCTGCACCGCGACGGTCAGGCCGAGATCGACGGCGGGCATCTCGCCCAGCGCGCCGCCCATCCGCAGAAAGACGAAAGCCGCGCGGATCGCCCCATCCTCCTCGAAGCGGAACTGCCGGTACTGGTTGGCATCCTCGCGCGCGAGCCGCGGTGCGAGCCGGTCGAGCCCCGGCACCAGATCGGCGATACCGGGAAGGTCCGCCACCTCCTGCCAGTCGCGGAAAAGGAAGATCATCAGGTTCGCGCCCTGTTCGGGATCGGTCTCGGCCAGAGGATGGCCCGCCGTCGCCGCGACCGTACTGATCGCGCCCTTGATCGTGGCCAGCGTCTCGTCCCGGACGCCGAACACCACGGGCGCGACCGGCCGCCGCCAGCGGGCGAAGGCGAAGCGTCCGTCCGGTCGGGTGAAATGGGATGCGATCTCGTCCGGGCTCATGGCTCAACCTCCAGCCCGCCCCATAATCCGCGTCGGGCCAGAGGTCCAGAACGACGATGCCGCCGACGAGCTTTCGCGAAAATTCTCCGGCCCAGCGGCCCTACTTGCCGAACAGGTCCGACTGCCCCGCCGCCCGCGGCTGCGGCAGGCCGAGATGCGTCCAGGCCTTCTGGGCGAGCATCCGGCCGCGCGGCGTGCGCTGGATCAGGCCCTGCTGCAAAAGGAAAGGCTCGATCACCTCCTCGATCGCATCGCGGCTTTCCGACAGGGCCGCCGACAGGGTCTCCACCCCGACCGGCCCGCCCGCGTAATTCTCGGCGACGAGCGTCAGATACCGCCGGTCGGCGCCGTCGAGACCCAGATGATCGACGCCGAGCCGCGTCAGCGCGCTGTCGGCGATGGCGCGCGTGAGCCGCCCGTCACCCTCGACCAGCGCGAAATCGACGACCCGGCGCAACAGCCGCCCGGCGATCCGCGGCGTGCCGCGCGCGCGCCGCGCGATCTCGAGCGTGCCTTCCGGGTCCGAGGATATCCCCATCAGCCGCGCGCCGCGCGCGACGATCAGGTCAAGTTCCTCCATCGTGTAGAACTGCAGCCGCGTCGGAATGCCGAACCGGTCGCGCAGGGGCGTGGTCAGAAGCCCGAGCCGCGTGGTGGCGCCCACAAGCGTGAAGGGCTGCAGTTCGATCCGTACCGTCCGCGCCGCCGGTCCCTCGCCGATCACCAGATCAAGCTCGAAATCCTCCATCGCCGGATAAAGCACTTCCTCGACCGCCGGGTTCAGCCGGTGGATCTCGTCGATGAAAAGCACGTCGCGCGCCTCGAGATTGGTCAGGATCGCGGCGAGGTCGCCCGCGCGCGCCAGGACCGGACCGGAGGTCATGCGGAAATTGACACCGAGTTCCCTGGCCATGATCTGGGCGAGCGTGGTCTTCCCCAGTCCCGGCGGCCCGTGGAAGAGCGTATGGTCCATCGCCTCGCCCCGCATGCGCGCGCTTTCGATGAAGACCCTGAGGTTCGCCCGCGCCTCTTCCTGACCGACGAATTCGGTCAGGGCCTGGGGCCGCAGGGCCCGGTCGGCATCCTCGGGCTGCGGCGCGGCGCGGAGCGTGGGATCGGGCGTCAGCATCGACGGTTCCTGCCTGCCCCTCGCAGGGGGTCCATCCCCGCACCCCCGGCATGTCTGTGAGCGGAAAAGATCATGTCACCCCTTCGGCGCCAGCAGCTTCAGCGCAGCACGGATCAGAGCGGGCGTGCTTGCCCTCCCGTTCTCGCCCCCGTTCTCGCCCGCGGCCTGCGCCACGGCGCCTGCGGCCTCCGACTGGCCATAGCCGAGGTTGAGAAGCGCCGACAGCGCGTCCGCCGTCGCCGCGGCGGAGGCGGCAGACGCGGCCTTCGCGGCGGATCGCCGCGCGGGCGCTTCCGCGTCGCTCTCGATCACCGCCGACGCATCGACCGTCAGCGTGCCGCCAAGCGCCATCACGGCGGGCGCCTTGTCCTTCAGTTCCATCACCACCCGCTGGGCAAGCTTCGGCCCCACCCCGGGCGCGGCCTTGATCGCCCCCCAGTCGCCAAGGGCGATCGCCCGGCCCGTGCCTTCGGCGCCGAGCGTGCCGAGGATCGCCATCGAGGCTTTCGCGCCCACACCCTGCACCGTGGTCAGAAGCCGGTGCCATTCCTTTTCCAGAAGCGTCGGGAAACCGAACAGCTGGAGAAGATCCTCGCGCACCAGAAGCTCGGTATAAAGCGCGCAGGCCTCGCCCACCGGCGGCAGGCTGGCGGCGGTGCGCTGCGAGATATGGACCACGTACCCCACGCCCCGCACATCGATCAGCACCTGATCTGCGGCGCGGTGCAGGATCACCCCGGCGATGCGCCCGATCATGCCGCCCCCTTCAGCGCGGCGGCCAGCCGCCCGGCGCTTTGCAGGTGATGGGCGTGGCAGATGGCGATCGCCAGCGCATCCGCCGCATCCGGGCCGGCGAGATCGACCCCCGGCAGCTGCAAGCGGACCATATGCGCGATCTGGCCCTTGTCGGCATGGCCCACGCCCACCACGGCCTTCTTCACCGCATTCGGCGCATATTCGCCCACGGCGATCCCCGCCTGCGCGGGCACCAGCATCGCGATGCCCCGCGCCTGGCCGAGCTTCAGCGTCCCGGCGCCATCCTTGTTCACGAAGGTCTGTTCGACGGCGGCCGCATCGGGGGCATGCTCGGCGACCACCCGGCTCAGCGCCCGATGCAGCGACAGGAGCCGCTGGCCGAGATCGTCCCCGTCGGAATGGATGATTCCATTGGCCACATGCGCAAGCCGCGATCCCGCCACATCGATCACGCCCCAGCCGAGGTTGCGAAGGCCCGGATCGATCCCGAGAACGCGCATGAAACTGCCTGCCTGTTGGTTCTTTTCCACAGAACTAGCACGAAAGGGGAACATCGCAAAGGACAAAGCGACCCGGGAGCCATGACCTGAGCGGGCAGCTTTTCCGCCGATTTCCGACTCTCCAGGATCGGATTGCGACCCGGATCCCTGTAGATATGTCCCAAAAATGCTTTAATTGTTTACCGGATCGCGCCTCGCGCCCCGTGCATTTCGCGAAATCAGAGATATGCATAAGTCGCATGGCTGAAATGCTTTTCCGGCCCTAGCTCCGTTATGCCGGATGGACTATCTGTCATTGCGTCGACGGCGAACCGCCTTCGGCCGCTGTATGCAAGAGGATATGAACATGACCGCGTTTGAAACGACCCGCACCGCGACCGGCTTCAGCCCGCTGAACCTGGTAAGCAACCTTGTCGCTTCGATCGCTTCCTGGAACGACGCGCGTGTCACGCGCAACGCCCTGTCGAAGCTTTCGGATCGCGAGCTCGACGATATCGGCCTTTGCCGGGGCGACATCGAATTCATCGCGTCGCGCGCCTGATCAGGGCCAGCGCGACCGGCGACAGGCTCGCCTGAGGCCCCGCGGTTCATCCGCGGGGCCTTTGTCTTGCAAGCGTCAGGCCTTGCGATCAGGCGGCCGTTTCCGGGAAGATCAGATCCCGGCGATGGACAGGATCCATCACCTTTCGGGCGACAAAGACGAACCCCACATCACCGAGAATGCCGCGGCGCGTCGAATGAACGTTCAGAAGCGCCGGCTCGAAACCCGCCTCTTCCATCTGCACCAGCAATTCCATCCCGAACACATTGAAACAGAGCACCCCCTCGGGCCGCACCGGATCGAGGTGATACCAGGGCTTCATCAGGTGGCGAATGTCGCCACCGTCGCCCATCTCGGCCCGCCGCTCGGTGCTGAACCGGTGCCGGTAGAAGGGGGCAGTGAATATATGCGCCCCGCCCGGCTTCAAGACCCTGTAGGTCTCTCGCAGCGCCTTTCCAACGTCGGGGACATGCTCCATCACGTCGCTCGACAGGATATAGTCGAAACTGTCGTCCGCGAAGTGCGCGTTCTGGATGTCAGCGTGCAGGACGCCGTCCCTCACCGTGCCGCTCGGCAGCGCGGGATCAAGAAACTCGCTGGCGGTATAGTTCGTTCCAAGCCGCTTGCTCAGATGTTCGTGCAGGGCGCGCGTCGTCTCGGTGTTCCAGATCGTGATCCCGCTCGGCAGATCCCGCAGCGACAAAAGCCCCGCGCGCCGGTAGCCTGTCTGCAGGGCGAGCGCGAGCAGCACTTCGGTGATCTGCCGGTAGCGGTTGACGCTTCGGCATCTGATGCAGCGCACATGTTCGCGGAAGTTCTCGTGCCGTGTCTTGAAGATCGTCCAGTGACCGCAGATGTTGCAAAAGCCCGGCATCAGCTTTGTGTAGAGCATGAGGCGGTCAAGCCGTGAGTCCTGTCGCCGACGTGGCCAGACCTCTTCAATCATGTTCTGCCTCTCGTGTCGGACCGGACCAGAACGCGGTGCCAGCCACCGCGGTAGACGTCCGATAGCAGCAACCCGGAGCCGAGCGCAATCGTCGCCAGGAGGTCCGCGGCCGGCGTTTCCCCCTTGAACGGAAAGGCCCCGCGGTTCTCCCGCGAGGCCTGTCTCTTTCTACCTTTGACGTATCTGCTCCGGATAGGACCTGCGGCCCGCGTCAACCGAGTGCTGTGCGGATCTTTTCGGCGAGAAACAGCGTGAACGGATCGGGCGCCATCAAGAGGGCACCGGCCCGGTCAACGTCGGTCCCTGCCCGCAGCACCGCCACGCGCAGGTCATAGGCCTCGGGCCCGATGGCGACGTGCAGTGCCGCCTTGAAGAGGAAGATGAACGCGATCACCATCAGCATGATGGTCGGCAGGCGCGACCCCTGCTCGCGGCGCCGCCGCGCCGAATAGTGCGACATGCCGATCGTCCCGTCGGCCTCGAACCCGCCGCCGGCAGCGTGGATACGCTGAATACGGTCGAGGCGCCCGTGGAATTTCCGCATGTTCGGATCGTGCATTCGTTCCTCCCGGGCCCCCACCCGAGGTGAATATGATGATTGTCGGGCAAATACGGCGAAAATAGGGCGGATTGTTCAGCTTTTGACCAGTTCGAGAGTCACCCACTCGCCAATGTCCTCGCGATGCGTCAGCGCCAGTCCAAAGGACATGTACTTTTCGACAAGTTCGCTCGCCTGTGAGGCCAGGATGCCCGACAGGACCGCGCGACCGCCCGATGCGAGGTTCGCGGCCAGATCGGGGGCCAGTGCAAGCAATGGACCCTTGAGAATATTGGCAAAAATCAGGTCGTAGGGCGCGCGGGACCGCAGATCGCCCTGATCGAAACCGGCGGCCTCCACAACCTGGACGCGCGCGGCCTGCCCGTTTGCCGCCACATTTGACCGCGCCACCTCGACCGCCACCGGATCGATGTCGGAGGCGATGGTGGCACAGTCCCAGATCGCCGCCGCCGCCATCGCCAGAACCGCCGTGCCGCAGCCGATGTCCGCGACATTGCGGGCGCGGACGCCCGCCCGGTCGATTCGGTCCAACGCCAGAAGGCAGCCCTTGGTCGTGCCGTGATGCCCGGTGCCGAAGGCCATCGCCGCCTCGATCAGCAGCGCGACCGAACCGTCAGGCACCTTGTCCGCATCATGGCTGCCATAGACGAAGAAGCGCCCCGCCTCGACGGGCTGCAATTCGCGCCGCACATGGGCGACCCAGTCGGTCTCGGGCACTTGCGACACCGCAAAGGGCGCGGCGCCATAGATCGCCGCCATCAGCGCCAGCACGATATCGTCCGGCTCTTCCTCGAAATAGGCACCGACCTCATAGCGGCCCGATCCGTCCTCGATCTCGAAGCAGCCGACACCCGTCGGTTCGGGATCGAACCCTTCGAGGCTCTCGGCAAGCGCCTCGGCCGCCTCGCGCGAGGGAAGGGTGGTCAGGGCGGAATAGAACGGCATCGCTTGCCTCCCTCTGTCGGTCGGGGCCGGGCTTAGGCGGGCGCGGGGGCGGGGTCAAGCACCGGGTTCGCGGCCGTGGCGGCGCGCAGCCGCGCGATATGGCGCCAGGCGAACCAGGCCGCCAGCGTGCCCGCGATCAGGTTGGCGGCGGCATTGGCCCAGACAATCCCCCCGGCCGCCAGGAAATGGCTGAAGAGAAGGGCCGCGGGAAACATCATCAGCCCGTCGCGGAACCAGTTGGCCGCCGTGCTGGCCAGCGGCCGGCCCAGGCTGTTGAAACTTGCGTTGGCGACGAAAAGCGCGCCCGTGGCGATGAAGGCACCCGCCGCCCAATGGGTGAAGGTCCGGACGATGGCCTGCCCCTCCGCCGAAAGCCCGAACGAGGTCGAGATCGGCCCGGTCAGCGCCGCCATCAGCGCCCAGGTGCAAAGCGTGTAGACCGCGCAGAATTTCAGCGCCGCCACGAAGGCCTCCGCCACCCGGTCGAGCCGCCTTGCCCCGTAATTCTGCCCGATGATCCCGCCGATGGCGCCCGAAAGCGCGAAGATTCCGCCGAAAGCGAGGATCGTCAGCCGCATCACCACACCCCAGCCCGCGATCGCGCCCGCGCCATATTGCGCGATCTCGCGCGTCAGGATCCAGTTGCCGAACGGTGTGGCAAGCTGGGTCGCCACCGCCGGAAGCGCGATCGCCGCATAGGGGCGGATGAAGGTGGCGAAATCGGACGGAAGCGGGCGCGCCAGAAGGTCGTGCGTGCCGATCAGGAACCAGAAGCCCACGCCGCAGGCCACGGCGCGCGCGATGACGATCGACCAGCCCGCCCCCTCGACCCCCAGATCCATCCACACGATCAGCACGGGATCAAGAACCACCGCCACCAGCCCCCCGGTCATCGTCACCGCCATCGACCGCCAGGCATCGCCCGCCGCGCGCAGCAGCGAGGCCGCCATGATCGCCGCCGATATGAGCAGCATCGAGGGCAGCGTGATCGTCAGGAACCGCTCCGCCATTTCCAGCACCGTGCCCTCGGCGCCCGAAGCCATCAGGATCGGGTGACGGAAGAGCCAGACGATCAGCGACAGCGCCGCCTGCACCGACAGGGTCATCACCATCGCGACCGATGCGATCCGGCGCGCCCGGGCGCGGTCGCCCATGCCGATGGCGCGCGACACCAGAACCACCGCGCCGATCATCATGCCGACGCCCAGCGAGATGATGGCGAACTGCAGCGTGCCCGCGATCCCGACCGCCGCCATCTCCGCCTCGATCCGCCGCTGGGAAATCCACCACAGCGCCAGGAAATCGACAAGGAAGGTGAACGACAGGCCCAGCGCGCCCGACAGCGCCATCACGGTCACATGTCGCATCAGGCTGCCGGTGACGAATTTGGCTTCTGGGGCGGCGGGGCTGCTCATCGCGGGTCTCCTGTCCTGCCGCCAGCGTTAGCGCAACCCGCTGGCCGACGCGAGCGGATATCGACGATGCCGAGAGGGACGGGAAGCCTTCCGTCACGAACTCGTGACTTGATTTCTTACATTGTAAGATTAAAGCTGCATGCACGTCTTACGCCGTAAGATTAGTGTCATATGGAGGAGAAAATGACGCAATCCCTGTCGAAAACCGTCGCTTGTGCCGCGCTTGTCCTGTCGCTCGCTTCGGTCGCATCCGCCGACGATCAGGCCGCCGCCGCCCGCGCCGACATCGCAGCCACCCTCGGGGCCGAACCGAGCTTCGTCGCCTCGGTCGCCGACAGCGCCCTGCCCGGCCTCTGGGCGCAAACCAAGGCGCTCGAGATGTCGGGCGACACCGCCCTTGATTCCAAGACCAAGGCCCTGATTTCGCTTGCCGTCGCCGCTCAGATCCCCTGCACCTACTGCATCTGGTCCGACACCAACACCGCTCGGCAGAACGGCGCGACCGACCAGGAAATTGCCGAGGCCGTGGCCGTCGCAGGCATGACACGCAACTGGAGCACGATCTTCAACGGCATGCAGGTTGACTTCGATACGTTCCGCAAGGAACTTGGCGGCCAGTGACGAGACGCGACCACCGGCCCGGCACCTTTGAGGCCGCCGGGCCGTTCAACTTGGAACCCCTCAAAGCGGATGACCCAGGAAAAACCAAAGGCACGGCGGCGCAGCCAGCTGGCGCTCAGCGCGGACCGGATCGCCGAGGAGGCGATGGCACTGATCGACGCCGAAGGGCTCGACGGGTTCAGCTTCCGCTCGCTCGCAGACCGGCTCGGCTGCAAGGCGATGAGCATCTATTACTACTTCCCCAGCAAGCAGCATCTCTTCGAGGCGCTCGTCGATATCTGCATCGGCGAGATCGACATCCCCGCCACCGGCAGCTGGCGCGAGAAGCTCCGCGCCATTGCTTTTAGCTACCGCGCGCTCGCACTGCGCCACCCCGGCTTCTTTCTCTATTTCTGCATATTCCGCCTCAACAACCGCTCCGGCCTCGCCTATCTGAACCGCATCCTTGCGGTTTTTGAAGAAACCGGCCTGCCCGATGGGGAACGCGCGCAGCGCTTCCGTACACTCGGCTATTACATCATGGGCGCCGGTCTCGACGAATCCCTGGGCTATGCCCATGGCCCGACAGCGGTCGAGCCGGTTTCGCCAGAGGAAGCGCGCCACGACTTCCCCGCGATCATGTCGGTCGGCCCCTATTTCGCCAAACCCTATCACGGCCCGACCTATGAGGCGGGGCTGGACCTTCTGCTTGACGGCATCGAGGCCGCGATCGAACATCATGGCCGGACCGTCGCCGGTCCGTAGCAAGCGGCCGCCCGGCCTGGCGCCACCTATCACAAGTGCGTGACAGTCGCGAACCTCGGGATGGAACCCCTGGTGTCGTTCGTCTCCTCTGCAGGCGCGGATGACGCGTCCAATCGTCCGGGGCGACCCGGATCTTTCAGGAGAATGTCCATGACTTTCCGCCGCACCCTCTTCACACTCGGCCTCGTGACCCTGACTGCGGGTGCCTTGCCGGCCCTGGCCGAGGAACCCGCGATGTATGCCATGACCTCGGCTGGCGAGGTCCTGACCAACAAGGACGGCATGACGCTCTATACGTTCGACAAGGACAGCGACGGCGTTTCGGCCTGCTATGACGACTGCGCCGCCAAATGGCCGCCCTATACCGCCGCCGCCGATGCAGTTGCCGAAGGGGACTATGGCATGATCGAGCGCACCGACGGCACCAGGCAGTGGACCTATGACGGCAAACCGCTCTACACATATGCCGAGGATACGAAGGCGGGCGACGTCATGGGTGACGGCAAGAATGGCGTCTGGCACGTCGTCAAGGCCGAATAACCGCAAACATGCGCCCACTCCTGGACGAGATCGAGACCGCCATCCCGCCGCTCCGCCGCTATGCGCGCGCGCTGTTGCGGGATGCCGATCTTGCCGACGATCTCGTTCAGGATTGCCTCGAAAGAACCCTCGACCGCCTTCCCACGCTGCGCGCCGAGGGGTCGATCCGGGCCTGGATGTTCCGCATCCTCCTCAATCTTGCGCGCGATGGTCGGCGCCGTCGCGCGCAACTGCATTTCCTGCCGCTGTCGGAGGCGCCGCAACTGGCCGCTTCCGGCGGACAGGAAGACCATCTCGAACTCGAAAGAGTGCACGCGGCCATGGGTCGCCTGCCCGATGACCAGCGCGCGGCGCTTCTGCTCGTCGCACTGGAGGGCATGAGCCTCGCCAAGGCAGCCGAGGTGCTCGACATTCCCGTGGGCACCCTTGTATCGAGGCTGGCACGCGCCCGCGCCGCCCTGCGGGAGATGACCGGCCGCCCCCGCAAGCAGCCTCTCCTGCGCGAGGTGATCAAATGACGGTCCGCCCGATCGCCGAGACCGAAATCCTCCTGCTGCGCGACGAACTGCCGCCGGACGAGCTACGCGCCGCTCTCGCCGCCCACGGAGAGGACGCGGTCGCGCTCCTTGACGCCTGGGAGGGACAGGACCGGGCCTTGGGCAGGCTCTATGGCGCGGACATGGACGAGCCGCTACCAGACCGCTACCGCAGTTTGCTGGCTTCCGGCCGCCTGCACAGCATCGGCCCGGTCGCGACGCGATTGCAGGGGCTGCGGCTTCTGGCCGCCGTTCTCGCTCTGCTGTCGCTCGGCGCCGTCCTCGGCTGGTCGATCGCCCACCCGTCCAGACCCGCGCCGCTCGGCGTCGATTTCGCTGCGGGCGCCATCGACGCGCACCGGATATTCTCTGCAGAGGTTGCCCATCCCGTCGAGGTCGCCGCCGATCAGGGCGTCCATCTGGCCACCTGGCTGACCAACCGGCTCGGACAGCCGGTCACACCCCCCGATCTGACGAAGCAGGGCCTGCGCTTGCTGGGCGGTCGCGTGTTGCCGGGCCGCGACGGCAGCACGGCGGTCCAGATGATGTACCAAAGCCCCCAGGGTGCGCGTCTCACCCTCTATCTCGCGCGCCAGCCCGCCATCGGCGACACCGACTTCCAGATCCTGTCCTCGGGTTCTCTCGTCAGCCTTTTCTGGCGTGACGGGTCGCTTGGCTGCGCCATCACGGCAAGCCTGCCGGTTGCGGTGCTTGAGCGGGTTGCGGCAGATGTGTACCGGCAGCTGGAATAGCGCCGCTGCCGTCCTGGCCCCGGACGCCCCGCCGGACAGGCGCTGCCCCGGCGCGCCCCTTCAGTAAAAGCTCTGCGGATCGATATCGACCGCGAGGCGCAGGTTGTTCGGCACCCGCATCTGCCCCACCCATTCCGCCACGGCGGCCTGCAGGCTCGCGCCCTTCGGCCCCTTCACCAGAAGCCGCACCCGGTGGCGCCCGCGCACGCGGGCGACCGGCGCGGGCGCCGGGCCGAAGACCTGCGCGCCGATCCGCGTCAGCGGTCCCGCGCGCCGCGCCAGTTCCATGCCGAAATCGAAGACCTGTTGCACGTCGGGCGACGACAGGATGATGCCCGCCAGCCGTCCGAAGGGCGGCATGCCCGCCGCCTGCCGCTCCGCCGCCTCGGCGCGCCAGAAATCTTCCTCCGCCCCCGACAGGATCGCGCGGATCACCGGATGGTCGGGCTGGCAGGTCTGAAGATAGGCCTCGCCCTTGCGCTCCGCCCGGCCCGCCCGCCCCGACACCTGCCGCATCAGCTGAAAGGTCCGCTCGGCCGCGCGCAGGTCCGATCCCTGCAACCCGAGGTCGGCGTCGATCACGCCCACAAGCGTCAGAAGCGGGAAATTATGCCCCTTTGCCACCAGTTGCGTGCCGATGATGATATCCGCCCCGCCGCCCGCGATCTCCTCGATCTTCTCTTTCAGCGCGCGGGCCGACCCGAACAGGTCCGACGACAGGACCGCCACCCGCGCCTCGGGGAACCGTTCTGCCACCTCCTCGGCCAGCCGCTCCACCCCCGGCCCGACCGGCGCCAGCCGCCCTTCTGCCTTGCAGGACGGGCAGGCCGCGGGCATCGGCGCGCTTTCCCCGCATTGATGGCAGACGAGACGCTTCAGGAACCGGTGCTCGACCATGCGCGCATCGCATTGATGACAGCCGATCTGATGGCCGCAGGCCCGGCAGATCGTCACCGGCGCATAGCCCCGGCGGTTCAGGAACAACAGCGCCTGTTCGCCGCCCGCGATCCGCGCCGCGACCATCTGCACCAGCGTCGGGCTGATCCAGCGGTTGGCCTCAAGCCGTTCCTCCCGCATGTCGATCGCCCGCATCGGCGGCAGTTCCGCCGCCCCGAACCGCGCGGTCAGGTCGATGCGGCCATACTTGCCGCTTTCGGCATTCACCCAGGTCTCGAGGCAGGGCGTGGCGGACGCCAGCACCACCTGCGCATCCGTCATCGCGGCGCGCAGCACCGCCATGTCGCGGGCATTGTAAAGGACGCCATCCTCCTGCTTGTAGGACGTGTCATGTTCCTCATCGACGACGATCAGCCCCAGATCGCGGAAGGGCAGGAACAGGGCCGACCGCGCGCCCACCACCAGCCCCACGCCGCCTTCCCCCGCCATGCGCCACAGGCGGCGGCGTTCGGTCTGCGTCACGCCCGAATGCCATTCGCCGGGCCGCGCGCCGAACCGTTCCTCGACGCGGGCCAGAAATTCCGATGTCAGCGCGATCTCGGGCAGAAGGACCAGCGCCTGCCGCCCCTTGCGCAGACATTCCGCCACCGCCTCCAGATAGACCTCGGTCTTGCCCGATCCCGTGACGCCCTTCAGAAGCGTGGTCCCGTAACGACCCGCCGCGATGCCCGCCCTCAGCGTCTCCGCCGCCGCCGCCTGATCCCCGGTCAGGTCCTTGCCCGACAGGTCCGGGTCAAGGCGCGGATAGGGCAGGTCGCGCGGCGCCTCCTCCTCGGCCACCGCCCCCTGTTTCACCAGCCCCTTGACCACCCCGGTCGTTACCCCGGCGAGCCCGGCGAGTTCCGACAGGGTAAAGGCCGCCCCGCCATAGTCCTCCAGTACCTCCAGTACCCGCGCCCGCGCATCGGTCATCCGGTCGGGCTCCTGCCAGCCCTTGCGATAGACCTTGCGCGGCCCCGGCGGATCGGCCAGCCCCGGCGCCCGGGTGGCGAGCCTCAGCATCGCTGGCATCGGCGTCAGCGTGTAATCCGCCGCCCGCATCAGGAAGGCCCGCATCGCCTCTGCCATCGGGGCGGCATCCAGAACGCGCGTCACCGCCCTGATCTTCGCGGGATCGAAGCCGCCTTCCCCCGGCCCCCAGACCACGCCCAGCACCCGGCGCGGCCCGAGCGGCACCTCGACGAAGGCCCCCGCGAAACAGCCGCCCTCCGGCGCCCTGTAGTCGAGCGCCCGGCCCAGGGGTTCGGTCGTCATGACCGCGACCAGATCGCCCTCGTCGAAAAACACCGGATCAGCCACGCGCACGGCCTTTCCCGGGTTTCAGCCGCGCGCTGCATGCGCTAGAAGAACGCCGATCCATCCCCGAACCACCGGAGCGCGCCATGAAATTCTTCGTCGATACGGCCGATGTCGCCGCCATCAGGGAACTCAACGACCTCGGCATGGTCGATGGCGTGACAACCAACCCCTCGCTCATCCTCAAGGCGGGGCGTGACATCATCGAGGTCACCAAGGAAATCTGTGACATGGTTTCCGGCCCCGTTTCGGCAGAGGTTGTGGCGACAGAGGCCAAGGCCATGATCGCCGAAGGGATGAAGCTTGCCAAGATCGCCCCGAACATCGCGATCAAGGTTCCCCTGACCTGGGACGGGCTCGCCGCCTGCAAGGCCTTCGCATCCGAAGGCCATATGGTCAATGTCACCCTCTGCTTCTCGCCCGCCCAGGCGATCCTTGCCGCGAAAGCGGGGGCCACCTTCATCTCGCCCTTCATCGGGCGGCTTGACGATATCCATCTCGAAGGCGTGAACCTGATCGAGGATATCCGCATCATCTACGACAATTACGATTTCAAGACCCAGATCCTCGCCGCCTCGATCCGTTCGGTGAACCATATCGTCGACTGCGCCAAGATCGGCGCCGACGTGATCACCGCGCCCCCCGCCGTCATCAAGTCGATGGCAAGCCATGTGCTGACCGACAAGGGCCTGGAGATTTTCCTGAAGGACTGGGCAAAAACCGGGCAGAAAATCCTCTGACTTCGTGTATCCTGCCCGAAAGTAACAAGTCCGGGGCCGAGATGTCCGAACCGAAACTGTCCGACGCCGCACCGCTTGGCCCCGATCTGCGCGACCGCCTGATCGCCTCGCCGGAAGTGATTCTGGAAGATCGCGACCTGATGCGGGCGCTCATTGCCGCCAACGAACGGGCGATGGGCTCGAACATCGTCGACCTGCGCGGCATCGCGATGGAACGGCTGGAGCAGCGCCTCGACCGGCTGGAAGATACCCACCGGTCGGTCATCGCCGCCGCCTATGAAAATCTTGCGGGCACCAACCAGATCCAGCGCGCCGTGCTGCGCCTGCTCGACCCGGTGAATTTCGAGGGTTTCCTCAGGGTGCTCGCCTCGGACGTCCGCCAGATCCTCAGGATCGAGGCGATCCGCCTGGTTCTGGAAACCGAGATCGACGGCGAGGAAGAAGTCGCGGTCCAGCGCTTCTCCGACGTGCTGACCGTGGCGCCGCCGGGCTTTGTCGAACGCTACATGAGCGACGGGCGCACCGGCGCGCCGCGCGACGTGGTGCTGCGGCAGGCGTCCGACGACCGGATGACGGTCTATGGCACGTCCGACGCAAATATCGGGTCCGAGGCCGTGATGCGGCTCGACCTCGGCTCGGGGCGCCTGCCCGGCATGCTGGCGCTCGGCGCCGCCGATCCGCACCAGTTCCGCTCAAGCCAGGGCACCGATCTTCTGACCTTCTTCGCCGGGGCCTTCGAACGGGCGATGCGCCGCTGGCTGGCCTGAGGCGGGCGGGTGGAACCGCTTCTGACCCCCGCCGTCCGTGACAGTATCGCGCGCTGGTGCGATCATCTGTCCGCCCTCGGCGGCGCCTCCGCGAACACGGTGAATGCCTACCGCGCCGATGTGCTGGCCTGGGCCGCCTTCATGGCCCCCCATCTCGGCGGCGCGCCGACCGCCACCGCGCTGGCGGCAGCCACGCCGTCGGACATGCGCGCCTTCATGGCCCATGAACGCAACCGCGGCCTCGGCGCCCGGTCACTCGCGCGGCGCCTCTCCTCGGTCAAGGGCTTCATCCGCTGGCTCACCGACCGCGAGGGCGGCGAGGCGACGGCGATCCTTGCCCAACGCGGCCCGAAATACCGCCGGAAGCTCCCTCGCCCCCTGACGCCCGAGGCCGCGCAGGAGGTGATCGCGACGGTTGACCTTCAGGCGCGCAACGACTGGCAGGCGGCCCGCGACGTGGCAGTGGTCACGCTCCTTTACGGCTGCGGCCTGCGCATCTCCGAAGCCCTCTCGCTCTCCGCCGCCGACCATCCCCTGGGCGAGGTGCTGCGCATCACCGGCAAGGGCGGCAAGGAGCGGCTGGTGCCGGTGATCCCCGCCGCCCGCGCCGCCGTCGCCGTCTATGTCCGTCTCTGCCCCTTCCCGCTTGGCTCGATGCCGCAGGGCCCGCTCTTTCTCGGCGCGCGGGGCGGCGCGCTGAACCCCCGCCTCATCGCCAAGGCGATGGAAGGGGCGCGCGCCGCCCTCGGCCTGCCCGCCAGCGCCACGCCCCACGCCATGCGCCATTCCTTCGCCACCCATCTTCTGGCCGCGGGCGGCGACCTGCGCACCATCCAGGAACTGCTGGGCCATGCCTCTCTCTCCACGACCCAGGCCTATACCGCCGTCGATACCGCCCGCCTGATGGAGGTCTATGCCGCCGCCCACCCCCGCGCCTGACCCGCTGTCAAGACCGGGAAGCCTCAGGTTGCCAGCCTTGCCGAATTGCGCCAGAAAGACCCCATGACCCCGCGTATCAAAGCCCTGTGCGTCCATCTCCTCACCGCCACCGGCGCCGTTCTCGCCATGATGGCGATGCTCGCCGCGGCCGAACATAAATGGGCGCTGATGTGGGTCTGGCTGGTCATCGCGCTGATCGTCGACGGCATCGACGGCCCGCTCGCCCGCGCCTATCACGTCAAGACCAACTGGCCGACCTATGACGGGGTGCTGCTCGATCTCATTATCGACTATCTCACCTATGTCTTCATCCCGGCCTATGCGCTCTTCGAATCCGGGCTGATGAACGGCTGGACCGGCTGGTGCGCGATCATCGTCATCACCTATTCCAGCGCGCTCTATTTCGTCGATACCCGCATGAAGACCACGGATTATTCCTTCGCGGGCTTTCCGTCCTGCTGGAACATGGTGATCCTTGTCATCTTCGCGCTCGAGCCGAATTTCTACGTGACGCTCGCGATCATCATCGCGCTCGCCGTGACCCAGTTCACCAATTTCAAGTTCGTCCACCCGGTGCGCACCGACCGCTGGCGCTGGATCACGCTGCCCATGGCGCTTCTCTGGGTCGCCTGCGCGGGCTGGTCGGCCTGGGCGGAATTCGGGCCGATCTCGCTCGCCCATCTCGGGCTAATGGTCAGTTCGGCCTATCTGCTGCTTGCCGGCATCGCCCAGCAGCTTATCCCCGGGCGGGCTACAACCGCGTGATCGCCACACCCGCCGCGATCATCGCGGCCGACAGGCCCTTCACCCAGGTCATCCGCTCGCGGAAGACGAGCCAGCCGATCACCACCCCGAAAACAATCGAGGTTTCCCGGATCGCCGCCACCAGCGCGATCGGTGCCTCGGTCATCGCCCAGACCACGATGGCATAAGAGGCGTAGGAGGCCGCCGCCGCCACCGACCCCGCGCCCCAGACCCCCGCGCGGGCGGGCCAGGCGCCGCGCCCCCGCATCAGCGTCATCACCGCCGCAAACAGAACGCCGTCCGCCGCGAACAGCCAGGCGACATAGGCCGCCGCGTCGCCGCCGATCCGCGCGCCCTGCCCGTCGATCAGCGTATAGCTCGCAGTCGCCAGCGCCGCCCCCATCGCATAGGGCAACAGCCGCACGGATTCGCCCGAGGTGAAGACACCGCTCGCCAGAAGGAAGATCCCCGCGCCCAGAACCGCGATCCCCAGAACCTCGCTCACGGCCAGATGGTCGGTCCCGAAGAGCGCGCCCACCGCCAGCACGATCAGGGGCGCCGTGCCGCGCGCCAGCGGGTAGACCCGGCTGAGGTCGCCGTGCTCATAGGCGAAGGTCAGGAAGGTCTTGTAGGCGGTATGCACGAACGCCGAGGCCATGAGCCAGGGCCAGGCTTCCGCCCCCGGAAAGGGACTGACAAACCCAAGGATCAGGCCGATCACGCCCTGCACCGCCGACAGGACCATCATCGTATGGACCCGGCTCGCGCCGCCCCTCACGAGCCCGTTCCACAGCGCATGCAGGAAGGCCGCGCCGAGGACGGCAAGAAGGATGAAAAGGCTCAACGGCGGCTCCCCGGTTCCCTGCGGAACGGCTATCAGCCGCCCCGACCGGCAGCAAGGGTCAGATCAGAAGCGAGGCCGCGCCCTCATGCTTCAGAAGCGCCACCTTGGTCTCGATCCCGCCCGGCGCCGAAAAGCCGCCAAGCCCGGTCGCCGACAGGACCCTGTGGCAGGGAACGAGGATCGGGATCGGATTGGACCCGCAGGCCTGCCCGATCGCCTGCGCGGGCGCGCCAAGCACCTTCGACAGATCGCCATAGGTCCGCGTCTCGCCCATCGGAATGGCCAGCATCGCCTGCTGCACCTCACCGCCAAGGCCGGGCAGGAAGGCGAAGGGCAGGTCGAACACCCGCCGCCGCCCGGCGAAATAGGCCTCAAGCTGCGCCGCGGCTTCCAGCAGAAGCGGCGTCTCGTCCGCCCCCTCGCCACCCCAGGTCAGGCGGGTGATGAGGCCCCCCGTCTCGGTCAGCACCAGAGGCCCGAAGGGCGATGCCACCCGGGCCCTCTTCGCGCCCGTGCGCGCGCTCATCGGGCGCTCCGGCGAAGGGGCCCGCAAGGGCCGATGAGCCGCCTAGCCCAGCGCATCGTTGCAGCGCTGGCACGTGCCGTCATGGGCATGGCTGCCCACGTCCGGCAGGATGCGCCAGCAGCGCTGGCACTTCTCGCCGTCCGCCAGTTCGAAGACCACGCCCACCCCCGGCGCCTCGGCCAGGCGGAAGGCTTCCCCCGGCGCCGGATCGGCGGTGACCTGGATGGCGGAGGTGATGCACAGTTCGGCGAAATCGACCGACTTCAGCGCCTTCAGCGTGGCCTGATCCTCGACATGCACCACCGGCGCGGCCTCCAGCGAGGCACCGATCACCTTGGCGGTGCGCTGCACTTCCAGGGCCGCCGTCACCACCCGGCGCACCTTGCGGATCGCCTCCCATTTCTGCGCCAGAGGCTCGTCCAGCCAGTCGGCCGGCGTCTCGGGCATGTCGGTCAGATGCACCGACGAGCCCTCGCCCGGGAACCGGCAGAGCCAGACCTCCTCCATCGTGAAGACGAGGATCGGCGCAAGCCAGGTGGTCAGGCGGTGGAAGAGGATGTCCAGAACCGTCCGCGCCGCCCGGCGGCGCGAGGAACCCGGCGCGTCGCAGTAAAGCGCATCCTTGCGGATGTCGAAATAGACGGCGCTGAGGTCGACCGTGCAGAAGGTGAAGAGGGTCTGGAACACGCCCTGGAAATCGTATTTCGCGTACCCCGTACGCACCACGTGATCCAGTTCCGCCAGCCGGTGCAGCACCCAGCGCTCCAGCTCCGGCATGTCTTCCGGCGCCACCCGTTCGGCCTCGGCAAAGCCCGACAGGTTGCCCAGGATGAAGCGCAAGGTGTTCCGCAGCCGCCGGTAGCTGTCGGCGGTGCCCTTCAGGATCTCCTTCCCGATCCTGAGGTCGACGGTATAGTCCGACTGCGCCACCCAGAGCCGCAGGATATCGGCGCCATATTCGTCGATCACCTGCTGGGGCGCGACCGTATTGCCCAGGGATTTCGACATCTTCATGCCCTTCTCGTCGAGCGTGAAGCCATGGGTCAGCACCCCCCGGTAAGGCGCGCGGCCCTTGGTGCCGCAGGCCTGCAGCATCGAGGAATGGAACCATCCCCGGTGCTGGTCGGTGCCTTCGAGGTAAAGGTCGGCAAGCCCGTCCTCCGTGCCGTCGGGCCGGTCGCGCAGCACGAAGGCATGGGTCGAACCGCTGTCGAACCAGACATCGAGAATGTCGAAGACCTGGTCATAGTCCGCCGGATCGACGATGCCCGACAGTACACGCTCCTTGAATCCCGCCACATACCAGACATCGGCGCCCTCGGCCTCGAACGCGGCCTTGATGCGGGCATTCACCTCCGGGTTCCGCAACAGGAAATCCGGGTCGGTCGGCTTCGCCCCCCGCTTCGTGAAGCAGGTCAGCGGCACGCCCCAGGCGCGCTGGCGCGACAGCACCCAGTCGGGACGCGCCTCGATCATCGAATGCAGGCGGTTGCGCCCGGTCGAGGGCGTCCATTCGACAAGCTGGTTGATCGAATTCAGCGCGCGCTTGCGGATCGTGTCGCCATAGGTCGACATGCCGTCGTCGAGGCTTTTATCAATCGCGACGAACCATTGCGGCGTGTTGCGGTAGATGAGCGGCGCCTTCGACCGCCAGGAATGCGGATAGGAATGCTTGATCTTGCCCTTGGCGAACAGGGCACCCGCATAGGCCAGCTGCTTGATCACCGAGACATTCGCCGGGCCTTCCTTGCCGTCGGGCTGGATGATCGCCTGCCCGCCGAACAAGGGCAGATCGGTCCGGTAGGTCCCGTCAGGTTCGACATTGTAGGTCATCGGAAGGCCATGTTTCAGGCCCATCTGATAATCGTCATCGCCGTGCGAGGGCGCGGTGTGGACAAAGCCCGTGCCCGCATCGTCGGTCACGTGATCGCCGGGCAGCATGGGGACGCTATAGTCCCATTCGCCGTTCGCGCCTTCAACGCCCCGAAAGGGGTGGGCGAGGGTGAGTGCGGTCGGATTGAAGCGTGACAGACGGCGGACCGAGGACGGCTCTAGCTTGGCTGCAGCGAACGTGGCTTCTGCGAGCTTGTCTGCAACAATGACCCGTTCGACGGTCGGTGACTTGTCCTCGCCAGCGTGCGCAATCTCATATAGGCCATAGCCAATTTCTGGATTGAACGCGACCGCCCGGTTCTGCGGAAGTGTCCATGGCGTGGTAGTCCAAATCACGATGCTCAGGGGGACTTCATTGTCGAGTGATTGTGCAATGGCGCGAAAGCCCTGCACATCGCCGATCTCATGTTCCTCTTTCTCGTCTGCTCCGTAGGACTCAGAAAATTCATCCTGACCCACCACCCTGAACCGCACCCACACCGTATGGCTCGTATGGTCGTGATACTCGACCTCGGCCTCGGCCAGCGCGGTCTTCTCGACCGGCGACCACATCACCGGCTTCGATCCCTGATAGAGCGAGCCGTTCATCAGGAAGGTCATGAATTCCTCGGCGATCACCGCCTCGGCATGGTAGTTCATGGTCAGGTAGGGATCGGCCCAGTTGCCGGTCACGCCGAGCCGCTTGAACTCCTCGCGCTGCACGTCGATCCAGCCTTCGGCGAACTTGCGGCATTCCTGGCGGAAGGCGACCGTGTCCACGTCATCCTTGTTCAGGCCCTTCGCCCGATACTGCTCCTCGATCTTCCATTCGATCGGCAGGCCGTGGCAGTCCCAGCCCGGCACATAACGGGCGTCCCGGCCCATCATCTGCTGGCTGCGCACCACCATGTCCTTCAGGACCTTGTTCAGCGCATGCCCGATATGCAGGTGCCCGTTCGCGTAAGGAGGGCCGTCATGCAGCGTGAAGGGCGGGCGCGGGGCGGCGGCGGCCTTCTCGCGCAGCCGGTCATAGACGCCGATCTCCTCCCAGCGCTTCAGCCAGTCGGGCTCCCGCTGCGGCAGGCCCGCGCGCATCGGAAAGTCGGTCTCGGGCAGAAAGACGGTATCGCGGTAGTCGGGTCCAGGGGCTTGGGTAGTCTTTTCGGCGGCAGTCTTTTCGGGCGTGTCGGCGCACATGTCGGGCATTCCTTAGGAAATCGGTCAAGGGGGGCACGGCGGCCCCGGGGCAAACGGGCAATCCCGGCGGCTGACGGATCAGCGCGCCGGGCCGCTAATTCGACGTATCTGCGCGGCCGTCATCTGCATGGCCGCCTTATAGGCGGTCGCCTTCCGCTGGTCCAGTGCGGGCGTTTCCCTGCGGGTGACTGCAGGCGTCAGCAGGTTTCGGCGACACGGACAATCCATGCCGATCCATCCCGGTCCATACCGGCCATCCTTTTCGATACCGGGCGGCGAAGAGCCGCATTGCACTTTCCGTGCCGACAGGAAGAATGCCGCGCGAAAGGATCGCCCATGCCGCCCCCACCCCCCCGCTTCCCGGTGACCCCCGACGAGATCGACCGCGTGGTCGCCGATTTCTATGCCGCGATCCGGGTCCATCCCGGCCTCGGCCCGGTCTTCGCCGCCCATGTGGCCGACTGGCCCGCGCATGAGGAAAAGATCGCCCGCTTCTGGCGCAATGCCATCCTCTTCGAACGGTCCTACGACGGCAACCCGATGGAGGCACACCGCGCGGCCGGCAATGTCCGGCCCGGCATGTTCCCGGTCTGGCTTGGGCTTTTCGACAGCGTGCTGGCACGGAACCTCGCGCCCGAGACCGCCGCCCGATGGTCCGCCCTCGCCCACCGCATCGGCGCGGGCCTGCGCTACGGCGTGACGGAAGGTGCGGCCTTTGCGGATGGGGTGCCGAAGCTCAGATAGGTGTCGTACCGCCGTTGGCAGGCCGATCCGCCGGGGAGGCTCTGCCTCCCCGGACCCCTCCGGAGTATTTCTGGACAGAAAGTGAAGGTCAGAGCGAACTTGTTTCCTGCGGGCCTTCCCCCTGCCGCTCCGCCGCCCAGCGGTTCAGCCAGGCGAGGCCCGCAAGCGCGAGGCCGAGGGCGAGGAAGGAGAAGACGCGGGTGAGGCCCGAGAGGCCCGAGGCGTCGATCAGGAAGACCTTGGCGATCGTGAGCGCGATCACCGCCATGGCGATGCGCCTGAGGCCCCCCGACCGCTTGGCGATCGCCTGGTACAGGAGCGCGGCACCAAGGGCCATCAGCGCGATCGTGTAGCTGTAAAGTTCGGGCTGGGTGACGCCAGTGACCGACAGGTCGGGGCCGCGCCACAGCCGCCGGATCTCCAGCCCGGCATAAAGCGCGGCGAGCGCCGTGCCGAGGCCCGTCATCGGCGCCGACAGCCAGCGCGGCAGATGGCCGAGCCGCCGCGCGGCGATGATCAGCATCAGCCCGGGGATCAGATAGGCGACGAGAAGCGAATCGAGGATCACCGGCCCCCTGACCCAGCCATCCTGCCCGAGAAGCCCGAAGAGCGGGTTGGCGGGCAGGGCCGACAGGCCGAGACCGCCGAACGCCAGCAGGCCCGCGACCGCGGCGATCGCCCAGCGCAGCCACCTGAGCGCGCCGCCAAGCTGCAGGCGGTAAAGCTGCACCAGCGCGAGCACAAGCCACGGGATCGCGTAAAGCGTCAGCGCCGCATGGCTGAAGGCCGAATCGCCGCGGTCGAACTGGCGCAGCACCATCACGTTGAAGAACAAAGCCAGTGCCGCCGCCCCGCCGGATTCGAGGAAGACCCGGGCATTGCGCCGCTCGCCCGCCGCGATCAGCCGCAACGTGCCGAGCATCGCCGCCGACGCCCCGCCATAGGCGAGGATCGTATCGGTGAGTCCCGCCTCATCGACCGCCCACGGAAGTCCCGGATCGACCACCAGCCGGTAGGACAGCGCCATCACCGCCGCCTGGATGAACCAGCCCATCTCCGGCAGGCGGAAGCGGCGGTCCAGAAGCGCCGCCACCGGGATGAGCGCCGCCAGCGCCAGCGTCAGCGCAGCCTTGGTCAGGACAAGGCCGAATGCGAGCGCGATGAGCGCCAGCGTGGAAAGGGTCGCGTAAGCGGCCCGGCGCCGGTCCTCGCCATCGGCCGCCGCGAAGCGGCTGGCGAGGAAGGCCATGAGCGCGGCAAGTACTATCACATGCAGCGCCCAGGGGTAGGCACCGAGGACTGCGGACGGCGCCCAGAAGAACTCCAGCACCGCCGCCGCGACCGGCGCGATCAGCGCCGCCGCCGCGCCCCAGGGCGCGCGCAAATCGCTCCGCCCGCTGCGCCAGGCGGCGATCAGGCTCATCACCACGCCAAGGCCAAGGAGCAGCGCCGCGGTCTGCGGCGCCGCAACCTCGGGGGCGCGCAAGGCCGCGGCCTTGTCGGCATAGGCCATCGCCATCGGCCCGAAATCCGCGCCCTCCAGCGCCAGCCGGGCCAGGAACCCCGCCGCAGGCAGGATCGCGACATCCGACAGGGCACGGGCGCGGTCCGACCAGAAGGTCAGGACAGCGGCGAGAAGCGCGAGACAGAGGAAGGCCAGAAGGCTGTCAGCCTCGCCCGGACCCTGCTGCAAAGCGAGGCCGACGACCGACAAGGCCACGGCGCCCGCCGCCAGCCGGGTCGGAAAGATCGGCCAGCCGCCCGTCCCGCGCCTCAGAAAGGCCTCCGCCACCATCGGCCCGTCATGGTCCGGCGCAAGCCGGAGGCAGGGCACGAGGACCGCGAGAACCGCCAGCGCCACCAGCGCCAGCGCCGCATAACCGGCCCCGCCGCCCCCCGCCGAAACGAGAAGAAGCCCGCCATACCCGACGGCAAGGGCCAGAACCGACACCCAGGCCCAGCGCCGGGCGGCATCGATCCCGAGGCCGAGCGCGGCCAGCAGGCAGAAATAGGCGTAAAGCGGGTCGATCGTCTCGCTCGACCCGCCGACGGCGAAGGGCGCGATCCCGGCACCGATCAGCCCGACAGCGGCGAGGAACGGCCCGTAATACCAGCCGATCACCAGCGCCAGGGCCGAAACCGCCGCCAGCCCGCCAAAGGCGGTGCCGGTGCCGATCAGGTCATAAAGCTGCCGTGCCGCCAGAACGCCCGCGAACATCGAGACGATCCCCGCCCCCGCGAAGGTCGAGGGCAGATAGGCGGTGGCAGAATTCGCCCCGTCGCCCGACCGGCGCCGGATGAATTCGCCCACAGCCACCAGCGCCAGCCCGAAAAGCAGCGCCATCGCGACACGGGCGGGCGGCGGCAGAAGGCCCTTTTCCACTCCATATTGCACGAAGAAGACGCCCGCGAAGGCGAGCGACAGGGCGGAAATCGCATAGACCCAGTTGGCCTTCAGCCAGTTGCCCAAGGCCGAGGCCCGCTCGCGCGAGACAACCACCGGCCGGTCGGCGGTCGGCGCGGATGTCGCGCCGGGCGGGGCGGGGGGCGGGGCGGGTGCCGCAGGGGCCGGGGTGCCCGACCAGGGATCGACCGGCGCCGCCCCCTGATCGGCCGCGTCCGGCCGATCGGCCACCGGCGCAGCGGGTGGCGGTGCCGCAAGACGGTCATCTGTCCTGTCCGACCCGACCCGAGGCATCACCGCCGCGGGTATCGAACGCCCGGCAAGGTCGACAGGGCGGCGCTCCAGCTCCGACAGGCGCCGCGACAGTGCGGCGACCTTGAAGACCAGCACCACCACCGTCACCGGGATTGCCAGCATGGCAAGCGCCGCAAGTACCGCCAGAAGTTCCATACCGCACCATCCCCGCTGTTCGTTGGCCGGTCCCGGCCCGCTTTTTTGGGCGGAGGTTAGGTGCTGCGCCCGCATCTCACAAGTCAGGTATTCTCGCCCTTGGCGAGCGGTCGGGCGGTCGTGGCGATCCGGCATCTTTCAAGGAGGCCGGACCGGAGCCTTTCAACGGGTCCGGCCGGATGCCGGATCGAAATCCGGCACCTCCGCCGGCCCTGCCTCGCCCTCCGGGTCCGGGGGGGCAGGCGCCGCACCGCTGCGCCCGAAAAGCCCCGCGAGCCCGCGTGTCAGAAGGTTGGTGACCCTCGGGCGCGGCAGTGCCCTAAACGGCAAGGGGCGGCAGACCTCCATCGCGGCGATGCCCACGCGCGCGGTCAGCGCGCCGTTGATCACCCCCTCGCCGAAGCGGCGCGAGAGCTTCGACAGAAGTCCGCCCCCCGCCACCGAATGGATGAGGTCATCGCCCACGGCGACCGCGCCCGTCGCCACCAGATGGACCGCGACCCGCCGCATGAGCCGCCAGCTGCCGAAGGCGCCCGACCGGCCACCATAGATCGCCGCGATCCGTCGTACCATGCGCATATTCGCGATCAGCGCCACCGCCACATCGGCAAGGGCCAGCGGCACGATCGCCGTCGCCGCCGCCACCTGCCGCGCCGCCGTCTCGATCTCGCGCCGCGCCGCCTGATCAAGGGGGCCGAGGTAATCTTCCTCGACAAGCGCCAGAAGCGCCCCGGCCTCGGCCAGATCATGGCTCCGCTCGCCATGGCGCGCCGCCGCCCAGGCAAGATCCGCCCGCCCCCGGTAGAGCGCCGCGACCTCTGCCTGCACCGCGCGCGCGGCGCGCGCGTCCGCCGCCCCGACAGCCGCCGCCGCCCGCTCCCGCAACCCGTCGATCCGCCGGAGCCGCATGAGCGCCAGAAGCTCGCGCGCCACGAAGATCACGGTGAGTACCGCGAACAGCCCCGCCAGCACCGCCGCGACCGCTCCCAGCAGCGGATAGCGCTGGAACAGGCCCTCCACATAGGACCACAGCGCCAGCGTCAGAAGGAACAGCAGCAGCGACCCCGCCGTCCCGACCAGCCATGCCCCAAGCCGCCAGCCGCGTCGCGCCGGGACCGGAAGGGTCACATCAAAGGGCTCGGCCACCGGCACCAGATCGGCGACGGACGGCATTTCGGCCGGATCGAGCTCGATCACCAGCGGCCCCTGCCGCTCGCTCCGCCGCCCGCTTGCCTGTCCACCGCTCACAACCTGTCTCCGATCAGAAAGTCCACGGCCCGGTCGAGCCTGATATGCGGCAATCCCCGGCCTGCCCCGCCGCCCGCTGCAGGCAGGAAGCGCATCGCCTGATAGTCGCCGTCCAGCCACCCCGCCGCCGCCTCGCGCGCGGGCGTCAGTATCTCGGCCGGATTGTCCGGCAGGTCGCCCGCATGAAAGGCCGCGACCCGCCCGTCCTCCAGCCGCCCCTTCACGCAAGCCACCTCGCGCCCGCCCGATCGCACCTTGTCCTCCGCCGTCACGCGCAGCGCGGCTATCGCCATCGCCGCCGTACCCGCGCCCGCGAAATCCGCCCGCTCCTTCGCCGCCCGCATCAGCGCGGCCAGGATCGCCGCCAGCCGCGCATGCTGGCTTGAATGAAGGTGATCGGCCTTGGTCGCGGCGAACAATATCCGCTCCACCCGCCGTTGCCCGAGCAAAGACGCCAGCCACCCCCGCCGCCCCGGCCGGAACGCCTGCAACACCGAGGCCATGGTCGTCCGCAGGTCCTCGACCGCCCGCGGCCCGGCATCCAGCGCCGCCAGAAGGTCGGCCAGCACCACCTGCCGGTCGATCTTCGCGAAATGGTCGCGGAAGAAGGGCGTCACCACCTTGGCCTTGTAGGCCTCGAACCGCCGCGCGAACTCGCGCCCCACCGATCCGCGCCCGGGGTGCAGGTCGATCTTCAAGGGCGCGAAGGTCAGGGCAGGCGATCCCGCCAGATCGCCCGGCAACAGGAACCGCCCCGGCGTGCAATCGGCATAGCCCGCCGCCCGCGCCGCCTTGAGATAATCGGTGAACAGCCCCGCCAGCCGCGTGGCCTCGCCTTCCTCCAGCCGCGCCCCGGCATCGACGCCCACCAAAGCCTCCAGACAGGCCCGCGCCCCGGGCAGCTCCTCCGCCCGCGCCGCGAGCTTCTCGAACGCCCCGCGCGACCAGTCCTCGTAGGTCTGATCCATCAGCATCAGGTCCAGAAGCCACTCGCCCGGATAATCGACGATATCGAGGTGAAGGCGCCTTTCCCCCAGCACCGCGCCCATGAGCCCCCGCCCCTGCAGCCGGAACGACAGGCGCAGCTCGCTCACCGCCCGCGTGCTTTCGGGCCAGTGCGGCGACGATCCGGTCAGCGCCGCCAGATGCGCCTCGTAATCGAACCGCGGCACGGTATCGTCGGGCTGGGGCTGCAGATAGACCGCGCGGATCCGCCCCGCCGCCTCGGCCCTGAGGCCCGCCATCCGCACCCGGTCGAGGAGATTGGCCACGAGCGCGGTGATGAACACCGTCTTGCCCGCGCGCGACAGGCCCGTGACGCCAAGGCGCAAGACCTCCTCCGCCCCCACGAGGCCCCTGACTGCCTGCCCGATCCCGCCGATCACATCCGATCCTTCCGTTTCCCCCTAGATAGGCACCCCCCGCCCCCCGCGAAAGCCCCCACCGGTGCCACCACCGGCGCCCCCACCGCCCGCTGCCCCCTTGCCAAACGAGACAACCCGCTCCACCGTAAGAAGAACGGGGCACCGCAGACGTCAAACCCAGATCGCGGCTGTGCAACTGAAATCGGTGAGCCTGGACGTGACGGCAGGGCAGGCGCCAAGGGTTGGTTTAGGGGGTGCCAGGTTGGATCGGTAAACATCCTGAAACACGCTTGATCCAAAGTACGGCGCCGACGGATCTTTCGGCCGAAGCTAAGTTGGATCAGGGCCGTTCAACAGGCGGCACTGGGTGATCGCGCCAGGGTGACTTCATGCCCCCTTCGCGTTGGCTTCACAAGAACGCGGAGCGGGGAGCCCACCCACCCCGGCTCAGGGCCGGGGCGGGGTCGGCGGTGAATTCCCGATGGTTTTCCTTACCATACGTACAGGCATACGTTCTGCCATACGTAAACTGCACCCGTTCCGCCGCCCTCAGGCGCTGCGGTGCAGGCTGGCGAAGAGGCGGGGCTCCAGGCTTTCGGAGGCGAAGGTCGGCCCCTCGGTCAGGACCGACACGGCATCGTGGCTGTGCAGGCTTTCCTGATGGACGGCAACGATGCGGAAGTCGCCCACGCGCGGTTCGGCCAGAAGCCGCTCGGCGAAAGACCGGGCCGCATCCTCGACGAAGATCGGGTTCGCGGCGTTCAGTTCGGCGAAGGCCTGTTCATCCTCGCGCTTCACCATCACCTGGGTTTCCGTCGGCACGGCGGCGCGGGCGAGGTCGATCAGATCTTCGTACCAGAGCCGCTTGGCCCCTGATTCCACGGCGGAGATCCGTGCGATCGAGCGCTGCGAATGCGGCGTCGCCAGTTGGCCGCGCGCCTGCCTTGCGTGCTCGCTGAGTTCCAGGGAACAGGGGCAGGTCGAGGAATAGACATAGTCGAGATGGATGATGCGCTTCCGGACCCCCGCCGTCTCGGCCAGTTCCAGCGCGATGTCGTAATATTGCCAGCCCGCAAGGCCCGAGCGCAGGCTTTCCACCCGTGCGGGGAAGGAAAAGCGCATCTGCAGCCGGGCATCCAGGCTGTCATGATCGGCCTTGTAATCGTCCAGCGCCTTGGCCATCACGTCGAACGAGAACGTCCGTTCCGCATGCGCATAGAAAGACCGCATGATGCGGCTCATGTTGATGCCCTTGCGGTCCTCTGTCAGGGAAACCGTTCCGGTGACGGAGGTTTCAAGGGTCAGGTCGGCGCCGTCCCGGGTATGGTAGCGGATCGGCAGGCGGAAGTTCGAAATCCCCACATGCTGGATCGGCGCCTTCGCCCCCACGATCAGGCTCGAGGGCCCGTTCTGCAGGTCGGGCATCGAGGCGCGATAGGCAGCGTCGGGGCGGAAATCCTCGGGGTAAGCCCGCGACAGATCGGGATAATTCCCGACCTCGCGCCCGGGCAGAAGCCGCGCGATGGCGGGGTCGAGCTTTGCCACCTCGGTCGGGTCGGCCTTGGCCGCCCAGGCCCGCAACAGCCCAAGCGCCTCTTCCGCCTCGGCACGGTTCGGTTCACGGTCGATCTCGCCGACGAAGTTCATCAGACCCCCCAAGGCCGTGGAGCCCGCTTCCTACATGATCCCGGCCGCGGATGACATAGTCTATCGCGAAGTGCTGCCAAGCGAAAGCGACCAGTCGACCCGGGACATCCGGGCGCCTCCTCGTCGGCTCGCGGCCGGGCGTCGGGCGCGCGACGAGCGCCCTCAGGCCCGCTGCAGCGCCTGCAGAAGATCGGTGAGGATATCGCCCTCGTCCTCGATCCCCAGGGACAGGCGCACCAGCCCCGGCGTGATGCCCAGAAGCGCCTTCTGATCGGCCGGAAGCCTCTGGTGCGTGGTCGTCGCCGGATGGGTGATGATCGACTTCGCATCGCCGAGATTGTTGGAAATCTTCACGATCTTCAGCGCATTGAGGAAGCGGAAGGCCGCCTCCTGCCCGCCGCGCAGCTCCAGCGACACGACCGTGCCGCCCGCCCCCATCTGCTCCATCGCGATGGCGTGGTGGGGGTGGTCCTTCAGGCCCGGATAGATCACCTGCGTCAGCTTCGCATGGCCGGTCAGCCGTTCCGCCACCTTGAGCGCCGTCGCCGCCTGCGCCCGCACCCTGAGGTCGAGCGTCTCCATCCCCTTCAGCATCACCCAGGCATTGAACGGCGACATGGCCGCGCCGGTATGTTTGAGATAGGGTTCCAGCACCTTGCGGATGAACTGTTTCGTGCCACAGACGACACCGCCGAGCGCCCGGCCCGATCCGTCGATATGTTTGGTCGCGGAATAGACCACGACATCGGCGCCAAGCGCCACGGCCTTCGAAAAGGTCGGCGTCGCAAAGACATTGTCGACAATCACCGTGGCGCCGACCGTGTGCGCAATCTCCGCGACCGATTTCACGTCGATCACTTCCAGCGTCGGGTTGGACACGCTTTCGAGGAAGACGGCCTTCGTCCCCTGCCGCACCGCCGCCCGCCATGCGTCGAGATCGGTGCCGTCAACCAGCGTCACCTCGACCCCGAAGCGACCAAGAACCTCGAGCACATAGAGACATGACCCGAAAAGCGCCCGGGCCGCGACCACGTGATCGCCCGCCTTCAGCATCGCGGTCAGCGCCCCGTTCACCGCCGCCATGCCGGAGGCGGTCGCGAAGGCGTCCTCCGTCCCCTCGATCGCGGCCATCCGCTCTTCGAACATCCGCACGGTCGGGTTGCCGTAACGGGCATAGATGAACTCGTCCGGCCCGGCTTCGATGAAGCGCGCCTCGGCCTGTTCGGCACTGTCGTAGACGAATCCCTGCGTGAGGAAGATCGCCTCGGACATCTCGCCATACTGGCTGCGGCGCGCGCCCGCATGAATGAGTTTCGTCCGCGTCTTCCAGTCCGTCATGGCCGCCTCCGGCAACAAAAAACCCCCGACCGGAACGGCGGGGGTGAGACACCTCCGACCCTTTTAGCGGTTTCTTTAACGTGGCCCGCAATCCGGTCATCAAATCGCCACGGGCGAGGAAGTAGCCCAAAGGCCGGGCCGGGTCAACGGGCCTTGCGGGCGAGGGAAAATTCGATTGAACTGGCGCGGAAGGAGAATTCCATGCGTCGCCATGCCATAGCCGCCTGCCTCGTCACGACCCTTGCCGCCTGTGTGGCGGACCTGCCGCCCGAAGTGCCGCAGGGTTCGGTGGAATTCGCCGGATCGACCTATCCCATTACCTCGCGCGGCGCTGTCTGGTACGTCACCGCGGATGGCCAGCCTGTCCAGTGCCGCATGGCAACGGCCGAGGATTGCTACTGGTCGCTGCGCGCCCATCTGCAGGCCCAGGCCGCGCTGGCCGATCTGGGGTAGGCTGCCTCAGCCCAGGTCCAGCCACAGCGCACCATCGCGATAGCCGCCGCGGATCAGGTGGCTGGGCGCGCTCACTTCCGGAAATTCCCCGGCCCAGTCGCGATAACGGTCGTTGGTCACGATACGTGTCCGAAACTCTCTCGCGGCTCTCAGTACATCCCTGTCCGCCGGAACGCCCTTGTTGACGACCAGAATACTTTCCCGCGCCAGCCCGAGCAGCGGGGCGAGTTCCCGCTCGCCCAGGAACCTGCCCGTCAGCTTGTAGCCAACGTTCGCGTCGAAAACGATGCCGGGGCTGTAGCCCAATGCCATGAGCCTTTCCAGCACCTCGCGCACGGTTCCGATATCGGGTTCGCCTTCCTTCCAGTGCATCACATTCGATCCGTCGATCACGATCCGGCGCAGCGCCCGGGTGGGTCTGCCGACCAGAGCCTGCAAGAGGAGATAGAGGCCGCCGACCGCCGAAGGACCGGCAAGGAGAAGCAGGTCCATCGCACCGGGCACGAACAATGCCCAAAGGACGCCCACACCCGAGAGAATAAAAATTACAATCGGAGCAATCATGCCGCGAAACTAGCCGCGCGCCCCGCCCTTGCCAAGACGCGCCGACATGCGCGGCGCGCGTCAGGCGCCCGGGTTGTCGTCGGTTCCGAATTTCTTCAGCAGCCCGCCCTGCGCCATGAAGAAAAGGAACAGTGCAGCCGGCAGGCCGAAGGTCTTGAAATTCACCCAGGCCTGATCGGACATCGTGCGCCAGATCGCCTCGTTGGCGACGGCGAGGCCGAGGAAGAAGGCGGTGAGGCGCCGGGTCAGGATCATCCAGCCTTCCTCCTTCAGGGGCATCGCCTCCTCGATCGCGAGGGCGAGGTAGGAACGGCCGCGCATCAGGCCGAAGCCCAGGATGCCGGCGAACAGCAGGTAGATGATCGTCGGCTTCATCTTGAAGAACCGCTCGTCATTCAGCCAGACCGACAGGCCGCCGAAGACCACGACAAGCACCAGCGTGGCGATCTGCATCGGCGCGAGCCGCCCGGTCAGCCGCCAGAGGATCAGCGTCGTGGCAACCAGAAGCGGCACGAAAAGCGCGGTCGCGAGGATGAAGCCGCCATATTCGGTGCCGCCCAGGGTGAATGTCTTGTCCTTCAGCCGCCCGAAGGCGAGGAAGAAGGCGAGGATCGGGCCGAATTCCAGCCCCATCTTCAGCCATGGATTGATCTTCTTGCCCGCCATCCTCACCCTCACCGTCCGAATTCCACGATCACCGCGCCCGCCGCGATCAATGCCATCAATGCCACCCGCGCCCGGCCCACGCGCTCGCCCAGGACCAGCCTGCCGATCAGCGCGGCAAAGACCGTCGACGTCTCGCGCAGCACCGCCGCCTCCCCCACCCTGTCAAGCCGCGTCGCCAGCATGATGGCACCGAAGCTGAAATAGGCGACGAAGGCGCCGATGATCCCGCGCTTCAGAAGCGCCGCAGCCTCGGCCCCGCGCAGGGCCGCGAGCTTTCGCCTCATATAGACCGGCATGAAGAGCCCGTCGATGAAGAAGAACCAGGCAAGGAAGGTGAACGGATCGGCGGTCGAGCGGATGCCCCAGGCGTCATAAGTGGTGTAGAGCGCCACGAAAAGCCCGGTCAGGATCGCGAAGCCGAGCGCGGGCAGAAGCGTCTCGCGCCCCGCCGCCAGATGGCGCCAGTTGTAAAGCGCCAGCCCGTAGATGCCGGACAGAAGTACCGCAACGCCGACCCACTGGCCAAAAGTGAAATGTTCGCCGAAGAAAAGACCGGCGCCGAAGACGGCGAACAGCGGACCTGTCCCGCGCACCACCGGATAGACGACCGTATAGGCGCCGCGGTCATAGGTCATCGCCTGCGCGATCTTGTAGCCCACGTGGATGACGAAGGCGCCCGCGAAGATCGGCCACATATGCGGCTCGGGCCAGGGCACGACGAAGAGCGCGAAGGGGGCGGCGATCAGCGCATAGGAACCGTCAATCGCCGCACGCGAGGCCCAGGGATCGTGCCGCCCCTTCTGCAGCGCGCCGAACAGCGCATGCAGGACGGCGGCCATCAGCGCCAGTCCCAGCGCGGCCTGATGGCCGGCGGGCGTACCTTCCAGCGCGCGAAGCCAGTCGCTCAATCCCTCACGCCCCGCTGCCGACAAGGGCGCGGGCGAATTCCTCGGGATCGAAGGGCTGCAGGTCGTCGATCTGTTCGCCCACGCCGATCGCGTGGATCGGCAGGCCGAACCTGTCGGCGAGCGCCACGAGCACGCCCCCCTTGGCAGTCCCGTCGAGCTTGGTCATCACCAGGCCCGAGACATCGGCGATCTTGCGGAATATCTCGACCTGCATCACCGCGTTCTGGCCCGTCGTCGCGTCGAGGACGAGAAGCGTATTGTGAGGGGCGGAGGGGTCCTTCTTGCGGATCACCCGCACGATCTTGGCCAGTTCCTCCATCAGGTCCTGACGGTTCTGCAGGCGACCCGCGGTGTCGATCATCAGAAGGTCGGCCCCGTCGGCCTCGGCCCTGGTCATGGCGTCAAAGGCAAGCGAGGCGGGGTCGGACCCTTCGGGCGCGGTCATCACCGGCACCCCGGCGCGGTTACCCCAAATCTGCAACTGCTCGACTGCGGCGGCGCGGAACGTGTCGCCCGCGGCGATCACCACCTTCTTGCCCGCCGCGCGGAACTGGCTGGCAAGCTTGCCGATCGTGGTGGTCTTGCCCGAACCGTTCACGCCCACCACCAGCACCACCTGCGGCTTCTTCGGGTAGAGCGGCAGCGGCCGGGCAACCGGCGTCATGATCCGCGTCACTTCCGCCGCAAGGATCGCCTTGATTTCGCTCACCGACAGGCGCTTGCCCATCCGGCCCTCGGCAAGGTTGGCCGTGACGCGCAGCGCAGTCTCCACCCCCATGTCGGAGCGGATCAGCAATTCCTCAAGGCTTTCGAGCATCGCATCGTCCAGCTCGCGGCGCGGCTCTGCCTCCGTCTTGGCGCCGCCGAAGATCCGGCCGATCAGGCCCGGGCGGGACGGCGCGGCGGCAGGCTCAGCTTGCGGTCTGGCGGCGGGCGCGGGTTGCGGCGGCGCGGGCGTGCGGGCGGCGGGCGGTTCCGCCGTCTCGGGCGCAGCCGCTGGCGGCACGGCGGCTGGTTCGGCGGACTGGCGCGGAGCAGGTTCGGCCACGGTTTCGGGCTGGGGTTCGGGCGCGGGTTCGGGCGCCGCCCCTGCGGGCGCCTCGGCAACGATTGCCTCCAGCCCCTCGTCGAGCTTGGAGGAGCTTTTGAACAGCCGGTCCTTGAGCTTGTTGAAAAATGACATAAGCCACCCGTTTTCTGACCTTCCCCACCTAATCGCTTGAGGGCGTCGAGGAAAGGGGTCAGGCCGGATGCGCGGGCAGGAGGCCGATCAGAATCAGTGCCTGGCCGCTCCAATAGGCGGCCCAGAGCAACCGCTGGATCGACGGACGTGCCCGCGCGCCGGGCGGCAGGACGAAGAGATCAAGCGCCAGAAGCGCGTCCGACAGGACGAAGAGAAGCGCGCCCGCCAACGTGACGCCAAAACCCTGAGGCAGGGTCAGTGCCGCCAGCGCCATCAGCGTGATGATGACCACATAGACGCGGACCGGCCAGCGGAGCGTGCCGGTTTTCGGCGCGAGCCAGGCCTCGGTCGAGAGCGCGAGCGCGATGAGCGGGATCGCGAAGGACAGCGCGGGCGCACCGGTCCCCTGCCCCCAGAAACAGGCAGCATAGGCCAGATGGCCAAGCCCGAAGGCGCCCATCCCGGCCAGAAAGGCCCGCTCGCCCGGCCGCGACAGAAGGAAATCGCCAAGCGCGCCGAGCGCGAGGCCCATGAGCACCAGTGCAGGAGCCCCGAGGAGAAGGCCGAAGGGCAGAAGGGCCGCAACCGACAGGACCTTGACCGCCGATTTCGGGCCGGAGGCGGGCAGAACGGCGAAACACGCGCCGTAGACCAGCGCGAAACCGAGCGCGAGGGCAAGGCAGACAGCAGGCAGAAGAAGGTCCATTCAGTCCCCGGGCTGGCGGAAGATGTGCGCCGGGACCATGCCCGGCGCCGCACCGCCGGGCAACTGTTCCCTCGCGTCGTCCTCGCGAGGGCGGGCGCGCCCCGATCAGGGGCGCAGCAGGATCGCAACCACGATGAAGCCGATCAAGAGGACGGCGTCGACGATCCAGGCCCAGATCGGCAGGTGGGTATAGACCGCCCAGATCGTCGGCGGCGGTGCCGTCACCCGGACCGATCCGTTGTTGACGGCAAAGCCGACGATGCCGGTAAAGACCGCCATCGCGGCGAAGATGTAGAAAGCAGGAAACGGCGTAAGCACTCCCGCCACCACGGCGGCGACGCCGATCGCGATGGCGACAATCATTGCAAGAAGGGGACTGTTCATGACTTTTCTCCGATGACTGCTGAAATGAACCCGGCGGCCTGGAAACGGACGAAAATCGAACGATGGGAACTCCAGCCGGGCTCGGCCATCATAGCAGATCGCGCAGCCGCACCGAACAACCTTCCGTTGCGTAAATCGTCGGGTATTCATGGCTTGACGCGCCCCTGTGGCGCCGCCGCGCGGGTGGGGGGTGACACCGGCACCAGGCCCCCGGCCCCGGAACCGCGCTTGAGTCGCGCGCGCCGCTCGGGCATGAGTAGGGGCGCGCGGTGGCCTCGCCGCTGTCCCAATCCGGAGCTATCCTTGCCGATCAAGCGCCCAGACCTGTCGTTCCTCGCCCATCCCGCGATGCGCTTCGCCTGCGCGAGCCTGGTGCCGGCGCTGATCCTCGCGCTTGGCGCTGTCTTCGGCGGCCTCTGGGCCTTTCTCGGTTTTCTCTGGATGACCGGCTTCGTGTTCGCGGGTGACCAGCTGGCGCGCTCGCTGGGGATCACCCAGCCCGAGATGCCGCGTGACGCCTATTCCGACCGCGTCGTCCTGGCGGTGGGCGCGGCCCATTTCCCGTTCCTCGCCATCGTCCTTTTCGGCCTTTCGGGCGGCACCGGGCTTGGTGTCTTCGGCTGGCTCTTCACGGCGATAGGGGCGGGCCTCTGGTGCGGGCAGGTGTCGAATTCGGTCGCCCATGAGCTGATCCACCGGACCGAGCGGGCGCCGTTCGAACTTGGCCGCTGGATCTACGTCTCGCTTCTGTACGGCCATCACACATCGGCGCACCGGCTTGTCCATCACCGCCATGTGGCCACGCCCGACGATCCGAACAGCGCCGCCTTCGGCGTGAGTTTCTATGAATTCCTGATCCGCGCCGTCCCCGGCGAGTTCATGGCGGGCTATGAGATGGAAAACAGTCTCAGGGCGGCGAAGACAGAGGGCAAGCCCGGCATCCATCCTTACGTGATCTATGTGGGCGGCGGGTGCCTGTTCCTGATGGTCGTGGCCGAGCTCTTCGGGCTCTTTGGCCTTCTTGCCTACCTCCTCCTTTGTGCGCATGCGCAGCTGCAACTCTTCCTGTCCGATTATGTCCAGCATTACGGGCTGGAGCGGAAGAAGGCCGGACCCGATGCCTATGAGCCGTTCGCGCCCGAACACAGCTGGGACGCGCCCGATTTCCTGTCGGGCCTGATGATGATGAACGCGCCGCGCCATGCCGATCATCACGCCCATCCAGGGCGCAGCTTCGGCGAGTTGCAGCTTTCGCCCGAGGGCAAGGCGCCCCTCTTGCCCGCCTCGCTGCCGGTGATGGCGACGATCGCGCTTGTCCCCTCGGTCTGGCACCGGATCATGGATTCGAAGATCAGCCGCATGCGGCGCGGGACGCAGGCGTGAGGGCGGCGGTTTCACTTTGTCTTGTGGCCCTTGCGGCTCTTGTGGCGGGCATGGCGCGGGCCGAACCGACGGCCCTCACGGGCGAGGCGTTCGACAAGGCTGTCACCGGGCGGACCTTTCACTATCGCGCGGGGCTTTCCTCCTTCGGCACCGAACAATACCTGCCCGGACGGCGGGTGATCTGGGCCTTTACGGGCGACGATTGCGAGAAGGGCGTCTGGTATCCCGAAGGTGAGGATATCTGTTTTCTCTATGACGGTCAGGACGGTCCGGTCTGCTGGTCCTTCCTGCAGACCGACACGGGCCTTGTCGCGCGCTCGCTTGGAAATCCCGACCTGCCGACGCTGATCGGGCGGCAAACCATGCCCGGCGCCCTGGCCTGCCTCGGGCCGGACGTCGGGGTGTGAGGGCTGGTCTTCGTCCCGCCTGCGGCGGGCCGATCCGCCGGGGAGGCGCTGCCTCCCCGGACCCCTCCGGAGTATTTCGGGACAGAACGTGGGGTCAGAAAAGCGTGCCCTGATCCGGGGGTGCGAGCTTTTTCGCACTGGCCTTCGGACGGGAGCCCGTCGCCAGGCGGCCGTCCTGGAACTCGATCTCCAGAACCGCCGCCCCTTCCGCCGCAGCACGGCTGGTGACGATGCGCTCGTCGGCGCGCACCACGGCGAAGCCGCGTTTCAGGGTTTCGCGGTAGCCGAGCGTCTGACGCGTGCGGTCGAGCGCCGCGAGCCGATCGAGAAGCGCCGTCAGGCGCGCGGAGACCGCGCGGTCAAGCGCCGCGCCCAGCCGCGCCAGATCGGTGCGGCGCTGCTTGCGCTCCTTCGTCTCGTCCTCGATCCTGCGGCGGAGCGCGGGCGCGAGGCGGGCGGCAAGCTGGCCCAGATGGCGCCGTTCGGCGTCGATGAACCGCGTGAGGAGCGGCGGCTGGACGCGGGCGCTGACGCGCGTCAGCGCGGTGCGTTTGGCAAGGGCCGCCTGCCGGAGCGCGCCGGGGAGCCGGTCGGACCAGAGATCGAGCCGCTGACGGGCATTGCCGGTCAATGCCTCGGGGCGGCCGAGCGCGCGGGCAAGGTCAGCGAGGCGTTGCTGGCGCTGGTCGAGGCGCTGGCGCGTGGCGCGGGCGAGGCGGGCGGATTGTTCCGACGTCCAGGCCAGCAGTTCCATCCGGACCGGCACCGCCATTTCGGCCGCCGCCGTGGGCGTGGGCGCGCGGCGGTCGGCGGCATGGTCGATGAGCGTCGTGTCGGTTTCATGCCCCACCGCCGAAATCAGCGGGATGTCCGACAGGGCAGCGGCGCGCACCACCTGCTCGTCGTTGAAGCCCCACAGGTCTTCGATCGACCCGCCACCGCGCGCGACGATCAGAAGATCGGGGCGCGGGATCGGGCCCCCTGGCGGCAGGGCATTGAAGCCCCGGATCGCGGCGGCGACCTCGGGGGCGCATTTCTCGCCCTGCACCGCCACCGGCCAGATCAGCACCCGGCGCGGGAACCGGTCGCGCAGCCGATGCAGGATGTCGCGGATCACCGCGCCCGAGGGCGAGGTGACGACACCGATCACCTGCGGAAGGTAGGGGATCGGCTTCTTGCGCTCGGCGGCAAAGAGGCCCTCGGCGGCGAGCCGCGCTTTGAGCTTTTCCAGCATCATCATCAGCGCGCCCGCGCCCGCGGGCACGATATCCTCGACGATGAGCTGGTATTTCGACTGGCCGGGGAATGTCGTCAGGCGCCCCGTGGCGATGACCTCCAGCCCCTCTTCGGGCTTGACGCTCATCTTCGCGGCCTGGCCCTTCCACGAGACGGCGGCAATGACGGCGCGGTCATCCTTGAGGTCGAAATAGAGATGCCCCGAGGCGGGGCGCGAGACGCGCGAAATCTCGCCCCGGACGCGGACATGGCCGAACTCGCCCTCGATCACCCGCTTCACCGCGCCGGAGATTTCCGAGACGGTGAATTCGGGGGCATTGCCGGGGGCGGGTATGGCGTCTTCGAAAATGTCCATGCGCTTTGCTTGTCTCGCTCGTCCGGCCACCTTATGACGCGGGCCAGCGAAGGAAAAGCGGGGGGCGCATGAATATCCTGATCCTGGGCGGCGGCGGGCGCGAACATGCGCTGGCCTGGGCGGTCAAGCAGAACCCGAAATGCGACCGGCTCATCGTGGCGCCGGGCAATGCCGGGATCGCGGCGATTGCCGACTGTGCCGATATCGATGTGCTGGACGGGGCGGCGGTTCTGGCGCTCGCCGTCGAGAATGCCGTCGATTTCGTCATCGTCGGCCCCGAGGCGCCTCTGGCGGCCGGGGTGGCGGATGCGCTGCGCGCAGGCGGGATCCTGACCTTCGGGCCTTCGGCGGCGGCGGCGCGGCTCGAGGCATCGAAGGCCTTCACGAAAGAGATTTGCGATGCGGCCGGGGCGCCCACCGCGGGCTGGGCGCGGTTTGCCGACAGGGCGGCGGCACTGGCCCATGTCCGCGCGCAAGGCGCGCCGATCGTGGTGAAGGCCGACGGGCTCGCCGCGGGCAAGGGTGTCGTGGTGGCGATGACGCTGGCCGAGGCCGAGGCGGCGATCGCGGACATGTTCGGCGGATCGCTGGGCGCGGCGGGCGCCGAGGTGGTGATCGAGGAATTCATGGGGGGCGAGGAGGCCTCGCTCTTCGTGCTGTCAGACGGATCGGATGTGCTGGAGGTCGGCACGGCGCAGGACCACAAAAGGGTGGGTGACGGCGATACCGGCCCCAACACCGGCGGCATGGGCGCCTATTCGCCTGCGCCGGTCCTGACGGATGCGGTCCTCAGGCAGGCGATGGACGAGATCGTCCGGCCCACGGTGGCAGAGATGGCGCGGCGGGGAACGCCGTTCCAGGGCGTGCTCTATGCGGGCCTGATGATCGAGAACGGCCGGGCGCGGCTCGTCGAATATAACGTCCGCTTCGGCGATCCCGAGACCCAGGTCCTGATGATGCGGATGGGGGCGCAGGCGCTCGACCTGATGCTCGCCTGTGCCGAAGGACGGCTGGCCGGGGCGCGGGTGAACTGGGCGGACGATCATGCGCTGACGGTCGTGATGGCGGCCAAAGGCTACCCGGGCAGCCATGAGAAGGGGACGGAGATCGGGGGGCTCGGTCGCCTGCCGGAGACGTCGACCGAGATGGTCTTCCATGCCGGGACGGTCGAACGCGATGGCAGGATTCTGGCCAATGGCGGGCGGGTCCTGAACGTGACCGCGCGCGGCGCGACCCTGGCGGAGGCGCAGAAACGGGCCTATGCGCTGGTGGACAGGATCGACTGGCCGGAGGGTTTCTGCCGCCGCGATATCGGCTGGCGGGCGCTATAGGTTTCGACCCCGAAGAGCGTCCTGGAGTATTTCGCCACAGAACGTGAGAAGAGGGTCAGTTGCAGCCCGGCGCGCCATCGAAGCTTGATGGCCCGAGATAAGCGGCAAGGTCGCGACTGACCAAGGTGCCGTCCGCGAGCGAGGTGGCGATGATCCGCGTCCAGTCAGCGTTGGCGGTCAGGATCGTCGGAACGCCGTCACAGCGGGCGATGCCACCTTGGATGACCGGATCGCCGAACCGGTGGTTGGTCAGGCCGCGCGCCTCGGCCACCGGGACCAGCCGGTCGCCGTCCAGCCGGACGATCTTCAGGACCTTGCCGAGATGCGGCGTCTCGACATAGGCCACCTCGACCCGGCCGTCGCCATCGAGGTCGGCCGCGCCCAGGGGCGCGAGCCAGCGGTGGCGGGTGCCGATGAACGGGGTGGCGGCGATGCGCCCCTTTCCGCCCCAGACGGCAAGGCGGGAGCCCTGCGTGAGGCTCGATTCCACCACGATCACTTCCCGGTCGCCATCGCCGTCGAGATCGGCAAGGCGGGGCGCCGTGTCTTCGAAGACGAGATCTTCGCCCGCGGGAAAGTCCCTGCCATCGAGCGTCAGTGCCGCCCATTCATGGCCTGGCCCGAGCGCTTCATGGCCATAGCGGCTTGAGGGTATTGCATATTGCGCGCGTGCGACGCCGTCACCTTCAGCATGGGCCAGCGGCGCCACACAGGCGGCCACAAGCCCCGCAAGGGCGCATGCGGCGGCGGCAGCCGCCCGGGTCATCAGATCTGCTTTTCCGGCATGAAGACCTTCAGCCCGTCCAGCGCATCCGACACTTTCAGCTGGCAGGTCAGGCGCGAGCGCGCGGGGTCGGGCTCGTAAGCGAAATCGAGCATGTCCTCTTCCATCGCCTCTTTCTTCGGCAGACGGTCGGCCCAGGCCTCGTCAACATAGACATGGCAGGTCGAGCAGGCACAGGCACCACCGCAATCGGCCTCGATCCCGGGAATGCCATTGTCGCGGGCGCCTTCCATCACGGTCAGGCCAGTGGGCACGTCGACCACATGTTCCTTGCCGCCAAATTCCACATAGGTGATCTTCGCCATGTCCCGCCTCTTCTGCCAAGCCGGGCCGACATAGGCGAAATTTCCGGGCTTTTCCAGAGGGCGCGCCGCCTGGCGCGGCTTGCGTGGCGTCGCGCACGGCCCTAAGCAGGACCGACATGCGGGTGCGGGGCCGGAATGCGCGAAAGACATCCCTATTTCGGTCTGGCGCTTGCCGCCTTCGGCGCGCTTGCCATCACGCCCGACACGTTCTTCATGCGCCTGACCGGGATGGAGGGCATCCAGCTTATCGCCTGGCGCGGCCTGTCGACGGGAACGGTCTTTCTTGTCGCCTGGCTCATCAGTCACCGCGGGCAGATCGGGCGCGACCTCGGGGTGCTGGCAAGCCCAACGGGCATCGCCATCGTCCTGGTGAACATGGTCAATATCGCGCTTTTCAGCGTCGGGGTCGCTGCGGCGCCGGTGTCGGTCGTCCTTTTCGGCGTCGCAAGCATGCCGATCTTCGCCGCCATCTTTGCCCATCTCTTCGTCGGCGAGCGGAGCGGGCGTGCGACCTGGATCGCGACGGCGGCGGTGATGACCGGGATCGGGATCGCGGTCTTCGGCCGCGACTCCGGTGGTGTGGGCCTCAACCTCGCCTCGATGATCGGGGCGGTCTGCGGACTTGGCGTGGCGGCGGCCCTTGCCACCACTTTCGTCGCAATCCGCCATCACCCGACCCTTCCGGTCCTTCCGGTGATGGGGCTCGGTTCGCTGATCCTCGGGACCGGGGCGGCAATGTCGCTCGGCCCGGAGGCGATGGCTCAGGGCAATGTCTGGGCCGCGCTCATGTCGGGGGCGCTGATCCTGCCCGTCTCTTTCGCCGCCCTTGCCTATGCCAACCGCCATACGGCGGCGGTGAACGTGAGCCTTCTGATGCTCTTGGAGACGATCCTCGGCCCGGTCTGGGTCTGGATCGGCATCGGCGAGGCGATGTCGCCTTGGGAAATCCTCGGCGGCGCGATCGTGATCGTCAGCCTCGCCGCCTACATCCTGTCGGCCGGGCGCCGGACCGCCGCCGCATGAAAAAGGCGCCCTAGAAGGGCGCCTGTTCCGGAAGGCCAGCAGAAAAACTGGCGGATCACTCGACCGAGATGGCGACGAAGCGCGGATCGCCCTCGCGGCGGATCAGCAGGAGGAGCGATTTCCGCCCGGCGTCCTTCGCCTCCTCGATGCGGCTCTCCAGATCCTTGATCGAGGCGACGCGCGCCTGACCGGCTTCGGTGATCAGGTCGCCCGCGCGCAGGCCCTTGGTGAAGGCTTCGCTCGTCTGGTCGATATCGGTCACCAGAAGGCCCTCGGCATCGGCAGGCAGGTTCAGCTGGCCGCGCATCTCGTCCGTCAACTCGTTGAGCGTCATGCCGAGCAGGCTTTTCTCCAGCGGTTCCGTAGGGCTTGCCCTGGCGGGCACCGGCGCGGCCTCAGCCTCCTCGCGGCGGCCGAGCGTGATGGTCAGCGCCACGCTTTCGCCGCCCCGCAGCACGGTGATCGGCACCGGCTTGCCGACCTCGGCATCGGCCACGGTGCGGACAAGCTCACGCGAATCCTTCACCTCATGGCCGTCGAACTCGACGATCACGTCACCCGACTGGACGCCAGCGGTCTTCGCCGGACCATCGGGCACGTCAGTCACCAGCGCGCCATGCGCGGCATCAAGGCCCATCGCCTCGGCCACATCGGGCGTCACGTCCTGGATCTTCACGCCAAGCCAGCCGCGCCGGGTCTCGCCGAAGTTTCTCAACTGATCAACGACCTTCGAGACGACATTCGAGGCCATCGAGAAACCGATGCCGATCGAGCCGCCAGTGGGGCTGAGGATCGCGGTATTCACCCCGATCACCTCGCCATTCATGTTGAAGAGCGGTCCACCCGAATTGCCCTTGTTGATCGCGGCATCGGTCTGGATGAAATCGTCGTAGGCGCCCTGCAGCTCGCGGTTGCGGGCAGAGATGATCCCGGCCGAAACCGAGAAGCCCTGACCCAGCGGGTTGCCCATCGCCATGACCCAATCGCCCACGCGCATCTTGTCGCTGTCGCCGAAGGGAACAAAGGGCAGCGCATCCTCGCTTTCGACCTTGAGGACGGCGATATCGGTCTTTGGGTCGGTTCCGACAAGCTTCGCATCGAGCTTCTCGCCCGAGAAGAACTCGATCTGGATCTCGTCGGCGCCTTCGATCACATGGTTGTTGGTGACGATATAGCCATCTTCGGAAATCACGAACCCCGAACCGAGCGCATTGGCGCGCTGCGGCGCGCGGTTGCCCTGCCCGCCAAACTGATCGTTGAAGTCCTTGAAGAAATCTTCGAAGGGCGATCCTTCCGGCACCATCGGGCCAGGGCCTGTCGGCGCCTCGATGACGGTGGAGGTCGTGATGTTCACCACCGCCGGGCTGACCTGATCGGCGAGATCGGCGAAACTTTCGGGAGCGCTGTAGGCCTCGACCCGCGGGGCGTGGAGCCCGGTGACGACGATCGCTGCGAGCGCGAGCGACAGCGCCCTCAACCCAACCCGCCTCCGCTCTGGGAACTCTGCAATTGCTGGGGCCTCACATCTCACGTTTCTTCTCCCGCTCTGGGTTGTTCCGGACCGGTCGGCCCGGCCCTCTGATCTTTACGCGGCAAGGCGGGAAGGGAATTCAAGTTTCCTCGCCCTCCTTCAAGGACGCGTGATCGGGCAAAGCTTCTCAGCCGCCCGAACGCCGCGCAAGCCAAATCATCGCAACCCCCGCCGCGATGGCCACCAGCCCCATGGCTCGGCGGTTTTCCACCGAGACGCGGGCAAGCAGCGCCAGCATCTCCTCGATCTTGCGGGGGGCGAGCGCCAGCACCAGCCCCTCGGCCACGCACAGAAGCCCGAAGGCAAGGCCGATCTCTGTCAGCCCCACGATCATCTCACTGGCTCGCGGCGGGCGGTGTCTGGGTCGACGACCGCAGATAATCGAAGAACTCGCTGTCAGGCGCCAGCACGAAGGTCGAATTGTCGCCCAGAAGCGAGGCGCGGTAGGCCGCGAGAGACCGGTAGAAATCGAAGAATTCCGTGTCCGCCCCATAGGCATCGGCGAAGATCGCGGTGCGCTTGGCGTCCGCTTCACCCCGGATGATCTCTGCCTGGCGCTTGGCATCGGAAACGGTTTCGATCACCGCGCGGTCGGCGGCGGCACGCAGGCGCTGTGCCGCTTCATTACCGCGCGCCACCTGGTCGGCCGCCTCGCGCTGCCGCTCCGCCCGCATCCGGGCGAAGGTGGCTTCAAGGTTCTGTTCCGGCAGGTCGGTGCGGCGCAGCCGCACGTCGACGATCTCGACGCCAAGCGCATTCGCCTCGTTGCGGGCCGCGTCGCGGATCTGCAGCGCAAGCGCGGCGCGGTTTTCCGACAGGATGGCGGAACTGTCGACGCCACCCAGAACTTCGCGGATCTGCGCGCGCAGGATCGTGTCGATGCGGTTTTCGGCGAAGGCCTCGCCGCCCGCGCCGGTCGCCTGGCGGAAGCGTTTGACATCGACGATCCGGTAGCGGGCGAACGCATCCACCACCAGTCGGCGGTCATCGGATGGCGTGACCTCCAGCGGTTCGATGTCGCGGCCGAGCATCCGGTCATCGTAGCGCACGACTTCCTGGATCAGCGGAACCTTGAAATAGAGCCCCGGCTCCTCGCGGATCTCCTGGATTTGACCGAACTGAAGGACAAGCGCCTTTTCGCGTTCGTCCACGATGAAGACCGACGACAGGACCGTGGCCAGGAGAATCGCCGCGAGCGGCAGGAGGAGTGTTGTGCGGTTCATCAGTTGTTTCCTCCGGCTGCGGGCTTGGTGCCGGCCTGCGGCTTGCCGATCTCGTTGAGCGGCAGGAAGGGCACGACGCCCTGCTGTCCGCCCGCGTCCTTGTCGAGGATGATCTTGTTCACCCGCCCCATCACCTCTTCCATCGTCTCCAGATAGAGGCGCTTGCGCGTGACCTCGGGCGCTTTCCGATATTCGGTCAGGATCGCCGAGAAGCGGCTTGCCTCGCCTTCCGCCTGGTTCACCACCTGCGCGCGGTAGGCCTCCGCCGCTTCAAGGGTCGCGGCGGCATCGCCGCGTGCGCCAGCCACGACCTTGTTCGAATAGGCGTCCGCCTCTTTCTGAAGACGGTCGCGTTCCTGTTCGGCCGACTGCACTTCCTTGAAGGCGTCGATCACCTCGCGCGGCGGGTCGGCGCGGTCGAAGTTCACCCGCACGACATGAAGCCCGCTGTCATAGCTGTCGAGCGTGGACTGGATCAGTTCCTGCAATTTCTGGGCAATCGCCCCCCGGTCGCGGTTCAGGATCGGGGCAAGCGGCGACTGCGCGATGATCTCGCGCATCGAGCTTTCCGACACGGCGCGGATCGTCAGCTGCGGGTCGCGCAGGTTGAAGAGGTATTTCTCGGGATCGCTCACGTTCCAGACGACCTGAAAGTCGATATCGACGATATTCTCGTCGCCGGTCAGCATCAGCCCCTCGTCGCCGCCGGTATTGCCGACGCCGATATCCTCGGTCCGTTCCGGCGTCACCGGAATGACCTCGTAGGTATAAAACGGCCAAGGCGCGAAATTCAGGCCCGGCTCGCCCACGGCGGAGCGTTTGCCGAGGAACAGCTCGACCGATTTCTCTTCGGGCTTGACCGTGTAGAACGAGGCGAAGGCCCAAAGTCCCACCGCCGCAAGCGCGCCGAGCGCGAGTGCGTTGCGCGGCAGGCCGGGTCCACCGGAACCGCCGCCACCAAAGCCGCCGCCCCGGTCGTCACGCCCGCCGCGACCGCCCATCAGCACCTTGAACTGTTCCTTGCTCTTGCGGACCAGCTCGTCGATCTCCGGCATGGGCGATCCCTCGCCCCGGCGCCCGCCGCGTGGCGGCTCGCGGTCCCCGCGCCGCCGATCGTCATCGTCATCGTTGCCCGATCCGCCGCCGCCCCAGGGGCCTCCGCTGCCAGCCATACGTTCTGTCTCCCGTCTATTCCTGTCCCAGCAACTGGGCACTCATCCTTGAATGTCAAGTCCGCGTCAGGCCGTGCGGACCGGTTTGCGCAAGGTCACCAGTTCCTCGGCCATCACGGGATGTACCGCGACCGTGCGGTCGAAATCCTCTTTCGTGGCGCCCATCTTGATGGCGATGGCCGCAAGCTGGATCATTTCGCCCGCGCCCGGCGCGACGATATGGCAGCCAAGAACCTTCCGCGTATCCGCGCAGACGATCAGCTTCATCATCACCCGGTCGGGCCGCCCGGCAAATGCGGACTGCATCGGCCGGAAGGCGGTCGCATAGACCTCGACCGGGCCTTTGTCGCGCGCCTCTTCCTCGGTCATCCCGATGGTGCCGAGTTCCGGCTGGGTGAAGACCGCGCTCGCCACCAGTTCATGATCGGCCTTCGTGGGCTTCGCCCCGAAGATCGTGTCGGCGAAAGCGTGCCCTTCCCGGATCGCGACCGGCGTCAGGTTGATCCGGTCGGTGACGTCGCCCACCGCGAAGATCGAGGGGACGGCGGTCTGCGACCAGTCGTCGACCACCACCTCGCCCTTGCGGCCGAGCTTCACGCCCAGCGAGTCCAGCCCCAGCCCCTCGGTGTTCGGGCTGCGGCCTGTCGCATAGACGACCTTCTCGTAAACCGCCTCGCGCCCGTCGGTCGAGGCGACCCAGGTGCCGCCCGGAACCGGCTTCATCTCGATCACGTCCGTGCCGACATGCAGGTTCACCCCCTGCGCGCGCATCTCTTCCGCGACATGGCCGCGCGCCTCGCCGTCGAAGCCACGCAGGATCTGCTCGCCCCGGTAGAATTGCGTCACCTCGACGCCAAGGCCGTTCAGGATGCAGGCAAATTCGCAGGCGATGAACCCGCCGCCGACGATCAGCACCGATTTCGGCAGCGCATCCAGCTTGAAAATGTCGTTCGAGGTCAACGCCCCCGCCTCTGCCGCCGCCTGCGGCAGCGAGGGCCGCCCACCGGTTGCGATCAGGATATGTTTCGCGGTCGCCTTCCGCCCGTCGGCGAGCGCGACAGTATGCGCGTCGGCGACCGTGGCGCGCATGTCGAACGTGGTGACGCCCGCGTTCTTCAGCCCCGACCGATAGGCGGCCTCAAGCCGGTCCAGCTCGGCATCAAGCTTCGCCCGGAACGCCTGCCAGTTGAAGGCGCCCGGCTCCGCCGCCCAGCCGTAGGACCGCGCCTCCTCGATGGCGGTCTTGTAGGACGAGGCAAAGACCATCAGCTTCTTCGGCACGCAGCCGCGGATCACGCAGGTGCCGCCCATCCGGTATTCCTCGGCCAGCGCGACCTTCGCGCCATATTCCCCCGCCGCGATCCGCGCGGCGCGCACGCCACCCGAGCCGCCGCCGATGACGAAGAGATCGTAGTCGAAGGCCATCATGCCCGCCTTTCTGCCGGCTGTCCGCCGGTCTCAGCCGACGATGTCGGCGAATGGATTGTCCAGTCGCGGGCGTGCCACGCGCAGTCTCTCCGCCAGCCCCGGCTCCGCCTCGATCAGCTCCGCCCGGCCATCGGTGTGGCCGACGACCACGAGGTCCGACATATTGATGAAAAGCCCGTTTTCAACCACACCGGGGATCTGGTTCAGCCGGATTGAGAGCGCCGGTGCACTCGTGATCGTGCCCAGATGCAGATCAAGGATCGCATTGCCCTCGTCGCTGACGAAAGGTCTTTCGCCCGCCATGCGACGGGTAATCTTCGTGTCGCCGTACCCGAGATCGGTCAAGGCCGCGCCAATATGGCGGATGGTCGAGGCCAGGCCGAACTGCAGCGCCTCGATGGGCAGGGGGAAGGCGCCAAGCCGGGCGACGCGCTTGCCCGGATCGGTGATCACGATCATCCGGTCCGAAGCGGCCGCCACCACCTTTTCCTGCAGATGCGCGCCGCCGCCGCCCTTGATCAGCGTGAGGTCCGGGTCGAACTCGTCCGCCCCGTCGATGGTGATGTCGAGCCAGCCCGCCTGATCGAGCGTCACGACCCTTATGCCTTCGGCCCGCGCCAGATCGGCGGTGCGCGACGAGGTCGGCACCCCCACCACGCGCAACCCTTCCTCGCGCACCCGCTGGCCAAGCCGTTTCACCATGAAGGCCGCCGTCGATCCGGTGCCGAGGCCCAGCCGCATCCCGTCCTGAACGAACGCGACGGCGGCATCGGCAGCGGCTGTCTTGGCCAGATCGGCGGGGGTCAGGCTGGTCATGGGCATCTCCGTCTTCGGTTGCCCCGCTTATAGGAAAGCCACCCCGGAATCGCGAGGGCAAATCCGCCCGCGCAGGCAGGCGGTCACGACAATCCGGCGGGATCGGTGCCTGCGGTCGCGGCGAGCGCACGGTTTGCCGAGGTCGACTGGCAGGCGGGCGGCCAGGAACCAGCGCTTCCCGAAATGGCTCTTCGTCGCGGCGAACATGGTTCACACCGACCCGCGCGTTCGTGCCTGTGCGACCCGCCAGCCGGTCCCGTCGGCCGGCAACCGTCGGCCCTTGACAGTCGCCGCCGTCGGGCAGAGATTGCAAATAGTTCTCAATTGCAGGATCTGTCTTGCCGAACGATTTCAGCATCTCGGCCCTCGCCGCCTCCACGAACGGCGGCTGGCGGCGCGCGCGGGGCGAAGCCGCCCTGTCGGAGGTCAACCGCTCCATCAGCGTGCCGCAGGGAAAATGGCGCCGGGCGCTCGCCTTCATCGGGCCGGGCTACATGGTCGCGGTCGGCTACATGGACCCGGGCAACTGGGCCACATCGCTCGCCGGCGGCTCGCGCTTCGGCTATACGCTCCTCACCGTCGCGCTGCTGTCGAACCTGATGGCGATCCTTTTGCAGGCGCTCTGCGCCCGGCTTGCCATCGCCTCGGGGCGCGATCTGGCGCAGGCCTGCCGCGATGCCTGGGGCGGCTGGCTCGTCTGGCCCCTCTGGGCGCTTGCCGAGCTTGCGATCATCGCCACAGACATTGCCGAGGTGATCGGCACGGCGATCGGGCTCAACCTTCTCTTCGGCATCCCGCTTGAACTCGGCGTCCTTATCACCGCGCTTGATGTCTTCCTGATCCTCTGGCTGCAGAAAAAGGGCTTCCGCTGGCTGGAAGCTTTCGTGATGGCGCTTCTTGCCGTCATCACCCTGAGTTTCGCCATCCAGATCGCGATGGCCGATCCCGACTGGGGCGCGGTGATCCTGGGCTTCGCCCCGACCGTCGAGATCGTGCGGAACCCCGAGATGCTCTATCTCGCGCTGGGGATTCTCGGGGCCACGGTCATGCCCCACAACCTCTATCTGCATTCCGCCATCGTCCAGACCCGCGCCTATGGCGACAGCCTTGCGGAAAGGCGCGAGGCGCTGCGCTATGCCACACTCGACAGCACGGTGGCCTTGTCCTTCGCGCTTCTGATCAATGCCTCGATCCTCATCCTCGCCGCCGCCAGCTTCCATGCGACGGGCGAAACCGAGGTGGCCGACATCGACCGCGCCCATGCGCTCCTCGGCCCGATCCTCGGCCAGTCGGTGGCGCCCGCGCTCTTTGCAGTGGCACTTCTGGCCTGCGGTCTCAATTCCACGGTGACGGCAACACTGGCCGGCCAGGCGGTGATGGAAGGTTTCCTGCGCATCCGCCTGCAGCCCTGGCTGAGACGGCTGGTGACGCGCGGCATCGCCATCATGCCCGCCGCCGGCGTGACGCTGATCTATGGCTCCGACGGGATGGGAGAACTTCTGATCCTCACCCAGGTCGTCCTGTCGCTGCAACTGCCCTTCGCGGTAATCCCGCTCGTCCTGTTCACCGCCGACCGGCGCAAGATGGGCGATCTGACCGCCCCGTCCCCGGTCGTCATGACCGCCGCCCTGGTGGCCCTTGTGATCGTCGCGCTCAACCTCAAGCTCCTGTGGGATTTCGCCCAGGGCGGGCTCTGACAGCGCCGCCCGGCCCCGGCCTGACGCCCGTCGCGCCGCTTAGGTCGAAATCCGACTGTTCCTTGCCGCCATTTCCGGGCAGAGAGGACCACAGGGAGGCGCGCCCATGTACAGACTGCATTTCACCCCGGATGCCGCATCGCTGGCCGTGCGGCTGGTGCTCGAAGAACTTGGCCTGCCCTATGAGGCACGGCTGCTCGACCGCGCTGCGGGAGAGGCGCAAAGCGACGCCTACCGCGCGCTTCATCCGCTGGGCCTCATCCCGGTGCTGGAAACCCCGGACGGGCCGATGTTCGAAACCGCCGCGATCCTGCTCTACCTTGCCGACAAGCACGGCGGTATCGCCCCGGCGCCCGCCGACCCCGATCGCGCGCAATTCCTGAAATGGCTCTTCTTCATCGCCCACAACATCCATCCGACCCTCCTGCAGCTCTTCTACCCAGACCGCACAGCCGGGCCGGGCTGCGCCCCTCAGGTCCTTGATCATGCCGAGGCCCGGATGCGCACGCTGCTCACGATCTTCGACCGGATGCTGGCTGCGGAAAGGCCCCAATGGTTCGCCGCCGACCGGCCCTCGATGCTGGTCCATTACCTCGGCCTTCTCCTGCGCTGGCTCGCCGCGCCGGGCCCGCGCCACAGTTTCCGCTTCCCGACCGCCGACTATCCGGCGATCCGCGCCGTGCTGCTCGCCCACGAGGCCCGCCCCGCCGCCCTGAAGGCAGCGGAGGCCGAAAGCCTCGGCCCCTCCCTCTTCACCGATCCCGCCTGAGGCCCATATGTTCCTTTCCGTCTTCGACATGTTCAAGGTGGGCGTCGGCCCCTCCTCCTCGCACACGATGGGGCCGATGGTGGCCGGGGGCCGCTTCCTCGACCTCTTGCGCGCTTCGCCCTTCCACGCGCACGGGCTGCGCGCCTCGCTCCATGGCTCCCTGGCCTTCACCGGCAAGGGCCATGCGACCGACCGCGCGACCATTCTCGGCCTCGCGGGCTTCCTGCCCGACAGCTACGACCATGCGAAGGCCGAAGAGGCGCTTGCCGCCATCGCCGCGACCGGCACCGTCACCGCGCCCGGCCTGCCGACGCTGAGCTTCGCGCCCGAGACCGACCTGATCTTCGACTACAAACATCCGCTGCCCGGTCATGCCAACGGCATGGTCCTGATGGCGACGGATGCGCAGGGCGACGTGATCCTGCAGGAGACCTATTATTCCATCGGCGGCGGCTTCGTGGTGACAGAGGCCGAACAGCAGGCGGGTGCCGCCGCGAAAGCCCGCGCCGACTGCCCCTTCCCCTTCCAGACCGCCGCCGAAATGCTCGCCATGTCAAAGGCCTCCGGCAAGACCATTGCCGAGATGAAACGCGCGAACGAACTTTGCTTCCGCCCCGCCGCCGAGATCGACGCAGGGATGGCGCGGCTCTGGCAGGTGATGAACGATTGCATCGACCGCGGCCTGGCGGGCGAAGGCATCCTGCCCGGCGGCCTGAAGGTCCGCCGCCGGGCGAAGGCGATCCATGAGGCGCTGAAGGCCGAACACGGGCTGAACCTGACCGCGCCCCATACGATCAACGACTGGATGTCGACCTATGCGATGGCGGTGAACGAGGAAAATGCCGCCGGCGGCCAGGTCGTGACGGCGCCGACGAACGGCGCGGCGGGCGTGCTGCCCGCGGTGATCCGCTACTGGCTCGACCATGTGCCGGGCGCGAGCCGGACGAAGATCGGCGATTTTCTCCTGACCGCCGCCGCCATCGGCGGGCTTTGCAAGCACAATGCCTCGATCTCGGGTGCCGAATGCGGCTGCCAGGCCGAGGTGGGTTCCGCCGCCGCCATGGCCGCGGCGGGCCTCTGCGCGGTGATGGGCGGCACGCCCGAGCAGGTGGAAAATGCCGCCGAGATCGCGCTCGAGCATCATCTCGGCATGACTTGCGACCCGGTCAGGGGCCTTGTGCAGGTGCCCTGCATCGAGAGGAACGGCCTCGGCGCGATCAAGGCGGTCTCGGCCGCTTCGCTCGCGCTGCGCGGGGACGGCCAGCATCTCGTACCGCTCGATGCCGCGATCGAGACCATGCGCCAGACCGGCCGCGACATGCACGAGAAATACAAGGAAACCTCGCTCGGCGGCCTGGCCGTGAACGTCCCGAACTGCTGAGGCCGGGCGGGGGCCAGCCCCCGCGCCCCCGAGGTATTTGGGCCAAGATGAAATGGCGCGGGTCCCCGCTGGATCAGCGCCCGAGATCGCGCCAGCCCTGCCGGAAGACCGCGACAAGTACGACGGATCCGCCAAGCCAGGTCAGAAGCGGCGGCCATTCGCCCAGAAATGCCACCGCAAGCGCGATGGCGATCGGCACATCCGCCCCGCCGAGGAAGGCCACTTCGGCGGCAGGAATGCGCCGCGCGCCCTCGGTCAGAAGGATGGTCGCGAGCGCGAAGGAACAGCCGAAGGCCGCCAGCAGCATCCCGTCGTGCACCGACACCGAAAGCGGCTCGCCCAGGGCAAGCCCCGCGAGCCCGAGCGGCAGGGCCGCGGCCGCCATCGCGCGCAGGACCGGCACGCCTTCGCCCCGCCGGATCAGGATCATGGTCAGGGCCATCAGCACCGTCATGGCCAATGCCATCAGATCGCCGGCGAGCCGGCCCTGCCCCAACCCGCCGCCCACCACCAGAACCACGCCGCCAAGCGAGAATAGCGCCGCCCGTATCACCTCCCGCCGCACCGGCTCGCCGCGCGCGAGCCGGTCGAGCCCCGCCGCCACGAAGGGCGCCAGAGTGTAGATCAGCGTGACATTGGCGACATGGGTGGCGCGAAAGGCGCCAAGGAAGGCCGCGCTCGCCAGCGCCGACACCAGCGCGAGCCGCCAGCCGGGCAATCCCATCGGCGCCCGCCCCTCGCGCCGAAGCGCATAGATCAGGATGATCCCGCCGCCGATCGCCCCGCGCCAGGCCAGCACCGTCCAGACATCCGCCGCGATCGCCCGGGTGAAGACACCGGCCAGCGCGAAGGGCAGCGTCGAGGCCAGAACCAGCAGGACACCCGCCTGATGCCGCGTCATGCCCGACCTTTCCAGTCGCCGGTCGTGTTCCACCAGCGATGCGGATTGGCGCTGTCATCAAGCCCTTTCGACCGCGCCGTCAGCACGGTCGTGATCCGGATCAACGGCTCCTGATAGGAGTGCACCTGAAAGATGGCCTCGGCGATGCAGGCCGCCAGGTCGGCGCCCCGAACCGTCTCGAACGTGATCGACACGACGCCCGGCCTCTGGCGTGCCGCCTCTTCCACCCCGGCCACCGCGCCCTCGCGCGGCCGGTAGCGTTCGGTGCCCGTGGCGCTGACGAAAGCGTTGCTGTCATAGGCGGGCGTCATTGCCAGCGGGTCAATGGCGGTCACCGCATCAAGGATGCGCCCCACGTCTGCTTCCGGCGCCTGCACCTCGAACAGATGCGCCTCGATCATCTTCAGGGAACGGGTCTCGATTGCCGCACTCATCTCGGTCCTCCATTGTGCCGGAGCCGGTTTGCCGCAATGCTGCTGCCATCTAGCTGGCAACAGCGATGGGGAAGGCTCGGGCCATGAAACCGATCCGCATGCTCGATCTGATCGCGCTCCTGCGCGGGCGGCGGCGCCCGCTGACAGCGGCGGAGATCGCCGAGCGGCTCGGCGCCTCGCGCCGCACCGTCTACCGCGACATCGCGGGGTTGCAGGCCATGGGCGTGCCGATCGACGGGGCGGCGGGGCTGGGCTATATCCTGCGCCCCGGCTTCGACCTGCCGCCGCTGAACTTCACCGCCGAAGAGGTCGAGGCGATCGTCGTGGCGCTTGCCCTGCTGCCGCGCACCGGCGACCGGGGGCTGGTGGCGGCGGCCGAGGGGGTCGCGGCAAAGATCGCCGCCTCGGCGCCCCGGCAGGCATCGGCAACGCTCGCCGCCTCGGGCTGGCACGGCCTGCCGGCGGCAGGCGTCGATCCAGCGCTATTGCGCCGCGCCATCCGCGACGAACGGCGGATCGCCTTTCACTACCGCAATGCGGACGGAGAGGAGAGCGACCGCGCCGTCCTGCCGCTCGCACTCGTCTATTACATCGATGCAGTTGTCCTCGCCGCCTTCTGCGAACTCAGGCAGGATTTCCGCCATTTCCGCCTTGACCGCATGGCCGACGGCCGCCTTCCGGGCGGCGGCTTCAAGGGGCGCGGCCGGGCACTGCGCGCCGACTGGGCCGACCGTACGGGGGCGCCGATGCCTGCCTGACGCGCGCTGGCGGGCAGGTATTCCCGACTGTGCCCCGCCCCGCCGGCCGCCTATGCAGAACCGATGAAACGCACGCTCCTCCGGGCCCTCTCGCCGCCCCTCTTCCTCCTGTCGCTTCTCGCCGCCTGCGACGATGTCGGACCGATCGCCACCAGGGGCGCCACCCGGCTTGCCTGGGAGGTCGTGGCCAAGGGCCCGGGCTGGGCAGCGACCATCGACGATCCTCTGGCCGGGATCACGCTGGACGGCCAGGCCGAGACCGGCCCCGTGACCCACGAGGACGGTCGGACAGGGCGCACCTTTCACGGCCAACATGGCGGGCAGCCTTATGCGCTTCTCCTCAGCGCGGGGCCCTGCGCGCTTGGCCCCGAGGGCGCGCCCGCGACCTATGAGTTCCATGCGCGCCTGACCCTTGGCGACCGGGCGTTCGAAGGCTGCGCGAGCCGCGGCTGGCTCAGGCGCTGAGGGCATGGACTTCCGCCGCGGCGCGGGCTAGCGAGATCCATATGAACACCAATGACCGCCCGCTTCTCGGCGTCGTGCTGATGCTCGGTTTCTGCACGATCGCGCCTCTGATCGACGTGGCCTCGAAACTCGCCGGACAAGCGGTTTCGGTGGGCTCGATCACCTTCGGGCGCTTCCTCGTGCAGGCGGTGCTGATGGCGCCGATCCTGTGGGTCATGGGGCTGTCGCTGCGCCTGTCCGGCCGGGCGCTGACACTCACGCTCGCGCGGGCTTTCGTCTCGGTCATCTCCACCTGGTGCTTCGTCGCGGCGCTGCGGTCCATGCCGCTCGCCGATGCGCTCGCCATCGTGTTTCTGGAGCCGTTCATCATTCTCCTGATCGGCCGTTTCGTGCTGGGCGAGCAGGTCGGGCCGCGCCGCATCGGCGCGGCGATCGTCGGCTTTGTAGGCTCGCTCCTGGTGATCCAGCCCGCCTTCGCGGCCTTCGGCCTCGTGGCGCTCTTGCCGCTCGGCACGGCGGTCAGCTTCGCGCTCTACATTCTCATCACCCGGGCGCTCTCGGCCCATGTCCATCCCGTCGCGATGCAGGTCCAGACCGCGCTCGTCGCGGGCCTCCTCTGCCTGCCCTTCTCGGGGATCGCAGCCCTCGCAGGCGACCCGACGCTCAGCCTTTCGCTGCCGTCGGGCATCTTCTGGCTCTGGTGTTTCTGCGTGGGCCTTGCGGCGACCGTCAGCCACATGTCGATGACCTATGCGCTGACATTCGCACCCTCGGCCACACTCGCGCCGCTGCATTATCTGGAAATCGTGCCCGCGGCGCTTTTCGGCTTTCTCGTTTTCGGCGACTTTCCGAACGCCATCACCTGGGCAGGCATCGGCGTGATCGTCGCCTCGGGCCTTTATATCATCCACCGCGAACGGATCGCCGCCCGCAGCCTCAGCGCAAGCCGTGCGCTGACAGAAGCCCCGTGATCGCTTGGGTCAGCTGACCCGCGGGCAGCACGATCAGCATTCCCGTCCGCGCGAAGGCCAGATCGACCGGGCCGGTTGCCTCGTTCGAAGTGCCGATCCTGCCATCGGGCGCCAGCGTGAGCCCGTCGATCGGCCAGCGCAGGCCGCTCGACCGCCCCTCGATCGTTGCCATCGGGAAGAGCGACAGCCGCGTCCCGGCGGCAAGGTCGAGCGCAAGGCGCGGCGGGGCGGCAAAGATCAGGTCGGTCTCGTCCAGGATGATGCAGGGCTTGCCCGAATGGCGCACCATCGCGCTCATCACCGACAGGCTGTGATCGACCCGCGCGCCGGTGAAGCCCAGCCCGAGAATCAGCGGCGCCCTGACCCGCAACAGGCACTTCTCGAAATCGGTCGTCTCCTGCTCGGCGATCCGCATCTGGCGGTCCAGCGGGATGGCCGCGAGCGTTTCTTCCGTCACGGAATCGAAATCCCCGATCACGAGATCGGGGCTAAGTCCTTCAGATACCGCCATATTCGCGCCACCATCGACGGCTATGAGCCTAGGCGCCCGCTTCAGGATGGTTCGAAGCAGGCCGGAGTCGGCACGGCCCCCGCCCAAAAAAGTCACTGGTTCTTGGAATTCAACAGTTCTGTCTGTCATGATGAGTTTATCGGCAATTGTGGCAACGGCGGGTGCGGGCGGTCCGAAAGAATCCTTTAATTTACCTATATCTGTTCATGCTCGCGAACCAGTTCTGAGGTTCGATGCAGAGGAACGCCGTGATGGAAGGCAGACATAGAATGGTCGGGCCAAGCAAGATTCTCACTGTTTCCTACGGGACCTTTTCCTGCACGCTGGAAGGGTTCGACGAGCCTTTCGTGATGATGAAGGCGGTCGCAGAATATTTCCGCGACCTTGCTGCCGAAGACCGCTACTTCGGTGCCGAGCCGCCGGTGCCGGACACCGAAATGCTGCAAAAGATCGCCGAGCGCGAGATCCATCGCCGGGTCGAGGCGAAGCTTGGCGAACATGGCGTGATGCTGCGTCAGACCGACCCGGCCCCGGTTGCCGAACCTGCGCCGGTTGCCGCAGCCGCAGCCGTTTCACCCCCGATGCCCACCCCGCCCGCCGAGCCCGTTGCCGACCTCGTCGCCGAGCCTGTTGCCGAGCCTGTTGCCGAGCCTCTCGCGCCTCAGTCCGCAGAAGCGGCCGACATCGCGCGGGCAAGCGAAGAGACGGACGCGTCGGCCCCGGTCGAATCCGCGGACGCCGAGATGCCCGCCGAGCCAGCCGCCGTGGAAGCGGCGATGCCGGAAGAGGTTCCTGAGCCCGAAACAGCCGCCATGACCGAGGCGGATGCCTTCGTCGCCGAGGGTGCCGCCGCGGAACCGTCCGTCGCCGCACTCGCCGATGAGTTCCCGGTCGAAGACGTGGCCGACACTATCGAGACGGCAGAAGCCATCACGCCCGACGAGGCTCTGCACGAGATCGTCGAGGAAGAAGCAAGTGCGCCGGTCGCCGCAGCACCGCTGCCGCCCGCGCCGCCGCCCGCCGCCACCCAACCTGCCGCAGAGCAGGCCGCAGAGGCCCCGGCACCGGATTCGATCGCGGCGAAGCTCATGCGGATCCGCGCGGTTGTCGAAGGTGTCCGCGCCGCCCGGGCCGCCGACGCCGAAGCCGATGAGGCGGACGCCGAGATGATGTCTGCGGCCGAGCCGGACATGGCCGAGGATTTCGGTTTCAGCCTCGACCGCAGCGACGACAAGCCCGAGCTTCTGGCAGCCGAAGCCGCGCGTGCGGCCGAACGGGCTGAGATGGCCACCGACGAGGCGTCCGAAGATTTGCCCGGCGACAGGCCCGAACCGGTCCGCGCCGCATCCGGCGCAGAAACTTCGGCCGATTTCCTCGAGGATGACGAGACCGACCTGCCGCTGCTTGCCGACGATGAGGCACTGCTGTCGCGCCTGACCGCCCTGCGCGAGGAAACCCAGATCGTACCGGAAGATCCGCCCGCGCCGGCCCCGGCACCGGCCGCGGCATCTCCGAAAGGCGCCGCGCCCTGGGCCCCACCGACGGGCTTCGATGACGATGAGGACATGGCCGAGGCGGCTGCCGAGGCAGTCGCGCCCGCGCCGGAACCCGCGAGCTTCTTCCAGCGCGCCCGCGCCCGCGTGATCCGCATCGGCCGCCGGATCGGCCATCCCGAAGAGGCCGAGGCGCATCAGGCACCGGCCGATGACGGCGACCAGATGCCCGATCTCGCCGGTTCCGAAGAGGCGCACGATGTCGAGCGGCTGATGGAAGAGGCGCGCCAGAAACTCGAGGGCGCCGAGACCCGTCGCAAATTCTCCTCGATCTCGCATCTGAAGGCGGCGGTGGCGGCCACGATCGCCGATCGCAAGGTGACCGACGGCGAACCGAAGGCGTCGGTCGTCGATGAAGAGGCCGACCTCGGCCGCTATCGCGACGACCTGTCGCGCGCCGTCCGGCCGCATCGGCCGACCTCGATGCAACCGACAACGGCACGCCCGGCCCCGGTGGCACCGCTTGTCCTCGTGTCCGAGCAGCGTGTCGATCGCCCGTCTGAGGGCGGGCGCGAAACCAGTGTCCGCCCGCGCCGCATCGCATCGGACGGCGAGGCGGGCTTTGACGACGAAGACTATGAGTTCGACGCCGACGAAGAGATTTCGCCCGACAGCGTCAGCAGCTTCGCCGAATTCGCCGAAAAGCTTGGCGCCCACGATCTGACCGAACTGCTGGAAGCCGCGGCCGTCTATACCGCCTCGGTCGAGGGGCGCCCCTATTT